>NZ_LOPS01000015.1 GCF_001481295.1 Candidatus Methanomethylophilus sp. 1R26
ACTTGCAGGCCACGGCCCTGGACTGGAAAAGGCTGAACTCCTTCCCGCACTTGGGGCAGAGGTACCTGCGCGCGGCCACCTTGAGCTTGCTGTCGATGCCCGCCTGCTGCTCCTCTGGAGTGGTCCATATGTACCCCGTGGGGGAGAGGGGAGTGTTGTATGACGGTCCGCCGTTGTAGTCTGCCATATCAGATGCCCTTCGCAGCATGCACCACGGAAGTGAGGAGGTCTTCGTCGCTGCACTGCTCGACGAACGTCCCCGTCACGATGGCGTCTGCGCCTGCTTCCCTGGCCGCTCTCGCGGCCTCAGGGGTCCTGATGCCCCCGCCTATGATCAGGGGGACGTTCACGGCCTCCTTGACCGCCCTGATCATCTCGGGCGGCACCGGCATGTCGGCCCCGCTTCCTGCCTCGAGGTAGATGAGCTGATGTCCCAGATACTGGGCGGCCAGAGCGTAGCCGACCGCTTTCGCGATGTCATCGCGGGGTATGCAGTCGGTATCGGTGACCTCGGCCACCTTCATTCCGGCTTGATGATGATGTACGCCATGGGTATGGACTCGATGTGCATCTTCGCCACATAGGGGGCCACCAGGGCGTGCCCGTGGGAGATGAACTCGGGGTTCCTGCTGTTGAGGATGCTCATGAAGAACATCCCGTCGACCTCAGGCGAGATGGCCCGGGGATCCGACGGGAAGTAGATGGTGGGGAGCCCGGTCGCTTCCCTGACGGCCTTGGCCGTGGCACCGAGGTTCTCGCTGGTGACGCCGGTGGACCCGCCCAGCATGAACGCGTCCGTCCCGGCCTCCTTCAGGTTCTTGGCGATCTCCGCGGCGTGTTCAGGGGTCATCTTAACGGGATCGGGGTCGAGAAGGGTCATGTGAATGGTCCCCTCGGCCATCTTACGGAACAGGTAATCTTTGAGACCGGTCATCACAGCACTCCCAATATGAAGGCGATAAGCGCGGCGAGCATGGCGATTTTCGCCATTTTCTCAGCCTTGTGTGCGTCTTTGAACACAGAGTATGCGCAGTAGATAAAGATTGCATCGGGGATGATAACGAAAAGATACCCGATGCCGAACGTGTCAGAGGCGAGGGGTATGAAGCTGAGGGCGGGGCCGATGATGAAGAACGCCGCGGCGATGACCGCCGCCTTCCTGTTCCCGATGATCATCGGCAGGGTCCTTCTGCTCCCGGCGTCCGATGCCTCGTCCTCGATGTCCTTGGCGATCTCCCTGCCGACGGAGACGGTGAATGCAAGGATCGCAAGGATCCAGACATTGGAATAATCGTCGGCGACGGCACCTCCGAATATGAAGATCATGCCGGTGAGGACAGCGATGCAGAGGTTGCCTACGAACCCCCTCTGCTTGAGCAGGGTCTCGTATGCGTACATCAGGACCGCGCATACCGCTACGGTGATCACTGCCCCGAGGTTCAGGGCGAAGGATATGATGACGGAGAGCACCAGCCCGCCGATCCCGCAGATATGCGCAGTCCGCGGGGATATCTCTCCTTTGGGCACCGGGCGGTCCGGATGGGCGGTTCTGTCTATCTCCCAATCGATGCTGTCGTTTAGGGAGTTCCCGCCGGCGACGAAGACGATCACCAGGATGCAGGCGACGGCCACATCGAGCGCTTCGTCCGCGATGTCGGAGCCCATCGCGATGAAGCATGCGATCAGGGTCCCGAGCGCGCCCATCAGGCCGTTCCCGAACCTGAACAGGCGGAGATACTTGTTCACGCTCGTTGAATGTCCGCCTCCCTATTATAACTGGCGCACGTAGATGTGATAGAACCTGGACAGCGAGCCGTGCACATACTGCTCGTAGACCTTCTGCAGCTTCATGTACGGGTTATCGTACACATGGGGGAGCACCACTCCCGCCCTGCCCTCCTGGGTCAGTACTTTCGGGAACGCTTCGAGCGCTCTCGCGTAGATGTGGTCCACGTTCTCTCCGCCGGTCTTCGTGGACCTCCCGTACGGGGGGTCGCAGGCGATCGCATCGATCTCGCTGAACCTCTCTGGTATGTCGCCGATGTCGATGGTCTCGAGTCGTGGAGCGGGAGATGGTAGTACTCGAGGTTCTCCCTGGTGCCTGCCACCATCTCCGGGTCGAAGTCGGAGGCGATGGCCTTCATCCCCATTTCCGCGGCCTCGATGACGATGCCGCCGGTCCCGCAGAACGGGTCGAGGACGGTCCCCCCTCTCTTGACCCCGGTCAGGTTGATCAGGGCCCTGGCATATTTCGGATGCAGGGATATCGGCGAGAAGAAGGGCCTCTCGCTGACCTTGCGCTCCCTCAGCAGGTCGGCGTCGAAGACCCTATCGCGTATGAACAGGTGGAGCCGGTCGGTCATGAGCATCCCGACGGTGATGTCGGGGTGCTTCAGGTTCACATCGTTCTTCCGGGACAGCACTGCGCCGGCCTCGCGGACCATCTTCTGCGAGTCGACGTCAGGCATGAACCCTTTGAAGCGCAGGTGGCGGACGGCGAACGTCCCTTCCGGCATGTCCGCGTCCGCCAGGGGGCCGAAATCCCCCGGATCGACCGAGCACAGGTACCTTCCGGCCGAATGAGCCAGCGCCAGCCTGGAGCATATGTCGGGGAATCTCTCCTCCGGGAACTCCGAAACAACATAGCCGGGGCCGGCGGAGACCGTCAGGCAGTCTCCGTCGGTCTCGGTGCGGATGGTCTGAAGAACCTCGTCGCGGGGCATGTCGCCCAGCTCTCCGAGGAGCTCGAAGAGGAATCTCCTTTTCACGTAAGGCCAACTGGGTCAGTCGGTAATACCGTTTTCGGTGACCATGAAGACGGCCTCGCCCTCCGGCATGTTGGGCGAATCGACGAGCCTGGCTATCCTCTTCCCGGCCTTCCCCTTCCTCAGGTAGATACGGAACGTCGCGGTGTGCCCGACGACGTTGCCTCCGATGGGCCTGGTGGGGTCGCCGAAGAACGCATCGGGCTTGGATGCGACCTGGTTGGTCACGGCGATGACGGCATTGTTCACGGTGGCGAAGTTCAGCAGGTCGTGCATGTGGCGGTTGAGGATCTGCTGCCTCTCCGCGAGGGCGCCCCTGCCGAGGTACTCGGACCTGAAGTGCGAGGTGAGGGAGTCGACGATCAGCAGCCTGACCTTGACCTCTTTGGCCAGCTCCATGGCCTTGTCCACGAGCAGGACCTGGTGCTGGGAGTTGAACGCCCTGGCCACATGGATCCTCTTGAGGGTCTCCTCGGGGTCCACACCCAGGAAATTGCACATCTGGACAATCCTCTCGGGCCTGAAGGTGTTCTCGGAGTCGATGATGATGACATCGCTGTCCAGCCCTCCCCTCTCCTCGGGCAGAGTGGCGTTGACGGCGAGCTGGAAGCAGACCTGGGTCTTGCAGCTTCCGAACTCCCCGTAGAACTCGGTGATGGCCTGGCTCTCAAGGCCCCCTCCGAGCAGGTCGTCGAACGCCTTCGATCCGGTGGTCAGCTTGGTCACCGCCGACCTCCTCTGCTGGATGACATCTCCGGTCTCGAAGCCGCCGATGTCCGCGACCAGCTTCGCGCCCTCGATGATGTCCATCGCCTTCTTGTCGCCGATCTCGCATGCTTCCGCGAGGTCCTTGGGCGCCGCGACCGCCACGGTCATGACGTCGTTGTATCCAGACTCGCGAAGCTTGTCTGCGATCGCGGGGCCTACTCCGGGAATGTCCTCAAGGGTCTTCTCAGCCATTCGAATCACTTCGGAATCTCATTACACGGATTTGGTATTTAAGCGGAATCGGGGGATATCCGATTCTGACCGAAACTGATATCTGGGTCACTTTATTATTAAATGAATATCATATAATAAGTAATTAATTTTGTTTATATATCGGAAGCATCCAACCGGTTTGAATTACTTGAAAATAGTAATGAAACGAATAATCCTCAGAATCGGGGCCGGCCGATTCTGACCGATTCTGAGGCTGCGTAACGATTGCTATAAATTTATAAGCAAAGGAAGGATGGAGGGCGCAATGGCAAAGAAGAGGCATCTAGTCAAGGAACAGCAGGAGGAGGAGTACAGCTTCACCCCCAGCGACTTCGACGAGAAGGAGTTCATCCTCAAGTCCATCTATACTTCCAAGGTCCTCTTGATCACCATCGTCTTCGCCGTCATCATCGGAGTGATCGCGTCGTTCATCTGCAAGGCGCTCGACGACATTGTGGCGACCGTGATCTGCACGGTCATCGTCTTCGCGTTCGTGGCCGTCATGAAGAAGCTCTACCGTGCGATGGGCATAAGGGTCGACCTCATGGACGGGAAGAGCCTGGCAGTAGACTATCTGATCTTCCTGATCCTGGCCCTCGGTGTCTGCATCGTCTTCATCAACGCCCCGTTCGACTGAGGCGCATGACCGGGGCCGGGTATCCGGCCCCTTTATCTTCTTTATCAGCAGTGTTTTTCTCAGGATTCGGGTCAGGCCCGGGTTTCCGCCGGGCCTATAGAACCTATAATTTTCCCCGGATCCCGTTCGGAAGGCCGTCACTCGGCCTTCCAGGGGAGCATGGGGTCCATGAGCTCGGTCAGGAGGGCCCTGTCGCCTTCCTCGATGGACTCCGCGTGGCCCCTGATCTTCATGGTATCGGGGTCCATCTCCCTCCCGATGCCCGCGAGGGATGCCTCCTCCTGGAGCATCTCGACCGCCGAGAAGTACATCCTCTCCGCGATCACGCACCACGAGCCATCCTCGATGAACGGCGCCCCGTACTCGCTGTTCTTCCATTTCTGGAGGAAGCCGTCGGCGGCCTTGACCCAGACCGGGGGGGCCTATGTGCTTGTAGGTCTTCGAGAGCACATCGCGGTCGAGCTCGAACGCGATCGTCATCGTGTCGTTCTCCAGGCCGTGGACGGCCCTCAGGACGTTGAAGTCGAAATCGTCGAGCTTCTTGGCCAGGGCGTACTGGGTCTTCCAGAGCTGGGACCAGAGGTTCTCCTCTATGACGTCCGGCCTGCGGAAGGTGACGGTCAGTATCCTGGAGCCGTGCACGGATGCGATCTCGTCGAGCATCTCCGCGCTCAGGGGCTTCCTCTCGACCGGGAAGAAGAACTTCTCGGACGGCTTCGCCAGGTAGTCTTTGGCAGCTGTTATGAACAGGGCGAGGGTGTCTAGGTGGACGGCGGAGGCGACGTTGCGCTTCTTGTCCACGGGGTCGTAGACGATGAGGGGGCCGATCATGGGGGGCCCGCGCTCCCTGATCTCGATGGACGTCCCCTCCTTCCAATCGGAGGCCGCAGCCTGCAGCACGCCGTCGAAGGTGCCGTACTTGATGACGAGCAGCTCGCACAGGTACCCGGAGAACCCGCGGGTGTTGGGCTCCGCGCCGTAGGCCCCGATGCCCTTCATGAACTTCTTGAGGAGCCTGACCTCGTCCCTCTGGCCGAGGCTCATGTTGTCGAGGACGAACTGGGTATGGAACGGGGTGCGGTCGACGGCCGACTGTATGCGGTCCAGCCCGTCCAGGTGGTAGCAGGGGACGAGGTCGACGTCGACGCCCTCGTACTTCCCGGTTGTGTAGGGGTGCTCAGCGAACATCCTCTCGCCGTGGAGCACGTCCTCGCCCATCTTGAGGCCTATGCGGACGAGGTCCTCCCTGGGGAGCGACGGCGGGAACATGACGAACAGGTCGATGTCCGGGTCCGCGAGATAAGTGTCCTTGGAGTACGATCCGGCGAACCTGATCTCCGCATCGATGCTCTCCTTGTCGATGTACGCCTGCACGGCGTCATGGAGGTCGTCCGCAGCCTTCTTGATGCGGGCGCGGTCCTCCTCGGTCGGCCTTATCTTCCTGAGCACGTCCTGCTCGACGTTCATGCGCTGTGCATCAATCGGCTTGGTTTAATATTATCCCCGGAGGCCGGGCCGTTCAGACGAGGCGTTTCCTTGTCGGGGCCCAGGACGGGATGTAGGGGCCGCCGTACGCCTGCCTCTCTCCGATGGAGATGCTCCCGCCCACGTCCAGGGTCATGAGGTCCCTGCCGGCCACCGTGCGGACGCCGGACCTCTCCTGGCAGATCGCGGCCTCCTTCTCCGGGCCCTCCTCTATCATGACGATGCCCAAGTGGATGAAAACCGCGAGCTCCGGCCTTACGAGGGCGCATATCTCCGCCGCAGTGTCGGTGCACATGTGCCAGGGGATCTTGTTGTCATGCGGGGTGGTCACCGGGAGGATGAGGACCCTGGAGCCGATGTACTGCCTGCCGATGTCCTCGTCGTACTCGGTGTCGCTGAGGTATGACACGATCCCGTTCTCCGTGTGGAACCTGAAGCCCACGTTCGTGGGGTCGCTGTGCCTCGCCCTGCAGATGTCGACCTTCATGCCGTCCACGTCGAGGGTGTCGCCGGGGACGAAGGACGAATATCCTTCGGCAAGGCCCAGGTGGTATTTCGAGACGATCGGCCCCAGCCCGGACGCTCCGGAGATCACCGATGGGCTCCCGTAGATGTGCCCGCGCTTCACCCAGCCGCCGTGTGTCATGCCCTCTATCACGCTCGGGCTGTCGGAGTAATGGTCCGGGTGGGCGTGGGATATGATGACCGAATCGGTGGTGCCGAGGTCGTAGCGGATGCGGGCCATCTGGGTCAGGCGCCGGGGCCCGGGTCCACATGGAGCCGTTTCGCCGGGTCGCCGTGCTCTATGAGCATACCTCCTGTGCAGCGCGTCTGGTACATCGTCGTGTGCCTGCCGCCCCCGGTCCCCAGGAAAGTGATGCGGAACATTGTCGCCGGATGTTAATGCACCGCCCTATTTCCGAGTATCGAATGCCTGTTCGGGCGGATGTGCCAGAGGACAGCATGCACATTATCGCACACGTTATAAACCAGCCCCGCGATTAACGGGCATGCTCACAGTCTTCAGGGATGCCTGGATCGTCACCCAGAACGCGGCCAGGGAGGTCGTGCGCGGCGATGTCGCGGTGGAGGGCGAGAGGATCGTCCAGGTCGGAGGGAAGTACAACGGGACCGGCGATGAGGAGATCGACTGCTCGGGCGATATCATCATCCCGGGCCTGGTGAACACCCACACGCACATCGCCATGTCCGTGATGAAAGGCGTCGTCGACGACCTGTCGTTCGATGATTTCCTGGCCAAGGTGTTCAAGATCGACGCCGACAGGACAGATGCCGACCTGGCCCTCGGAACCAAGATCGGTGCGGCCGAGATGATGCTGTCCGGGACGACGACCTTCATGGACCTCTATTATTCCGAGGACGTCATAGCGAAGGCAACGCAGGAGGCCGGCATCCGCGGGGTCCTCTGCTGGTGCTGCCTCGATGAGGACAAGACGACCCAGAACGGGAATCCTGTGAAGAACTGCGACCGCTTCATCCAGAGGTTCTCCGGCGAACGCAAGATCGTCCCCGGGGTCGGCCTCCAGGGAGTGTACGTCTGCGGCGAGGAGACCTGCGTGCAGGCGAAGGAGCTCTCCGACAGTACCGGGGCCCCTATGAACTTCCACCTGTCCGAGACCCGCGGCGAGGTCAACGCCCACAAGAGGCAGACCGGCAAGAGGCCTGCGGAATGGCTCTCCAGCATCGGCGTCCTCGGGCCCAGGGGAGTCGCGGCTCACAGCGCCTGGCTCACCATGAACGAGGTCCGCCTCATGGGCGAGGCGGGCATGTCCGTGTCGTCCTGCCCCTGCTCCAACATGAAGCTCGCCACCGGCGGCGTCGCCCCGGTCCCCGAGTTCGACAGGTACGGGGTCAACGTATCGCTCGGGACCGACGGCAGCACCACCAACAACTCTCTCGACATGATCGGGGAGATGAAGACGCTGGGCCTCCTGCAGAAGGCCAGCAGGTGGGACCCGACCGTGACCCCGGCCCAGGAGCTGCTCGACATCGTCACCGTCAACGGCGCCAAGGCCGTCGGCATGTCCGACAGGATCGGGAGCATCGAGTCCGGGAAGTACGCGGACCTGGTGGTCCTCGACGGGAAGGCGCCCAACCTCAGGCCGCTGGTTCCGGAGAACATCATAGCGAACCTCGCCTACTCCCTCAACCAGGCCAATGTGAAGACCGTCATGTGCCAGGGCGACATCGTGGTGCGCGACAGGAAGGTCACGACCATGGACGTCCCTGCCCTGGTCGGGGAGTCTGAGGAAGCATGGAGAAAGCTCTGCCTTCGCTGACCCCGTCGGCCGCCGCGAGGGGGCGCGTGCTGTTCTCGCCCCCCATGTACCGCGAGCTGGAGGAAGAGGGGTACATGTTCGCCGACATGCACTTCCACACCAACTGCTCGGATTCCTTCACCAAGATAGGGGACGCCGTCGCCCTGGCGAGGAAGAGGGGCACCGGGTTCGCGGTCACCGACCACAACCTGATTTCGAGCGCCATGCGCGCTACCGACAGGGAGGATGTTTTCGTGGTCCCGGGGATGGAGATCAGCACAACCGACGGGCCCCACGTCCTGACGTACTTCTACGAGGCGAAGGACCTGCAGGACTTCTGGAAGCGCCATATCCGCCCTAACCTGCAGACCTGCCCGTGGCTGGCCCTCAGGAAGTTCACCACGGAGGACCTCCTGAACATCGTCGAGGAGGAGGACTGGCACTGCGTGGTCTCCGCCGCGCACCCCATGGGGTACTTCGGCACCAATAAAGGCGTGGAGGTCTGCATCCGCAAAGGCTACCTGGACGAGGACATCGCCCGCCGCCTCGATGCCTACGAGGTCATATGCAGCGGGATGAGCCGCGAGAGCAACCTCGCCGCTTTGGACTCAGCGGCCCGCTACGGGATAGGGTTCACCGGAGGCACCGACGGGCATATGCTGAACGAGATCGGCAACGTCGTCACCGCAGTGAGGGCCTCCGACCGCGAGGAGTTCCTCGACGGCATAAAGAAAGGGAGAAGCCTGGTGATCGGCGAGGAGAAGATCGCCGCCAGGAAGGTGATGATGGGCTCGGAGTCCTTCGTCAGGTTCCTGGAGCACGCCCCGTCGGCCGCTTACGTCCAGACCAAGTCCGGGGTGCGCTCCCTGCACCGCTCGGTGAAGAAAGGGGCGAAGGCCCTGAAGGACCAGTTCGGCCGCTTCAGAAACCGAGCTCCTCTCCGACCAGGATCACCTGGATCCTGCCTTTCCTGGGGCAGAAGCTCATCTGCACGGTGAAGTTGCAGATCGAGTCCGTCACCAGGGTATCGTCGGTGACGTCCCTCTCGGTGTAGAGGGTGTCCTCGAGGCCGAACCTGGCGGCATTGGCCGCCGCGGCCGTGTCCTGGGCGCGAATGAGGGCACCCTCCCTGTCCCTGCAGACCTTGTTCATCCCGACCACGGCGATGACGTTCTTCGGGCCGTAGGTGATGGCGGCGACCCTGTTGCCGGTGCCGTCGATGTTGAAGACGGTCCCGTCCATCGAGACGCCGTTGAAGCTCGTGAGGTAGTAATCCACGGAGAACGCCCTGCGGACGAGCTCCTCCTTCTCCTCGGGGGTGGACGCCTCCGCCCTGTCGATGATCTTGTAGGGCCCCGACCTGACCCTGTCGAGAAGCCCGATCTCGTCGATGGTCATCGACCCTCCCCAGGAGACGGACGATTTGGGGGGCATCATGGCCAGCGCTTTCTCCACCGCTTCCTCTGCGGTGTCCACGTAGACGGCCCCGAACTGCCTCTCCCTCAGGTTCTCCACCAGGACGCGGGCCTGGGCCTCCCAGAGCTTCTTCTTCACTGCCTTGACATCGGCCTTCGCTGCCATGATTCATGAATCGCCCTGACGGGGATAAAAACATTGAGCATGGGCGGATCCGGCCTGTGTTCGGGCCTCAGAGCTGATCGTAGTTGAGCAGCGAGAGGAAGGTCCTGATCTTCTGGCCGCGGGTCCTCGACATGTACATCTCATGGGTGTACTCGGTGCTCTTGGACAGGTCCCTCATGAATTCGTCGGCCATCCTCATGCCCATCTCGGACGAGTACATGAGGACGTTGCATTCGAGGTTGATCTTGACGCTCCTCTCGTCGAAGTTCGCGGTGCCCACCGAGCAGTAGAATCTGTCGGCGACGATCGTCTTGGAGTGGAGGAACCCTCCGCGGTATTCGTACACCCTGCATCCGGCCTTGATGGCCATGTCCGCATAATGCCTGTTGGCCCAGTAGACGCACGGGTGATCGCCGATCTCCGGGATGATGATGCGCACATCGACACCGGACCTCGCCCTGAGCATCAGTTCCCTGAGGATCTCCCTCGGAGGGACGAAGTACGGGGTCTCGATGTAAATGCTGCTCCTGGCACATCCGATGAGGGTCAGGAACTCGATGCCCACCGGGTTCTCTTCGGGTATCACCGGGTCCCCGGGGATGATCTGCATCGCGACAGGGTTCTCCGCAGGGGCGGCGGCCGCGAAATCCGGCAGGCCCCTCAGATCCTCCTTCTCCGAGTACATCCACAGGTCGGCGAAGAGCCCCAGCATCTTCCCGGCCTGCGGGTCCGACGATCCTGACGGCAGCGTCCCTCCATTCTCCGAGGGGGCCGTCCCCCAGGTACTCGTTTCCGATGTTGTACCCGCCCTGGTAGGCTATGCGTCCGTCGATGACCACGGTCTTCCGATGGTCGCGGCAGTTCTTCTTGGGGCTGAACATCATGCGGTTCATGTTATGGAAGAACGATATCCTGCATCCCGATTTCTTCAGGCGGCTCACGAACAGCATGTCCCCTCCGTCGTAGCCGTAGTCGTCGAAGGAGATGTAGACCTTCACACCGGCGCGGGCGCGTTCCTCCAGGATATCCAGGAACTCCTTTCCGGTGCGGTCCCTGCGGATGACATAGCACTCGATGGCGATGAGGCTCTGCGCCCGCCTGAGGTCTCCGAAGAGTGAACCGAAGTACTGGGTCCCGCCGGGGGATATAGGCGGCGGAGCTGTCCGCGGAGAACCCCAGGGCCCCGGAGCGGGCGAGGGCGCGGGCGGCCGACAGGGGCTCGGCCATCGAGGTCCTGTCCATGATGGCCCTGTCGATGAGGTCGATCCCCTCGTTGCGGTACACTCTGAAACGGCGCCTGAAAACGGGTTTCCCGACCATTATGTACGCTCCGAACATCACGACCGGGTTGATCAGCATTATGATGAACCAGACGGCCTGCCTCCTGAAGGTCGAGCGGCGGGCGGCCAGCAGGGCCCCGATGACCAGGATGTCGATGGCAGCGAACACCGTGTAGATGAAATCCCAGGTGTGGCCTGCCAGAGCGTATGCCATGCTCTTTCCGATGGTCTTCCCTGTTTATTAATCTCCGCGCCTGCGGTCCGCGAAGTTCCCTGCCAGGACCTCTATCGCCCATATGCATTCGCCGGCGACGGTGTCCGCATCCTCATCCATCCCCCGGAGGATCCAATACGATATCGTCCCCTCGAAGACCCGCCCGCAGATAATCGCTAGCATCGGGTTCCTGTATCCGGGGCCGGTCTCGTAGGCGGCCGCGCGCCCGGCCCTCATGCCGATCTCCCTGAAGGCGCGGACAAGCTCCCAAGAGGCCGACGAGCGGGCGACGGCGGACACTACGTCCCTCTATTCGGAGGCGGCCCTGAACGCCCCGGCGATATCCTCCCTCCAATCTTGGCTGCCCTGCCCGATGCAGAGCCGGCGGACGATCCCGAACACGCTCCCGAAATGATAGTAGAAAGTCTGGCGGGAGAGGCCGCTGGCCTCGCTATCGCCGAGACTGTGACCTTATCGTAGGGAATCTCCGCCAGAAGCCTTCTGAACGCCAGGCAGATCGCTTCCTCGGCGGCGCTTCCGTTCATGGTCTCGGGCTCTCCGGAAACGCCGAACGCCCTTCGGCGGCCTCAGGCCGCCGTCAAAGCTTCCTGATCACCCTCGCAGGGCTTCCTGCCACCACTGTGCCGGGCTCCACATCCTTGGTGACCACCGCTCCGGCCCCGACCACGGCGCCTTCCCCGACGGTTATCCCCGGGAGGATTATCGCGCCCGCCCCGATCCATACGTTGTCGCAGATCCTGATGGGCTGGGCGTACGACATGAACGGGTTCTCCCTCCTGGTCTCGGCGTCCAGCGGATGCGATGCGGTCACGAGCTTCGCGCCCGGCCCTATCAGGACGTTGTCCCCGATGTCGATCTCGGCATCATCCAGCATGACCACGTCGTAGTTGATTATGTCGTCCTTCCCGAGGCGGATGTTGAACCCGAAGTCGAAATGGAACGGCGGCACGACCTTGGTCTCCCCCTTCACGGGCGCATGCAGGATCTTCTCTAGCAGCGCCTTCCTCTCGCTGCGGGTCAGGCCTGATGAATTGTATTCTGTGCGGAGCCTGTCCCCTTCGTCCAGGGCCTCGTCGAGCACCGCGATCTCCGGATCGCTGCGTCCGATCGGCTGTCCCTTCCTCATCCTGTCCAATATGGTCTCTCCCTTCATACGCTCACCTTTCCGTCCGGTCCGATGGTCACTATCTCGATCTCCGTGTCCTTCCCGCTTGCGCGGACGGCATCCTTCACGGCGCGGACGATGCCGCCGCAGCAGGGCACCGTCATCCTGGTCACGACGATCTTGCGGATGTCATGCCCGCCGATGATGTCGGCCAGCTTCTGCCAGCAGTCCGGAGGGTCGAGCTTGGGGCATCCGATCGCCATGGCCCGCCCCTTCTCGAACCTCTCCTGGAAGCCGGGCATCGCGTATGCGGTGCAGTCTGCGGCCACGAGGAGCTCCTTCCCGTCGAAGAACGGGGCGCCCGCCGGCACCAGCCTCAGCTGGACGGGCCACTGCGAAAGCGCGAGGCCCTCGACCCTGCGGGGGCCTCCGCCGCGGGTGCCGGCCACCATCGGGACGCCGAACGGCACCGCCTCGCGGGCCTCTATGCTTATGGCGCCCGCAGGGCATGCGGGAAGGCACGCTCCGAGGCCGTCGCAGCAGGATTCGTCGGCCACCACGGCCTTTCCGTCCACTATGCGTATCGCACCCTCTTCGCAGGCCTCGGCGCAGGCCCCGCATCCAGTGCATTTCTCCGGATCTATCCTGACGACATTCCTGAGCATCAGGCAATGAATCGCCGTGCGCGCTAATAAATCAGATGCTGGATGCGCGCTGCGCGTCGGGAACCCTTTTAACCCGCGGCAGGCATATTGAAGCTGTCGGCGGCCCGTTATCCGGTGCCGCGGAGGGATACATTGAGGTGCGCTGTCCTGGCTTGTGTGGCTTTCGAGACCGTCAAGGTGGTCCGCCCTGTAACCTTCTACGGCGCGGACGAGGTGCATCTGTTCCATTACAGCCGCAGCGGGGACGACATCTACGGGAAGTTCTACTCCGAGGTGGTCAGGCTCCTGAAGCTCGGGGTCCCCGGAATCCGCATCGTGGAGCATTCCAAGGACCCAGTGTACGACTTCCCGGCCATGCTCAGGGCCCTCTTGGACTGCATCAGCAAGGCCGAGGCCGACGGGTGCGACAGGGTGCTGGTGAACGCCTCCTCCGGGCCGGCCCAGTTCACGGCCGCGGCGGTGGTGGCGTCCTTCATGACCGGGGCCCGCGCGTTCACGGTGGGCACCAAGGAATACACCGTCCCGGAGGAGGACATCGAGAAGCTCTATTTCCGCGGCGGCCTGCCGGTGGGCCTGTCCGGGAAGATCTACGATCCCCGCCTCATAACGGATTTCCCCATCAAGATGCCGGACGAGGGCCTGGTCCGCGCCCTCAGGGTGTACCGCGACATGCGCGACGCCATGCTCCCGGTGAGTGCGCACAATGTGATCGATGCCCTCAAGGAGAACGGCCTCTGGAGCTACTCGGCCAACCGCGGCTCCAGCAGGACGTCGGACTTCCAGAAGGAAGCGATGTACTACCAGCGCCATTTCATCGACGAATGGAAGTCCAGGGGATGGATCTCGAAGAAGGGCCGCGGTTCCAAATACGACCTCACAGAGGACGGCCGGAACATCGCAGATACATTCTACAACAAATCCTGAGCGCCGTGCGATGCCTGCTGAGATGCGGTTTTAAATCGCAGTCTTCCCATATGAACGGCGGCATCGGTGGTATGATTGGCCGAAGGTCAGCATGAGGACGGGACGGAGGAGGAGAAATGGGAGACAAGGTACATGACGGTCTCCGGATTCCGCAACCTCGGCCCCCTCATCGACGGAAGGCAGCACCGGGTCCGCATAGACATCAACCGCGGCCTCGACCGCACCATGATCGGGGGCATCGTCACCCTGATAGGCGCCAACAACTGCGGTAAGTCGAACGTCCTCAAGGCGATAGAGACCTGGTACCGCGACATCATACAGCCGGAGGACTACACCGATTTCGTCGACGACCCGCGTGAGCCCGTGCTCCGCATGGTGGTGGCCGACGGGAGATACGATGCGATGGCGGAGCCGCTGACCATAGAGGGTTTCATCGAGGCCATCGAATCGAAGCGCGGGTTCGAGCTGTTCAGGCAATGGCTCGCGGTCATCGAGAAGGCCGATGAGACCAACCGCGCCTCCGAGTACATCACCGCGCTCGTCGAACCGAAGTACAACGACGTGGGCAATCCCATAAGGATAACATCGAAGACCATCACCAGGGAGCAGTTCTGCCAGTACATCGATGTGGGCATCCGTTTCCTGGAGATCTTCGACGAGGACATGCTGAACGCGGTCCGGGAAACGGGCCCGAGGCCGGAGCAGAGGTTCTTCGTCGACATGTGCGCCGCGGTCCTCTCCGAGGAACCGGAGATGGCGCTGAAGTACGGGCGCTCATGGATCAACCTCCTGCAGTTCCTCGAGAGGTACCCTGACGACCCGATGTTCGACGTGTTCGGGATATCGTACGAGTCCGTCTCCCGCAACTTCGGCGACCGCTACGGATACTACATCAGTCAGAGGGTGTTCCGCTATGAGTACACCAAGCTCCGCGATTCGGACCTCGTCTGCGATCCGAGGAATCCCAGCAAGACCATGCTGAGCCTTCTGGGGTCCGCCGGCTGCAGCCTCTCCATGCTCGCCGACGCTTACAAGAGCGGGAAAGATGCCAGGAGGACGCTGCAGAAGAACGTGAACTATCTCCTCACCGACATAGCGGACAATTTCAACAGCCTCCTCGGCCCGGTCACCGGGAAGTACTCCTTCAAGGTGGACATGGATTCCACGCAGATCTCGTTCGGGATATTCCGGGAGGACAGGCAGGTGGACATAGACCACCAGTCCGAGGGATTCCGCTGGCTCTTCGATTTCTTCGTGTTCCTGTTCGGGAGGAAGAACTACCTCCCCGGGGACATCATACTCATCGACGAATACGGCAACATGCTGAACTACTCGACCGTGGGGTACCTCACCGAGGTCATCCGCAACTTCGGCAAGAGCTCCGGCATCACCTTCGTCCTCGCCACCCAGAATCCCATGGCCATCGATGTCCGTCATCTGGACGAGATCCGCCTCGTCAGCCCCAGGCCGAACGGCAGCGCTGTCGTCTACAACAATTTCATGCAGGTGAGCCGCGAGGACCACGACATCCTGCGCCCGGTCCTGGAAAGCCTCACCGTGGGCAGGAACTACCTCCGTCCCGAGGGCAGGAAGATCATCTTCGTCATCGGGTTCACGGAGTACTTCATCCTCAACGGCTTCGCTTCGGAGCTCGAATCCCGCGGATCGGGAGCGCATATCGACTTCATCCCGGTGAACGGCCTCGGCGGGTCCAACGTCGGCATGGCCGAGACCCTGGAGGAGATCAGGAGGATCGAGGAGAGGGCGGTGGTCCTGGTGAACGGCGACGAGGAGGGAGACGTCTTCTCCGTATACTCCAGAGGATCTCCCGGGATATCGGTCATCAAGATGCCGGACACCGTCGGCGATCCTGCGGTCAGGACGGTCTCGGATATGTTCTCCCCGGCCGAGCGGAAGAAGTACGGCATCGACAGCGGCAGCTTCGACCGTCTGGCATGTTTCTCCCAGAGCATCGGGACGTTCTTCGACGAGATCAATCCGATGACGAGGCTGCGTTTCCTGCGGCTGATGAAGAACCTGTCGCGCTGCCGCTGACGGCATCCTCAGAGATATCCCAGATGCTCCAGGGGGACGGAGATGCCTATCAGAATGAGGATGATCCCGCCGATGAGCTCCGCGGCCGGGCCGAGGCGGCCGCTGACCCTGCACCCTATGTAGGTCCCGATGAAGGACAGGGCAAAGGTGACGGCCCCGATGACCGCGGCGGGGGCCCATATCGAGCTCTCCACCATGGCAAGCGAGATCCCCGTGGCAAGGGCATCTATGCTGGTCGCTATCGCGAAGAAGAGCATGGCGGAGAACTCCATCCCGGCCCCTACGTCCTCGGACTCTCCCGAGCGGGACTCGCGGATCATGTTGGCCCCGATGACAGCGAGAAGGGCGAAGGCGACCCAGTGGTCATAATCCTCTATCGCCCCGCTGAACGCATCGCCGATGTAGTATCCGATCACCGGCATCAGGAATTGGAAGAACCCGAACCATGCGCCGACTACGATCCCGGCACGGGCAGAGGACCTGCCTATGGCCAGCCCTTTGCAGACGGATACCGCGAAAGCATCCATGGCCAGACCGACGGCCAACAGGAGCACTGCGATCATTTCCACTGACGCCCGAAAGAACGCATCGTATAAAATCCAGGCGGGCGGCGGCCTAATGATAACCGATTGGTCCCCACCCCCTGATTTGAACAGGGGACCTGCTGATATCAGCGGCTGTATCGGATCTCTCCGAGAACACTCTACAGTCAGCCGCTCTAGCCAGTCTGAGCTAGGTGGGGACTATCCAAGGGATATTGCTGGGATATAAAAAGTTAATCCAATTCACCCGATGTAACCGAGATCGTCCCTGCTGCTGTCAGCGCTTCCTGCGGCCTTGACCTGTTCCGAGAGCTCATCGATTTTCTTGGCCTTCTCCTCGAGCCCCTTCTTGTCGGCATCGGCGATGCTGAAGTAAGATAGGAGGACGTTGACCACCGCCAGGGCGCTCTTATGGTCTTCGAAGTATCCAGACGTCTCGCCCATGAGGCAGAAACCGTCCACTCCGTTCATCTGCGCGAAACCCAGGAGCAATCCTGCGGCACCGATGATGCCGGCCTGAGGCTGTCCGGGGTTGAATACGGTGCCTGCCTTCTCCAGGCCCGGTTTGAGCTCCTTGCGGGTGACGGCCCCGTAGACGTGGGGGCTGTCGGCCATGAGGCCGGTCCCGTAGCCGCCCAGGGTGACCACGAGCGAAGGCCCGTAGGGCATGATGATGTCCATCACGTCCTGGGCCAGTACGAACTGTCCCTCGGGGCTGTTGGCCTGGTATCCTCCGCGCAGGAACACGGCGTCCCTGCCGTCGGGCAGTTCGGCATGCCATAGCTCGTTGCATGCCATGGATACGACGCAGTCGTCGTCCGGGATGACCTGCGCCGGGAAGTTCATGGAGAAGATCCTGGCGAACCGGGATGCTTTGAGGGTATCGGCCAGGAAATCCCCGGCGATCTTCCCGACATTTCCGATCCCGGGAAGGGCCTCTATCAGTATCGGGTCCCTGAGGACCGGCTTGCTGTCAAATCTTACGATACTTTCCATCAGCACCGAACTCCTCTTTCATGGTCTCGCGGCGGTATTTCCCGTAACGGTCGTCGGGGGGAGAAGCGGGGAGGCACCGGGCAGACCGTGGCCCTGCCGCATTTAGGGCACGAATCCGATAAAGTGTAGCGCCCGCATCCGGGGCACCTGCGGATCCGCGAGCCCATGTTCACTTGCTCTCGCGCTTCAGGACGCGGAACCGCCGTTCTTCACGAGGCTGTCTATGGCGGCCTTGGAGACGCGCTTCATTATCTCCTCGGCCTCCTTGTACTCGGGAGCGGTGACAACTATCCTGTAGCGGGGGGATCCGACGCTGGTGATCTTGGCGTCGGCACCGTCCGCAGCCTTGAGGCCCTCCAGGAGAGCATCCTTGATGAGCACCGCGCCGTCGGGGGCGTGGAGGTCATCTCGAGCACGCCGTCGATCTCGACAGCAGGGGGCGTGATGTTCTCCTTCGCCACCTCTACGAATTTCTCGACCCAGTATCCTTTGAAATAATCAGAGAATTCCTGAGGCTGGGCCACTACGGCCTCGAAGGCATCGTAGAGGGAGCCGTACTCGTCCATCAGCGTGTTGCCGAAGTCCTTGTAGGCAGTCGGTAGGTCGACCGAGAGCCTCTCGGCGACGATCTCGAGGAGCTTCGCTGCCTTCTTCTCGTTCTTCCACTGCTGGATGCGTTCCCTCTTCTGGTGATCGTTGACGGACTTCAGGGAAAGGTCGATGTGGCCTTTCTGGGAGTCCACGCCCAGAACCTTGCAGACTATCTTCTGCCCTTCCTTGACGTAGTCTTTGATGTATTTTACCCAGCCGGTGGCCACATCCCTCACATGGATGAACCCCTCTTTGTCGTCGTATTCGTCCAGAGTGACGAATGCGCCGAAGTTCTTCACCGAGGTCACGGTGCAGACTACGAGTTCGCCGTTGTCGGGGAAGCCACTGGCACGGGACATCAGCCGACCACCTCAAGGACCTCTCCGGAGATCTCGCCGTCGCCGCCCTTGGGGGTGACGAGGACGGATCCGCACATGCTGCAGAGGACCTTGGTGGCTGCTTTCTTGAAGACGATCTGCTCGGCGCCGCAGTCCGGGCACTTTACTTTGACGAAGTTTCCTGCCATGTTAATCACTCGGTGAGCTCGAACTTCTTGGCCCTGATGCATGCGGTGAGGTGGGCCTTCTTGCAGTTCTCGCACCTGTACCTGAGGTTGATCCTCTTGGTGGGCTTCTCCCTTCCCTCGGGCTTGGGCCTCGGGAAACCTCCGTAACCGGAAGTGACCTCCCTGAATCTCCTCTGACCCCATTTGAGCTCGCTTGCTTTCTTCTTCTTTACCCTTTCGACCGCGTGCATGGTGTGGGTGCCGCAGTAAGGGCAATAGGTCTTGATCGTCCTAGGCATCTTCATTCGTATCACCTTGAATGTTCTTCGGCTGGAATGCTATAGCATACGCCGGAGCGACTAGGTCTGCTATACCGAGGTCATATTTAATGGTGTAAGGAAAAGAAGGACCGTTCAGATTGGTAGTCGCGCGCTCCCTATATACAGTATGAGGCGCTTAGACGGCAGCAAGGCCGTCCATTCGGACCGGTCTGAAAAATGTTCCCCGAGGTCGATCGTGAGTATGAATCATCAGCTCAGGGCTGTGCGGGTCTACGATCTGAAACCGGATACGGAAGGATTCCGGATTCTGGTCGACAGGCTTTGGCCCAGAGGCAAGCGCAAGGAAGATCTTGGGCAGTTCGAGTGGGCGAAGGACATTGCCCCGTCGAACGAGCTCAGGAAATGGTTCGGGCACGACCCCGGCCGTTTTGAGGAATTCGCCCGGAGATACCGGGAGGAATTGGACGGGAATCCCCAGGCTGGCACATTCTCGGATGAGGTCAGAGAGAATCTGAAGAGCGGGGATGTTCTCCTGCTGTTCGGAGCGAAAGACAAGGAGCAGAACCAGGCCGTCGTCCTGAAGGCCTGGTTAGAGGAAAGGCTCGGAACGGAATGAAATATTCCGGGAGGCCTCCCGAAAGGACCTTCCGGTTTTCAAATAGGATCTCGGGATCGGCCGTTCAGGCCTTCCTCTCTTCTATCGTCCCGTCCGAATGGGCGATGACGGCCGACACGGCGCAATTGAGGAACAGCCCGCACTCCACCACCCCGGGGATGGTGTCGATCGCGGACTGCATGAAGTACGGCTTCTCGATGCCGTCGGGGAACCTGCAGTCGTAGATGTAGTTCCCGCCGTCGGAGACGAACGGCTCGCCGTCCTTCATCCTCAGAGTCGGCTGGCAGCCGTTCCTGGCGAGCCCGTACGAGGTCTTCCCGTGGCCGAACCTGCAGACCTCGACGGGGAGGGGCGCCTTGGTGCCCAGCTTCTCCACGAGCTTGGTCTCGTCGGCGACGATGACCTCGGCGACCGTGGCCGCGGCGACGATCTTCTCGCGGAGGAGCGCCCCGCCCAGGCCCTTGATGAGGTTGAGGTGCGGGTCGATCTCGTCGGCCCCGTCGATGGTGACATCGATGCTGTCGACGCCGTCTATGTCGGCGATCTCGATGCCGTGCTGCCTGGCTATATCCTCGGTCTGCTGCGAGGTGGCCACACATCTGAGCTTGTAGCCCTGGGCCACCAGCTCTCCGACCCTGAGGATGGCGAAGTAGGCCGTGCTGCCGGTCCCGAGGCCGACGGTCATCCCGTCTTCCACGTAACTGTCCACAGCTTTTTCGGCGGCCGCTTTCTTCAGATTGCTCAGGTCCGGCATAACGGCGCCCATAGATGAAAAGTCATATAAGGATAGCGCAGGTTCGTCACCGCGTATGAGGCTGGCATCCCTCTTCTCGGGCGGCAAGGATTCCGCGTTCTCGCTCTATCTGGCGGAGCAGAGGGGCCATGAGGTCCCCTACCTGGTGAACGTCGTTCCTGACGACCGTGCTTCCTGGCTCTTCCACACTCCTAACCTGGGGTGCGTCCCCGCCATGGCCGAGGCCATGGGGAAGGAGCTGGTCATAGGGCATTCCTCGGGAGAGGAAGGCAGCGACATGGAGGGCCTCCGCAAGGCGCTCGAGGGCCTCGATGTGGACGGCGTCGTCTCGGGCGCGGTCTGGTCGGATTACCAGTGGGACAGGATGAACATCGTATGCGGCGACCTCGGCCTGAAGTTCATCGCCCCGATGTGGAGGAAGGATCAGGACATGATGCTGGACCAGCTGATCGATGCGGGGATTGAGGCAGTCATCGTCGGATGCTACGCGGAAGGCCTCGACGAATCCTGGCTGGGGAGGCCGATCGACCGCGCGGCGGCCGAGGACCTGAAGAAGCTCCGCGCGAAGTACGGCATCAGCGTCATGGGCGAAGGCGGGGAGTACGAGTCGATGGCGCTGTACTCGCCGCTGTACTCCAGGCGGCTGAAGATCGCCTCGGCGGAGAAAGAATGGCATCACGGTTCCGGGATGCTCAAAGTAAGCAAACTGGTCTGATCCTCGGGGCCGCCGGAACGGCGCGGTTCTATTTTCAAGAAGTTTCAGGGGCGGGGCCGTACCGGTCCCGCCCTGTCCGCCGGTTCAGGCCGGCGTCCCGGTCCCGGGGGACCCCTCGGAAGGCGGGACTTCCGTCCTCTCGGGTTCCCTCAGCGACTTCGGGACGAACCTGCCGAGCCTCAGCGCATTGGCGGTCACCGAAAGCGAGGAGCATGCCATGGCGGCGGCCGCCAGCATGGGCATATGGTCGAACTCGCCGAGGCCGAGGACGGTAAGGAGCCCGGCCGCGATGGGGATGCAGACCGAGTTGTAGATCAGGGCCAGGAAGAGGTTCTGATGGATGTTCCTCACCACAGCGCGGCCGATCTCGAACGTCGCCGGGACGTTCCGCAGGTCGGGGTTCATGAGGACCACGTCCGCGGCGCCGATGGCGATGTCCGTGCCGGAGCCGACGGCCATGCCTACGTTCGCCTGGGTCAGCGCAGGGGCGTCGTTGATGCCGTCCCCGACCATGGCCACCGTCCTCTGCTCCACCTGCATCTGCTTGACGGCGTCGATCTTGTCCTTGGGGAGGGCGGAATAGCGGACATCCTCTATCCCCACCTCCCTGCCTACGGCAAGGGCGGTCTCGCGGTTGTCGCCGGTGATCATGACCGGTTCCACGCCCAGGGCCTTCATCGATGACACGGCGGACCTCGAGTCTCCTTCACCGGGTCGGCCACGGCTATGATGCCGGCGGCCTTCCCGTCGACGGCGACGTAGACGCAGGTCTTGGCCTGCGCCGCGAACTCTTCATAGCGGCCCGCCAGTGCGGAGACGTCAGCTCCCTGGGACTCCATGAGCCCGGCGCTTCCGACCGCTACCTTCCGGCTGTCTGCGGTGCAGACGACACCGTTGCCGGTGACGCTCTCGAACCCGCTGTGCTCTGGGATTTTCAGCCCTTCGGCCTTGGCCCTGCGGACCACGGCCGCCGCGATGGGGTGCTCGGAGTCGGATTCGGCCGCGGCTGCAAGTGCCAGCAGCTCTTCGGCGCTGAATCCGGGCGCAGGGACGGCATCGGTCGTCTCGGGGTTGCCCGCGGTGATGGTCCCGGTCTTGTCGAGCACGACGGTATCGATGTTCCCGCAGGCCTCCATGGTGGCGGCGCTCTTGAACAGGATGCCATACTTGGCGCCCTTCCCGGTGCCCATGATTATGGCCAGGGGGGTCGCCAGCGAGCGCGCAGGGGCATGCAATGACGAGTACGGAGATGAGCGCGGTGACTGAGTACGATACGCTCTTCCCTCCTGCGATCATCCACAGGAGGCATACGCATACCGCTGTCAGGATGACAGCGGGCACGAACACCGCCGATACGCGGTCGGCGATCCTTGCGATAGGGGCCTTGGTCCCCTGCGCGCCCTCGATCATCCCGATGATCTGGTACAGCGCGGTGTCCTTGCCGACCAGGTCGGCGCGGAACCTGAGGCTCCCGGTCCCGTTGACGGTGGCCCCGAAGACCTTGTCGCCGGCCTTCTTTAGCACCGGGACCGATTCTCCGGTAAGCATAGACTCGTCTACGCTCGATTCGCCCTCCAGGACGGTACCGTCCGCGGGGACGGATTCGCCGGGCCTCACGAGCACAGTGTCCCCGGCCCTCAGGTCCTCGAGGGGGATGACCTCCTCCTTCCCGTCCTTTATAACCGTGGCCTTCTGGGGCTCGAGGCTTATGAGCCCGGACACTGCATCGTTGGTCTTCACCTTCCCGACGGCCTCCAGGTACTTCCCTATCGATATGAAGGCGATGATCATCCCTGCCGAGTCGAACGTCAGGTCCTCCACGGCGCCGGTATCGCCCGTCCATATGAGCCAGGTGTTGTAGATTCCGTAAAGGAACCCGACGCCGGACCCCAGGCATATGAGGGAGTCCATGTTGGGGTTCAGCATCATGAGTCCGCGGATGCCGCGGCTGAAGAACCTGCGCCCGGCAACGAGGATGACGGAGCACAGGACCAGCTGTATGCACGCGTATATCAGCGGGTCGTCGTCGCGGAACGGCATGTCCGCGCCGAACATCGGCCCCATGGCGTAAATGCTGAGGGGGATCGCGAAGACGACCGCGATGATCAGGTTGATCTTCTTGTATTCAGCCTCCTTCCGGTCCGCCTCGGCGATGGCCTTGGCATCGCCTTCGATGACGGTGTACCCGGCCTTCTCTATGGCGCCGATGATCTTCGAGCGGTCAGTGCTGTCATCGTAGGTCACGGTGGCAGTGTTGTTCCCGTAGTTGGCCACCGCATCGGAGACTCCGGGGACCTTCTTCACGGACTCCTCTATCTTGACGGCGCAGGCCGCACAAGACATCCCCCCGATACGGAGGATCTCCTTCTTCTGCGTCATTGCATCATCAGAAGAGGCCCTTCTTCACCTTCGCGGGGTATCCCGCGTCGACGACGGCCTTGACAACAGCAGCTTCGTTCGTCTTGGCCTCGTCGTACTCGAGCTTGGCCGAGCCGATCTTCACCTTGACGTTCGATACGCCGCCGACGCTTTCCAGCGCCTTGGTGACGTTCGCAACGCAGTTCTCGCACATCATGTTCTCGATCTTGAGGTTGAGTTTTGCCATGTGTGCGGTAATGCTCGCATCAACGATAATAATTTTGGCAAGCCTAATAAGGTTCCCGGTCCCGCTATGCGCGGACGGGGGTTTTCCGGGCAGTCGGGCCCCGATCACGGCTGGACCGGGGTCCCGCTCTGGGACCTCTCGATGGCCTCGACTATCCTGGAGATCTCCGTGTCCGGGGACTTCCACATGCCGGGCGTCCAGACCCTGTGGATGTGCCAGCCTCTCGATTCGAGGTATTTCTGGCGGTGGTAGTCCCTCTCCCTCGTCCCTGCTTCGGAAGCGTAGATGCGGGTGTCGCTCTCTATGCCCAGGATATACCTGCCGTCCTGCTTCACGGCGAGGTCTATGGTGTAGCCGCCTATGCCGACGTTGCGCTCGACGGTGTAGCCCTTCCTGACCAGCGTTTCGTAGACCCTGTCCATCACCGGGGCCGCCGCCTGCTCTTCCTCCTCGATGCGCTCGTCGGTCCCAGGAGGCGTGTAGGACCTCAGGATCGCCTGGGCCTCGTCCCTCCTGCCGTTGCTGACCGCCCTCGCGTACTGGAGGTAGCTCTTGAGGATCCTGGGGCCCTCGGATTCGAGGGCATCGACCTGCAGGTCCTCCGGCTCGATCGACGACACGATGATGATCTTGCGCTTCGCCCTGGATATGGCGACGTTCAGCCTGTTCTCGCCGCCGCGGGCGTGAGCCAGCCGAACCTCTGGTGGAACCTGCCGTCCGGCTCCCTCGCGTATCCGATAGAGAAGATGATCAGGTCCCTCTCGTCGCCCTGCACGGACTCGATGTTCTTCACGAACAGGCCCACGTCCTCCCCCGTTGTCGTAGCGCCGGCTCTCATCGGCCACCCAGGCATCGAAGTCCGGGTCCTTGGCGCACGCCTCTTCGAGGCGGTCGTTGATCAGGTCGCGCTGGGACACGTTGAACGCTATGATGCCCACGGTCTCCCTGTTCCTCCTCTCGACGGAGAAGCGCTTGAGAATCGCGACCACTTTGTCAGCTTCGGTGAGATTGCTGCGGTCCTTCCATACGCCGTCCACCCTGACGACCTCGATCGGGGGCCTCTCCGGGGTCTCGATGTTGGGGGATACGTAGAGCTTCCCGCCGTAGAACGCGTAGTTGGAGAAAGCGATGAGCTCCTCGTACTTCGAGCGGTAGTGGAAGTTCAGGAGGATGCTGTCATACCTGGAACGAGCGAGGTCCAGGAGGCTCTCCTCCTCGAGGGCGCTGTTGACCTCGACGTCCTCGGATTCGTCCTCTTCCTCATCTCCGTAGGTGATCCTGCCGACACCGAGGGAGGAGGGCCTGAGCTGCTTGTGGTCCCCGGCGACGACGACCTTCTTGGCGCGGTAGATGGACGGGACCCCGCGCTCGACGTACATCTGCGATGCCTCGTCGAACACGAGGAGGTCGAACAGGCCCATGTCCATCGGGATGATCTCGGAGACGACCTCCGGGGTGAGGAGCCAGATCTTCACTGCCCCGAACAGCTCGTAGCTGTAGCGGCCGATGAACTTGCCGAGGCTCCACTTCCTCTTGTTCTCTATGATCCTGGCTATGTCCCCGCGGCGCTTGGACTCGCTCATGACGCGGAGGGAGTTGGCGAGCTTCGCCTCTAGCAGTCTCCTGGTGGCGGCCCTCTTCTGCTCCATCTTGAGGTCTATGTCGGCGATGATGCCGTCGAAATCGTGGAGCATCTGGAGGATCTGGCGGTGGGTGGAATCGAACGACTGCAGGCGCCTGTTCAGCAGGTACTTGTAGATCCCGTCGTTGGCCTCGCCGTCGCCTATCGAGAGGTCCTTCCCGACCGCCAGCAGGTCCTTCCCGTATTCCCTCTCCGCCAGGGTGAGGCCGTGGTAGACCGTGGAGCGGTTGGCATAGGTCTCGTAGCTGTCCAGCGCCTCGGCGTACTCGGAGGGCGCCCGCATGATCATGTCGATCGTCTTCCCGTCGTAGTTCTGGAAGTACTTGTTCGCGATCGAGGTGGCGTCCCTGGTCACCTTGCCCTTGGAGAACAGCCTCGACAGGAACCCCTTCTTGCTGAGGTCCTCGACCTCTCCGCTGAGGCGTTCGAGGTCGGACTTCATCGCTGCGATGTCGAAGCCGCTGAGGTCCTGCTTCATGATGCCCATCCACGGGTCCTTCTCCATGATCCTGAAGTAATCGCGGTAGTTGCCGACCAGGCCGGAGGAGGAGAACTTGCTGTGAAGTCCCCTCACGCCGTCGTATTTCTGGGACAGCAGGGAGCTGTCGACATCCTTCTCGTAGATCTTGTAGGTCTCGAACTGGCTCTTATCCCCGGAGTTTAGCCAGGGGTCCATCCCGTAGAGCCGGACGGGCGCGATGCCGAAGTCGTCCGGGCTGTAGATGCAGTCGGAGATCTCGGTGAGCTTGGAGACGTCCTCGTCTATGCGGCCGGAGATCTCGTCGGTCCCCTTGGGGATGGCCAGGGGGCGGATCTCCATCATGATGCCCAGCTGCCTGTAGAAGCGGTCCTTGTCCGAGGTATCGTCGATCTGCAGGCAGTACTTCGAGAGGCTGCCCAGGCGGCTGTAGACCACGTCCAGAGCGGTCTTCTTCTCGGACACCATCAGCACCGTCTTCCCTTTGGCGGCCGCCGAGCAGATGAGGCCGGTGATCACCTGGGACTTCCCGGTCCCGGGAGGGCCCTGCACCACGATGTCGTCCTTCTTCTCGATGGCGGTCAGGACGTTCTCCTGCGCCGAGTTGAGCACGTTGATGTAGGTCAGGTCCTTCTCGGACGCCTCGATGCCCTCCTTCTTCATGTCGCTCTCGCTGAGGGGAGCGGGGCCGTCCGCATAGTAGTCCTCCTTGTTGAGGTCCTTGATGAGGTCGGCGAGGGTGGAGTTGATGGACCTTCCGGACAGCATCTCGTCGAAGTCCCTCTGGATGAAGTTGGAGTACGACGGGAACTTCCCGAGGACCGCGCTGAACACGACCATCATCTCCCCCTGCCCGTACTTGGGGAACTGCGAGGCCCGGTACTCGGTGAACTTCTCCAGGGCGGACCTGCGCCTGTCGCAGCCGATCCTCGGCCCTGCGCTCGCATAGAATGCGAGCAGGTCGTCCATGAACTTGTGGCGGTCCGGCTCCTCGATGGCGCTGTCCGGCAGGGGACGGTTGTGGCGGGAGGTCTTCATGAACGCCAGGAGGAGCGTCGTGTTGTAGACCGTGTCGCGCGCGCTGTCCAATGTCAGGACGAAGGTGGAGGAATGCCTCTCGGCCTTCACCGGGAACAGGGCGAGCGGCGCCCTGATGCAGAACTCCTCGTCGCCCTCGAGGCGTCCCTCGCAGAACGGGTAGGCGATGTACAGGTCGTAGGACCCGCGCTCCCTGACGTCGCGGTTCACCTCGCGGAATATGTTGTTGACCCGGGTGTACGCCTTGGCGTCCTCCTTCCCGGAGGTCCGGTCGCAGACGGTCAGAGTTTCCTTCTTCCCGAAAAGGAAATCGAGCACATCGCTGCTCTGGACGGTGATCGTCAGGTCGTAGGAGCTCTTCGCGCCGGTGCGCGGCATGAAGAGGAGCCTGTTGCCCTTGCTGACGTTCACCAGCTTCTTCTGGAGCTCCCTGAGCGTCCCGGCGACGCCGTCGTCCAGCTTCGCGCCCTTGGCGGCCGTTACGGCGTAGCGCCTGGTCACCGCCAGGAACGAGGTCCCGTAGACCTCCGCGAAGCGCTGGCCGATGCCGTCTATCGCAGTCAGGTCCTCGAGCTTCGTAGGCATGCGGCGCGCCATCTCCATGAGCGCCTCGTCCGAGCATATCTGGGGGGCTTTCCCGTTTTCAGCGGCGTGCTCCTCCCTCAGTTTCTTGCGCAGCTGCACCAGTTCGTTGTAGAGGTTCTCCTCCGAGTCCATAAGGTCCCACCCTTCTCGCCGTGCTAAATGCCGTTCCATAAATAAAACGAACGATGTCCGTTCCGGTTAAATAAAAACGCAGGATTGCATGCAAATATGATAACCGTAGGCATGAAGGCCGAGAAGAAGCTCACTGTGGCCGAATCGGATACTGCGGAGGCCCTCGGGAGCGGGACCCTGCCCGTTCTCGCGACCCCCAGGATGGTCCTCCTCATCGAGGCTGCTGCGATGGAGGCCGTTAAGGCGGGGCTGGAGCCGGGGGAGACCACCGTCGGCACCAAGGTGGACGTCGATCATGTGTCGTCCTCGCCCGTCGGATCCGAGGTCGTCTGCCGCGTGGAGGTCGTCGAGGTCGACAGGGCCAGGATCAGGTTCTCCGTCTCGGTCACCGACCGCTTCGGGGATGTGGGGAGGGATTC
Organism: Candidatus Methanomethylophilus sp. 1R26; assembly: GCF_001481295.1. GTDB lineage: Archaea > Thermoplasmatota > Thermoplasmata > Methanomassiliicoccales > Methanomethylophilaceae > Methanomethylophilus. The sequence continues at coordinate 27,892 of NZ_LOPS01000015.1, forward strand.
CATGAGAGGTTCAAGGTCCGCTCCGAAAGGTTCATGGAGAAGGCGGCGGCGAAACTGGCCGCCGACTGAAACGTTCTTATCAGCAGGGGCCCCGGAACGGCCCGGGGCTCCTGCTGTCATTCTTTTTATCCCTGACCGCCCAGGAGATGAATGCCACCGTGAGGCAGCAGGCGGTGACGAACGCGGCCGTGGGGACGAAGCCGTCGAGGAAGGCGTCCCTGGTGACATCGCTGATGTCGACCCCGCCCGATCCGGAGAAGAAGGTGAACATGGCGGCGGCTATCGCGGTGCCGAGGGCGCCTCCGATGTAGTAGCCCTCGTTGGTCAGCGATGATGCCATGTCGCGCTCGCTCCCGGCATGCTCCACGAGCCGGGATGCCATCGGGCCTCCGACGAACGCCCATCCGAGTCCCTGCGGGATCATTATGAGGCTGAACAGCAGGAAGTCTATGTTCCCGGCGAACGCAGCGAACATGCCGACGCGATGGCTGTAACAAGCCCGGCCGTCACGCAGAACCATCTCCTGCCGCGCCTGTCGGACCAGCGGGCCACGGGAAGTCCCAGGACCGCAGTGATGCCCGCAGCTTCCAGCAGGAAGAGCCCGACCTCCATGGAGCTCATGCCCTCGACGATCCTCCCGTAGAACGGGATGAGATAGAGGATCCCCATGTAAGCGAGGTTTATCAGCATCAGGCAGAGGAATATCGCAGTGAAGTCCTTCCTGGCGAACATTGAGAGCTTCAGGAGCGGAGAGTCCTGGCGTCTCTCCCAGGCGATGAACGCCGCCAGGAGGACGATGCATAGGACGGCCGCCGCCGAGGTGTAGGCGATGAAGCCGTCGTATGACAGGGTCTCCACGGCGAAGATCCCGGAGGCGACCGCGGCGAAGAGGAGCGCTGTGCCCTTCAGGTCCAGTTTTCCTCTGTGCACCTTCTCTGCGGACGGGGGGATGGCCTTCAGGACCAGGGGCGCCGTCAGGATGCCGATGGGTATGTTGATCAGGAATATCCAGTGCCAGGTGGTGACGTCCACGATGATGCCGCCCAATGCGGGACCGAGGGCGAAACCGACCGAGGACCCGATGGTGACCACCGCAAGGCCGGTGCCGAGCTTCCCCGGCGGGAGGTGCTCGGTGCAGCACATCGGCCCGGCAGCCGCCATCATGGCCGCTCCGACTGCCTGGAATGCGCGGGACGCGATGAGCACCCAGAAATCGGGGATATCCCGCAGAAAAGGGAACCGACGGTGAAGACCGCCAGGCCCGCGGCCATGACCTTCCTCACACCTCTGTCCGCCGCGATCCTCGCGAACAGGACCAGAAGGCCGGCCAGGACCATCATGTAGATTATAGTGACCCAGGAGCTGGTGGCCGTATCTACGCCGAGGCTATCGCCGATATCGGGGAGGGCCACGCTGACCACGCTGCCGTCGAGCCCGTCCATGAATGTGGCGATGAACACGACCGCCAGCATCATCGCTGTGTGCTTTCCGTCTAGTATGGTTCTCTGCATACGTCCCCCCGGCGATGGAAAATCCCTATATGAAACATTTAGAAGTTCCGTCACAGGAGGATCGGGATCTCCGGGCTCAGCCCCGCCTGCGAAATCAGGGCCGGCACGATGAGGCATGCCGTCAGGCATACCCTCCCGATGCCCAGGGCAGGGGGCATCATACCCAGTGCCGCGGAGACGGCCAGCACGATCAGCCCCCACGGGCCGGTCAGCAGGAGGACGAGCGCCAGGATCAGGATCAGGGAGACAGTGCCCAGAAGGTCTGCCGGCACTCTCTCGGCGATCCCGGCCATCGTTTTCCCCGCTCTGATGGTTATCGCATAGCCTGCGGCGGAGGATACCGCTATGCTCAGCAGGATCAGGGCGAATGCCTCGGAGCAGAAGCCCTCCAGCGAATCGCCGATGACCTCCTTAAGCGCCAGCGCTGTCCCGGACCTTCCGCTGCCTGAGACGGACAAAGTTACGAGGGAGAACACGGAGGTCACCGTCCCGATGCTGGCGGTCATCGATATGAACGCTGCCGCGTCCTTCTCCCGGGACAGCGCCGATGCCAGCGACGATCCGGCGGCCGCGGTTATGCCGGGGAACCCGCCCGCTATGCATCCGGTCAGCACTCCCCTGAGGCCCGGGAGCGGGCCGACCGGGTCCCTGCCGTCATCCGTCTGCTCCGGGATATCGGCCGCGCGCTCCCTGTCGAGCAGCGGGGGCAGTCCGAACAGGCCGGCGAGCATCGGGAAGAGCAGCGTCCCGTCGCCCATGATCCCCCTGCACGGTATCCCCAGGTTCATGACCGCCCAGCCCAGCGCCCCGGCGGCCATCGCAAGAGCCAGGGATGCGAGCGGCCTCGGGGACATCAGGACGATGGTCGCCATAGTGACAGCGAGGACCCCGAACGTGGCCGCATCGAAGTACGGGCCGAGGCCGTGGAGCAGGAGCCACTGCATAGGCACTGCCAAGGCTATTGCCGATGCTGCCCCCACGGCGCTTCCGACGGCCGCTGCGCGGACCGCAGCCATGCCGCGCCCTTCCAGCAGCAGCCGGTGGGCGGGAAGCACTGACAGCGCTTCATCGGGGTCCGGGGCGCCTATGAACACCGAGGGGACGAAGTCGACGAAGGAATGGACCGCGGACGCCGACATTATGACGCAGCCAATCAGGACCGGAACGTATTCCTCCGGCACTGCGCCGGATACTGCAGAATCGATCGCTGGGTATGAGGCGAGCATGAGCGCCGCCAGGGTGTTGACGTGCACACCCGGGACCAGGCCGCTGAACGTGCCGGCCGCCGCGCCGACCGCGGACGCCGCCAGCGCCAGGATGATGATCTCCGGTCCCACGCTCTGCCGAGCGGGGGAGCGGTTCAAAAAGAGAAGGTGCGGGAGTCAGCTTAACTCCCTGTCAGGCGGCATCTCACCCTGCGGTCGGGGCCGACGGAGACCTCTACCATGGTCTTCACGCGGACGCCCGTCGACTTCTCTACGGCCTCTTTGCCGTTCGCCTTATCTACAGGTACCACAACATCCGCGATCTCGGCGCCGCATTCCTCCCTTATCGCTCTGATGATGGCGGTCAGGGTCCCGCCGGTGCTCACGACATCGTCGATGACGGTGACCCTGTCCCCTGCGGATATGCCGTTGATGTGCATCACTGACGATGAATAGCCGGTCTTCTGCTCCACCGAGACCTCTCCCGGCAGGCGGTACTCCTTCTTCCTGATGACCGTGTACGGGATCCCCGTCCTCAGCGATATCGGAACTCCGAGCGGGATACCCATGGCCTCCGGCAGGGCGAGGACATCGCAGTCCAGGTCCGCTTCGGCCATGATCCATCCGAGGACCTCCTCCAGGACCTCCGGGTTCATCCTCGGCACGCCGTCCGTGAGAGGGTGGACGAAGTACGGGTATCCTTTGCGGTCCACCACGGGGCATTCCTCGAAGCTCCTGATGAGTCTGTCGTACATGGTGCCCCGATTCCGGTACAACGGTAAAAAAATGGTCCCTGGGTCCGTTTCCTATTTATGAAGGGACGCTTCTTAACCGCATGATAGATATGGATACGGAAGAGAGGGTTTCCCTTGTAACGAGGAACGCGATGGAGATCATCAATGAGGACGAACTGCGGAAGCTTCTGTCCGAGAAGGAGAATCCCCTCGCGTATATCGGGTTCGAGCCCTCGGGGCTGGTCCATATGGGCTGGGCTCTGGTCACTTCCAAGATCCGCGACCTCTGCGACGCCGGCTTCAAGGTGATCATCCTCTGGGCGGACTGGCACGCGGCCATCAACGACAAGCTGGGCGGCGATCTGGAGAACATCCGCGCCTGCGCCCGCTACATGGAGGACTGCTTCGTCGCGCTCGGCGTTCCCCGCGACAAGGTCGAGTTCAGGTACGCGAGCGAGGTCCTCGACGACCTCACCTACTGGGAGGACCTCATTAAGATCGGGAAGGTCACGACCATGTCCCGCGTCAAGAGGGCCATGACCATCATGGGAAGGAAAGAGGACGAGGCGGAGCTCGACTCCTCCAAGGTCATCTACCCGCTCATGCAGGCCACCGACATATTCCACCTGAGGTCGACCTCTGCTACGCCGGCATAGACCAGAGGAGGGCGCATATGCTCGCCAGGGATGCCGCCGACAAGCTGGGATGGAAGAAGCCGATAGCTCTCCACACCCCCCTGATCCCCGGGCTGAAAGGAGGTTCCAGGATGAACCCCGAAGGCGTCAAGGAGCTTCAGACCAAGGAAGTGGAGGTCTGCAAGGTGGAGGATGCCGGCAAAGCGGGCATCGAGGAGCGCGCCTCCGTCATGATCGAGATGAAGATGTCTAAGTCCGACCCGACGAGCAGCATCAACATCCACGACACCCCGGACGATGTCAGGAAGAAGATCAAGAAGGCCTACTGCCCGCCCGAGAAGGAGAAGGAGAACGAGAACCCCATGCTCATGATGGCGCGCTACATCGTGTTCCCGCGCCTGGGCAGGTTCGACGTCAAGCGCCCGGAGAAATACGGCGGAGACATCTCCTTCGCGGATTACGATGCCCTGACATCGGCCTACTTCGGCGGAAACCTGAGCCCGGTGGACCTTAAGACCGGTGTCGCGGATTCCCTGATCGGGATCCTGGCGCCTGTGGCCGAATACTTCTCGGCCCATCCGGAGAACTACGAGAGGATGAAGGCCATCCTCGCATCGGTCAAGAAACTCCGCTGATATCCGGCGGCCGGCCGTCCGGGCCGGCCCCCGGCGCATCCGCAGGCTCGGGACGGTTCAGGAAGAGGGCCCGCTGCCTTCGGCGCCCATCTTCGTTTTGATCTCCCTGAAGATGTCCATGGTCTTCATCATGCACATGTTGAGCATGGCCTCTGCATCGCCGGTGCCGGTCATCCCGGCGGCTCCTCCGTGCCCCCCGCCGTCCGTCTCGGTCTCCTGGCACAGGTCTCCCATGATGCTGTCGAGCTTCACACCCCTGCGCACGGCCTCCTGAGTCGCCCTTCCGGACACGCGGAACTCATTCTCCCTCTGGGACGCTACGAACGAAACATCTGCGCCCGAGGCGATGAGGGCCTTGCAGCAGGCAGCCTCGTAGCTGCTGCTCATGGATACGGCCACTATCATGTCGCCTACGCGCTCGAATTTGGATCTCCCGACGGCCTTCATGGCCGCGGTGCGCTCGCTCATGCTCATCGGGGCACGGGTCAGGAGCATGGCCTCGTCCATCGGTATGGAGCATGTGTCCATGACGTCGGCGAACGCGCGGAGCTCTGCCGGGTCCGAGTATTGGAAATGCCCCGTGTCGGTGAGCATCCCGGCTATGAGGGCCAGGCCCACATCCCTGCCGATGGGCGCCGAGCATCCCTTGATTATGTCGAGGACGATCTCGCAGCACGATGCACGGTCCGGGTCTATGAACGTCCTCATGCCATTCCATCTGCCGTTGGAGGTATGGTGGTCGATGACGATGCAGTCCGCGGGAAGCGCGAGCCCCTCCTTCTGCAGCTGCTCGGGCGATGAGGTGTCGACGATGCAGACCGTATCGTAATCGGACAGACTGCAGTCCTCGATGATCGGTATCCCTATCTTGTCCGCCACCATGCGGGCGACCCTGTCCAACCCGTTCGGAGCATAGATGTCGGCCGGGGAGAATGTCCGGGAGAGGGCATATGCCGATCCAACTGCATCGCAGTCCGCGTTGCCGTGTACCAGTATGACCTTCTTCCCGCCTTCCTCAAGAGCCTTCCTCGCCTCGCTCGTCTCCATCTTCATTGTCTCCGGACGGCTTCCCGAACAACCTCTTGGTCTGGCTGCGGTCGAGACCGGTGATGAGGATGTCGGAATTGTATATCTTCACCGTCAGCCACACCAGGAACGCATCCAGCACTATAAGGTAAGCGATTCCTCCGGCCACCAGGGCGATATTTCCGAAGACGAGGTTGTTCATGACCATCATGGGATGGGAGAACGGGATGGCGAAGATCAGGGCCTGCGCTGCAGCAGGAAGGCTGTCCCAGCTCATGAACATGAATACGAACATGGGGATGAGGGCGAGCACGCTGATGGGCATGGTCATGGTCTGCGCCATCTTGTAGTTCTTGGTGAAGGCGCCGAGCACCATGCAGATGGCCAGCGCGCTGAAGATCGACAGGAACAGGACGGCCATCAGGACCGCCCAGTCGGAAGCTCCCATAGCCAGGCCGTAATCGCCGAGGTTCACCGAATCGGCGCCGTACATTACGCCGTCAGTGTAGAACACCATCCCGATCATGTACACAAGGCCGTAGATCAGGCCCATGACGGCCGCGGCCAGGAGTTTCCCGCTGACGATGGTGGTACGCTTGATGGGCATGGTCAGGAGGGTCTCCAAGGTCTTGTTCTCCTTCTCGCTCCCCATGGACGATATCACAATGCTCCCGACCATGACGATGACGATCATCACGACGATGGGGACCATGAACGTCTGGGACATCATCGCGCTGGAGATGTTGTAGGGCGTGACATCGTCGTAGACGGTGCCGTTGATCTCGGTATGATTGCTGTTCCCGCCCCAGCTGAGCGGCTGGATGATCCCCTCCATATCCTTGGCCCCGGTCTTCAGGAGTATGACCTCGGAGAGCAGGGTATTCATCTGGCTCACCATCGAGGTGCCGGTGGAACTGGAGGCCGAGCCGTACAGTCCTTCGTCGCGGTAGACGAAATACACGCCTATGTCGGTGCGCTTCGTCTCCGTCTCCGATGCGTAGTTGTCGATGATATGCTGCACATTGGATGTAAGGGCAGGGTCTATCGATATCGCGAACTTCAGACCGCCGTCCGACACAGCCTGGGTCAATGCGGAGGCATTATCCGGCCCCTCATCCAGATAATGTATCGATGACATGGCCCGGTCGCTGTCCGTGCCGTAGAGGGAGACATAGGACATCAGGATCAGCGACATCACGTCTTTAGGGCCGGAAAACGCCGGGCTGCCTGCCTCTAGGTCCTGGACCCAGCTGTTGAAATCGCTGAGGCTGTAGTTCGGATCGCTGTCCGCGTATGCCACTCCGATGTCGGGCGCTGAAGAGGAGCTCTCGGTCTCGCCGCTTATCGCGGATCCGATGGCGCAGAACATGACGACCACGAGGACCATCGAAGCGATCGTCCCGGGCGTGAGCATCTCCCGGACCTCTTTCTTTGTTACGTTGATGAGATGGTTCATCCTCTCACCGCCCTGACGAAGACCTCTTCGAGGTTCTTCGCGCCATACTTATCCATAAGCTCCCGGGGGGTCCCCAGTTCGATGATCCTGCCTTTGTTTATCATCGCCACCCTGTGGCACAGGCTCTCGACCTCGAACATGTTGTGGCTGGAGATCAGGACGGTCGTCCCGTTCTCCGCGATACGCTTGACCTATTCGCGGATATCATAGGCATTGAGGACATCCAATCCCGAGGTTATCTCGTCCATCACGGCCAGGCGCGGCGACGGCATCATGGCCCTCGCTATCAGGAGCCTGCGGGTCATGCCCTTGCTGTAGGTGCTCACTTTCGAGTCGATCCTGGGGCCGAGGCCGGCCGTCTCGATGCCGCGTGCGACCATTCCGTCCAATTCCGCGCCGGAGGCGAAGAACCCCGCCATGAAGCGGATGTACTGCCTCCCGGTCAGGTCCTTGTAGGCTCCGGAGTCCTCGGGGAGATAACTGATTATCCTGCGGACCTCGTCGCCCTCGGTCGAGACATCGTGCCCGCAGACGCTGATCGTGCCGGAAGATATGCCAAGCAGGGTGCAGATCATCCTGAGGGTCGTGGTCTTGCCGGCGCCGTTCGGTCCTATAAGGCCGAATATCTCGCCTTCGCCGACGCTGAAACTTATACCTTTGACAGCTTCGCGGTCTCCATAGGCCTTGTGCACGTCCCGGAGGACCAGAGCATCGGTCATGCACTGTTATCCGGGAGATCGGATAAAAAGGATACCGGGTTACGCTCATGCGCACCCGGCAGGGGTTTCACTCGTCCTCTTCGTCGTCGTCGGAGCGTTTGGCCGCGGCGCGGGAGGCGGAACGGGCAGATGCACCGCCCATGGCGTTGTTGATGTTGCTCTGGAGCATCTCGTACTTGGCGCGGAGGTCCTTCTCCTGCTTCTCGAGGCCGCGGATGCGTATCCCGACGGTCTCGAGGGACTCGTCGAGCTCGGCTTTGAGGGCTTCTTTGTCATCCACTTTGATGAGGAGGACGCCGACATTGCGGTAGACGTCGCCCTTGGATTTCTCCAGTTCCTCTACGGTCCTCTGGAGCTCCTTCTGCTGAGCCTCCATCTGGCTCTTCTGGGCGAGAACCGTCTGGAGCTGCTGCTGCACCTGCTGGAACTGGGTGATCTGATTCTGCAGCTGGGGGCTTATTCCGTTCATTTTGATTCCTCGGTCAGTTTAGCGATGCTGTCTGTGACTGCGACGCACTCGAGAAACGAGTTGAGCGCCGCGCGGACGGCGGACGTATCGGATGCCTCGATGGAGAGGACGGCCTCCCCGTTCTCCTCCTTCATCTCGGCATGCGTCCTGGAGAGGTCCCTGTGGACCTCCGGGGCGAGCGCCGCGGCCGAAACGGCCGCGCCGGCGCCCGATATCTTCAGGACCGCTTCCGGCATATCAGTCGGATTTCAGGGTCTTCTTGGAGTTGGGTCTCTCCTTGATGAAGATCCTGGAGCCGCACTTGTCGCACTGGAGCCCGATCGCGGTCATGTTCCTGATGGGCTCGTTGCACTTGGCGCATCTGTACATTTCGACCGCCGGTCAGATTCACTCGGCCGCTGCAGCGGGCTCCGCGGAGGGGACCGCTTTCGCCTCGGCGGCCTTCGCAGCCTTAGCGGCGACGAGGGCGTCGGTGGTCTTCTTGGTCTTAGGGCTGTAGGCTGCGGCCGCGAACTTGTTGCCGCAGTGCCTGCACTGCCAGATGCCGGAGGCGACCCTGGTGACGGACATGTGGTGGCACTCGGGGCACTCATGCTTGGCTTCTGGTGGGCCTCGATCGTCTTGACCCTGTTGCGCACGACGACTCCGTACCTCGCTCCGAACCTTCCGGAGGTTCCTGCTTTCTCGGTTCTCTTGGACATTCTAATCACCCGATGATCTTTCTGATCTGTCTGCCAATCTCGACGGCCCTGTCGAGGCAGAGCGAGAGGTCACCGCGGGTGATCGATCCCTTTCCGCCTTTCTGCATGGCCCTGAAGTTGCCGTTATCGTCGGTCGTGACGGTTAGACGGGCTGAAGAAATGGCTTCCTCGTCGAAATTAGGGTCTACTATTAAATCATTGCCTATTTTGCATTCGGTGACGGAGATGGGCGTGCACGTGACCGGCAGGGGGCAGTCCTCCATCTCGGTCACATTGCCGTCATCGTCCGTCCTGCTCTTCCCGTACTGCTTCCAGGGGACGGTCGCGGTCTTGAGGGCCATGACCGCTGCCAGGTTGCAGGCGTCGAACAGGTTGCCGTCGAAGTCGAGGGCGTATATGTCGATAAAGATCATCCAGATCTCCTCACCCTTCTTGATGCACAGCTGCTTGACGTCGATCATCCCGGACTCGCGGATGCCGCGGTCCACCACGCGGGCCAGCTCGATGGCGTCCTCCGAGGGAGGTCCGGGCTCGAACGACTCGTGGGCCATCGGGATGAGCTCGGCGCCGGTGGTGATCACGCCGTCGCCGGGGGCATCCATGTAAGGGGCTCCGGGGATGACCTTCACGCCGGCGATGACAGTCGTGCCGCCGAGGCTGACCTTGGCCGAGCCCTCGGCCGAGGCGATGATGCCGGTCTCGACGGAGATCTTCCTGACCTCGTCGAGCTGCCTGCCGTCCTCCCTCCTGCCCTCGGCGAGCAGGTTCATGAGGTGGTCCCTCTTGATCTGTGATACGATGTAGTTGCTCATTCGGAGGCCTCCTTGGATGCTTTCTCCGTGTACCTGCGCTTGAGGGCGTCTCTCTGGATCTCATTGAGCTCGTGGGCGGCGCCGAACGCCATGTCGAGTCCCCTGTCGAGCTCTTCGCGGGTCATGTTCCCGTCCATCTGCAGCAGGACGATCTCGTCGGTGCTGGGTATGATGGCCAGCGGGACATCGGCCTGCCCATAGTTGTCCTCTTCTTTGTTGAGGTCGAGGACGACGTGCCCGTCCGCCTTGCCGCAGGCTATCGCAGGGACCAGGTCCCTCATGGGGATGCCGGCGTCAGCGAGCGCGACCGAGGCCGCCGAGAGCCCGGCGCACCTGGTCCCGGCGTTCGCCTGGAGGATCTCGATATACACGTCGATGGAAGCGCGCGGGTAGAGCTCGGTCATGACGACGGAGCTCAGGGCCTCAGATATGAGCTTGGAGATCTCGACGGATCTCCTGTCCGTTCCGGGCCTCTTCCTGTCGCTCACGGAGTACGCCTGCATGTTGTACCTCACCTGGATGACGGCCTTGGTGGGGTCCTGCATGTGCTTCGGCCTGCATTCCCTGGGCCCGTACACCGCGCACAGGACCTTATTCTTCCCGATCTCGAGGTAGCATGAGCCGTCTGCGTTCTTCAGGACGCCCGCCTCGATCTTGATCGGCCTCTTCTCGTCGCATTTCCTTCCGTCAATCCTGATGCCGTCGTCGTTGACCAGCACCATGTCTGTGTGTCCGCTCATTCAGATCCCTCCTCTGCGTCCCCGGACTGGGGCACCTTCTCCGACAGGAACCTCTGGACCCTCTCGGTCAGGTCGGCCGATCTCGACTCGGCCTCGATCATCTTGATGGCCGCCTCGGCGGCCTCTGCGTTCATGCCGTCCCCGTCGATCCATATCCTGCCGTTCTGCCCTACGAATATGCGGCAGTCGGTCATGTTCTTCAGCATCTGGATCATCGATCCCGCCTTGCCGATGACACGGGAGATCTTGTTATGGTCGATCTCGGTGAGTATGCCGCCCTCGATCTTCCTGAGGCCGGAGTCCTTCATCGTAACGGAGACCTTCTTGGCCTCGTCGACCATCAGGATCTTCAGGAGGACGACGTCCCCGACGGTCAGGAACCGGGAGGTGTCCCCGAACTCGACCTTCCAGGGGACCTCGCTCACGTGGAGCGGCGCCGGATAAGGCGAGCGGATATCGACCATCCAGTTGGACGGACCGACGTCGTTTATGATGCCGATGACGGTGTCCCCGGCCACCGGCATGTAGCAGCCGCCCATGGGGATGACCCCTACGGTGTCCCCGGCGTAGTTCTTCAGCCGGTTATGCAGGCGCGGACGGATCCGTCCGCCTCATACGCATTGTCTCCCGGGGCGTATCTGTCGGACGGGCCGAGGACGTCTCCCGGTACGACGATCTCCCTGGGCCTTCTCGGGCCTCTGCCGTCGCGGGAACCGCTGCGGCCCTCTCTCTCGGGCCCGGGGCCCCTTCTCTCAAAAGCCATATGTTATCTCTCCGTAATGATGCAGGCCGCCGCTCACGACGACACCAGTTTTATCTGGGCCTTCCCGTGGGTGCGGTTCTCAGGTTGTTGGTGAGGTCGGTGATGAGGCCCGCGGGGATCTCGAGCATCCCTATCCACGAGCCGTCGGGCGTCCATTCCTCCCTGTCGACCAGGCCGAACTTCGAGATCTCCTCGATGCAGCGGCCGTAGTCCTCTCCCCTGAGCTTGATCGCGACCCTGCTCTTCTCGAAACGGATGGGAAGGAGGGGACGGAGGACCTTCATGGCCTCCTCGACCTCCTTGTCGAACGGCCTCTTGGCATCGACATGGTACTTACCCTCCTCGAGAGCCAACTGGATCCTCAGCGGGGGATGGGGGAGCTTGGTCTGCGGGTTTATGGCGTTGGCCGAGATGTACGCTATGACGCGCTTCCTCTTGGCGTCGAGCAGTTCCCTGCGCTGCTCGGCCGTCATCTGGACCTCTCCCTTCTCGATGATGTGCTTCGCGACGGCTATGGGGTCGCCGGCGCAGTCGCCGAAGACCTCCTTCATGGCGGATTCCGCGGGCCTGGTGCCTTTGCGGGCATCCTTGAAGACGTCCTCAACGGCCAGATAGTCCGCGAGGTCCACGTCTTTGCCCTGTTTTATCAGGTCCATGGCCTTGGGGTCGAGGAGCACTTCGAACCTCTCTCCATGGCTCTCGAGCCTGGCGACAATCGCATCATCGAGGTCGACCATCGGTCTCACTCTTCGGTCTTCTTGACGCTCTTCCTCGCTCTCGGGGATTTCTTCGGTTTATCCTCGCCCTCGGCGCCGTCCGCGGAGCCGGCTTCCTTCTTTCCGATGCCTTTGATGGCCTCGGCCTTCTCATCATCGCTGAGGCGCCTGAACTTGGAGCCTTCCTCGACGACGCCGATCTCCACGGATTCCGGCTTTAGGTCCTCCTCGATGGCCGCAGACAGGGCTTCGAGGGCCAGTGCCAGGGCTTCCTTGTAGGGCATCCCGTCGCGGTACGATTTCTCGAAGACCTCCATAGCCACTGCGCGCCCGCTCCCGATGCAGCTCGCTTTGTAGGCCACGAGGGCGCCGGACGGGTCGGTCTCGAACAGGTGGATCCCCAGGTCGTCGGTCCCCGCCACTAGCAGGGCGGTGCCGAAGGGCCTGGCCCCTCCGTACTGGGTGAAGTTCTGCTCATAATCGCAGACCTTTTTGGTCAGCATCTCCACGCCGATGTTCTCACCGTAGTTCACGCGGTGGATCTGGGCCTCTTTCCTCGCCTGGTCGACGAGGATCCTGGCATCCGCGACCAGGCCGGAGGTCGCGCAGCCGATGTAATCGTCGATGTTGTAGATCTTCTCGATGGAATCGGGCTCCACTAGTTTGGAGGAGACACGTTTGTCCACCGCCAGGAGCACGCCGCCCTTGAACTTGATGCCGATAGTCGTCGCTCCCTTCTTGACGGCCTCGCGGGCGTACTCCACCTGGAACAGCCTTCCGTCAGGGGAGAAGACGGTGATCCCCCGATCATATGCCATTTGTCCTGGTTGCATGGTTATCCTCTGTGGGCCTCGTATGAACGCGCTTCTATAAGAAGGCGCGTCACCGCCGTCAGCGGGGGCCGGGCGGTTTAGGCGGGGCCTTGCGGGACGGCCTCGGGGGAGCGTTCTCCCTCAGCACGCGGTACCTGGAGCGGAGCGTGCGCAGGGTGCCCGATGTGCGGACGGCTTCGGAGGATGGATCCGCGCGTCTGACCGCCGCCGCGCATCCATCGGCCGTCTCCGGCGAGCACCTGACTATCGCCATGCCCCCTGCACATTGGATGACGCGGAACTGCCTCGGCATCCTCTGGGATAATTCCGGCATCGCGAGGCCGGGGGAGACCCTGAACGCGATGTAGCGGCGCCTCCCGCGCTTGGATTTGACGGTCATGATGTGGAAGCCCATCGCACGGCTGTGCTTTAATCGTTCGCCGGCGGGGAGGGGGTTTCCCCACGGCCGAAGCCTGCTCCAGGGGAACTCAGGATGAGCATACCTCAGCACGGCCCAGCGGAACCCGGGGAATCCGGACGGCAGCGGCCCGCCGGAATCCAGAAGGCCGCAGAACAGATACTGGATACAGCATCCTGCATTACCCAGATATGCAAATCAGATTTGAATCTCTAACCAATGATATTTAATCCATTCTACAGAAACCCTTGACAGCAATTTTTTAGGACAATCTTAACTATATACGAATTTTAAAAAGTATGCAATTAAGGTACAGGGAAAATAGTTATTTTACCTGATTAGGTAAACCCATGATGAAGCTATATTCTCTCAATGCTGGCACATGTGGTTTTTTACCCTACCTAAAAATTGTATGAGCATTTTTTATTTAAATTTCAAGACTCTAAAAA
>NZ_LOPS01000016.1 GCF_001481295.1 Candidatus Methanomethylophilus sp. 1R26
TATAAAATATTTGTTGACAATATATTTTTACATAAACCGAAAATAATGGTGGCCCAGCAGGAAAATCAGAGAGCACCGGACGGGACGGAACCTCAGCAATTTATTTCCGGCGCATTATGCCGTATTCCTGTCGCATTTCGCTGCATAGATGAAAGCAATAAGTCTGCAACGATCGAAGGTCGGCGTACGATAAGGTAAAAGAAAGGCCGAGGCGGCAGGCAACACCCTCGATCGGGATCCCTCCACGACTCGGCCTTATTATCCTGAGCCGTCCTCAGAAGTCCCTGAAAGGCACCAGGTCGCAGCAGGTGCATTCGAGGCACATGGTCCTGAAGGTGCGGGTATCCATCCCGTAGCGCCGGAGTACATCCTTATGCAGTTCCGCGGCGGACACCATCTCTTCAGGGGAAAGAAGCGGCTGGGTGACTCCGGCCGCTTTCAGCGATTCTGCATTGAAAGCGTTCCTGCGAAGAGGGCGCACCGTGGGGACGACACCCATTCCGCACAGCTGGCACATGCATTCCTCGAGCTCCTCCCGGGTCTCCCCGAGGCCGATGATGATGTTCGACGAGACCTTCCCCTTCCCGAAGACCCCTGCCGCCTCCTTCAGGCATCTGAGTATGGTTCCGCGGTCCAGGTCCGGGCAGACCCTGGCAAAGATCTCCGGCGTGGCCGCCTGGATGTTGAGCTTGATCTCGTCGGCGCCTGCCTCCCTGAAGGCACGGACCTGCTCCGGGGAATCGGCGTAGGGCTCGATGCCGATCGGCATGTCCGGCAGCACTTTCCTGACGGCCCTGATGCAGGAGATGAACCTGTCTGCCGTGAGGCCGACATCCCCGCCGATGACGCCGCTTGTGAGAGAGACCGCGGTGATGCGCCCCTCGCGGTACGCTTCGAGGGCCTTCTCCGCGATCTCCTCATCGGTGAGGCCCTTGTTATCGGAGGCCGGCAGCCTGGGCGAGGCGCAGAAGGCGCAGCGGTACGAGCACCTGGGGTCCAGGGTGAAGAACGCCTGCCCCGGGCAATGGAAGGCCACCGGGTCGAACTCGATATTATCTATGAACGGCTCGCCGCGGTGCGTGAGATAAAGCGACCCGTCCTCCCGGGCATGGAGCTCGAACTCCCCTTCGGTGTAGGAGATCGCCTTCTTCACCCTCATGTTCCCGAAGCGGAACGCCACCGAATCGGAGCCGGCGCGGGACCGGAAGTGGAATGCGACACCCTGACCGGGACCTCGAACCCCTCGGGGAGCTTGACCTTCCCGCCGAGTGCCAGCGTTGCTTTCCTGAAGATCAGATCTTCTTCCATACCGCGCCTTCTGCAGAGTCTTCGAGCGAGTAGCCGGCATCCTTCAGGCGGTCGCGGATCATGTCGGCGAGGTCGTACTGCTTCTTCGCCCTGAGCTCCTTCCTGAGGTCGACCAGGATGCGCATCACGGCATCGAAGTCCCCTCCCGCCGACGCCTCGGCGGACGGGAAGATGCCCAGGACGCCGTCGATCTCCGACAGCAGCCCGAGGACGAGGTCCGCTCCCTCTTTGGTGAGGGTGCGGTCGGCGATCATCCTGTTGGTGCTCTTGGCGAGGTCGAACAGCCCCTCGATGGCCGCGCGGGTGTTGAAATCGTCGTCCATGGCGGCGGTGAACGCCTCGCGGGCGTCCGAGACCAGCTTGCCGGCGCTTCCCAGGTCCCCGGAGGGGCCTTCCTTCGATACCGACTGCAGGGCGCGGTAGTTGTTCCACAGCCTCCCCAGGGCGGCCTTGGCCTCCGCCATGTTCTCCTCCCCGTAGGTGAGGGGGCTGCGGTAATGCGTGCTCAGGTAGTAGAAGCGGATGGTCTGGGGGTCGAACTTCTTGGCGACGTCCTCGACCTTGAAGAAGTTCTTCAGGGACTTGGACATCTTGACCGTCTGGCCGTCGGCGCCCTTGGTCTCCAGCATGCCGTTGTGCATCCAATAGCGGGCTAGGTGGGTCCCGGTGCAGGCCTCGGTCTGCAGAATCTCGTTCTCGTGGTGGGGGAACACGAGGTCGTTGCCCCCGCCGTGGATGTCGATCTCGTCGCCGAGATAGTGGCGGATCATGGCCGAGCACTCGATGTGCCAGCCGGGCCTTCCCTTGCCCCAGGGGGAGTCCCAGGAGACCTCCCCGGGCTTGGCCCCTTTCCATACCGCGAAGTCGAGGGGGTCCTCCTTGTCCGCGTTGGGGTCGATCCTGCCGGACGAGCGCATCTCCTCGACGGTGCGGTTGGACAGCAGCCCGTAATCGGGGACCTTCCTCACCCTGAAGTAGACGCTGCCGTCCTTGGTCGGGTACCCGTAGCCTTTATCGACGATGTCCTTCACCATCTCGATTATGTACGGCATGGACTCGGAGGCCTCGGGTAGATGTCCGCCTTCCTGACCCCGAGCGAGGCGATGTCCCGGAAGTACTTCGCGATGTACTCGGCGCTGAGATCCAGCGCCTTCACGCCCCTCTCGGCGGCGCGGTTGATGATCTTGTCATCGACATCGGTGAAGTTGGTGACGTAGGTGACGTCGTAGCCCAGGTACCTCAGGTACCTGTTCACCGTGTCGAACACGATGATGCTGCGGGCGTGGCCCATGTGGATGTCATCGTACACGGTGACCCCGCAGACGTACATCTTCACTTTGCCTGGCTCCAGGGGGACGAACTCCTCCTTCCTGTTGGTCAGGGTGTTCATTATCCTCAGCGTCATTGCGATGCCTCCTTCCTGCATGCCTCGAGCTCGCAGCGCAGCTGCTCCATCTCGACCTCCATGCGGTCCATCCTGTCCTCCATGACATCGGGGATCTTGTTGTGGTCGAGGGCGTCAGCGAGGTCGACGCGGACCCCGTCGTGCCTGACGACGTGCCCCGGAACCCCCACGACGGTGCTGTTCGGGGGGACGTCCTTGACGACCACCGAACCGGCGCCGATGCGGACGTCGTCCCCTATGGTGATGTTCCCCAGGACGATGGCGCCTGCCCCGACGACTATCCTGCTGCCGAGGGTGGGGTGCCTCTTGCCCTTCTTGAACGAGACGCCGCCGAGGGTGACGCCCTGGTACAGGGACACGTCGTCCCCGACGACGGCGGTCTCCCCGATGACGACGCCGGTGGCATGGTCGATGAAGAACCTCTGCCCGATGGTGGCGCCGGGATGGATGTCGCAGCCGGTCTCCTGGTGGGCCCTGAAGTTTATGGCCCTCGCTTCCTCTTTCTTTCCCTCGAGCCAGAGCTTGTGGCTCTCGCGGTACATGCAGACCGCGCGGAAGCCGGTGTGGTACTTCTTGGCATCGTTCTCGTCGACGATGGCGGGGTCGCGGTCCATGACCGCCTTGAGGTCTCCCGGATAGTAGTCCATCTGAATCAGGTACCCAATCCGCGCGCGCTAATTTATTGTTTCTATGGGGGACGTCCGGCGACGGCAGGACCGGCCTGCCGGCGCCGCCCCAGATATTCCTGGGCTGATCAGTCCTCGAACCCCTTGTCCCCTTTCTCGCCCTCGGGGGCGAAGTTGACCGCGGGGCAGGGCCCGTAGCACTTGCAGCAGAAGATGCAGTCGTCCTCGTGGATGCGGACCTTCCCGTTCTCCATGTACAGGGCCTTGGACTCGCACCTCGCCGCGCACAGCCCGCAGCCGACACAGTTGAAAGCGCGGGCGATCAGCTGGATGGCGCGGTCCATGTTGGTCTGGGCATCGTTCTTGACGAACGCCTTGCTGACGATCGACCCGTCGCCGTAGAAGGTGACGTAATTGGCCTGCAGGGTGTTGTTCTCCTCGTCCACCTCGATGACCCAGCCGAGCGAATGCGTGAAGGGCTCGAGCTTCATCAGGTCTATCGGGCGGGAGAGCGCCGCCTCGATGCTGTAGCCCATGGTGCACGGAGAGAAGCCGTCCTGAACCCTGACGGCCACCGGCCCGTCCGCGGCGTCTTCCTTCTTCGCGGCCTTCGCCATCGGCGGGAGGTCCTTCCCGGTCAGCCTCTTGATCTCGTCCTTCACCGACTGGGGGACGGACTTCCACCTCCAGAGGCCGTAGTCCTTGTATTCCCTCGGGAGGCCGTTCTCCGCGGTGTACTTCTCGAGATAATCGTTCCACTGCGGGTACCTCGACGCTTTGGAGACGGTGTCCAGGTCGGCCATGTCCGACGCGGGGCACATGAAGCATCCGATACGGTCGAGCCCGTGGGCGTACCAGTAGTTGTACGGCTCCTTCTTCGAGAAGATATAGAGCCAGACGTGCATCGCCATCCAGTTCTGGATGGGCGAGGCCCCGATCTGCCCGGGGGTCCAGGGATTCTGCCACACCCTCGGCTTGGAGTTCCTGGCCTCAGACTCGTACCTGCGCTGGCCGATGAACGAGAGCACCCCTTTGGGGAAATGCTCGGAGATGAGGGCCACGGTGGGGCCGAGCTTGTTGGTCTTGCAGCACCAGCGGTAATCCTTGGCGGGCGGGCCGAAGTAGACCAGGTTCCCGAAGAAAGCGTTCTCGGGAGGGTTCTGCTCTATGATCTTCAGCTTATGCCTGGCGGCGAAATCGCGGACGTAGTCCACGGGTCTCATCGAGTTCGAGGCCGGTGTTGACGAACATGGGCACGGCATCGATGCCGGCGTCCATGGTCAGGAGCATGCAGGCCAGGGAATCCTTGCCTCCGGAGAACGACACCGCCGCCGGCAGGTCCTGGCGCTCGGAGACGGTCTTCTTTATGAAGGCGACAGCCTCATCGACGCGCTTCCCCATGGGGGCGGCGTTCGCCTGCACCGCATCGTCCCAGGTGTGCGCTTTATCTGATGAGATGAGCTCCTCCGGCTTGTGCCAGCGCGTCTTCACGGCGATGCCGCGGTCCTGCGACCTCATGTCCGCTCCGGACATCTTGGCGACCCCGGTGCCCACCACGGTACGGTCCTCGGACAGCATGAGGACCTCGTCGTCCTCCTTGATGCCCGGATCGGCGTCCTTCACCCCGGGGACCATCAGGTTCCTGTTCTGCCTGATGAACTCCTCGGCGTCCGGATTGAGTATGACCCAGCCTTTCGTGGCGGCGGCCGCGATGCGCATGGCGCCCTGCATGCGGACTATGAACCTCCATCCCCGGCCGAGGTCGTACCTCAGGGTGGCGACGACGGTCCCGTCGGAGAAGACCTCCTCCATCCTGTCGATGGACGGGGCCTTGTTCATGATAGCCAGATGCCCTTCCGGGAGCAGCAGCTTCCCGGTGCCCTCACCGAAGCAGGCATCGCACATCGAGCGCGTCTTCTCTATGTCGTAATCGAAGGCCGGCCGGGAGTCGGCGGGGGGCGTGAGCTCGGTCTCGAGGGTCGCTCCGCCGCAAACGGGGCAGGTCTTAACATCCATGATCGGCAGATTGCAGGCGGGGCACCACCGGAGGCAGTTCTTCCCGAGCTTAGTCATGGCCATGCCTGACGCTATGCCAGGGCATGATAAATAAATTAAGAGGAAAGGACCGGAAACCCCTGTGAAGGAAGATGTCCGGGACGGCCCTGCGGCCCGCATCCTGGCCATCGGCCCTGCGCGCGTGTAAATGTATTAAAGATGGGTCGGCATAGCGGGAACAAAGAAGGTATCGCCGTGCAGAAGAAGATCAAGGCATCCAGCGCTCGATGGGTATGAACTATGCGATCA
Source organism: Candidatus Methanomethylophilus sp. 1R26 (assembly GCF_001481295.1). Classification (GTDB taxonomy): domain Archaea; phylum Thermoplasmatota; class Thermoplasmata; order Methanomassiliicoccales; family Methanomethylophilaceae; genus Methanomethylophilus. The sequence continues at coordinate 5,644 of NZ_LOPS01000016.1, forward strand.
GAGAGATCACCGTTCCCGCCGCCGCTGCCGCCGCACGCGGGATGAAGATGTACAACTTCAACATCGGCGACCCCAACAAGTGGGACTTCGAGACCCCGGAGTACTTCAAGGAGACGCTCAGGCAGGCGGTGGACAACACCGACAACGGCTACGGGGATTCCCAGGGCAACCTCGACCTGAGGGAGGCCATCGTCGACAGGGAGTACCAGAAGAACGGCATCCGCATCCAGGCGAAGGACGTCTATGTCACCGCAGGAGTGAGCGAGTGCATCAACGTCATGTTCGGCGCGCTCGTGGAGCCGGGGGACGAGATCCTCGTCCCGGGGCCGGGGTACCCCAACTACGACCAGTACATCAACTTCTACGAGGGCAAGACCGTCCCCTACAGGATGATCGAGTCTGAGGACTGGAGGCCTGACGTGGATATGCTCCGCGACAGGATCACCAACCGCACCAAGGCCATAGTGGTCATCAACCCCAACAACCCGACCGGCGCTGTGTACTCAGAGAAGGACCTGAGGGAGATCGGCGACATCGCCGCGGAATACGATATCCCGGTCATCTCCGATGAGATCTACGACAAGATCGTCTTCGACGAGAGCGTCCCGTTCTTCTCCATGTCCCGCCTGCCGGACGACATACCCAGGGTAATCCTGAACGGCTTCTCGAAGGTCAACCTCATGCCGGGCTGGAGGGAAGGGTACTGCTACTTCATGGACCGCAACGGGCTGATGGACGAGATCCGCGAGGGCATGATGAAGCAGTTCCGCGCGAGGATCTGCGCCAACGTCCCCTGCCAGGAGGCAGCGAGGGCATCGCTGCAGGGGCCCCAGGACTACATCGTCGAGATGAACAGGAAGCTGAGGGAGAGGGCGGAGTACAGCTACAAGCGCCTCAACGAGATACCCGGGATATCCACCAACAAGCCCCACGGGGCGCTGTACATCTTCCCGCACGTGGACCTCGGGGACAGGTGGAAGACGGACAGGGACTTCGTGTACGACCTCATCGACAAGACCGGCGTCGTCCTGGTCCACGGGTCCGGGTTCTGCAAGGAGTTCGGCCAATCCCATTTCAGGTCCATCCTGCTCCCGCCTATGAACAAGCTCGAAAAGGCCTACGACCTGCTCGAGAAGTTCATGACCGGGAAGATCGACTGAGCCGACCGCCGGAGTTCCGCGCGGCCTCCCGGTTGCTGATATCAAAAACCGGAAGGCCGCGGACAGGCGAACAACAGTTCAGGCGCTATACGTTTCTGCACCTTGGTTCCGCACCGTAACAGGCGGAACTGCATGTTCCAGCATCGCGATTTAGCTTGCGTCGGGTTCCTGTCCGTGCTTATTTAGTTAATCCTAATTATTACAAGTATGATTAAATAAGCCTAAACATTTGCACACATTACCATGACAACCCAAAAACCCGATGCTCTCGGGACAGCGGGAGCTTTGGCTCTCCTGCTGGGAGCGTTTCTGATACTGGACGGGGACCTCTGGCTGATACCGGTGGGGATCCTCGTCATGGCCGCAGGATACGCGCTGCAGTTCAGCGGCGCATGGAACTGGTACGGTTCCATGCTCGTGCTGGTCTTCGCTGTCCTCTACATCGTCCGTGCCTGGGTGCTCAGCGCAGGCATCGACAACGAACTGATCCTCGAGATTCTCCTGGCGTCCGCCGCCATCTACCTGATCGGCCGGCGCGACTCGAAGAATTTCCACGGCGTGAGGGCGTGATACCGTGCAGACGATCGAATTAGCGCTCTTATGCGCCATATTCTTCGCGATGGTGCTGATCGCCTTCCCGAACACGGTGAAGAAGCACCGCATCATCCTCTACTCGGCGATGATCATCGTCGAGGCGTACTTCGTAGGCCCCACATACTTCGATTACTCGCTCGCCTTCGGGCTGAGCGAAGGCCGCAATGCCCTGAGATCGTTCTTCTGCATGGGCATCATGGCGGAGGCCCTCTTCGCCGTCGTCGCCTACGTCGGGGTCATGCCGTCCAAATGGGACCTGACCAAGCGCCTGAAATCCGTCAGGGCCGAGCTCTCGGTCCTCGGATGCATAATCTCCTTCGGGGAGATCTTCTACTACGCCAACTATTTCATCATGTTCTTCAACGGGGAGCTCTCCACCGGAAGGAACATCGCCACCATAGCGACCATCCTCCTGTTCGTGCTGATGGTCCCCCTGATGCTGACCTCGCTGTACTTCGTCAGGAGGCACATGAAGCCGAAGAACTGGCAGAGGCTGCAGTACTTCTCCTACCTGTTCTACTTCGGGCTCCTGCTGCACATTGTCGGCCTCTACGGCAACTTCGACGGAGGGATCTCGGACTTCCTCACCGGGAGGCACGCCGACGCACTGAGGTGCTACCTGTGGATCTGGGTCTCCTACTTCGTGCTCCGCATAGCGAAATACCTGTTCCAGTGGCTGCATCCGGCGAAGAAGGTCGAGCGCGACATGATGATCGAGGATGAGGACACCGATAAGGGTCCGGCATACTGCGATGCAGGAGGGACCTGAGCATGGGCTTCGAATTCAGGCCCGGCAAGAGGGCGACCTTGGTCCTCTGCCTCGTGTTCACGGTCGCGATCGTCGCGTGCATAGCATACGCGGCCGACGAGAAATACACCCCAGTGGAGAAGACCTATACCGTCTCCAACGGATTGGAGCTTGAGATCGAAGGGCGCACGGTCACAGTGACCGGGTACGACCTGGAAAACGCTCTGGCCTCCAACCCCAAGCTGAACGCCTCGGACATCTCGCTCACGATCGGCCAGGACACGGCCTCCAGGGGCAGAGGATCGTCCACTGTGCCCACGGCGATACGGTCCCTGGAACTGAGAACCGATTCGTACAGCATCAACACGCTCTCGGTGAAGGCATCGGTGACATCGATATCCTCCGGTGCGTTCGGAGATGCGAAGTTCGCGGCCAAAGGAGCCCTCGACGACGGTACGGTGACCGCTGACGAGGAGATCAAGGTGTCCGTGAAGAACTTCGTCGGGACGACCTTCGACTATGACGAGACCTCAGGCTATTACGTCGCCCAATGGAACACACTGAACGCATCGATCGCGAGCGGGAACGCCGTCTACACCGTTTCCGCACCGGAGAACATCGTCAGCGACCCCAAGGCGTTCGCGGCGGGGACCGACATATCCCCTGCGGAGGGCCACTCGGCGAGCGAGTACACGGCCGTCCTAAGCGGGATAACCAACTCCGGCAGCATCAGCCTCTCCGTGTCCGATGTAGTGCTCACAGTGAACGGTACGGAGTACACGTTCACCGTCTCATCGATAACCTCGTTCGGCACCGCTACATTCAGCGACGGGAACGTCGCGGTTATCGGCGAAGGGTTCTCGGTGAAAGTCCGCAGCCCGGGATTCTATTCGGAGATGCCGTCATCCTCTAGCGCCAAGCCAGACAAGACCGTGAGCGCCGGAACGTACACGTACATGACGGTCACGTTCTCCGACGGCTCCTCGGTCGCAGGATTCGTTAAGAACTCCTGAGACCGAAGCAAACATGAAACCGGGCCCCGTCTGAGCGGATCGGCGGGGCCCGGGAATAACGGAAGTTGCTTTCGGCAAGACTTGACTACCATGACAACCCTACCGAAAGCGAATCCTCATGCATTACTGCGTATTTGGCGGTTTGCAATTCCCCTGAAGATTCTTTACATAAATTGAATCCAGCCTATGCGAGCCTGCACGCAGAGGAAGAGTATAAGCCTCCGCTGCGGAGCCCATATCCGGGGATCTCTGACAAGCCTGTTCCGTCGGAGCACACAATCGTTCATGGCCTTCCGATACGGCCTGCGGCCTGCGAAGCTTGCCCATCGAAGAAATTTCGCTTTGCATAGAATGAATATTTTTCAAAAACAGGCATAACTGGATTTTAATCCAGGAATTAAACACATTGAAATACAGTTATCATATTCATCATTCATGGCCGAAGAGTATGTGGAACGTCCCTCGTACATCAAACTGATGATGGAATACTTCGATAACCGCAACATCATCAAGGTCCTCACCGGAATCCGCAGATGCGGAAAATCTGTCATCCTGGAACAATTCAGACAGTATCTTCTGAACAGCGGGACATCTGAAAAGGACATCATGCTAATCGATCTGGAGAAGATGAGGTATGTCATCGATTCGGAAAGAATGCTCTATGACTTCATATCGTCCAATATTCATTCCGATGAACCGATTGTTCTCATCGACGAGGTTCAGTTGGTAAAAGGATGGGAAAAGGCAGTGGACACCATCCGCCTGAAATACAACGCCAACATCTATATCACCGGCTCCAACTCTGAAACAGTGTCGGAATCGCTGGGAACACACCTTACCGGAAGGTACGTCGAGATCAACATCTTCCCTTTCTCCTTCAAGGAATTCCTAGCCCGTTATCCGATCGATTCTGAGAACGGATATACCCAGAGATTCACCCAATACCTGCGCTTCGGCGGCATGCCAATCATAGACCTCAAGGACAGCCAGAGGAAGAACAGGACGATTCTTAGAGGAGTGTACGATTCCATAATCAACAACGATATCAGGCCCAACATGGAGATAGATCAGACCATTTTGGACAACATGACTTCGTTCATGATATCCAATGTCGGGAATCTCACATCCTACGGAAGCATAGCCGGGAGATCTTATGTCGGCGACCAACGCACGATCGAGAAGTACCTTGGGAAACTTTGCGGGTGCTACATCTTCTACAAAGCGGACAGATACGATGTGATAGGCAGAAAACATCTGAAAATCAACGCTAAATATTATCTGGCGGACACGGGCTTCAGGGATGCCATATTGCTCAGTTCCGAATATAATGAAGCTGCGATGCTGGAGAATGCAGTTTTCATCGAACTCCTGCGCAGAGGGTACAGAGTATCCGTCGGCTCGTACAGGGACAGGGAAATCGACTTCACGGCATGGCTGGACGGAGAACCGGAATACTATCAGGTCGCATGGAGCGTACAGGATTCCAATGTCCTGAAAAGGGAAGTCGGTTCCATTGCCAAACTGGATGGCAGAAGGGTCCTGATAACCATGGACAGGGACCTTCCCGATGTTCCCGAAGGGATCGAAGCGATCAATGCGGTTGATTTCTTCATGGGATGACCCAAGGTTCCGGCCGTCACGGGGCCGACACCAGCATCAAGATGACCCAGATATTGCGAAAAAGCGGTATTGGCTGCGAGCTTCATCCTCTCTTCGCACGGATCGCGCTGCGTACATCGGAATCCAAGAACTTCTGCCACCGCCTGTTCCCTTCAAGGCGCGACTTCATGAGGGACCTGACGGCAAAGACGCACGCAGCGGCCATGATCGCGCCGGCGATCACATCAGTCGGCCAATGGACGAACAGATACAACCTGGAGAAGGCGACGAATGTTGCAAAAGCCATCGCGGCGACGCCGTACCTCCTGTCGAAGCAGAGGACCGAGAACGCCAGGGCGAAAGCGTTGGCTGTATGCCCTGAAGGGAATGAATAATCGCTCGGCCGGGAGATTATGAGGTCCACAGGATAATCCTCGAAAGGGCGGTCCCTGGCCGTGACGGCCTTGAGCGGCCCGCCTATCAGGTCGCAGAGGGCCTCGGAGAGCAGCATAAGAACGCCCAGAGGACGGGTCCTCCTGGGTATCAGCAGCAGGAGGGACAGCGCATAGGTGAACGCCCCGCCGGCCAGCAGGTCCGCCGCCTCGGAGGCGGCGTCCATGGCCGCAGAGGACATGTTGTCGCGTATCCATATGAGGACATCCAGTTCGGACACGGATATGGATTCTCGTTCCGCGTATAAATACGGTCGTCAGCAGACACCGATGTGCCAGATGAAAGAATGTTCGGCCCCGATGGGGGCCGGGGTTTGGCGGCCCCTGCGGGCCGCAGGCCTATCCAGATGACGGCAAGATTCAGCTGTCGTCGTCCGCCAGGGCCTTCTTCACGGCCTCGACGGCGCCGCCGGGGGTCTCCTTGAAGTATTTCCTGCACTCGGGGATGACGATCCCCCCGACCCCGTTGCCGAGGATGACGACGAGGATGAAGAGGAAAGCGTCCATGGTGAACTCTCCCGCAGAGCAGAAGTAGAACATGTCGGCGATCGAGTGCTCGAAGCCCGAGAGGATGAAGACGGGGACGCATACGAACGCCCCGAGGTAGCTCTTCTGCGTCTTGTAGACGTCGGCGGCGATGAACATCAGGACGCCGCAGAAGACGCCCTTGCAGAACACCCTCCACCAATCGATGTCGCCGTCCAGGCGGGCATCGACGATGACCGCCGCCGCGGCGTCGGACATGGGGATCATCCATCCGATGATGAGCGCCCCCACGAAGTTCCCGACGATCATAATCAGGAGGTCGATGATGAAAGGCGGCTTGTTCTCCACCGCGTAGCCCACTTTCCCGGTGTAGAGGTCGAACCCGAAGGTGTAGACCGTGAAAAGGCCGATAGAGAAGAGGATCGCCCCGACCCATTTGTATTCGCCGGTGGACATCGCCATGAAGACGCATCCGCCCATTCCGATCGACAGGCCCGCCAATACGGACCTGAGAAAACACTTGCCGTAATGCTTGCAGTTCATTTCTCACGCACCCCGCAAAGCGCCGTTCGGTTTCTCCTATTATGCATGAACGGGACAGCCGGCGCCTTTCGGTTTACGTTGGAATGTCATCAATGGAGCGCTAATAAATGTAACCGATTTAGGTTCGGGGTAAACCGCGTGCTGACATTGCGCACGGGCCCGCGGACCTCCGGAATCCGCCGCCGGAGAGGCTCCTGCGGCGCATGCGCCCGGAAGATGTTAGCCCGGAGGGTAATACCCCGGGAAGAGATTTTTCACTGCTCGGTCTTGAGCTTCTCGACGCGCTGCAGCATCTTGACGACCGCATCGACGGCGTCGCGGCCCTTCTCGATCCTGTCGACGGCCTGCAGCTCGGTCATGTCGGGGCCGGTGACGCCGAGGGCGACCGGCTTGTCGTAGTCGAGCGACAGGTCGGTGATCTTACGGGCGGCCTGCGCCATGATGACCTCGTCGTGCTTGGTCTCGCCTTTGATGACCGCGCCGATGGTGATGACGGCGTCGATGTCGTCGCGCTCGAGCATGGTCTTGATGGCCAGGGGCATGTCGAAGACCCCGGGGACCTTGATGATCCTGGTGATCTTCACTCCGAGGAACTCCGCCTCGGCCTTGGCCCTCTCCATCATCAGCATGGTGACCTCGTAGTTGAACTCCGCAACGACCGCTCCGATCCTGTATTCTTTCATTTCTTGTCCTCCTTTTGCAAATGCACGGTAAGTGGTTAGTGGTCCTCAAAGCGTTTACTGCCGGTACACCGGCCCTTTGTCCTCGAACCCCTGCCTCAGGCCGGTGCCCGCCCTCTCGGTGAGCCTCTCCGGCCTGAACAGGAGATCGTAGACGTTGACGGCGTGCTCGCGGGCGCGGCGGTCGGCCAGCCAGGCCAGCTCCGCATCGTCCTTGGCCTCGTCCTCGTGGACGAACACCTCGATGATGTGGGTGTTCGTCATCAGCTGCGCCTGTATGAGGCCGTTGGATGCCTCGTCGGCGCACATCTTGTCCTTCGGCATGGGCCCGGGCATGCCCAGGGCCATGCAGATGTCGCAGTGCTGCTCCTCGATGAGCTTCTTGCAGGCGACCGGCAGGTCCTTCATCCCGGGCACGGTGACCCTGATGATCCTGAACCCTGTGCCGGTGCGCTCGAGCTCGTCGATGGCGGCCTTGCCCATATCGTACCTTGCGAACGTCGTGTCCGCGATGCCGATGGTCTTCAGTTCGCTCCCCCCATGTTCCTTATCTTGGCGACGATGCGCCGGGTGGCGTTGAGGTCGTCCGCCGTCTCGGTCGCACGAACGACCTTTATCCCGCGGAGGCCGTTGGACTCCAGGTCCCTGGAGAGCTTCGCCTCGTCGAAATGCTGGTCGTAGCCGAGGACGATGACGTCCGGCTTTATCTCGCGGACGATGTCGAATATGCTCCCGCCGCTGTGGCCGACGACGGCTCTGTCCACCGGCTTGAGCTCACCCACGATCTTGGCGCGCATGTCCTCAGGGGTGATGGGCTCGTGCTTCTCGCGGCGGACGGTCTCATCGCTCGCCACCACGACGACAAGCTCGTCGCCATACGATTTCGCCTGCCTGAGATAGGATATGTGGCCCGGGTGTATGATGTCGAACACGCCCGAAGCCATGACCCTCGTCAATTTCACACGTCCAGTTCGGGATGCTGCTTCTTGAAGTCGTTCCAGGCCTCGATGATCTCGTTGCCGGTGACGAACGGGATGCCGTGCTCCTTGGCGTAGGCGATGCAGTCCTCCTTCTTCTCCGAATGGCCGTCATCGCCCATCATCTCGCAGATGGTCGCCGAGGGCTCGACGCCGGCCATGTACATCATGGCGCTGGCGAGCTCGGTGTGCCCGTGCCTGTTGGTCAGGATGTGCTCGCTGGAGTTCAGGAGGTGCACATGCCCGGGGGCGCGGAAGTTCTTCCCGAGGTCGCGGGCGAGCTCCTCGCCGGTCTTCCCCTTCTGGAAGATGGTCTTGGCAAACTCCCTGATGGTAAGGGCCCTGTCGCAGTCAGGTATGCCGGTGTAGGTGTCCCTGTGGTTGATGGTGACCCCGAACGACGATTTCGTGTTGTCGTAGGGGATATCGGTGGGCGCCATGTAGCCAAGCACCGGGTACTTCTCCCTGGCGTCCCAGAAGACGTCGGACAGGAACGGGAGCCCGATCTCCTTGGCCAGGCGCCACGGGGTGATGCAGCAGAGCAGGCCGCCGGCATCCTGCCTCATCTGCCTGATGATATCATGGGTGATGAACTGCGAGGCGCAGGTCATGTCGCTCTCCTTCTCGCGGTCATCGAAATCGTAGATCAGGATTATCTTCCCCTGACGGACGGCCTCCAGGGCCTTCTCGATATTCTCGCTAACCATAGCCTATCGGAATCGCCGAAGACGGCACTTGAAATAACAGATGGGTAATAACCAATAAATTAGTAGCTGCATCCGGAGAGCTGAGGGGACGGCTGGGTAGGCCTGCAGCAGCCGAAGACGGCTGCGGGACAGGCATCGACCTACAAGTTTATGGGGGCAGGGCCCCCCGAGGGCCGGCCCGCACGGTCAAGCGGTCCCGCCGTCATCCTTCAGGGAGGCCTTGTACTCGTTGCCCCAGACGGCCAGGGCATCGAGCACCGGGTGCAGGAGGGCCCCGAGGTCGGTCATGGAGTACTCGACCCTCGGAGGGATCTCCGCATAGACCTTCCTGGAGATCAGGCCGTCGTCCTCGAGGGACCTGAGGCTCTGGGTCAGGACCTTCTGGGACACCCCGCTGACAGACCTCTTCAGCTCGCTGAAGCGCTTGGTGCCGGTCATGAGGTCCCTCAGGATCAGGACCTTCCATTTGCTCCCGATGATGTTCAGCGCGGTCTCGACAGGGCACGGCGGCAGGTCGGTCAGTTCCCTTGCCGTATCAATCGCCCCCTATGGCGGCCTTGGCGGTGCGGTATATCGTTTCCGATGGTTTCAGCGATAGCCACCCGCCGGCGATGGTGATCGGCTTCAGCCTGATCGACTTCTCCATGGCGGCGAGATCCTCATAGAACTGCTCCTCGTTGGGCTCGAGGCCGGTGTCCATGATGAGGTAGTTCTCGTAATGCCCGACCTCGAAGAGCCAGCGCATGTAGCTCTCCTCATCGGTGATCCCCAGCTCCTTCAGGATCTCCTTGTCTATGCTCAGCACCTTCTGGGCCTCGTCGCTCGCTCCCATGAACGCTTTCCAGTTGTGAGCTATGGCAGGTATGACGTAGAACATGCCCTTGTACGTCTTCTCCAGCTCCAGGTACCTGGCGCCCCCCGTCGACCGCGACGCCGACGCAGTCGTCGCATACCCTCCCGGTGCTGTCGCGGAAGACGCCGTCGGCTTCAGGCCGTTCTTCCTGGCGAACTCCGAGATATCCCAGCCGTAGTTGCCGCAAAGCGCGTAGTAACATGCGATCGAATCGACGTGCGCGCTCATGAGCCTGACCTGGCCCTCGATCTTCGCCTGCAGGTCCTTGGGCTGGGCATGGAGGGCGAGGTCGTTCATCACGATGACGACCGTGTACCCTCCCTTGGGGAAGGATCCGTTCCATACATCGCTTTCCGCCACCATGGTGTACGGGATGTGCCAGTAATCCATTTTCTTGCGCACTGAAGCGCAATGCTCGTTGTCAGCGAGGCATACGGTCTTTTGCTCCCTGTCATTCCTGAGAGCCCACAGCAGCTCATCCTCGAGCATCGGGCAGGCGATGACGCCCAGAACCCCTTCGGTCATGGATGTTTCGCATGTAGTGTTGGTATTAATAATATACTAAGTATTTTCACAATACCTTCCAGTGCCAGGCCGATCCGCAGAATTCACAGCAGGCCGCCGGATGCAGATCCGCGTCCGATATATGCCATCGCGGCACTGGATTCCTGTTAGGCGCCCCTAACCTTTAATTATAGTTAGCGCGTTGGGGAAAGGGATGACCACCGGAAACCGCGAGGATTACCTCCTGGCGATCCTCAAACTCACTGAGGATGGAAACGTGGCAAAGACCACGGAGCTCGCTACATTCATGGGCGTCTCGCCCGCCAGCGTCAGCGAGATGCTGAAGATCCTGTCGAAGGACGGCCTCGTGGAATACGCGAAGTACCGCGGGGTGAAGCTGACCGACGAGGGGCTTACCCAGGCCAGGCTCACCAGGAAGAGGCACCATGTCGTCGAACGCTTCTTCACCGACATCCTCGAGATGGACCATCAGCAGGCCCATGAGGAGGCATCGCGCATCGAGCATTCCATTTCGGACGCATCTGCCGTCAGGATGTGCAACATGCTCGGCAATCCTCCCGACTGCGACTGCCAGTGCTGCGTCGATCCGTGCAAGGGGGTCTCGATGCAGCAGGTCAACATCACTTCGCTGCTCTCGGACATGCACCCCGGGGACACGGGGACGATATCCCACCTCAAGTCCAACGATGCATCTGTGCTCAAGAAGCTCCTCTCCATGGGGCTCGTCCCCGGAAGGAAGGTATCGGTAGAGTCCAACGACGGGACCTGGGTCATCTCCGTCGGGGACCAGACCCTGGCCATCGACGGCGATTCCGCCTCGTCGGTCTACATCGACATCTGCACGGCCTGAAAACACCGGGGCGCGGAAACAGCCGCACTCCGGAAAAATGATTTTTAATGGATGATGCGCGCCGGTCCGACAGATTGTTCTCTTCGGCGGCGCGCGGGGCCTTGCGGCCCCGGTACCCGATCAGTCGTGCGTGTAGACGCAGACGATCTTCTCGGGAGTTCTCTTCTCTACCTTCACGAACCCGAACCTCTCGAACTGAACGGTATCGGATTTCTCAGAGAGGATGGCATCCTCGACCAGCCCTTTGGCGACGGAGCGTCGGTCATGAGGACCTCGCAGGCACGGAGCTCCTGGAGACCCACTGAACGGCCTTCATCTTCCCGCCGCGCACTCCGGAGACGTCGTTCCCGGCGAACTTCGCGGGGGTGGAGTAATCGAGGTTGCAGAGGTCCTTCAGCCTGATCTTCTTGTCCTTCGAGAATTCGGCGGAGTCCTTCTCGGTGATGAAGACGGTGAAAGGAGATTTGAGGTCGTACTCGCGGAAGCCCTTCGAGGGGTCGTCGGGCAGCAGAGGCGCCTTCCCTTTGATCTCCTGCGCTCCCTCGATGTCGTAGCGGACGGGGTCGCGGACGAAGAAGTACCTGCTGCTGATCGGGTCGATGATGTCCCTGTTCATGCTGTACAGGCCGTCCCATGAGAAGTTGATGTCCACGGATTTTATCCCGCTCTCGACCCAGTAGCGCCTGATGGCCTCGGGCCTGATCCCCCTGCGCGCCAGGGCGCGGACGGTGCCGGTCCTGACATCGTCCCAGCCGGTGTACTCCCCTTTCCTGATGCTCTCCTTGATGAGGGAGGTCTTGAGCACCGTGTCCGGAATGTGCACTAGCCCGTAGTGGATGTACTCGGGCTGCTTCCAGCCGAAGTAATCGAAGATGTACTTCTGCCTTAGGGTGTTGTTGAGGTGGTCCTTCCCCCTGATCACGTGGGTCATGCCCATCTCGTGGTCGTCCACGGCCACGGACAGGTTCATCATGGGATACAGGCGGTATTTGTCCCCGGTCCTGGGATGGGGGGTGTCCACCGCCCTGAGGGCGACGAAGTCCCTGATGGCGGGGTTGGGGTGGGCGATGTCCGTCTTCACGACGGCGATGGCATCCTCGAAGCCGGGAGCGCCCTCCATCAGCTTGTCGTACCTCTCAAGCTGCTCGTTCACCGGCAGGTCCCTGCAGGGGCAGGCCGTCTTCTGCTCTTTGAGGGACCTCCATTTCTCCGCATCGCAGGTGCACACGTAGGCGTGCCCCTGCTCGATCAGCTGCTTCGTCACCTTGTAGTAGAGCTCGAACCTGTCGGACTGGATGTAGGAGCGGTCGATCCTGACCCCCAGCCAATCCAGGTCCTCGGGGATGGTGTCGTACGCATCGGGGTCGATCTTCTCGGGGTTGGTGTCCTCGAACCTGAGGATGAGCTTGCCGCCGTACCTCTTGGTGTACTCGTCGTTGAGGACGGAGACCCTGGTGTGCCCGATGTGCAGCGGGCCGGAGGGCCCGGGGGCGATCCTCATGACCGTCTTGCCCTTCTCGGCGTTCTCCAGGTCGGGAAGCTCGTAGGTCCTGACCTTCTTCTCCTTCACGAGCATCTCGGGAGCGGTCTCCTCCAGCTCCTTCCTCTGGGCCTCCGGAGCCATGGCGTTGACGTCGGCGACGATGCCGCCGATGGTCTCGTTGAGCCCGGCGACGTCCCCGCGCAGCTCGGGGTGCGAGCCGAGGATCTTCCCTGCGATGGCCTTGGGGTTGGCCTTGCCCTTGAAATTGACCGCGTTCTGCAGCGCGAGCTTCCTGATGGTGTCCTCTATGGGCTCTGACATGATGGCCTTCGAATCGCGCGCGCCTATTAATACAGTTCCGCGGAACCGTCCGCGGGCCCTGGCTGGAGGCCGGGGCCGGAAGGCGCGGACTTCAGTGCAGATAGGGCGCGCCGACGGCCTTCAGCTTGGAGGCGTCCCCGCCGTACCATTCGCGGAAGGACTTCCCGGATGCCTGCACCGCCCTGCCGAGGTCCCTGAAGAAATCGGGGATCTGGGACTCCTTCACGGCACCGAGAACGTCCCCGAGGCGCTCCTTCCCGCGGACATGGGAGCCGTTCACGGAGACCTCGAACGCAGGCTCCCCGTCCACCGGCGCGCAGCCCTTCAGGCCTATCGCGCCGAGCTGCTGCGCTGTGCATGACGAAATGCATCCGGAGATCCTCACCATCGGGAGAACGCCGTCGGCGAAGCCCTCGGCCCTCTCCATCTCTATGAGCCTGGTCAGGAGCCCGTAGGAATCGCGGAGGCCGATCTGGCACACCGTGTTCCCGATGCAGGACATGGACGACTCGAAGAGGGTGCGGGACCCGTCTGAGGTGACAGCGGCGATCCTGTCGGCCTCGGCGCCGGTGAGGTTGATGACGTACAGCGTCTCGTTCGGGCCGACGCGGACCTCCGCCTCGTCGATGGGGGAGACAGCTTCGCTGATCTCGACGAACTTCGACGGCGCGATCCTTCCGCCTATCGGGTGGTACACCACATAATAGAGCCCGTTCCTCGCCTGCGGGCGGGCCCTCGGGTCCTTGGGGACGGTGCCGTCTCCCCTCTTGAACCAGAGGATGTGGTCGGGGAAGACCTTGGGAACGGTCTCGTCCTTCTCCGCCTCGGCGAGGCACTCTTTGAATTTCTCGATGTAACCGTCATCGCCGAGCGTATCGCGAATGTAGCGCACCCTGGCCTTGGAGCGGTCCTGGTAGTTGCCGTATTTCATGAACATGCGGACCATGGCGGCCAGGTAGTCGCAGAGGTCCTCCGGGTCCGCTCCCTCGGATACGAGGAGACCCAGCTTCGGGTTCGCCCCCAGGCCGCCTCCGCTGTAGACATCGAACTTCCCGTCGGCCTTGGCCACGAAGCCGAGGTCCCTGGCGGTGGCGTCGGTGATGTTCTCGAGGGTGTTGGAGAATCCCACCTTCAGCTTCCTGGGGAGCTTCTTCCCCTCGACGTAGTTGAGAAGGTATCTCGAAGCGCATTCCGCGTACGGCTGCACATCGAACGGTGCCTCTATGACGCCGGAGAGCGGGGTCGCGGTCACATTCCTGGGATAATCGCCTCCGCCGCCGTAGGTGAGTATCCCGTGGTCGGCCGCGCTGCCGATGATCTCCACCGCCGCCGGCCCCGACAGGCCGTGAAGCTGGACAGACTGGCAGGTCGTTAAGTGCACGAGCGACGGGCTGTACTCCCTGATGCAGCCGGCGATGAACGCCATCTTGTCCTTCGTTATGCGCCCGCCGGCCAGTCTGAGGCGGACCATGCCCTCTTTCGCTCCGCGCTGCGCATAGGTGCCGAACCCGCCGGAGATGCCCTTGTACTCCTTGACGGACATCTTGCCCGAATAGAATGCCTGCGACGCCTCCGAGAGCTTCGGAAGCATCGCCTTGTATGTCTCGGAATCCATGGCACTCATATCGCCGATGGGGTTCATGCCGTTTTCCGAGAAGAACAGAGAAAGAAAGGGCCGGCCCCTCCCGGAGGAGGGGCCGAAAAATGTTTGGGAAACGGTTTCCGAGGTCGGAACAGCCTCACTGGATGCCAAGCATCTTGTAACGCTCTTCGCGGCGTCCCTTCCAGTAGGCCTTGAACTCCCTCTTCGCCTCGCTGAGCTCCTTCTCCTTCTGGGCGAGGAGGGCCTGTCCCGCCTCGTCGAGCCTTCCGATCCTGTTGTCGTCCCTGAGGGGCTTGATCTCGGCCTTGAGGGCATCGAGCTTCTGCTCCCTCTCGGCGACTCCGCGGACGGTCTCCTCCTTGAACTTCTTCACATCCTCGTCGGAGGTGATGACGTCGCCGGTCTGAGCGTCCACAGTCCCGGAGGGGACGGGGTTGAGGTTGGTTCCGTCGGAGTTGATGCCGTGCTTCCTGGTGAGGAACCCGGGGCCCTTCCAGCTCCAGCTGCCCATGAGGTGCATGAGGGCAGGGCTGACGTAGCCGACCATGAGCAGGCCGTCGATGAGGATACCGAACCCGAGCGCGAAGCCGAACTCCCTCAGCATGGAGGAGTTGGCGATCAGCAGTGTCAGGAAGGTGCCTCCCATGATGAGGGCGCACAGGCTGATGACCGGTCCGGTGGTCCTGATGGCGCTGTCGATGGCCGCGTCGTTGGACATGCCGCGGATCTTGTTCTCCCTGATCTTGGTGGTCATGAAGATCTCATAGTCCATACCGAGCCCGAGCAGGACGACGAACAGGACGATCGGGATCAGCCAGATGACAGGCGTGTCGAGCAGGACGGCGAAGACCACCCTTGTCAGGGCGACGGTGATGATGACGCTCAGCAGGATGGTCACTATGGCCCTGATGGGGGTCAGGTAACTTCCCAGGATGAAGAACAGCAGGCAGATCAGCAGGACCGCGACGACGACCCTGATGAAGCTGAACTGCTCCTCGACATCGTCCATGATGAACTGCATCGAGGCCGACGTTCCGGCCACGTACGATGCGTTCCAGTCGGAAGCATAGACTGAGTCGTAGCTGCTGTCGCCGCTGTGCATATCGTCCAGCAGGTCGTTGACGAAGTCCATGGTGTTGGCCGACATGGGCTTCTCGTTGGTGACGATCATGATGCTGACGTACGACCCGTTAGCGGACACAATGCCGGTGGCGTAGTTCAGTATGTAATCGATGATGTTGGAGACGGTGATCGCGCCGGTTACGGTCGTACCGGACATGGTGACCGCAACAGTCTGCGTAGGCGCCATCGAGTTGTAAGGCGATCCGGTGCCGACGAGCTGCGATACAGCGCTCTGGACTGCGGACGGCATCATGCTGACGAGAGTGGCGTTGACGAGAGCAGGCGTGGGGGTTCCGCCGGCAGCAGCGATCTGGGATGCTGCGGTCGCATACAGCACGGTCCACGAGTTGAGACCGGAGGCGGAGCCGATTATGCTGCTGTACTTGCTCTGGATCTCGTTGGTCATCGTCATTATGTCGACGACGGTTCCGGAGGCTGACATGGTCGTTGAATCGACAGTGAGCCCGGCAGACGACCAGACCAGGTACGGAAGCCTGGTGGAGGTCGGGTTCCCGGAAGAACCGAGCGCATATGCGTAATCGTCAGAGGAAGTGCTTACGCTCTGGACCGCGCTCTCCTTGAGGTCGAGGACCAGGTATGTGGGCATGATCATGCCGCCGTCGGTGGCATCCATGATGGCGTTCAGGCCGTCCACCGATTCGGAGTCGGGCTCGACGCTGATCATATCGGCGGAATCCTCAGACTCGGCATAGTACCAGACGCTGGGGACAGCGACGAGGATGAGCACGGCGACGATAGGCGCAGCGTATTTGTGGGTGTTCCTGGAAAGCCAGGTGAAGTACCTCTTGGAGATGGAGGACAGGTGAGCGTGGAGCCCCCTGACCTTGCCCTTCTTGACATTGGCCTCGTTGTCCTGGTATTTCTTGATGCTGTTGGGCCAGAAAATCTTCTCCCCAAGCAGGTTGATGAGCGAGGGAATGAAGGTCAGGGCGGCGAACAAGGCAACGACGATGGAAAGCGCCAGTATGATGCCCATTGTCCTGACGAGCGAGTAGTCGCAGATGGCCAGGCAGGCGAATCCGATGACGACGGAGACACCGGAAGTGAAGACGGACTCCCCGCCCCACATGATGGCCTCCCTGAGGGCGGTCTGGTGGTCTTTCCCGAGCTTCCTCTCGTCGCGGTAGCGGGTCATGATGAAGATCGCATAGTCGCAGCCCGCTCCGAGCATGACGACGAGGATGAGGATCTGGGTGATGTAGAATATCCCGATCATGTTCCCGATGACGTACAGGAGGAGCAGGACGATACCGTAGGACATCCCGACGACCGCCGGCGGGATGACGGCGGTGACGATAGCATAGAAGAACAGACCCAGCAGCACGAAGATGAGAATGATCGACATGGGATCGATCTTGGAGACATCCTCGGTCGACGAGGTCATGGTGTCGTGGGTGAGCGCATCGTTCCCGGTGACATAGGTGTTGAGAGCATCGGCTCCGGAAACAGCATTGACGGAGTTTTTGACTATGCTCCTGATGTTCTCTGTCTCATCGACCACATCATAATCCTTGTCGGTGCAGCCGATGGCTATCAGCTCGATACCCGGATACCCGGTCGAGTCTTTAGAATATGATCCGTAATCAGAGACGGTGAAGCCCTTGTCCCCGAGCTCAGCGCTCATGCGGGAAGCAAACTCCGTATAGACAGCACTGGCAAGAGCTGCCTCCTCGGCATCATCGTATGAGATGACGAGGATCTCCGAGAGATCGATTGTGTTCGTGAAGTATTCATCAATGATGTCCTGACCTTCGGACGCCTCGTTGGATGAGCCCGGCAGCTCGTTCATGTCGTAAACGAGAACGTCGCCGCTCTTGAGCCCGAAGGGCAGGGCACAGCAGAGAACCACGATCAAAGCGCGATGATCGCTTTGGAGTGTTTCATGACTGTGTCCGCAAGTTTGGAGAACATGGTTTCACCAATAGGGCGGGGCTATTTTTTAACTCTATAAATATATTTTGAACATGGTCAAAAAATAAATCTGTTCAACGATTGATAATCTTTCTGAGGCAGCGTGTCAGCGGTTCGTTTTCGATATAATCTATATATACTTGAACTATTGAAAAGTGATTTGTACGGAAATTTTGATAAAAAATGTTTGAGCCTGCTCAAATTTAAATAGGGTCTGAACATGGGGAATCCCGATATGCAGGGAACAGCGGAAGGCAAGGCAGCCAAGAAATCCGCAGAGGAAAAACGCGAGGAGGCGCGCGACAAGATCAAGATGGCGGCAGTGGAACTGTTCTATCTGAAAGGATATGAGAACACCACCACCCGCGACATCGTCCTGAAGACCGGCATACTCAACGGCAGCATCTACAACCGCTTCAAGAACAAGGAGGATATACTGCTCAGCGCGGTCACGGACGCCCTCCATGACTTCCTGGAGGACTCGAAGAACGTCTTCAGCAAACTTGACGACCCAATGAGCGCCATCATCCTCCCGGCGGCCATTGAGCTCTACCTCGCAAGCTCCTCCCCGAGGCTGGCGGACATCATCTACAATGCCCACCGCTCATGGGCGGCAGTATGCGAATATGTGGATATCTATGAGGAATGGTTCAACGAGGTCTTCAGCGACCTGATGAATGGGATCAGGAACCCGCAGATATTCAGGGTAAGGGTATCCGCCATCATAGGCGCCGTCGGGAATGTGTGCGCCCAGTATGCGCACGGGTTCGACGGAGACTACCGCGGCGTCCTCAACACCATGGTGAGGGTCGCCAGTTCAACGATGGAGATCCCTGTGTTCAACATCACCGAGCTGGTGGACAGGATCGCGAACATCGTCGAGTCCGGGGACGTGTACCTGGGCGGGCGCAAGATATCCGAGATCATCAGCTGCCTACCGAAAACCGATTAAACGCCGCGCCCGATAGCCTGAGCATGACAATCGACCTAGAGGGCGCGGTGAAGGTCTCCGAGAAGATCGACCCGGACGGGTACGGCGCCACGAGGCACATGCAGGCAGACCAGAGCGCCACCTTCCTGTTCGAGAACCTCAACGGGGGAAGGGCCGCCGGGAACGTCTACTCCACCAGGGAGAAGATCGCCATGGCCATGGGGATCCCCAAGGACAGGCTCGTGTTCCATATCATGGACGCCATGGCCAAGCCCGAGGCGACCGAGAATACCGATTCTCCCGCCTTCAAATACCAAGAGCTTCCGCTGGACCTCACCAAGCTCCCGATCGTGAAATACTTCCCGAAGGACGCCGGCAGGTACATCTCCGCCGGCATCGTCGTATCGCAGTTCGGCGGGAAGAGGAACGTATCCTACCACAGGATGCTCATCCGCGGGAAGGACGAGATCGGGATCAGGCTGGTCCCCAGGCACACCTTCACGCTTTACAACGAGGCCAAGGCTGCAGGGCAGGACCTGAAGATATCCATATGCATCGGGGCGCCCGCCGAGGCGATGGTCGCCGCCGCGCTTTCTGTGGACTACGGAGTCGATGAGCTCACCATCGCCTCCGCGATGCACCTGAAGGGCCATGGAACAAGGCTCAGGACCGCGGTATGCTCCAACGGCATCGAGGTACCGGCCGACTGCGAGTATGTCCTTGAAGGAAGGATCACCTCGCAGACGGCGCCCGAGGGGCCCTTCGTAGACATCGCCGGCACCTACGACTCCGTCAGGGAGCAGCCGATTGTGAAGATCGAGAGGATCTGGGCCAAGAAGGACCCGGTCTTCCAGTTCCTCCTGCCCGGAGGCTGGGAGCACTTCCTGCTCATGGGAGTCCCCAGGGAGCCTGTCATCTTCCGCACCGTCCGCCAGGCGGTGCCGAGGGTGAAGAACGTGAGGCTCACAGAAGGGGGCTGCTGCTGGCTGGACGGCGTGGTCTCCATCGCCAAGAACAAGGAGGGCGACGGGGTCAACGCCATCATGGCCGCCTTCACCGGCCACACTTCGATGAAGAACGTCATAGTGGTCGACGACGACATAGACATCTTCGACGACAGGGAGGTCGAGTGGGCGGTGGCCACCAGGATGCAGGCCGATAAGATCATAAAGATCCCCGGCGCGGCAGGCTCGTCCCTCGACCCCTCGGCCGGGAAGACCACCTGGAAGGTCGGGTTCGACGCGACCCTCCCGATGGGCGCCGACAGGGCCCCCTTCGTGAAGGCCACCGTGCCCGAGAAAGACGGAGCCTGAGCAGAAAAGGCGCCGGCAAATCCGATTGAACCATCGCGGAAGCAATCTGATTGGCAGAAAGGTGCCGGGAGACGCACATCTTCCCAGCACTTTGTTCATTCTGCGCTGTTCAGGCGGAGGCTATGATGTATCTTCGCAAAGATGTACAGCAGCAAGGCGATATGTGCGGTCAGTATAGACAGCGCGATTGCCAGACCGGCGTGCTCTGAGAAGCTCTGGCCCATGGTCGCGTAAATGACGGCCAGTACCGCCATCAGGGCGAATGATGCTGCCCATGTGCATGCCACGGCAACCTTCCAGGGCATGCAGCCTGGATAGCGCCTGCAGCACGCTGAGATGCAGAAATAGATGACGATCATCAGGAAAATGAACAGGCAATAGCATTCTAGGTTCATCTTTCACATCACAGAGAATCTATCTCCTTGCCGAATATTTGATGATTCTCCGCTGTGTTTGTACAGTTCTTCAATACTGCAAGATTTTCTTTGCCGGGCAGAAGATCACTGCCGGCCTGAGCAGTTCCCTTTCCGGGGAACTGCGACCATCGAGATATCGCTGCGGGCCTTCTTGTCGGCGTCGGATTCCAGTTCCCCGAGGAAGACCTTTCCGGCGATCTCCGCCGCATCCTCTCCGCCGTGTCCGGAGTACACGGTCACGCCCATTTTCTCGAGGCGGGATATCCCGGCAAGGCAGACTTCGCCGCCGATGAGGACATCTATAGAGAACGGAGCAAGTAAATCGATAGCAGGGTTGTGACCTGGCCTGCAGGTCCTCTCCACCGTCCGGACCTCAGCTTCCCCGCTGTCTCCGAAATCGAAGATGGTGAACTCCGGGGATGTTCCGAAATGCTTGAAGACGAGCCCGTTCTCGGTCGAGACGGCGATGCGCATGCCCCGTAATCGGTTCGGACGGTATAAATCGGATATGCTTCCGTGAACGGCAATAATAAAATACATTGTGTCAATTAATAAGCATGAATCCCGGAAGGGCATCGGTCTTGATCCTAATTGCGGCGGCCGCCGCTGCCGCACTCGCTGCAGGGGCGTTCTTCTTCCTCGGCGATGATGATAGCGGCGAAGAGGGGACCGTGGTCTACCACGGCAACGGCGGGCTCACCGCCGACGGCTCTGACACCTATGAGGTCCGCGGCGATACAGTGTCGGCTAACGATTTCGTCAATGAAAATGAGCTTTTCGCCTCCTGGAACACCGCAGCTGACGGCTCCGGGCAACTGTTCAACACCGGAGATCATATAGACTCCGGAGGCAGGATCGACCTCTATGCCCAATGGGGAGTGACGGCGGCGTTCGCAGGCACCGAGGACAGGAGCAGCATCAGGTTCTACATCGCCGAAGGGCTCGGGACCTCGTCGGAATCCTATCAGCAGGCGGACGGCGCCGTGCCGCTCCCGAACGACGGGAGCGCCACCCTCCTGATCATGGGGAACGGGAGATGGTCGTACGATGCTGATACCGGGGCCTTCTCGGGCAGGTACACCTCCGGAGGGACGGCGTACACCTGCACCCTGGGCCTCGAAGTTAACGGCGCGGAGATATCCCAGGCCTAGCTTTTCGAAGGAAGGTGGCCGGCGTTCGACCTCGCGTACAGCGGGCCCGTGACCGGGACCGTACTGTGGACGGAGACACCGGCCTGAAACGGCCGGCTGGTCCCCGTGAAATGGAAAATTAGATTCAGTTCCACCAGTCGGAGCGGCGGCAGATGGTCTGGTCCCTCTCGGGTCCGACAGAGATGATGTCGGCAGGCACCTTGGTCTGCTCCTCGATGAACGAGATGTAATCCTTCATCTCCTTCGGGAGCTCGTCGTAGCCGCCTTTCACGACCGCCTCGGTGTCGTCCCAGCCTTTCCAGCCTTTGAACTCCTTGTAGACGGGCTTCGCCGCGCTCAGCTTCTGCAGCGATGCGGGATAGTGCCTGGTCCTCTCTCCGCCGATATCGTACTCGTAGCATACAGGGATGGTGTCCACATCGTTCAGGACATCGATCTTGGTGACCGCGAGGGAATCGAACCCGCACAGCATGTTGGCGTGGTTGACAACCACCAGGTCCAGCCAGCCGCACCTCCTGCCCCTTCCGGTGGTGACGCCGAATTCGCCGCCCTTCTGCTGCAGCTTCTTCTCATCCTCGCCTTTCAGCTCGGTGACGAACGGCCCCTCGCCCACGCGGGTGGTGTAGGCTTTCACCACTCCCATGACCTTGTTGAGGCGTTTGGGCGCGATGCCTGCGCCGGTGCAGACGCCCCCCGGCCATGGTGGAGCTGGAGGTGACGTACGGATAGGTCCCGTGGTCGATGTCGAGCATGGCTCCCTGAGCTCCTTCGAACATCACGTTCTTGCCGGCGTCGAGGGCGTCGTTGACGAGGACGGAGGTGTCGCAGATGTATTTACCGAGCTTCTGCCCCCAGCCCTCCATCTTGGCCAGGAGCGATTCGGGAGTGCAGCAGCAGACCTCCGTGCCCATCATCTTCATGAGGTCTTTCTTATAGGGCAGGAGGAGCGAGATCTTGTCCTTCAGGGTCTCCTCTTCGAGGAGGTCGCCTGCGCGGAACCCTATCCTGGCTATCTTGTCCTGGTATGCCGGCCCGATGCCTTTCTTGGTGGTCCCCACCGCCTTGCTGCCGCGGTACGCCTCCTCGGCCCCGTCCAGCTTCTTGTGGTAGTTCATGATGAGCGCGGCGCGGTCGGAGATGCGCAGGCCGTCCACGTTCCCGCCGTTCTCCTCCACCTGGCTGATCTCCTCGAGGAGCTCCTCCATGTTCACGACGGTGCCGTTCCCGATCACCGCGAGCTTCCCCGGCCTCACCACTCCCGACGGGAGGCCGTGGAGCTTGAACACGCGGTCGCCGACCACGATGGTGTGGCCGGCGTTGTTGCCTCCCTGGAAACGCACGATGAGGTCCGCGTCCCCGTCGAGGTAGTCGATGATCTTTCCTTTACCTTCGTCCCCCCACTGGGAACCGAGAACGGCTAGGCTGGGCATGGTATCGCGGTTCGCTATCCCCTTCATCCATTTATAATTAAACTGCTGACGCGGGGGCCTTCACAGGCCGATGGTATCGCGGGCGGCCTGAACGGCCTCCGGCGGCACCCTGGACAGGCTGGTGACGTAGGCGCACCCGAGGCGGGGGTTGAGCAGGCCGATGTTGGAGATGCGCTCCAGATCGGGGTCCCCGGACTCCCTGCACATGACCAGGCGGACCAGCAGCCTCATGGTGCGCTCCGGGGGCAGGGGGTCCTGCGTCACGCTCATGTCCCAGATGCACGCATCCGTGAGGAAGTGCCCGAACCCTGAGCCGATCCTCTCCCCGTAGCCGGCCCCGAACGAGAACCCTATCCTTTTGACCGGGCCGTTGTTCCCGAAGAACCCGACGGTGCGCCGGACCATGGTGGCGATGTTCGAGCAGGTGCGGTCATCGGCGCGGACCCTCGCCGGACGGTACCCTCCGGCGGCGCCGGCGGCCAGGCGGCAGGCGCAGTCGGCCGTGTACGGCTCGATCTCCTTCCCGTAGGCGCAGGCGATGCCGTCCTCGAAGGCGTCGGCCTTCGAGACGGTGCCGTAGAGCCCCGTCCATCCGGGGGCGCAGTCCTGGAAGGCGGTGCGCTCGGCCTCCTTGAGGCAGGCGTCCCGCTCGCCGTAACTGTACCCGCTCATCGCGCTGAAGAGGCTGAAGCAGGACAGGAGGCAGACGGCCCCTTCGACTATGTCCCCGGGGAGGTTGTCCTGCCCGATGTACCTGCCGTCGTTGAACGCCAGGGGGACGGGGTCGAAGATGCCTGCCTTCAGGAGCCCTCCGGGCGGCTGCGGGAAACCGCGGACGCCCTCGGCGATGCCGGCCATCAGGCCTCCGGCGCAGGAGGCCGGCGCCCCATCTCTTTGTACAATGAGATGACGTCCTCGGAGTCCAGCTCCGTGATGAACGATGTCGGCGAGAAGTGCGTCTTCGAGGACGGAGCGTACCCGTTCAGCCTCTCCACGAACTCGTCGAGGTTGGGCGGCGAGAGCTTGGTGAACGATGACAGCTCGCTCATGTCGTACAGGAAGGGCGTGGAATCCACCTCGCCCTTCCACAATGCCAGCATCTTCCCGCATTTCCTCTCGGAGGCGGTCCCGGCCGGTCCATGCGGGAGATCAGCGCCTTATCGAACAGGGGCCCCAGCCAGAACGGGCCGAGGGGATGCTCGGGGTCGCGGGTGCGCGATGTCCCCCTCTCCAGGGTCGAGCGGTCGTATTTCATATATCCCAGATGGGAGAGCATCTCGTCGCAGGCATCGGCGCCCGGGACCAGCTGCACGTAGGTGCGGTAGTAGTGGTCGGCGTAGAAGGACAGCAGCGGGCGCATGCCCATATCGAACTTCCCGAGCTCCCTGGCTATGCTGCACATCAGGATGCGGAGCCCGCCCTCGTGGCACATGTACCCGCGGACCGGCTCGCACTGGTAGCGGCGGCGGCATTTGCCGAGCTGGGCGCCGGCCAAGGGGGCCGTGTCGGTGGCGGTGACCGCCAGCACGGCATGCTTCCTGCATCCCCCGATGGCGGGCTGGATGTAGAGGGACGGGGACCCGAATGGGTCCAGGTCGACGTAGTCGAACGATTCCTGCGCCAGCAGGACGCGCATGTCCGCATGGCTGGAGCGGCAGTTGGACAGGCCGTTCAGCTCTATGTTCGCGTTTATGTAAGGTATAGCGTTCTCATCGAAGTCGTTGGCGACTACCTCGGTCCCCGGCACCTCGTTGGCGATCCTCACCGCCCTGGAGCCGGACGCGGTCATGGCGTCGCAGACGGTCATCGACGGCTTGCCGAGCGCGCGGAGGAGCATGACGCTCACGTCGCGGTTGAAGCTCATCTGCTCGTTGAAGAACACCGTCCCGGCGACGATCCTGCCGGGACCGTGGACGGAATGGACCTCCGGAACCAGTATCTTGGTGGAGCCCTCGGTGATCACCGTGCCCGGCGGCATCAAAGCATTTCACCGTTCATGAGGCTCATGATCTTGTGAGGGAGCAGGTTCCTGTTGATCGGAGTGACCTCGAAGATGCGGATGTCGTCCCGTCTCCTGATGTCCTGCAGGAGAGGGTTCCTGGATTTCTTGTGGAGCGTGATGATCATGGGCTTGTCCACATCGAGCGCCTCTTTGACGGCGTCCACGAAGCCCTCGCTCTCGACCTCGACCTTGCCCACTTCGTCGATAACAATGACGTCCGCGTTCTCGCAGGCGCTTTTTATAGCTTCCACTGCCACGGATTCGAAGCTCGCCAGGTCCACACCGAGGTTGCCGACGGTGATCCTGCTCTCGATGTCAGGTTTGGCGAATGTGACTTTCTCCCCGTTTCCGAGGTTGCAAACGCTGATGCCTATCTCATGCCTGCCGTCGGTGATCTTCTCGTCGATCATGCCGCCGACGGTCACGTTCTTGCCTAGCATCTCGATGACACGCTTCAAAGTGTAGGTCTTCCCAGATCCGGGCAGGCCAGTAAGACCTATTTTGATGTCGTTCACCATGCGATTATTCCCCATAGGGAATAGGATTTAAAGTATAAATACTGTAGTCGATATGCGCCGTTTCCGGCCCTTCCGAACTGACAGATACTGGCATTTTTCCGCGGACGGCAGGCACTGACAGGACATTCGGCCCATTCCCGGCCTCCGGCTCAGATGTGTTTTAAAACCCTCACTCTTTCCCGGCATGCTCGACGGAGACGATGTACATCAGGGGATAGCCCAATTCCGCATCGTACCCCATCCGGGCCACCGCCCTCTCGTTCCCGATGCGGATGACGACCTCGGCCTCGATCATGTCCCCGGCGAGGGAGGCGTACGAGTACTGGTCCTCCTTGTCCCCGGGCTCGGCGCGGATGGACACCTTCGCGGACTCAACGTACGGCTGGACGCGGATGCATTCCTCGATCGAACGTGCCAGATCGTCCTTGGTGGATCCCCTGAACGGGGTGCCGACGAACTGATGGTAAACGGTGGCGAGCTTTATCCCCGCCTCAAAGCACGCCCTCTCCGCATCGCCGCATCCGAACCTGGACGATGCCAGAGCCTCACGGTCCATGGGATGCGGAAGACCGTGCACCGTTGTTAATCTTTCGCGACCCTGTTCCGCAGGAGGGCGCGGGAGGGCGAAGCTTTTAACGTAGACCTGCAGTGAAGTTGCCCAGATGGAAACCGTAGCTGAGAGAATCGCGCAGCTGAAGAAAGAGAAGAACGCGGTCATTCTGGCCCATAACTACACGCTGCCCGAGGTGCAGGACCTCGCGGACTTCGTGGGCGACAGCCTCGGCCTTTCGAAGAAGGCCGCGGAGACGGACGCCGACATCATCGTGTTCTGCGGCGTGTCCTTCATGGGCGAGACCGCCAAGATCCTCAGCCCCGGCAAGAAGGTGCTCCTCCCCGAGCCCGAGGCCAAGTGCGCCATGGCCGCCATGTGCTCCGCGGACCAGATCCGCCAGGCGAGGAAGATGTTCCCCAAGGCCGCAGTGGTGGCCTATGTCAACACCTCCGCCGACACCAAGACGGAGGCGGATTACTGCTGCACCTCGGCCAATGCCCTGAACGTGGTGAAGGCCGTGCCCGAGGACGAGGTCATCTTCGTCCCCGATGCGAACCTGGGGCGCTATGTGAAGAAGAACTGCTCCAAGACCGTGCACCTGTGGTCCGGGTTCTGCCCCGTCCACCAGTGCATAACCTGCCGGCAGGTGGAGGCCCTGAAGGCGATGCACCCCAAGGCCGAGGTCGTGGCGCATCCCGAGTGCAGGCCGGACGTGCTCGACATGGCATCGTTCGTCGGTTCCACGGAGGCGATCCTGAACCACTGCCGGGATTCGGAGGCGGAGGAGTTCATCGTCCTCACCGAGATGGGCATGGGGCACAGGCTCGAGAAAGCGTGCCCCGGGAAGAAGTTCTACTTCACCGAGCAGTCGCTGTGCATGACGATGAAGATGATCTCCCCCGAATCCGTGCTCGAGTGCCTGGAGAAGGAGAGCAACGAGGTCGTCCTGTCCGAGGATGCTGCCAGAAAGGCGTACGTCCCGGTGAAGAGAATGACCGATATCCTCGGCTGACGTCCGGACATCTTCCTTTAACCCCGCCCCGCTATCAAGGGGCGGGATGCCGGATGAAGAGATTCCGAGCTGATCCGTGATGAGCCCTATGAGTGCCGACGCGTCCCAGCGGGTTCAGTCCTCTTCGTACGCGGCGGTGTCCGCGATGGTCCCCTCGCCGGGGTCCGATGCCTGCCCCACGAATGCGAGGAGGTCGGACAGCTTCATGCCGTCCGACCAGCGCAGGACGAAGTTCCCACCTTTGGTGATCTCCACCTTCGGGATGCGGTCCCTGAGCATCTGTATCCTGCCGATGAGCTTGGACTCGGACGGCAGCGTGAAGATCCTCCACGGGTCCCCGCGTACGCCTTTGAGGCGGTAGGCGTAGATCGGGATGACATGGCACCTGTCGCACTCATCGAGCATGCGGACGGCCTGGTCGCGGAGGCGCTCGCTCTTGCTCAGGTACAGGATGTCGTTCTCCGAGCTCTTGACCTCCACCGGGAAAGAGAAGTCCCAGCGGAGCGCGACGAGGTCCACCCCGAGGGAGCCGGCCGCGCGTATGACCATGAAAGGATGGTCCATGGTGGAGCAGTACGCCGATGTCTCCTCATCGTCGCAGGTCTTGACCATCTTGGTCACCGTACCGGGGTCCCCCGTGAGGAGGTACTTCAGTTCGCGCTCGTAAACATCGCCCGGTGCTGCCATGATAAATGTGCCAGAGTTTTACGGATATTAAAACAGAAGCGGCAGGGGTGGCCGATTCTGACCGAATCTGGCCCCTGCGCCGCGGGCATCACGGGGTGAGCCTGCTCAGGTCCCTCGGGAACAGGATGGCCTCGCGGACGTTGGGGAGGTCGAGCATCTTCTCGACGAGCCTGTCGATCCCCATTCCCCATCCGCCGTGGGGAGGCATGCCGTACTTGAGGCGCTAGGTAGTCCACGAAGTCGTCGGGGTTCAGGCCCTTCTTCTTCATCCTGGCGACGAGCACATCGTACCTGTGCTCCCTCTGCCCTCCGGAGACGATCTCCTGGCCCTTGTAATCGAGATCGAAGGAGTAGGAGTAGGGGGTCCCGTCCTTCTCCATGATGTAGAACGGCTTGGCCTCCTCCGGGTACTCGGCGATGAAGTACAGGTCGATGCCCTTCTCCGCCATCTTCTCGCCGACGATCTTCTCGCCCTCGGTCCCGAGGTCGTCCCCGTCCTTCAGGGGGAGGCCGGCGTCCTGGACCATCTTAAGGCACTCGGAATATGTGAGGATGGGGAACGGCGCCTGCTGCACTTTGATCTCCTTCCCGAGGAGCGCCAGCTGCGGGGCGCACCTGTCCCTGACGGCGGCCAGGACGCTGCTGACGATCTCGGAGATGAGGCTCATGACCTCCTCCTCGTTCTTTATCCAGCAGTATTCCGCGTCGAATGATGTGAACTCGGTGACGTGCCTGGTGGTGTTGGACTCCTCCGCCCTGAACGCGGGGCCGATCTCGTAGATGCGGTCCATCCCGGTGGACATGAGCATCTGCTTGTACAGCTGGGGGCTCTGTGCCAGGAAGGCGGGCCTCCCGAAGTAGTCGACCTTGAACAGGGTCGCGCCGCCCTCGGCCCCCGCGGCCGCGATCTTGGGGGTGACGACGTTGAGGAACGCCCTCGACTCCATCGCCTCGCGGACTGCCGCGGTGAGGACGGACCTGATCTCGAAGACCGCCCTGACCTCGGGCTTCCTGAGGTCCATGAACCTGCTGTTCAGGCGGGTATCCATTTCGACGTTGACCTTGTCCACGACTCCCAGGGGGAGCGGGGCGGCCGCCCTGCTGTGCACGATGCACTCCGACGGGATGAGCTCCACGCCGAGGGCGGTCTGCTTGCTGGGCTTGACCTCTCCGGTGACCGAGACCACGGACTCCCTGGGGAGCTTGGTCATGAGATCGAAAAGCCCAGGCTCGATCTTCTTCTTGGGAAGGGTGATCTGCAGGGTCCCGTAGCGGTCCCTGAGGATGATGAACGAGATACCGCCCATGTTCCTGGTGTCCTGGATCCAGCCGTTCACGGTGGCCTGGCCCTCGGTTCCGGCTATGCTTGAGGAATTCCTGACTTCTGCCATGTTAACATATCCCGCTATCGCGCACAGTTATAAAACCGCTTCAGCAGGGCGCGGCGCGGCAGGACGGGATTTATGCGGGGAACAGGACGCGCAGAACGGAACGTTCGGACGGGCCCCGTGCACGCATCCACGCATCTGGCACATATGACATCCGTGCATACGGCATTAACCTTATAACGGCGGAGCGGATGGCGTCGGACATGAAGTTCACCGGGACCGGCATGCTGAGCGGGATGCTGAGCGTCATGCTCAGCAGGGACGAGACATTCAGATCTCCTGCGCCCCGCCTGATATACATGTCCGGGAACACCCGCGCGGTCCCGGAGACCGGCAGGCTCTCCGGCCTGAGGCGGCTCATCTCGGACTCGTTCATCCCCATGGTGGTCTATTCCACCGAGGGGGATCCCTGCACCGTGACCGTCGGCCCTGCTTTCCCGGGAGAGGTCTGCGACCTAGACATAGGGGAATCCAAATGGATCGTCCAAAAGGACTCGGTCCTCGGCGCCGGGGACGGGGTGGAGATCACCAAGCACTCGGAGGAGCACGTCGACGACCCCCGCCTCGGGACGGACGGCCTGGTCCTGGCCGAGCTCTCGGGCACGGGCACCGCCTTCATCAGCACCGTCGGCAACGCCTTCACCCTCGAGCTCCGCCCCGAGCAGCATTACACCGCGTCCGTGGCGCACACGGCTGGATGGCAGGCTTCGGTCAGGGCCAAGGTCTACGATGCGGACGGCTGGGAGGGAGTGACCCTCGTCGATTTCAAGGGGCCCGGGAAAGTGATCCTCCAGAGCCTCAGCCCCAGGAGGACGACCCTGCTGGGCAGCGGGCCCGATACCGACCGCAGACTCCTCTGAGGTTCTTCTCTTCTTTAACTTAAATAAGGACGAACCGCAAATCTATTTAATGTCGTGCCCCTAACACCGAACCAATCGGTGAATCCATGACTGACAAAGTCACTGTATCCATTATCAAAGCCGACATCGGATCCGTCTGCGGCCACATGGCCCCGCACCCGGCGATGATGCAGGCCGCCAAAGACATCCTGACAGACAAACAGAAGCAGGGCATCATCGAGGACTTCTACGTCACCCGCGTCGGCGACGACATCAACCTCTACATGACCCACTACAAGGGCGAGGGCAACAAGGAGGTCCACACCGCGGCCTGGGAGTGCTTCCAGGAAGCGACCAAGATCTCCAAGCGCATGCACCTCTACGCCGCCGGTCAGGATATCCTCACCGATGCTTTCTCCGGCAATGTCAAGGGCGCCGGGCCCGGATCCGCCGAGATGACCTTCGAGGAGAGGCCCTCCGAGCCCCTCCTGTTCTTCATGGCGGACAAGACCGAGCCCTCCGCCTATTCTCCCATACTCTCGAGGATCTTCCTCGACCCCTTCACCACCACCGGCCTCGTCATCGACAAGAGGGCCAAGATGGGATTCGATGTAGAGATCCAGGACGTCATGGACCACAAGAAGGTCGTCATGTCCTCTCCCGAGGAGACCCTCAGCATCCTGAGCCTCCTGGGCGACACCTCCAGGTACGCCATCAAGAGGATCAGCAGCAGGGCCGGCCTCGGCCCCGCCTGCGTCGTCTCCACCGACAAGCTCAACATGACCGCCGGCAGGTACGTCGGCAAAGACGACCCCGTCTGCATCTGCAGGTGCCAGAGCGGGTTCCCCTCCGTCGGGGAGTACACCCAGGTCTTCAACAACACCTGGCTGGTCGCCGGATGGATGAGGGGATCGCACATCGGCGCGTTCTACCCCTGCTCTCCCGAGGAGAGCAACCCTGTCTACTTCGACGGGCCTCCCCGCATCTGCGCCCTCGGGTTCCAGCTGAACAACGGCCACCTCCAGGGACTCGAGCCCGAAGGGGCCAAGGGCGGCGAGCACAAGCCCGTCGACTTCTTCGGCAACTCCACCTGGGACACCGTCAGGGCAGATGCCATGCGCGCCTGCAAGCTCATGAGGAGCCAGGGACCCTTCCAGCCTTCGATCCTCGGCGCCGAGGAGATGGAATACACCTCCAGGCCCCAGGTCCTCGAGGACCTCAAGAAGAGGTTCGAGCCTCTTGACTGAGACGGGCAAGCACGTCATAGCAGTCAACTTCAAGGCCTACCCGCAGGTCGACGGGGAGGGCGCTGTCCGGCTGGCGCAGATGTGCCAGCAGGTCTCCGAGGAGACCGGCGCCCTCATCGCCGTCTGCCCTCCGATGGTCTCTCTGCAGGCCGTGGCCCGCTCGGTGGACATACCCGTGTTCTCCCAGAGCCTCGACGACCGCGCACCCGGGTCGCGACCGGTTGGGTCACCGCCCCCATGGTGAAGGCGGCCGGAGCGGCCGGGACCCTGATCAACCATTCGGAGCACAGGGTGCCGGCGGACGCCGCCGGGAGGATCGTCTCCGCGGCCAAGCAGGCAGGCCTCATGACCTGTGTATGCGCCGCCGACGTCAGGGAAGCGGCCGCCATGGCCGCCCTCTCCCCCGACTACGTCGCTGTCGAGCCGCCCGAGCTCATCGGCGGGGACATCAGCGTCACCACGGCGGACCCGGCGATAGTCTCCGGCACCGTCGAGGCCGTCGCTGACGCAGGACGCGGGGTGCGCGTCCTCTGCGGGGCCGGCGTCAAGAACGGAAAGGATGTCTCGAAAGCGATCGAGCTGGGCGCCGACGGCGTCCTCATCGCCAGCGGCGTCGTCAAAGCGGCCGATTGGCATGCCGCCCTCTCCGACCTCGCGTCGGGCCTCTGAAACCTCTCCGCGGCAATGCCGCGGCTTCTTTTCTCTTCGATTGATGCGTCCGCGGTGCACCGCTGACTGCCGCATGCTCCCATTAAGTTCCTGATATCCTCCGTATGCACATGCGGAGATCCGTCGTGCTAACTGCGTTCCTGGCAGCGCTGCTGCTGTTCCCTTCGGCGCTGTCCGCCGATGGCTCATCGGGCGCAGGAGGGGAGACGTTCCGTATCGAGGCGGCTGATCCTTCCGGAGAGGGGTTCGCGATTGCCAACATCGGCGGCTCCGAAGCATCGCTGTCCGGCTGGAGCATCACGGACGGCGAGGGCACGCTCTCGTTCTCCGGCATAAAGGTCGCTCCCGGTTCATCGGCGGTATTCTGCAAGGACCCAGACGGCTGCAGGCTGGGGTCCGGGGACAACTGCATCTCATATTCAGAAGCAGGCACCAGGAAGGGGTCCCTCGTCCTGGCGGACGGCGGCGACGAGCTCATCCTCATGCATGGAGATGCCGTCGCAGACAGCGTCTGCTGGGGCTCCTCCAAAGGGGCGTCCGGATGGTCTGGGACTCCGGCGACGTGCCCTTCCGGGCATTATCTGAAACGCATCCCCGGAGAAGATACTGGCACATCATCGGATTGGAAATCTGCGAAGCCGGGATGGACCGAGTTCACGTTCCCGGGGGACGGCCCGTACGAGGCCGACGTGACCCCGTTCTCCTTCCCTGAGAGCGGCGGAGAGCCCGTCTACCGTCTGCTGGAATCCGCCTCGCGCACCGCGGACATCTGCATCTACCTTATATCCTGCCCCAACACGGTCGCGCTGCTGGTACAGCTTCAGAGCAGGGGGGTGAGCGTCCGCGTCCTCGCGGAGGCCGAACCGTTAGGGACCGACATCAGCACCGAGATCTCCCTCCTGGAGTCCCTGCGCCGGACAGGAGCCGATGTCCGGCTGATAAACCACGCGACGCCGCCCAGCGCTACATGTACGTCCACAGCAAATACGCCGTGATCGACGGCGAGAAGACCGTCATAACCTCGGAGAACTGGACCTCCGGAAACATGGGGTTCGGGAACGGCAACAGGGGCTGGGGCGCTGTCATCGACAGCACGGAGTACGCTTCGTGCATGGAGGAGGTCTTCGAGAACGATTTCTCCGCCGGATTCGGAGACACCGTCACCCTGGCATCTGCGTATCCGGATGCGAAGCCTTACCGCGGAGACCTCTCGTACGAGCCTCCCGATGATGTACAAAGGGAGAGCTTCAGGTCCCTCGTCTACCCGATATTCTCCCCGGACGATTCGTTCTCCGCTATGAAGGAACTGATGGGATCCGCCGAGGAGAGGATCTACGCGGAGGAGATGGACCTCGGAAGCTCCCTGAGGACCGTATCGGGGGATTCCCCCGTGTCCTGGATGGCGGCGGCCGCCGTCAGAGGGGTCGAGACTAGGCTCATACTCGACGCATCAACCTCCTCCGGAGATGCGGAGACCTTCGCCAACCTGATGAACCAGACGACGAAGGTCCGCGCGAAGGCGGTCGACGGCGGGCAGGGGTTCTCCCTGATCCACAACAAGGGCGTCGTCATCGACGGAGGGGTTTGGGTGGGGTCTGTGAACTGGACCGAGAACTCGTTCCTGAGGAACCGCGAAACGGCCGCCTTCATCGTCTCGGAAAGCGTGTCCGACTTCTTCGCCGGCCTGTTCATGTCCGACTACGGCATGGATTCCGAGGACCTGGAGGAGAACGGCCTGGAACTGACGGCGGATGTCGTGGACACAGGCGGAGGCAGGCGCTCCGTGGTCCTGCGGACGTCAGGCCCCGAGGGCTCCTCTTACATCTGGAACATCGACGGCGACATCAGGAGGTCTGAGCATCCGTCCGCGATGTTCAGCGTCTCCCCGGGGCATCACACCGCCTCGGTGACGCTGGAAGGGACGGAGGTATCCCAGACGGCGGAATTCGACGTCCCGTCAGAGGACGGCCTGTCCGGGTGCATCATCTATTTAACCGCGGCATCAGTCATCCTCGTCGGAACGGCCGCTGCATTCCTGCACGGCCGCAGGGGGAACAGGGGACGGAGATACGGAGGGCAAGGCCCGGGGAATCTGAACGCATATACGCGCTGGTGAACTCCTCCCTCGACCAGTACTTCCTGCCTTCGGTCGTGGATTACTTCATGCTCCAATGGCCGTTCGGCCAGTTGGTCGCCGTCGACCCGCTCGGAAGGATCGTCGGATATCTGGCAGGAGCCGTCTCGGGGAGGGGAGAGCGAACATCGCCCTGTTCTGCGTCGATTCTTCCTGCCGCGGCAGAGGGATAGGCTCCGAACTCCTTGAAAGATTCAGGACCGAGGCGAGGATGGACGGGGCGACCTCCATCCAGCTGGACGTCCGCGAGACGAATCCCGCCGCCATCCGCTTCTACAGCCGCCGCGGGTTCATGCCGATTGAGCGCATGGAACATTTCTATGATGACGGCGGCACAGGGATCAGGATGATCGCATCGGTATACGGCGGCAACAACTGATGCATAACGTCTCCCGTAGGGCCCGTCCGTTTTCAGGCCATCTCCGGTTCGGCGGAGGACATGAGCTTTTGTGTCGGCCGATCGGCACCGCATCATCTCAGCCAGACGCTCAGGAACGGCAGTATATGGCCGAACCTATCTCCGTCCGGCAGCCTGTCCGAGAATGCCAGCCTGTATTTCACCACTTCGCCGAGGTCATCTATGTTATCGGGATGCCGCACGCGCCGGTTCAGACTATCATCGAAGGAGGGATGCTCTCTATCAGTATCGGATCGTCCACAGGCCCGATCCTCCCTATGAGGCCCTTCACATCGGTCTTCTCCCTCGGGAACATCCAGACATGCCCTTCGATGTACTCGGGGCGGTCGCTGCGCAGCTCGTCGAACAGATGCGCCATCGGTTCGTAGGTGCCTCCCTGGGAG
>NZ_LOPS01000017.1 GCF_001481295.1 Candidatus Methanomethylophilus sp. 1R26
GGAGGATGCCGACCAGGTCGTCTTCAGGTACGCAGGCCCGGACGGAGGGCCCGCCCCGTACCCGTGGAACCCCAACGCTCGCCCTCGGGCCATCGCCGGGATATGCAATTCCCAGGGCAACGTCATGGGCATGATGCCCCACCCCGAGAGGGTCATGACCGCTTACAACAATGCGGATTGGACCGCGGGCATGCATCTGAGGACGGCGACGGGAAGGCCGTCTTCGAGTCTGTGATGGATTATCTCTCTAAGAGGTGAGGGAGCGGGCGGGTCCCGCCCCCATCTTCCCGCCGCAAACGCGGCGGGATCTTTTTTTCAAAGGACGATCTTAACTTCGACCTTGTCGCCGGTGCTCAGGCCTAGAGTGCGCCTGATGTGGTACTGGCAGATGATCTCGATGACGTCCGCATAGATCGTCCTCTCCGGGACGACGACGGCGCATTCGAGGTTCTTGATGCTCGCTTTGTAAGCGATGACGTTTCCGAAGGTCCTCCCGTCGTGGGTGAACCCTTTGATGAAGATCCCGGCGGTGGCGCGGATGACATCGAGCTTCCCGATGTCCTCCTTGTCGACGGCGACATTGAACGTGCCGTTGAACGGCTTGAAGCCGAGCTTGTCGACGAACTGGTCGACGTACCCCTTCTGGCCGATGTAATATCCTCCCTCGCCGAGCCCGTCCTTGACGGTGCCGTGTATGGTTATGTGGTCCGTAAGTTCGAAGATCCTCCTGTATTCATTATATTCCTGTTTAAGGGCCTCCGAACCGGACGGCGTGATCTTTATGCGCTGCTTCCTGGCCCCCAGGTCGCGCACGATGAGGCCTTGGTCGAGAAGTTCGAGGATGCGTTTGGATGCCGACTGCTGGCTCATTTCCAGGGCATCTCCGAGCTCCCTTGAGGAGACGGCGATGTAGTCATCGAGCCCTCCGAGAAGCGCGAGTTTCCGCAAAGCGAAGGTGTATTTCTCGTCCAAGGACATTGCCCGACGAATGTTGGTTCAATTGTTTAAAGATAACTAAATCTCCGAAGGAGAATGAACATAAAAGTACCGGCCCGAAGGCCGGTGTTGAAGTTTGGATCAGGCCTCGTGGGGCTCGGCAGTCCAGAGTTTGCCGTCCTTGCTGTAGGAGATCACGCAGATGAGCGCGATGCAGACGAACTCGACGCATCCGAACCAGAGCTCGAAGTACTGGGCGGCGGTGGCGCCGGCGATGACTCCGAGGGTCAGGAAGTTCATGAACATGAGGAGGTTCCAGTTCCACTGCCCGTGCATCCCGAACGCGCCTGCGAGGGCGAAGGACAGGCACATGACGAGCAGCATGAGGGCCGCGGTCCCGAGGGAGTCCATGCGCCGTCGCCTTCGAGGTCCAGATACAGTACGAGTCCGATGACGGCGATGATCCCGCCGATGATGCCGAGGGCCTGTCCGGCCTTGATGGTGCTGTTGAGTTTCATTCGACGGCCTCCTTGCCGATAGCGGAAACGGGGTTCTTAGGCTGGACGTTCACGCCGATCGTGTAAGAAGCGGCGATGAAGAGCCAGACGAGCCCGGCGACGATGCTGATGACCTCCCACTCCTCCTCCGCGAAACCGAACGCGCTGAAGAGGGAGACGCAGAAGAGGACCACTGCCGCACCGGCGACGATGACCTTCCCGTCGTACCAGGTCTGGGCGGCCCAGGACGCGGCGGCGAAAGCGAAGAGCGTCGCGGCGAGGACGGCGAAGAATTCGTGGATGTCCCCGCCCTCGTAGTCCGAGTCGTAGAATCCGACGAAGATAAGGCATATCCCGGCAAGCGCGAGGAGGATCCCCTCGGCCAGATATCCGGATTTTCTCTTGTCGTTCAGGGCCTCGCCGACTCCGAAGAAGGCGAGAAGGATGGCAGAAATGACGCATCCCCATTCAAAATAAGTCGCGGCGTCGGTATCGGATACCCCGAAGTCAGAGAGAGCGTTGGTCCCCCATTCCCAGGAGGAATCCGCGCCGTAACAGGCGAGCCACATAAAGCAGAAAGCGACTCCTGCGCAGATTCCGAACCATCCGAAAGCGGCGGCGTGCTTCTTTGCATCCGCATTCATGGGAGCCACGTATTCTATGTTATTTTATTAACCTTGCTCACACCCAACCGCCCCTAGACTCCGGAATTTCCCCGTGCCGGCCGTGCGCCTGACAGGGGCCGGGGCTTACCTTCCGCGGCCGATGCGAAGGAAAGTGCTATATCCGCTCCTTCCGTCCTCACGGGCGAGATACTCATGAACAACGTTTACTTCGTGGGAACCGCCGGGAGCGGGAAGAGCACCATGGTCGGGGCCTTCAAGAGGTGGCTGGACGACAACGAGATCGATTCCTGCACCGTCAACCTCGATCCCGGGGCCGAGAAGCTCCCCTATCAGCCGGACATAGACATCAGGGAGTGGATAAACCTCGACGAGGTGATGTCCCAGTACGGCCTCGGTCCCAACGGGGCGCAGATCGTGGCGGCCGACCTGATGGCGGTCAACATCAGCAAGGTCAGCGACGCCCTCGACTCCTACGACGTGGACTACGTCCTCATAGACACGCCCGGACAGCTGGAGCTCTTCGCCTTCAGGGAGAGCTCCAACATCGTCATCGACGCCCTCGGCAAGGACAGGTCCATCATCGCGTACCTCTCCGACCCGACCCTCTACAAATCCGCCAACGGCTTCGTCTCGGCCATGACCCTGGGCGCCCTGGTGCAGTTCAGGCTCGACATGCCGATGATCAACCTCCTCTCGAAGGTGGACACCCTCAGGGAGAAGGACTCCGACAGGATCATCGACTGGTACAACAACCCGGACACCCTGTACGGCGACCTGCTGGACGAGGACAAGGACCCCCAGTCCGTCATCGGTATGGAGCTCTTCCGCGCGCTAGAGGACACCGGCGTCTTCGGCGAGATGAGGGGAGTGTCCGCGGAGAAGGAGATCGGCCTGCAGGAGATATACGCGGCCGTCCAGCTCCAGTTCCACGGCGGGGACGACGCGGAGAAGGACGACTCGGACACCGAGTGAGCTCAGGCTCACATCGAGCCCGTCTGCTTCAGGTATGCCAGGGTGAGGTCGGCACGCTTGCCGTCAGCCCTGGCGATTCCGTCGTAGCCGGCATTGAACAGCTTCCTGCGGGCCGCCCTGAGCTCTTCTTTTCCGTTCGCGCCGTAGACGAAGTTCGCCACGTTTCTGCCCTCGACGAACGTGCCGCGGTAGGCTCGAACGCCGGGAAGTCGTAACGGGACATGGCCAGGGTCAGCACGGCGCGTATCTGGGACATGCGGGCCGGGAGGATCTTGCCGTTACCGCAGAGGGGCGCGCCCTCGGCCGGTTCGCGCGGGTATACCTGCATTCCGTCGCATCCCATCCCGTCGGTGGCGTAGAACAGGTCGACGATCTCCTTCGGGGTGTGCTCGGGCCCTATCGGGCCGGTCCCGGCCACCGTGCGCAGGCCCGCCGAGATGAGGGTCCTTATGGTGTCCAGGCGTTTCTCGGCCGAGACGCCGGTCTCCGTTCCCTCGCCCAGGCGGACCGAATGGTAGGCGCCGGTCACGCCGGCATCCTTCAGGGTGCCTGCTTCGGAGGCGTCGAGGTCGCGGGTGTCGACGTAGATCTCGGTCCCTTTGGGCGCGGAATCCGCCGCGATGCCGGCGAGCTCCGCCAGCCTGCCGATGTCCGCGTCCCCGATGGTGGACAGCCTGATCCTCCTCACGTCGGAGAACGCCCCGAGCTCCCGGCATCTGCGGGCGAGGTCATCCCCGTCTATGTCCCAGAAGAGCGAATCGGTGGTGCTTTCGGCCCACTTGCAGAACCTGCAGCCCACGGGGCAGGGTCCGGTGGAGACCGGGATCTCGGCCACCAACAGGCCGGTCGATTTGCATTCGGACCTGGTCAGCCTGTCCGCCAGGGAGACGGCCATGGCCGCCTCGGGAGACCTGTCCCTGAAGGTCAGGAGGTACTTGCATTCGTCAGGCTCCAGGCGTTCCTTGTAATAGCCTTTGGAGAGCAGGTCCGCCGCTCTGCTGTCGAACATGGGCGGCATTATCGAGAAGAACCGATAAAAGGTTTGAGGGATGTGCCAGGAGGGGAAGGCTCCCCTTCCGGCTCATCCGTAGAGGTACGCCGGAGGGGCCTTAACCTTGTTCCTGTCGGTGGCGATGACCTTGTCCCTGGCCTCGGCGAAGTCTCGGGGCTGACGGTGTCGCGGCCCGCTCTGATGGCCAGCATACCGGCCTCGGTGCAGATGCTCTTGATCTCCGCTCCGGAAGCGCCCTCGGTCGCCTCGGCGAGCTTCTTCGCGTCCACCTTCTTGGAGACGTTCATGTGCTTCAGGTGGATCTTGAAGATCTGCTCCCTGCCGTCGATGTCAGGCAGGCCGACCTCGATGATCCTGTCGAACCTCCCGGGCCTCAGCAGGGCGTCGTCGAGGATGTCGGGCCTGTTGGTGGCTCCGATGATCTTGACGTTGCCGGTGGGGGTGAACCCGTCGAGCTCGGCGAGGAGCTGCATGAGGGTCCTCTGGACCTCGCGGTCGCCGGAGGTGGCGACGTCGGCCCTCTTCGCGCCCACGGAATCAATCTCATCGATGAAGATGATCGAAGGCGCCTTCTCCTTGGCGAGCTCGAACAGCTCGCGGACGAGCCTCGCGCCCTCTCCGATGTACTTCTGCACGAGCTCCGAGCCGACCAGCCTGATGAAGGTGGCGTTGGTGGCGTTCGCGACGGCCTTGGCCATGAGGGTCTTCCCGGTGCCGGGCGGGCCGACCAGGAGAACTCCCTTCGGAGGCTCGATCCCGACCTTCTTGTAGAGCTCGGGGCGGAGCAGGGGGTCCTCGACGGCCTCGCGCAGCTCCCTCATCTGCTTGGACAGCCCGCCGACGTCCTTGTAGGTGATCGTCGGCTTCTCGAGGATCTCCCCGCCGGAGACGACGGGGTCGATGGCGCTGGGCAGCACCTGCATGACGGCGAGGGACTGCTTGTTGAGGGTGACCCTGGAGCCGGGGATGAGGTCCTTGCGGTCCACGTAGTCCGACACCCCCACAAGGAAGTCGGGGCCGCTGGAGCTCTTGACGACGACCTTCCCGTCGGGGAGGATGTCGCGGAGGCTGCCGATGACCAGCGGAGGGGTCTTGAGCCTCTCCAGCTCGCCCCTGACCCTTGCCATGTCCTTCTGCAGCCTGAAGAGCTCGCTCTCCGCCGCGCGCTTCGAGTTCTCAGCGTTCTGAAGGTCCTGCATGAGGCGCACGTTGCGCTCTTCGAGCGAAACAACCTTCGCTTTCAAATCGTCGGTCTCGTTTTCCTCGGGCATATCAAACACGAGGTGATGGCGTTCGCTTTTATTAAAGCCGAACTTACACGCAGGAAAGTACATCCGTCGGACCTCCGGCCTCTTCCTGCAGTCTGGCACAGTCGCGATGCCGGAAATGCAGTTTGCACTTCATAAAAACTTGTTCTAGGGATCCCGGCCCTGCGGAGCTCGATACGCTGATTAACTATATTTACGAGTGCAAACATGGAAGATGCATGATTTGCGAGATGTGCGGCAAGGACGTGCCCACCACCCGCCTCATGGTCGTGCAGGGAGCGAAGCTCAACCTGTGCCCGAACTGCATGAGGTTCGGCGACGATTACCACGCCCCCCGCGAGGAGGACGGCGGTCGCAGCTTCGAAAGCAACAGCGCGATCATCCAGCAGAGGCTGGAGAAGCGCCAGAGGCGCATGCAGACCAAGGACATCTATGCAGGCACCGCTTCCGTGGCCCTCATCGAGGACTACGGGAAGGCGATCAGGAAAGCCCGCGAGAAGAAGAACCTCGACATGGAGTCCTTCGCCAAGTCGATCAACGAGAAGAAGGGGATCCTCGAGAAGGTCGAGGCCCAGAACCTCGTCCCCGATGAGAAGCTCATCAAGAAGCTCGAGAAGGCCCTCGGCATCAAGCTCACCGAGATCGTCCAGGAGGGCGGCTCCGTGAACGCCAGGGGAGATGCCAAGGGCATGACCCTCGGGAACTTCATCATCAGGGAAGAGAAGGATAAAAAGAAGAACTGATCCAGGAAACCTTTTCCGCCGGGCCTTTCCGGCGGTTTTTATAATGCATCCTGAACAGGATGCCGGAGCAGGCGGCCGGGCCCGCATATCCATCCGTCCGGCCGCGCTCATTCAGCTGTCAGTGCACAGCGATCTTCTCGTAGATCTCGCCGGCGAGCGCTTTCACGTCCGCACCTGAGTCCCTCAGGACGAGCAGCGCCGCGACCGAGATGTCCGTGCTGAGTTTCCTTTTGATGCTGTTGCATTCCGAGATGAACTTCCCGCGGTTGTCCCATCCGTACTTTCCGGAGAGCGCGACGAGCTTCGGGAACATGTCCTCGGAATCGGCGGCCGGCGGCGTCTGGGTCTTCGCAATCTTCGCCGGCTGCTTTCCTGTGGCAGCTGCTTTCCTGAGAGCTTCGGAAGGGCGGTAGGCGATGGGGACCTGCAGGCCGGAGTAGTCCGCTCCCGGCCTTATGTACCCGCCGGCCTGCTTCATCGCGCCGGAGGAGATCATGGCCGCGATCAGGGCATCCGCTTCCTTCGCGGACATCCATTTGAGGTCCAGGGAGATGTACATCCTCATCTCCTTCGGGGTCATCGCGTCCTTGCCTTTGCTGCGGAAGAGCGCAGCGGCGCATATGCTCATCTCGTCTGACATCCGTGCCTCGTACTCTGTTCCCGTTTATAAGATGTGCGCGTTATACGCGCGCGTGCGTTATTTGATATTCCACTAACTGAAAGAAAGGTTTATAACGGACATGCGGCTAGAGGCGAATCGATTCAGTGTGGTGACCTTATGAAGTACACTAGGTTTGAGAAGGCTAGGATCATCGGAGCCCGCGCGCTTCAGATATCCTACGGCGCACCTGTCCTGGTCGACTATCCTTCGGATATGATCGACCCCATCGACATCGCCATGCTGGAATTCAAAGAAGACGTGATCCCGATCACGGTCGTTAAAAACTGAAAGGTGACAAACATGGCAGACAATGATGACGTGCAGGTTATTACCCAGGAGCTCCTCGTCCCCGAGGACATCTATCTGACCTCCGGAGTGCACATCGGTACCCAGTACAAGAGCGCCGACATGAAGCAGTTCATCTACAAGGTGAGGCAGGACGGACTCTACGTCCTCAACGTCACCAAGACCGACGAGAGGATCCGCGCCGCGGCCAA
The DNA here is from genome assembly GCF_001481295.1 of Candidatus Methanomethylophilus sp. 1R26. Taxonomy (GTDB): domain Archaea; phylum Thermoplasmatota; class Thermoplasmata; order Methanomassiliicoccales; family Methanomethylophilaceae; genus Methanomethylophilus. The sequence continues at coordinate 7,213 of NZ_LOPS01000017.1, forward strand.
GTTCCTCTCCAGGTTCGACCCCTAGCGCATCCTCGTGGCCTCCGCCAGGCAGTACGGACAGCGCCCTGCCAGGGAGTTCTCCAAGGCCATCGGCGCCCCCGCGTTCGCCGGACGTTTCGTCCCCGGGACCATGACCAACCCCGCCAACCCCTCCTTCGTCGAGCCCGATGTGCTGGTCGTCACCGACCCCGCCGCCGACAAGCAGGCGCTCAACGAGGCCCTCAACCTCGGGATCCCGATCGTCGCCCTCTGCGATGCCAACAACGAGTCCCGCAACGTCGACCTCGTCATCCCCACCAACAACAAGGGAAGGCGCTCCCTGGCGTGCATCTACTGGCTCCTTGCCCGCGAGGTCCTCCTTGCCCGCGGAGACATCAAGGACGCCTCCGAGTTCACCCTGACCATCGACGACTTCGAGGCCAAGTACTGAGCCGGACCGGGGGCCCCGCGCCCCCGCCCTAAACCCTTTAGGTTCCTTCTTCTATTATCCTCATATGCGCAGTCCCGCAGTTGCTGGAAGTTTCTATCCCTCCGACCCCTCCGAGCTGAGGGCGTCCGTCGCCAGGTGCTTCAGGTCCGGCCCCGGCGAGCCCGGCGAATGCACTGGGAAGAGGTCGATATCGGCAGTCCTGGCCCCCCATGCCGGCTATGAATGCTCGGGCATGTGCGCGGCCCATGCCTTCAAGGCCCTGGCCGAGGACGGCCGGCCGGACGCGTACATCGTGATCGGCCCCGACCATTACGGCGTGCCCTATGAGAGCGTCATGTGCAGCGACGATTACCTCACCCCCATGGGCCGCGTCCCCGTCCATAAGGACATCGCGATGAGGCTGAGAGAACTCATCCCCCGACGACCCGAGGGCGCACCTCAGGGAGCACTCCGTAGAGGTGGAGATGCCGTTCATACAGTACATCGATTCCGGGGCGCAGGTGGTCCCTGTCATCATGAGCAGGCAGAACCCCGGCGCGGCCGAGCGCCTGGCACAGTCGATAAGAACGGCCTGTGCAGGGTACGACGTGGTCATCGTGGCCTCGAGCGACCTGGTCCATTACGTGCCCCATCCTACGCGGAGAGCGCCGATGCCGACTTCCTCAGGGCCGTCGCATCCGGGAACCCCGATGCGTCTTCGACATCGTCAGGAGGGAATCCCTCACCGTGTGCGGCTACGGCCCCATCGCCGTCGCCATGATGCTGTCCGCGCCCGGCAGGATAAGCATCCTCGACAGCACGGATTCGTCGGTGACCCTGGGCATGGGCGCCGGCAGCTGCGTGGGATACGGCTCCGCCGTCATGTACAAGCCCGGGCACTGATGCCCGGATCAGAATTTATCGGCCCGCACCCCGGACCGGGGTGCGGGCCCGGCGGTCTCCCGCCTAAAGCTCAGATGACCTTGACGTATCTGAGGTTGGGCTCGTAAGCGAGCCCTTTGTTGAGCAGGCCGTCGGTGATCTCCTCGAGCTCCATGCTGGAGATGCCTCCTGCTCCGCCCTGCGCTCGAGCTCGTCGCGGGCCGCGCCCTTGCCGTCGGTGTCGAGCTCTTTGATGAGCTTCAGGACGGCGGCCTCCTTGGCCTCCCTGTCCTCGGAAGAGGGGGAAGCGTCCGCGGCGGCCTTGGGGTCCCCGGGCTGGACGTCGATGTCGATCTCCTCGGGCCCCTCGGGCACGGAATCCTCCGGAAGACCCAGATCGATGTTGTCATCGGGGAGGATTGCCCTGAGGGCGTTCTGGATGCTGATCAGGTAGGTCCCGGCCTCGGGGGGCCCGTAGACCTCGATGGCCTGGCTGATGCCGGCCGCCTCGGTGTCGGAGAGGCCGGTCTTCTTCAGCCCCTCGGCGGACCTGTCCTCGGCCTTGAGCGCCTTCTGCATCTTGACCATCCTGTCCCAGGTGGAGCGGGCGGTGTCGAGGAGCCACTCGCTGCGGATGCTCTCGGTGATGGGCACCACCCTCTCAGGGCGGACGGACACGAAGGTCCTCTGGTCCTCGGTGGTGTACGATTTGACCTTCCCCATGACCGCGATGAGGCACGGAGCCTCGATCTTGGCCATGGCGGCCGCCGCGTCAGGCTGGAACCTCCCGATGTTGATGTACACGGTCCCGGACGCGACGTCCTGGATCCTGCCCCTCCACATGGGCTCGTCGTCGGTGCCGACGTTCTCCTTCTCGGTCAGGATGCCCGCGATGAGGACGCGGTTGATGCGCGCCCCCAGGCGGCTGAGCTGATAGGACGGCATCTTCTCGGCCTCGGCCTTGATCTCGTAGCTGGCACTGTTCAGTTCAGTGGAGAAAACCCTCCACGCGGTCTCTCTTGCGTTGGTCAAAGCGATCCCTCCACTTCCTCGTACAGCTTACGCGCTTCCGCCTTCACGTCCACCGGCGACAGCTGGGCGCTGTGGACGATGATCGACGGGCCGAAGTCGTCCGTCATGGCGTTCCCTTTGAGAGTGACCCTCTTGAGGACCAGCGCGGAGGCGATCCTGTCGGCGACCGCCCCGGGGTTGCCGGAGGACTCGGCCAGGGCCTCCGCCTCGTCGAGGGTCATGCCGGTGAGCTTCTCGGTGTCGGCGCGTCCGATGATGGCGCTGATGGCGCCGGTGCCGTCGTCGACGGTGGCCTTGATCCTCAGGTCCTTCACCGGGTTCTGGACGGGCCCGTGGACGGCGCACTCCCCGTTGCTGATGGCGCGCCTGCACTGCGGGCACCTGTCGATGAGCCCTGATCCGGACCTGATGTCCACGACCGTGCCCTTGATGACGATGTCCAGGCCTCCTCCGATGCGGACGATCTCGCCGACCGTCTTCTGGCTGTCCTCGGCCTTCACGCCGGGGATCTCCCCGGAGATCTCCTCGACCGTGGTCTTGTCGATGTTGAGCTGGGGTATGCCCTTCCAGGCCCTGATGTAGGCGTTGGCGATCTTGACGTTCTCGCCCTCGCGCAGCTTGAAATCGTTCCAGGCGGTGAAGGTGATCTTGCCGGTGTCGTCGGCGATGGTGCCGGACCAGACGGTCTTGGGCTCTCCCTTGATCGAGATCTCCCTGGTGGCGACGTCTATGATCTTGCCGGTGATGCAGACGTTCCCGCTCTTATCAGTTATCTCGGAAATCTTGACAGGCTTGGCCTGGGGCGAAACCGCCTCCGAGCTCTGGCTGATCGATCCGAACGATACGTCCGGCGCGGGGATGACCTTCCCGCGGTTGCCGATGTTGAGCTGGGGCGCGTCGCGGAACTTCTTCGTGTAGGCGTTCTTGAACGTGTACACAGAACCCTTCTCGTACTCCCCTTCGTCGCTCCAGATGGTGAACGGTATGGAGCCGGTATCGTCCGCGCATATCCCGGAAATGATGGTCTTGGGAACGCCTCTGGCGGTGATCTCCCTCTTCTCGACGAAGAGTATCTTCGCGGTGACGGTGACGTTCATCTCCGTCCCGGTGATCTCCCCGACCTTCTTGGTCACGCCCGACGACGAGACCTGCACGCCGTCCGACGGTTTCCTGCCGCCGAGCTTCTTCATGATGCCGCTTTTGGCGGTCTCAGGCTCTATATGGTACACATTGATGTACGTGTCCGCTTCCTTGCGGATGGTTTCCATGTCGACCTTTCCGCCGAGCGCGCCGAATATCTCCTCGGCGATCGGCCCTATGTCGATCTTCCCGGAATCCTCCATTCTATCTCCCTCTTGTTCATTTTCAGCGAGGTTTTTACATGCTTTTTGGGCAGGTTTCCGCTGTACTCGGAACATCGCCGGCTCACCTTTTAACTTATCTATTGCAACCAAGGGAACATGCCGGACCCCGGAATACGGCCCTCCGAAGGAGGGCCGGGCCCCATCCGCCCTGTCCAGCGGTCCGCCGCCCCTGCGGAGGTTGGCATATATTTAAAAAGTGAAACGAGATAGAACGGCATGGTTCCAAGAAAGAAGATCGACGAGATCCTCGACGGCTATGACCTCGGGAATCTGACCATAGCCACCCTTTGTTCCCACTCGTCGCTGCAGATCTTCCACGGAGCGAAGAAGTTCGGGTTCAAGACGATAGGGCTCGTCACCAGGGACAACGAGAAGATATACGACGCCTTCCCCCTCGCGAAGCCCGACAAATTCTACAAGTACCAGGATTACGACGAGATGATCGAGCGCAAGGACGAGCTGCTCGACGAAAACGTCGTCCTCATCCCCCACGGGTCGTTCGTGGAGTACATGGGCCACAAGGCGTTCGAGGAGTTCGAGGTCCCCTCGTACGGCAACCGCGCCGTTCTCGGATGGGAGTCCGACAGGGACAAGCAGAGGGAGTGGATCACCTCCGCCGGCGCGCCCATGCCCAAGCTCATCACCGACGCAGGGAGATCAAGGAGCCGGTGATGGTGAAGTATCACGGCGCCAAAGGCGGCCGCGGCTTCTTCATCGCCAAGGACTACCCCGACTTCAAGCAGGGGATCGACACCAGCCAGCCCTACACGATCCAGGAGTACTGCCTCGGAACCAGGTATTACCTCCACTTCTTCTACGACCCCCTCAAGACCGACGGGTACCGGATAAAGCAGGGCGGATCGCTGGAGCTCCTCTCCATGGACAGGAGGGACGAGTCCAACATCGATGAGATGTACAAGCTCGGCAGCATCGAGGACGCGAAGAAGCACGGGATCTACCCCAGCTTCGTCGTCACCGGCAACACCCCGGTCGTCATCAGGGAGTCCCTGCTGCCCAAGGCGTTCAAGATGGCCGAGGACATCGTCAACAGGTCCTACGAGCTGTTCGGCGGCATGTGGGGCCCGTTCTGCCTCGAGACCGTCGTCAACGACAAGCTGGAGTTCAGGATCTTCGAGATCTCCACCAGGATCGTCGCCGGCACCAACCCGTTCATCAACGGGTCCCCGTACGCCGAGATGATCTACCCCGGCCTCAGCACCGGCGGCAGGCTCGCCATGGAGATCAGGGACGCGAACGCGGCCGGGCACATCAAGGACATAATGTCCTGAAGGAGTCCCGCGGGCGCATCCGGCCCGGCCTCCGGGCAGTTCAATTGTCCAGTCCGGAGGCTTTCCGCCGTTCAATTGTACATTATCCGGTCCGGGAACCGCCGTGCCGCCGCATACGCGCCCGCGCGCATTCAGCAATGTATTTAACGGAAGTTCCTTATGGACGGCGAGAACAAGGGGTTCGCATCATGGTCAGCGTATCGGACAGGGTACAGAAGATCCCGGCCTCGGGCACAATCGCAATCGGAAACTTAGTCAGCGAGCTCAAGGCTCAGGGCATCGACATCGTCTCCTTCTCGATGGGGGAGCCGGACTTCACCACCCCTGCCAATATCGTGGACGCGGCCAAATCCGCCCTCGACAGCGGGTTCACCCACTACACCCCCAGCACCGGCATCCCCGAGCTGAAGGAGGCCATCGCCAAGACCGCACGTGCCAGGAACGGCATGAACGTCTCTTCCATGAACGTGCTCGTGACCCCCTGCAAGCATGCCATCTTCATGACCGCCCTCGCCTTCCTGAACCCCGGGGACGAGGTCATCCTCCCGGACCCCGGCTGGGTCACCTATGAGGCGGACATCAAGCTGTGCGGCGCCAAGCCCGTCTACGTCCCCCTGGAATACGACGACGCTTCATCCTCGACCCCCGCAGGGTGGAAGAGGCCGTCACGCCGAAGACCAAGATGATCATCCTCAACACCCCTGCCAACCCCACCGGGTGCGTCATGCCCGAGAAGCAGGTCAGGGAGATCGCCGAGATCGCCGAGAAGCACGACCTCATCGTGCTCGCCGACGAGATCTACGAGCAGATCATCTACTCCGGGAAGCATTTCTCCATCGCGTCCGTCCCCGGCATGCTCGACCGCACCGTCACGGTCTCCGGCCTCTCCAAGACCTATGCCATGACCGGATGGAGGGTGGGCTGGGCCGTCTCGAGCGTCAACAACATCACCGCCCTCAACAAGCTGCAGTCCCACTCCATCTCCTGCTGCGTCTCCTTCGCCCAGAAGGGCGCTGTCGAGGCCCTCGACGGCGACCAGTCGTCCATCAGGAAGATGACCGACGAGTTCAGGACCAGGCGCGACCTCGCGCTCGACCTCCTGGAGGAGGTCCCCCGCGTGGAGTGCCAGAAGCCGGAAGGAGCGTTCTATCTCTTCCCCCGCTACGATGCCGACATCCACTCCGTGGACCTCGCCAAGAAGATGCTCAAGGACGCCCATGTGGCGGTCACCCCCGGAGCGGCCTTCGGGCCCCACGGCGAAGGGTTCTTCAGAATCTCCTACGCCACCGGCGAGGACCAGATCCGCGAGGGCATCTCCCGCATGAAGAAGTTCATGTCCGAGCTCTGATCCCGGGAGGGCCGCCCCGGCCCCCGCGCCTTCCCTGCCGAGCGCCGCATCCGCGCATGCATCCTGTTTCCGCGTGCGCGCGCATAGTTAAAAATAAGGGTTGCCAATAACCGATTCATTCCGCCCCCAGGGGCGCTCAGGGATCCAAATGAGCAGGAAATTATTCACCGTCGGTCCGGTCACGTCCCGGACGACGTTCTCAAGGCAATGGACAGGCCGATGATCACCCACCGCTCCTCGGAGTACAAGCAGCTGCACGCCGACATCGAGGAGAAGCTCCACAAGGCCCTCGGGACCGACAACGACATCTTCATGGTCGCCGGGTCCGCGACCGTCCTCCTCGAAGGGGCGGCCAGGAACGGCATCAGGGAGCACTCCCTCGGGCTCACCTCCGGGTCCTTCGGCGACAGGTCCATCGAGGTCGCCACCACCAACGGCCGCAAGGTCGACGTGGTCAGGGTCCCCATGGGCAAGGCCGTCAAGCCCGCCGACATCGAAGGCAAGGTCGGCAAGGACATCGAGGCCGTCCACTGGGTGAGCAACGAGTCGTCCACCGGCGTCTACTGCGACAATGCCGCCCTGGCGGAAGAGGTCAGGTCCCAGAACCCCGACGCCTCGTGATGATCGACGCCGTTACCTCCATGTTCGCCATGGACCTGGACTGGAAGCGCACCCAGCCCGACTCCGTCGTCTTCGGCTCCCAGAAGGACCTCGCGCTCCCGCCCGGGCTGGCCTTCGTGGTCGTCTCCCCCGAGTTCATGAAGAAGTCCGAGTCCATGGAGAACAAGGGCTTCTACACCGACTTCGTGAAGCTCAAGGAGAAGAACGACGAGAACTACGCGCTCACCACCCCTCCTGTGTCCATCATGTTCGGCCTGGACTACCAGCTCGACAAGATGCTGAAGGAGGGCATGGCGGCCCGCTACCGGAGGCACCGCGAGATGGGCGACCTCCTGAGGGCATGGGCCAAGGAGAAACTGGAGGGCATCTTCCCCGAGGAAGGCTACCAGTCGGACTCCCTCGCCGTCATAAAGAAAGGGGACCTGGACTTCGATGCCTTCCACAAGGTCATCAAGTCCAGGGGATACGAGATCTCCAACGGATACGGGGATATCAAGAAGCAGACGTTCAGGGTCGGCACCATGGGGGACCTCACCCCCGCCGACATCAGGTCGCTCATCGGCGTGATGGACGAAGCTCTCGAGGAAGTGAAGCAGTAATGGCAAAGATTCTTGTTTCGGATAAGCTCAGCAAAGACGGCCTGGACATCCTCGAGGCGTCCGGGATGCCGGTGGTCATGAAGACCGGCATGACCGAGGACGAGCTCTGCAAGGAGATCGTCGACTACGATGCCCTCATCATCAGGTCGGGCACCAAGGTGACCAAGAAGGTCATCGACTCTGCCAGGAAGCTGAAGGTCATCGGCCGCGCCGGCGTGGGCGTCGACAACGTCGACGTCCCCTACGCGACCGAGAAGGGTATCCTCGTGATGAACACCCCCACCGCGAACATCCTCTCGGCGGCGGAGCACACCTGCGGCATGATCCTCGCCATGGCCAGGAACATCCCCGCGGCCCACATGTCCATGCACCAGGGGAAATGGGACAGGTCCAAATTCACCGGCGTCGAGCTGAACGGCAAGGTCCTCGGCATCATCGGCGTCGGCCGCGTCGGCGGAGAGGTCGCGAAGAGGCTGAAGCCCTTCAACATGACCATGATCGGCTACGACCCCTTCCTGCCCAAGGCGGTCGCGGACGAGATCGGCGTCAGGCTGACCACCCTCGAGGAGGTCCTCCAGAAGTCTGACTTCATGACCATCCACACCCCCCTGCTGCCCAGCACCAAGAACATGATCTCCACTGAGCAGTTCAAGATGATGAAGCCCAACGCGCGCCTCGCCAACGTGGCCCGCGGCGGCATCGTCGACGAGGAGGCGCTCTACAACGCTCTGAAGGAACACACCATCGCCGGCGCGGCCTTCGATGTCTGGTGCAGCGAGCCCCTCGACGAGTCCGAGAAGAAGCTCCTCGAGCTCGACAACCTGGTCACCACCCCCCACCTCGGAGCATCCACCGTCGAGGCGCAGGAGAGGGTCGCCGTCGACATCGCCCATGCGGCGGTCAAGTATCTCAAGGACGGGATCATCACCAACGCCATCAACGCGCCCCGCGGGAAGCTCACCCCCGAGACCGAGCCCTACGTCCCCCTGGCGGAGAACATGGGCTCCCTCATCAGGCAGCTCGGCGGCGACGCCCCCATCAGCTCGGTCGAGGTCTCCTATTACGGCGGCCTCGCCCAGACCGACAGCAAGCTCCTGACCGTCTCCGCGGTCAAGGGGATCATCAAAGGCATCGTGGGCGAGGACGGGGCCAACATCATCAACGCCCTCCCCGTGGCCAAGTCCAAGGGCATCGAGGTCAAGGAGACCAAGATCGACAAGTTCGAGAACTACGCCAACATGATCGAGGTCAAGACCGTCTCCGGAGGCAGGACGATCACCGTCCGCGGCACCGCCTTCGGGTCCGAGGCCAGGCTCGTCAACTACAACGGCTACAGGTTCAACGTGCCCCTGTCCGGCGACCTGGTGTTCGTGACCTACCCCGACGTCAAGGGCGTCGTCGGCAGGATCGGCGCCGCCGCGGCCGACGCCGGCATCGACATCAGGGAGATGGCCGTCTCCACCAAGGAGAACGACAGCACCGCCCTGACCGTCCTCGTCCTGGGCTCCGCCCCCGGGAAGGAGACCGTGGCCCGCATCGCGGCGGCCGCCGGCGGGGACGCCAAGTGCGCCGAGCTCTGATCCGATGATCGGAGAGAACGACCTGACCCTCGCCGTCAAGAACAGCATAGAAGGCGAGATGGGAATCAACGAGGAGGACGCCCGCAGGCTGGCGCAGCATGTGCTGAACTTCTTCGGGTACTCCGACAGGATCATCGACAACGTGCTCGAGCCTGAGGACCGCGACGCCTTCTACATGATGGAGGACTCGGGCATCCTCTACACCGAGAGGGAGGAGATCACCCTCTACGACGCCGCGAATGGAGGATCCACTACTGGCTCTTCAACCGCGACCGCATCATGAAGCTCAGGGACCTCGAGCCCGAGCAGCGGGCGGCCCCTGACGCCTCCCAGTCGGTCTACGCCGACATCCCGGACGACGTCTGGAACAGGAGCAGCGCCCAGTGAGCGGGCTTTTCCCCTACGCTCCGCGTCCCGGCCAGGCGGAGATCGTCCGCACCGTCAGGGACGCGGTCCGCGGCGGGAGGAGCCTGGTCATCGAATCGGGCACCGGAACCGGGAAGACGTCCGCGTCCCTGGCCGGCGCCCTCGAGGGGATATCCGGCACCGGGCGCCGGGTGATCTACCTCACCCGCACCAAGAGCCAGCAGCGCCAGGTCTCTGTGGAATGCCGCGCGATCGGCAGGAAGATCCCGATATTATCGGCGGCGATCCAGGGCAGGGGCCCGGCCACCTGCCCGTTCATGGCCTCCGACCGCGACCTGTCCGACGGTACGCCGGAGGAGCTCTCCAAACTGTGCTCTGCCCTCAAGAAAGGCGACGGGCCGGCCGGCAAGTGCCCGTTCTACGAAGCCCTCGGCAGCTCGGCCGTCGAGCGCTGCATAACATATGCCAGGTCCGCACATCCGGACCCGGAGGAGTTCAGGGATTTCTGCATCGCGTCGAGGATATGCCCCTACGAGGCGGCCAAGAAGGTCCTCCCGTACGCGGAGGTGGTATCGGCGCCGTACGCGTTCTTCTTCATTGCGCCCATCAGGAACCGGCTGCTGCAGTGGATGGGCATCTCCGAGAGGGACGCGGTGGTGATCGCGGACGAGGCGCACAACCTCCCCCAGTACCTCAGGGAGACGATGACCTACAGGATGACCTCCAAGTCCCTCAGCCTCGCGATGTCCGAGGCCGTGTCGAACGGGGACCCGCCGATACACGGGGACATAGCCTGCTCCGATCTGATACAGGCCCTGCAGGAGATCCTCTCGGACGCCTGCCGGGATTACCTGAAAGGCGAGAACGGCATCATCCCGCCCGAGTACCTGAGCGACGAGCTCATGATGCGCCTGGGTCTGTCATCGGCATCCATCTCATCGGCCGTGGGCCGCATGAAGGAGGCCGGGATGCTGATCGAGGACGCTAAGAAGGCCAGGAGGAAGCTCCCGCGCTCCCGGCTTTCCCATCTTGCGGACTTCCTGACCTGCTGGGCGTCCTGCGACGGCTGGAGCCATGCCTTCCTGGTGTCCGGCGGAGATAACCCCGCTTTCGAGGCTTACTGCCTGGATCCGCACGAGGCCGCCGAGCCCCTCAGCACCTGCTTCTCTAGCATCAGCATGTCCGGCACGCTGTCCCCCCTGAACGATTACTCGGCGGAGATGGGGCTTTACAATCCGGAGACGGCTGTGTTCCCCTCGCCCTTCCCCTCCGGGAACCTGAGGACGCTTTACGTTAACGATGTCTCGACGAAGTACGACGAGCTGGGGGACGCCGGGAACTATGAGAGGCTCCGGAAGCATATCATCGATATAGTTACGGCCACAGAGCGTTCGTCGGCGGTGTTCTTCCCTTCCTATTCCCTGATGGAGAGGTTCACTGACGACGGCCTTGCCGATGAGCTCGGCAGGCCGGTGTACTACGAGAGCAGGGGCATGACCCAGTCAGAGTTAATGGACCAGGTCACCGATTTCCGCTGCAGGCCAGGGGGAACGCTGTTCGCGGTCACCGGCGGGAGGGTGAGCGAGGGGCTGGATTTCCCGGGCAGGGAGCTGGAGGTGGCAGTGATAGTAGGCATCCCGTATCCTCGGCCGTCCGCCAAGCAGGATGCCCTTGTGAGGTACTGTGCCAGACGTTACGGCGACGGCTGGAGGTCGGCGGTCAGGATCCCCGCTGTGAGGAAGATGAGGCAGGCCGTCGGCCGCCTCATAAGGTCGGAGACGGACAGAGGAGTGGCGGTCGTCCTCGATCGGAGGGCGGGCACGCTGGAAGGCTTTAATGCCGAGCTCACAGACGATCCGGTCAGGGACATACTGGCATTCTTCGGCGGCGGGGAGAAGCACTGAGCCTCAGGCATGCCGGTCCGGGACTGATTCTTTATTAATGACATCCGACATGCAGAATGCCATGGAAATCGCCGTGGATGATGACGTCAGGAAGATGGTGGAGGAGTCCGGAGAGGATTACCGCATCTGCACCGCCTGCCTGGGCCCGGCCCTGGTCCCGGTATCGGTCAAATCCCCCAAAGCCTCCGATGAGGTCATCCCCCTCGGCAACGGGCGCAAGATCTTCGTTTCCCGCGTGCAGGCCCGCTATGTCACGAGGATAACGATGGACATGCTCTATGACGAGGAGGAGATCGACTCCTGCCCTGCGTTCTACGCATACTCGGAGAAGAAGCACTCGCAGGAATGAGCCGGCCGGGGACGGCATCGGAATATGCCGTCCTGCGATCAGGATAATCTCCCGATCCCGGCGGCGCTGGCGTCAGCCAGGCCCTCTATGTCGCAGGCCTCGGAGTACCTGTCGGTCAGGGCGATATCGGCCTCGGTGACGACCTTCTTCGGGAGCGCCGTGCATCCGATGGCCGGGAGGTTGGAGAGATCGTAGGTGCCGATGGCCTTAGCGATCTGCATTATCTCCTCTTTGTCGTAGCCGATGAGGGGCCTGAGGATGACCGTGTTGATGCCGCGGACCTCCGAATTGATGTTCAGCAGGGTCTGGGAGGCGACCTGTCCGAGCGAATCGCCCATGACGATCGCTCCTGCGTCTATCTCCTTCAAACGCGCTCCGCCGTAAGGAGCATGGCGTGTTTGCAGAGGACGCACTGGTACAGAGTGTCGGCCTTCTCCGCGATGGCCTTCTGGGTGGGGCCGTGGGGGGCGCTGTAGAGGGGCATCTCCTGCCCGGTCTCTTCCCTCAGGCGCGCGGCGATGCGCATCGCCCGGTCGATCGACCTGTCGTCCGCGTACGGGCGGTTGTCCATATGGAGGAGCGCCACCTCGCGCCCGCATGCGCCATGACGTACGCTGCCACGGGGGAGTCTATGCCTCCCGAGATGAGGACCAGGACCTTCAAGTGTTCACCCTTCCGAACTCGACCCCGCCCTCGTAGTCGTCCGGCTGGTATTCCTCGTCCTCGTTGAGCAGGGCATAGAGGGACTTCACGAACTCGCGGAGCTGCCTGACCTCTGCCTTCAGGTCCCTGACCTGCAGGCGGAGGTTCTCGATCTCAGCATCGTTGCGGGTCATATCTTCACGTCGCCGTAGTCGTCGGCCAGCTTCCTGGGCTGGCTGGTCTTGCATTTGGGGCAGCTCAGGGTGCCCGGGCCGGTGCGCCTGAGCTCGGTCTTGCAGATCCCGCACTGGGCGCGGACCACTCCGAGGTGGGCGTCCTTGGTGGTGAGCTGCAGCGACGGCTTGACGCCGATGACCCTCGCCCTCACGAGGTCCCCTTTCCTGAACTCTCCGGAGACGCTGTCGGTGTAGTCGGGGGAGATCTTGGAGACGTGGATGGTGGCCACCGTGCTGCTGGCTATCGCGCGGCAGGTCCCCTCGCGGATGAGGGCGGTGGCGGTCGCCATGGTCTTCCTCGTGTCATCTATGGTGGCGTACACAATGTCGCCCTCCTTCAGGATGTTCGGCGGGTTGGGCGATACCACCTTCGCCGTGCAGTCGTTATCGTCCAGCACCAGGGTCCCTACCTGGGACGCGTAGATCTTCCCGTTCCTGGCATATGTTCCGTCGGAGGCGACGTACTCCTCCTCCGCGGCGATCTCGTCGCCGGGGAGCACATATCTTTCGGCCATTTGATTCACCAATCATCGCCGCACGAGGCGTCTGGTTCATTCTATGACGACGGAGACGATTTCCACCGTCTGTTTCGCCTTCGTGTGGAATGAGAAAGTATGCGGGATTACGTACTTATAAAGTCTGCAGTCCGTCACCCGCCTGTCCTTCTCCTCCGCATAGCCTTTCACGAACTCCAGCGTGCCTGCCATGTGGATGGAGTAGACTTTCTCGGCGGATTCCAAGGCCTTGTCGAGGAAGGGACGGTCCGCGTTCCTCTTCTGGCTCCCGAAAGGAGGGTTCATCAGGACGGTGTCCGCCCCCTCGGAAACATCGCGCACGTCCGACAGCCTGAGCTCGACGTCCGCTCCCAGCTCATCGGCGGCCTTCCGGGCGATGCCGAGGGCCTTCTGCGAAATGTCGTAGCCCACCGACATCCCGGCGCCCATGAGCGCCGCCCCTATGCAGAACACGCCGGTGCCGCAGCCGAGGTCCATCACCTTCATGCCGGTGATGTCCCCCGCGGAGTACGCCCGGTAGATGATATCGGCGGCGATCGGCGCGGGCGTCGGGTACTGCTCCAGGGACGGGTCGGGGTCCTCGAACGGGGGTATGCGTTGCAGCGCCATCTCCAGTTCCTTCTTCCTCATCCGGGTGAGTTACCGCGGCATCCGCTATAAAAGGAGCATGGGGGCCCATGGCCATCCCGAACCATTTATCTAATCAATCACGATACGTTTTCAATGCCGAATGGCGCGTTTCCCAAGGGAGCATGAAAACACATGGTAAAGGTAAAGAGGGCAATCATCAGCGTGTCGGACAAGACCGGCATCGTCGACTTCGCCAAGCAGCTGAAGACACTCGGTGTCGAGATAATCTCCACCGGCGGCACCTACAAACTGCTCACCGACAGCGGCGTGGAAGCCACCGAGGTATCGGACGTCACCGGGTTCCCGGAGATGCTGGACGGCCGCGTCAAGACCCTCCACCCCAACATCCATGCCGGTATCCTCGCCCGCAGGGACAAGCCGGAGCACATGAAGGCCATCGAGGAGATGGGGATCAAGCCCATCGACATGGTGGTCATCAACCTCTACCCGTTCAAGCAGACCGTCCTGAAGGAGGGCGTCTCCTTCGACGAGATCGTCGAGAACATCGACATCGGAGGGCCCAGCATGATCAGGGCCGCGGCCAAGAACTACAAGAGCGTCGCGGTCGTGACCGATCCCGGCCAGTACGAGTCGGTCATCGGGCACCTCCTGGCGGACGACGGGGAGCTCGACGAGAAGTACCTCGGCAGGCTCATGGCCCAGGCGTTCACCGTCACCGCTGAGTACGATGCCATGATCGCCACCGTTATGAACAGGAAGCTCGGGAAGGACCTCTTCCCGTCCTCCTGGCCCCAGGCCACCGAGAAGAAGTGGGAGCTCAGGTACGGCGAGAACCCCAACCAGAAGGCCGCCTACTACGTCGACCCCTTCACCCCCCGGCGTGACCATCGGGAAATGCGACATCCTCCACGGTAAGGAGCTGTCCTACAACAACATCATCGACATGGACGAGGCCATAAGCATCGTCATGGACTTCGAGAGGCCGACCGCGGTCGTCATGAAGCACACCAACCCCTGCGGGCTGGCATCCGACGACACCATCGCCAAGGCGTTCAGGACCGCCTACGATGTCGATCCCCTCTCCGCCTTCGGATGCGTCATCGCCCTGAACAGGAAGTGCGACCTCGAGACCGCCAAGATGATCCACGAGTACTTCGTCGAGGTCGTCGTCGCGCCCGACTTCGACCTCGGGGCCCTGGAGATCCTCAAGCTCAAGAAGAGCATCCGCCTGGTCAGGACAGGGATGCCCATCGGCCCCCAGTACCGCGTGAGGGAGATGAAGACCAGGAGGACCCAGGGAGGCCTCCTCGTCCAGACCGACGAGGACGTCGCCGTCGATCCCGCCAACCTCCGCGTGGTCACCAAGAGGGCGCCGACCGAGGAGGAGGTGCACTCCCTCCTCTTCGCGTGGAAGCTCGCCAAGCATGTGATGTCCAACGCCGTCGTCTACGTCCGCGGGGAGCACGCGGTCGGGATCGGCGCCGGCCAGATGAGCCGCGTCGACTCGGCGAAGATTGCCTCCTTCAAGGCCAGGGAGCCTACCGAGGGATGCGTCATGGCCTCCGATGCGTTCTTCCCGTTCAGGGATGCCGTCGATGCGGCCGCCGAGGCGGGCATCACCGCTATCATCCAGCCCGGAGGGAGCATCAGGGACCAGGAGTCCATCGATGCCGCCAACGAGCACAACATCGCGATGGTCTTCACCGGCTGCCGCGTGTTCAGGCACAGCTGAAACTCTTCTGCGGGGCTGTATGCCCCGCCGTAATTCTCCGCGTGATGCGTTAGTTTAATCATCCCGTCCTGTCGTTCCCGCACCAATGTCGAAGAAACAGAAGTCGGGAAGCTCCGTCGCCGAATCCTTCGTCGGCGGACTGATATGCACTCTGATCTTCCTCGTCCTGGTACCGGTGGTGTGCGACATCATCATCCAGCCCATCGTGGAGGACGAGGTCGGCGATACGACCTTCATGACGCTGTCGTCATCGCTCATCGTCGCGATCATCATGCTGATCGTGATGTTCGCCTTCTCGTTCGTCATCGGGGCCGGAGGCATCCTCAGGAAGTTCGGGATCGTCGGCATCATCGCGATGATCCTCGCTTACTGGCTCATCGGAAGGATTGAGGACTGCGTCATACCCCTGCTGTGCCTTGTGATCGTCTGGGCCGTCACAGGCAGGAAGAAAAAGAATTGAACGGGGCGCCTTCCGGCGCTTCATATTTTTCGGAACCGGAGGGGGCCTGCCTCCCGCCGTCATTCCTTCTTTTCGGCCTTCTCGGCCGCTTCGACGACCACGGGCGTGATGGGAGCGCGCCTCTTCATGTGCCCTCCCGGGCCGCCTCTGGCATTGTAGGCCTTCTCCACGCATGCTGGGTCATCGCAGACGAAGGCCGCGAAGACCACCTGGGTGCAGGTCTTGCCGCAGAACTCGCACTTGTACTGGCTGAAGTCTAGCATATGCGGGGAGATATGCGCCGCAGATAGAAACGGCTTTCACTCGACAAGTTTGAAGCGAGACCCTGGTCCCGCCCAAGGCACCGGAACGGACAGCTGACCGCAGGTCCTGCAGTCCGTCCTCGGAACCTCCGCATGGAGGTAGGTGCAGACGGCGGAGATGTCCATGCTCCGCCAAACCCGTTCCTCGCCGCGGTCGAAGCATGAGCACATCCTCCCGCATCCCGGACACAGGGGCCTTACCGACGGCGGAACACGTATGCGGACGTGTATGTTGCCGTCTGCGCTCTCGGATGGGCCCTCGGCCTCGCAGATCTCCCACGGTTCCTGCAGCCCGATGCAATCCGCCAGGAAACTCTTCAGGTCCTTCGGCATAGACGGTTGTACTGCGCTGTTCCTTTATTTCATCCGCGCACTGGGATCGATCACTCGATGTCCATGGAGAAATGCGTCGCTTTCGGCGAATGGGTGAGCGCGCCTATCGAGACGATGTCCGCGCATCCGGCGTAATCCGCCGCAGTATCGGCCGTGATGTTCCCGGACGCCTCTATCTTTATGCTCGGATCGATCCTGCGAACCGCCTCGCGGAGCTTCCTGCATTCCTCGGGCGGGAAATGGTCCGCCATGATGATGGCGGCCCCGCTGCCTGCGGCCTTCAGCCCTTCTTCGAGGTCCAGGACCTCGATCTCGACCGGGATGCCCTTCGGGACGTCCTTCATCCTGGCGAGGACAGCGTCGATGCCTCCGCATGCGGCGATGTGGTTGTCCTTGACCATCGCCATGTCCCAGAGCCCCATCCTGTGAGGCCATCCGCCTCCCAGGGCGACGGCCTTCTTCTCGAAGTAGCGGAACCCGGGGGTGGTCTTCCTGGTGCCGGCGATCATGAGGCCCGGGTCCTTCTCGTGGACCCTGGCCGAGATCTCGGAGGTCATCTCGGCGATGCCGCTCATCCGCATCAGGAAGTTGAGCGCCGTGCGTTCGCAGGTCATGAGAGCGCGCAGGTCGCCTTCGCACATCATGACGACGGTCCCTCCGCTCACCCTGTCGCCGTCCTTCACGAACGTCCTGCATTTCACTCCCATGATGTAGAAGATCCCGGCGGCCTCCTCCAGCCGGCCACGACCGAATCCGATTCGCAGGTGATGATCGCCTTCCCGTTCCCCGGAGGGAGGAACACCTGGGAGGTGACGTCGCCGTCCCCGACGTCCTCCTCCAGGAAGGGCCTCAGGTCGGGCGCTCTCACGGTGCCGCCTCCTCCAGGCCCTTCACCGTGTAGACGGTGATGTCCTTTTCATCCAGCTTATCGAGGCCGGTGGAGGACGGCACCTCTCCGATATGCCATCCTGTTCCGGTGGTCTCGCCGTAGTAGTACTTCACTCCGCCGAGCTCGACGTAATGGATGTCCGCGATCGAGTTCTTGCTCCCGGTGTAGTTCATCTCCCACTCCACGCTCACTCCGGCCGCCATGTGCCCGGGCATGATGATCATCGCTGTACCGTATCCCATTTCGCGCATGATAGCGCAGTACAGGATAGTTGTATCCTCGCAGTCCCCGTTCTGGTCGAACAGGGTCTCCAGCGGGTATTTCCAGTACTCATCGTAACCGACCGAGTCCGAATCGTACTTGTACTCTATGTACTGGACGAACGCCAGGACGAAACCGGCGGTCTTCTGGCCGCTCCATCCCTCGGCCTTGTCCGCGAAGTAATCGGCGAGCGTCTTCAGATATGAATCATCGGCGGTATCTGCCGTGACAGCAAAGTTCACGTCGCTCGAATTCCCTCTGTCGCGCCTGTCGGAGGGCGCGGTGAGGTCCCGGAAGTGGTCATAGTCGGCCCGCTTGATCGAGAGGCTGTACTCGTAGCCGGTGCCGTCAAATTTCCACGCGAATGTCTTCAGCAGGCTGATGTCGGCGTTATCTTCAGGACGAACGTCGCCGGGCTGCCGTCCGCTCCGGTCCCCGAGACCACCAGTATGTGCGTCCCGCCGTCGATGAACGTGTAGTTCTAAGAGGCAAGGGTGTTGTTTATTTCCCTCTCGATGCCTCCGTCGGGCCCGTACATGCGCCAGTTCTCAGGCTGATGCCGCTGACACTGAAATTATGGGTCTCTTCGGTGACAGTCTCGTCTTCCGAATCCACGGCGGCTATCGTCACATCGCCGATCGCGGTAAACGAGCACGAGGTCCCAGTCCCCAGCTGTTCCATGGTGGAGAGGTCGTACCATCCGCCGAAACCCTTCCCGGAGGCGGATGCGGTCAGCGTGACCTTCTCGCCGAAACCGTACGTCCCGCTCCCGGTGACATCGATGCCGTCCTCGGCGACCACGGTCACGGTCGGCTTCTCAGCGGTCCCGTCCTCGGTCCATCTGCTGAGGGTGTAGGTGTAATCGATCTCAGGGGCGGCGGTCAGCTGGCTGAGCGTGCTCTCGACCGTGATCCTGTATATGATCCAGCGGTCGTCGCCGGTCCCCACCCATCTCTTCTCCACGATCTTGGCCCCGTCCTGATCGTACACCGTCTGGTAGAGGTTCGCCTCGACGGTGCCGAAGCTCTCGGTCTCCAGGCTCACTTTGGATGTGGGGCTCTTGCCGTCGAAGATGTTGCGGAAATTGAAGTTGGCCCAGGTGCGGCTGCCGCCTTTGTTCCAGAACCTATCCGTCGTCGTCTCCGGATCGGCGCTGCCGGAGCCTCCGCCCGAGGACCCGTCGCTCAGGACGGTCTTCGTGAACTCGCTGACCCTCTCCATGAGGTAATCTTCCCTGTCCTCCACGTAGGCCAGGTAGGTCAGTTTCTGAGTGCCTTCGACCGAGACGGAGTACGTGTTGGTCTTCTCCTCGCCTTCGACATCGAAGACGAGGCTCTTGCCGTCCAGCCCAGGGGGCAGGTCGTTCGGGTCTTCGGCGAGGACGTTCTCATGTATCCACCATCCCGCGCCGATCAGTACCGCGATGATCACGATTGCTGCGATCGCTCCCTTCATGGGTAAACATCAGGCAGCACTGTTATTATGATTGCCCCGGACGACAAAAAACAAGGGGAAATCCCGCCCGGAAAGGCGGGAAAGGTGTTTCGGGCCTCAGATGTCGAGCTCGAAGGGCTCGTTGGGCATCGGGAGGATGATCTTGTAATCGTCCTCGAGGTCGGGCAGGAAGAGCTCCCTGTTCTCGGAGTGCATGAACACCACGGTCTCCGGGTCGCAGTCCCTGATGAACTGGACGATCTGATCGTGGCCGGCATGCGCTGAGAAGTCGAACTTCTGGACCTCGCAGGCCACCTTGACGATCTCGCCGTCGAGGTCGATGCAGCCTTTGTCCATGAGCATCCTGCCGTTGGTGTCGTCGGCCTGGTATCCGACGAGCAGGATGGCGTTCTTGGGGTCGTCCTTCAGGGTCCTCAGGTAGGTGAGGACGGGCCCGCCGTCGAGCATGCCGCCGGTGGTGACGATTATGGGGCCTTTGACGGCCTTCTTCCTGTCGGAGCTCGTCCTGATCTCGTTGAAGGTCCTCTTGGCGGCCTTGAGCGACTTGGCGTTCCTGATGTACTCGGGGTAGTCGAGGAACAGGTTGGTGACGGACCTGCCCATCCCGTCGACCCACATCTCGTATCCGAGGTTCTTCAGGAGCAACATGATCTCCTGGGTCCTTCCGACGGCGAAGCAGGGGATGATGACGATGCCTCCCCTGTCGATGACTTCGTCGATCTTGGCGATGAACTTGCTGATGGTCTCCTCTTTCGGGGGGTGGTTCCTGCCTGCGTAGGTTCCCTCGATGAAGAGGGTCTTGCAGTCCCTGGGCCTGGCCCCGAGGACGAGCTTCTGGTCCTCGGTGTGGATGTCGCCGGTGTAGAGCATGCTGCTGTCGCCCTGGAACTCGAACATGGCCGCTCCGGGCACATGTCCCGCCGAGTGGAGGGTAACGTCGATGTTGCCCAGCTCGATGGTGTCCTCGAACGTCAGGGGGACGACATGGTCCATGGTGACCTCGATGTCCTTCTGAGTGTAGGGAGCCGGATATCCCTCGGCCTTGGCGATCTTCAGGCTGTCGTACATCATCAGCTCCGAGATCTCCGCAGAGAGGGGAGTGGTGAACAGCTCGCAGTTGTTCTTTCCGCAGACCGCGGGAACGTATCCGCAGTGGTCGAGATGGCTGTGGGTCAGGAACATATGGTCGATCTTGCCCTCGACGGGGAGAGGGTACTCGGGAGGCTTGGTCGGGCTGACCCCGCACTCCATAAGCATCCTCTTGCCGTCGCCTTCCATCGTCATGGCCATGCGGCCGACGATGTTGGCGCCTCCCAGGAAGTTGAATTTCATTTTCATGTTAACACTTCTACCGTGATATGTGAAGCGCTCGGGATGAGCGCATGACGGAGGCCTTCCGGTCTCTCACACGGCGCCATGGCCGGCGCCGATGCAGTTCGGTTATCGGCTTATCCTATATTTATCTAAGGAATAGGAAACGCGCGCGCGGGACTCTGTCGCAGCGGCTTCCGCCAGAGCGGGCATGAGGCACGTCTGGCTGGAATCGATAAGTGCCAGATGACGGAATATGCCAGACTCGCGGGATACAATAGCCAGACGCGGAAAGGGGGATGGACGGGCGATCCGGGACGTCCCTCCCCCGGTCTTTTTGATGAAACCATTATAAGTCTCGATTGTACTGTCTGGGTATGAACGGGTGCACAAAAGGCGCGGCATGGCTTTCCATCCTTGCCGGGCTGATATTCATTCTGGCAATCGCCCTTGCAGAACTGGACGATATGCAGGTTTCGTCGGTCGCAGCGGCCGACTTCTATGACGACTACGAGATTTACGGCATATTCGCAGGCGCGATAGCCCTCATCGCCGGCTTCGTCGGCGTGTACGGCGCGTACGCGAGAACAGAGGTTTCATCTCGGCCGCCAATTTCTTCGTGGCCTGCCTGGGAGCGCTCATCCTGGCGACCGCGTACGGCACCATCGAGATGGGAGACAAGGTCGAGTTCTTCGTGAGGATGATCCTCATCGTCGCCACCGTCGTGGCCCTTGCCTACTTCGCATACTACAAGAGATGGGTCGCTTCCATCATCTTCATCCTCATGGTCGTTGCATCCGTGGCCTTCCTCGGCAACGACTTCAACGGGGACCACATGGACATCTTTGGCTACAAGTTCCCGCTGTTCGCTTTCGATTCCGATCTGATGCTCCTCGGGTTCTCCGCCCTCTATATGGTGTTCATCGGCATCTTCACCCTCATCTTCGAGAGGACCCTCACCAGCGTCGCCTTCGCGACCGAGGACCAGGGACAGGCCGAGGCCGAGGAGGCAGTCGCCGTCGAGGCGGCCGCTCCCGCCGCATCTGCCGAGGACATCGCTTCCAAGGCCGCCGAGGAGAAGGAGGCCAAGCAGAAGGCTGTCATCGCCGATGCCGTGAAGGCCAACGAGGACGCCGCCGCCCAGAGGGCAGCGGCTGTTAAGGCTGCCGAGGAGGCCGAGGCCAAGCAGAAGGCCGATGAGGAGGCCGCCGCGAAGGCGGCCCAGGAAGAAGAGGCCAGGAAGCAGGCCGAGGCTGAAGCTGCGGCTGCCAAGGCCGCTGAGGAAGAGGCCCGCAAGAAGGCCGAGGAAGAGGCCGCGGCCAAAGCTGCCCAGGAAGAGGAGGACAGGAAGGCCCAGAACATCGCCAGGATCGCGGAGCTCGAGCGCGAGAACGCGGAGCTCAGGGACCAGATCGCCGCCAAGACCGCCGCGGCAGACCAGGCTGCGGCCGAGAACGAGCAGGCAGAGAAGCAGATCGAGGATCTGAAGGCAGAGATCGCCGCGGCCGATGAGAAGGCCGAGAAGCAGGCTGAGCAGAAGGCAGCCGCCGACGAAGAGGCCGGGAAGCAGATCGCGGACCTGAAGGCCGAGAACGAGAAGCTCAGGCAGGAGCTCAGAGAGGCCAGGAAGGAACAGGCCGAGGCCGAGACCAATGCCAAGGAGAACGAGCAGAAGGCACTTTATGCATCCGCTAAGTGCCAGGATGTCCAGGCGAAACTGGATGCTGCGGTCTCCGAGAACGAGGGGCTCAGGAAGCAGGCCGAGGCCGCCGCCGGCAAGGCGGAGGACGGGGCCGCCCTGAAGGCCCAGCTCGAGGAGGCCAAGAAGTACCAGGCGGCGGCCGAGGCCAATGCCAAGGACAATGAGCAGACCAGGATGGCCGCCGAGCAGAAGGCCTTCGATGCCTCTGCTCAGTACCAGAGCGCCCAGGAACAGCTGGACGCCGCTACGGCTGAGAATGAGAAGCTGAAGCAGGAGCTCGAGGAGGCCAAGAAGGCCGCTGAGGGAGCCGCTGTCGCAGACAACCTCAAGATCCAGCTCGACGACGCCAAGAGGTACCAGGCCGCCGCCGAGGACAACGCCAAGGAGAACGAGCAGACCAGGATGGCCGCCGAGCAGAAGGCCTTCGACCTCTCTGCCCAGTATCAGAACTCCCAGGAGCAGCTCGCGGCCGCGAAGGCGGAGAACGAGAAGCTGAAGCAGGAGCTCGAGGAGGCCCAGAAGGCCGCCGGTCAGGCCGAGGAAGCGGAGGTGCTCAAGGCCCAGCTCGAAGAGGCCAAGAGGAACCAGGCAGCTGCCGAAGCCAACGCGAAGAACAGCGAGCAGAAGGTCTCGGACACTGCCGCCCAGTACCAGAGCGCCCAGGAACGCCTTTCCGTCGCTCTGGCCGACAACGAGATGCTCAAGCACCAGGTCGAGGAGGCCAGGAAGAACCAGGCCGCCGCTGAAGCCGCTGCCAAGGAGAACGAGCAGGCCAAGGCCGACGCCGAGCAGAAGGCCTCCGACTCCGCCGCCCAGTACCAGGCCGTCCAGGAGAAACTGGACGCCGTCCTCGCCGAGGATGAGGCGCTGAAGCAGGAGATCGAGAAGGTCAGCAGGGAGAACGAGCAGGCCAAGGCCGACGCCGAGCAGAAGGCCTCCGACTCCGCCGCCCAGTACCAGAGTGCTCAGGAGCAGCTTGCATCCGCGAAGGCGGAGAACGAGAAGCTCGCGCAGGACCTCGAAGAGGCCAGGAAGAACCAGGCCGCTGCTGAGTCGAACGCCAAGGAGAACGAGCAGGCCAAGGCGGATGCCGAGCAGAAGGCTTCGGACTCTGCTGCTCAGTACCAGCATGCCCTGGAGCAGCTCGCTGTCGTGAACGCGGAGAACGGGAAGCTCAGGCAGGAGCTCGACGAGGCCAAGGCGGCGCCTGTGAAGGCCGCCGACGATCTGAAGGCCCAGCTCGAGGAGGCCAGGAAGTATCAGGCCAATGCCGAGGCCAACGCCAAGGAGAACGAGCAGGTCAGGATGGTGGCCGAGCAGAGGGCATACGATGCCGAGAAGAGGATCGAGGCTCTCCAGGAGGAGAACGCTGAGCTGAAGGTCAGGATCGAGAACGCGGAGAACGCCAAGGAAGCGGCCCCTGCCCCGGCACCGGCCATCTCCATCAGCGCGATGTCCGCTCCGGCCTACACTCCGGCCCAGGCCACCGCCCCGGCGGCCGTCCCCGAGCAGCCCCAGACGTTCGAGGAGCCTGCCGAGGAAGAGGAGGGATTCGACAAGGATGCCGCCCTCAGTGCGCTCGGCATCGAGCCCGAGACCCCCGAGACCTTCGTCCGCAGGGCTTCCTGGAACAAGGGCCTCAGGTGCAGGCGCGACTACGGGAAGTACAAGATCCCCGTGGCCTTCGTCAAGGGCAAGGTCGCCGTCTTCATCGACGGCGATGAGCCTGTGACCTCGAAGGACGAGCCTCTCGCAAGGGAAGGCTGGACTGTCTTCCACTTCGCCGCTTCGGACATCACCGACGGAGAAGCGCAGGCGACCGTGATCGATGAGGCCGTCAAGGCGAACATCAAGGCCGCCAAGAAGCCCAAGCGCAAGACCGCTGCGAAGAAGAACTGAGAGCGGCCGAGGGGGCCGGTGTCCGGCCCCCCGGCAAACTCCTTACGGAGCATTTTTTCATGGACGGAACAGAAGATCGCCGCGATAAGGAACGCCGCGCCGACGGCATCACCACCGATACCGTAGCGGAGGCTCCCGAGGCATCGGGGGAGAGTCCGTTCAAAGCCATTATGAAAAGGGAAAAGGCCCTGTCGGAGAGCAAATCCGCCCGC
Source organism: Candidatus Methanomethylophilus sp. 1R26 (assembly GCF_001481295.1). GTDB lineage: Archaea > Thermoplasmatota > Thermoplasmata > Methanomassiliicoccales > Methanomethylophilaceae > Methanomethylophilus. Next base: position 31,496 of record NZ_LOPS01000017.1, read on the forward strand.
CGCGGATCCGATTGAACGGCATATCCAGGTTCCGCCGCGCCCCTCCGTCATCGGGTCCCAGCGCCCCCTTAATAATATTAAATATCGGCACCACTTAGGGTCGGGCGATAGAGGCTGATAAGTTTGTTCTGCCCTAAATGCGGCTCGATGATGTTCCCCAAGGATGGAAAGTACAAGTGCACCTGCGGATACGAAGAGGAGACCGCCGGCAAAGCACAGGTCTACAAGACCAACTCCCAGGACAAGGAGATGACCGTCATCAGCGACACAGATGCCACCCTCCCGAGACCCGCATCACCTGCCCTGAGTGCGGTCACACCGAGGCATACTATGTCATCAGGCAGACCAGGGCGGCGGATGAGTCCCCCACCAGGTTCTACCGCTGCTGCAAGTGCAACCACACGTGGAGAGAGTACAGCTGATCTTTCCTCCACAGCCTCAGGTACAAGGTGAGATAGGATGTTCAAAGCGGAGATCAAATCAGAGACTCTGAAAGGCATTGTTTACGTCATCTCGACCCTGGTGGACGAGGTGAAGTTCTCCATCAGGCCCGACTCGGTGACGCTTAAAGCGATCGACCCGGCGCACGTCGCCATGTCGGAGATAACGGTCAGCAGCAGGGCCTTCCTCTCGTTCTCCGCCGACGAGTCCGAGATCGGCCTCGACCTCGACAAGGTGAAGTCCGTCCTGAAACTGGCGGGCCCCGGCGACATGGTGTTCCTCGAGCACGATCCCGACCAGGGAAGGCTCATCTTCAGGATCGGCAACATCACCAGGCGCATGAGCCTGGTCGACACCGCCTCCATGAGCAACCCCAAGATCCCCGAGATCAACACCTCTGCTGACGTGACCCTCAAGGTCGACAGCCTCAAGAAAGGCATCAGCGCTTCTGAATCGATCTCCGACCACATCTCGCTGGAGGCATCTCCCGACGGGTTCAGGCTGGCATGCGAGGGGGACACCGATATGGCCGACCTCTACATACCCAAGAGCGACCTCGACGGGCTGAAATGCGAGAGCAAGGTCGTTTCCAAGTATCCTCTCGATTACTTCTCCAACATCGTCAAGGTCATACCTGCCGGAACGATAGTCACGATCAAACTCGACAACGATTACCCTATGGAGCTCCTTTTCAAGCTGGCCGAGGGGACCGCCGACGTGCTGTACCTCCTTGCCCCGAGGATAGAGAGCGAGTGATAGCATGGCGATGTCCGTAGCAGACCTCGAGGACGTTGCCAGGCGCATCCGTATAGACATCATCGAGATGACGACGGCCGCGGGTTCCGGGCACCCGGGTGGATCGCTCTCCTCGGCCGATCTCCTGGCCGCATTGTACTTCCGCATCATGAAGATCGATCCCGCCGACCCCTACGCGGACGGCAGGGACCGTTTCATTCTCTCCAAGGGCCATGCCGCTCCCGCCCTGTACTCGGCGCTCGCCGAGAGGGGGTACTTCCCCGTCGAGGAGCTCAAGACCCTCCGCCGGCTGGGATCCAGGCTCCAGGGCCATCCCGCATACCGCGATGTCCCGGGCGTAGAGGTGACCACCGGGTCCCTCGGCCAGGGGCTGAGCATGGCCTGCGGCATCGCCCTCGCCGCCAAGATGGACGGCAAGGACTACCGGACTTACTGCCTCCTCGGCGACGGGGAGCTCCAGGAGGGCCAGAACTGGGAGGCTGCCATGTTCGCCCGCAAATACGGGCTGAACAACCTCACCGCCTTCGTCGACAGGAACCGCCTGCAGATCTGCGGGAACACCGAGGAGGTCATGCCCCTGGACCCGCTCCCGGAGAAGTTCCGCGCTTTCGGATGGAACGTCATAATAATCGACGGCAACGACATGAGGCAGATCATAGACGCCTGCGAGAAGGCCGCCGCATCGAAGAAGAACCCGACGGTCGTCATCATGAAGACCATCAAAGGGAAAGGGGTCTCGTTCATGGAGAACAACGCCGACTTCCACGGCAAGACCTGCACGCCCGAGCAGTATGCACAGGCCATGAAGGAGCTCAGGGGTGAGGCGCAATGACCGGAGAGCGTCTGGCACAGCGCGATTACTACGGCAAGGCGCTTGCGGACCTGGCGCCGTCCAGGCCCGACATCGTGGTCATGGACGCCGACCTCGCCGGCTCCACCAAGACCTCGTCCTTCAAGGCCGTCGCTCCCGAAAGGTTCGTGGAGGTAGGCATCGCCGAGGCCAACATGATCGGCGTCGCGGCGGGCCTGGCGGTCTCCGGGAAGACCGTCTTCGCCTCCACCTTCGGGGTCTTCGCCAGCGGGAGATGCTGGGAGCAGATCAGGATGGCCGTGGCCTACCCCTGCCTCAACGTCAAGGTCGTCGCCACCCACTGCGGGCTCTCCGTGGGCCCCGACGGGGCGACCCATCAGGCCCTGGAGGACATAGCCCTGATGCGCGCCCTCCCCAACATGACGGTGGTCGTCCCCGCCGATGCCAACGAGGCCTACGCGGCCACTCTGGCACTTGCAGACTTCAAGGGTCCCGCCTACATGAGGATGGGACGCTCGAAATTCCCGGTCATAACCCCCGCAGGCCAGACCTTCGAGATCGGGAAGGCTTCCGTCATGAGGGAGGGCTCCGACGTCACCATCGTCGCCTGCGGGCAGCTGGTCGTCTCCGCTCTGGAGGCGGCCGACAAGCTCGCCGCTTCCGGGGTCTCGGCAGAGGTCATCAACATGTCCACGGTCAAGCCCCTGGACGGCGAGACCCTGCTCAGGTCCGTCCGCAAGACCGGCGCGGCCGTCACCGCGGAGGAGCACAGCATCATCGGCGGGCTGGGCTCCGCCGTGTGCGAGTTCCTCTCGGAGAACCTGCCTGTGCCGGTCTGCAGGGTGGGCACCAAGGACATCTTCGGAGAGTCCGGGGAAGCCGACGAACTGCTGGTCAAGTACGGCCTGACCGCCGACGGCATCGCCGATGCCGCCGTGAAGGCCGTTTCCAAGAAGAAGTGATACCATGAAGATCTTCATAGACACCGCGAACCTCGATATGATCAAAGAGATCAACAGCTGGGGAATACTCGACGGAGTTACCACCAACCCCAGCCTCGTCGCCAAGGAGAACACCGACACCCCTACCCACGTGAAGGAGATCGCCAAGATCCTCGGCGACCGCCCCGTATCCGCCGAGGTCATGGCCGTCGACCACGAGGGCATGATCAAGGAGGGCGAGAAGCTCCACGCCATCGCTCCCAACGTGAACGTCAAGCTGCCCATGTGCATCGAGTCCTTGAAGGCCACCAAAGCGCTGTCCGAGGAGGGCATCGATGTCAACATGACCCTGATTTTCGACCCCCTGCAGGCGCTCATGGCCGCCAAGGCCGGCGCCAGGTACGTGTCCCCCTTCATCGGGAGGCTGGACGACATCGGGGCCCACGGAGTGGACATGCTCTCGGAGACCGTGCAGATCATCCACCAGTACGGCTACGACACCGAGATCATCGCCGCCTCCATCAGGCATCCGACCCACGTCCTCGATGCGGCGGAGATGGGATGCGACATCGCCACCATCCCCTACGACATCCTCAAGAAGATGGTGGCCCACCCCAAGACCGACGAGGGCATCGCCAAGTTCAAGGCCGACTACGAGAAGGTAAACGGACCCTCCCAGTGAGGTGCCATGTCAGGGATCACCGTCGTCGGCGGGGGACCTGCAGGGTCCATGTCCGCCATGTACCTCGCGGCATCCGGCCGCGATGTCACGGTGATCGAGGAGCACAGGGAGAGCGGGAAACCGGTGCATTGCGCCGGGATGCTCTCCCCGGAGACGGTCAGGATGTCCGGGGTCAGCCCCGACATCCTGGGGTCCGCGAACTCCGCGGACGTCGTATTCCCCAACGGGAAAGTTCTTTCCATCGGGCGCCGGGCGCCCATGGTGTATTTCGTCGACCGTGCCGACCTCGACCGCAGGATGGCCGAGAGGGCCATGGATTCCGGCGCCGAGTTCAGGTACGGGATCAAGTGCCGGAAGGTGGAGGTATCCCGCGATTACGCCCTGGTGCAGACCAACCAGGGGGACATGCGCTCCGACATCGTGGTGGGGGCCGACGGCTTCCGCTCCGTGGTATCGGACTCCATCCCCGGCAATGAGCCCAGGGAGCTCCTGACCGGGGCGCAGTACGATATCGAATACCGCATGGAGGACCAGAACAGGATAGTCCTCAGGATGGGCAGCGAGGTCGCCCCCGGGTTCTTCTCGTGGCAGATCCCCATGGGCGACACCACCCGTCTGGGTCTCTGCATATCCGCGCAGGGTTCGGCGCCGGATTACCTCAGGCACCTCATGAAGATCTCCGGCATGGAGGACCGCAGGATCATCGCCCGCTACGGCGGATGCATCCCCATCGGCAGGAAGACCAGCCATGCGGACAGGATCATGCTCATCGGCGATGCCGCCGGGCAGGTCAAGCCCGTCTCCGGCGGAGGGCTCAACCCCATCTTCAGGGCCGCGCCGTACGTCAGGGATGCGGTCGATAGGGCGTACGGGATCGGGCTGTTCTCGGCCTCAGTCATGTCCCTCTACGAGGCAGGCTGGAGGAAGGAGCTGTCCCGCGAGCTCTCCCGCGGCGAGAGGATGAGGAAGTACTTCCTGAAGTTCTCCGACGCGGAGATGAACCTCGTCGGGCAGCTGTTCGACACCCCGGCCATCCGCGAGAAGCTGGGCATGATCGATTTCGACGACCCGAGCGCCATCGTCCGCCCCATCCTGGCGGAGAAAGGCGTCAAGTCCGGGTTCCTGAAGATCAGGCTCAGGGGAAAGCTATGAGGAAGGTCCTCCAGGCGAAGGTCCCCTCGGACAGGGCCTCCGACATCATACCCAGGCTGTTCTCTTCGGGCATCGCGGACCCGGCGCCCGCATCACGGGAGGGCAGGGGTTCAGGCTGGTCCCTATCAAGGAGGGGAGGCTCGCGACGCGGAATCGATGGGGCTGGAGATCCTCTCCGGGGACGCCTATTCCGAGGCATCGCGTCCCCCCATGGAGAGGATCCGCGAGGCCCTGTCCGATCTTCCCGCTTACGACCTGGCACGTCTGCCGGAGAAATGGGAGAGGGCAGGCTCGGCGGTGACGATCAAGCTGGGCCCCAGCCTGTTCCAGTACGGGGAGAGGATCGGGAAGGCCTACGCCGAGGCCCTGGGCGCCGGATCCGTTCTTGCCGACGTCTCCGGTGTCTCCGGCGAGTTCAGGCTGCCGGATATGCGCCTCCTTTACGGGGAAGGCGGGGAGTCCGTCAAGACCGAGAACGGCATCAGGTACAGCTACGACGTCACCAAGGTGATGTTCGCCTCCGGGAACCTGGAGGAGAGGCGCCGCATGGAGCGCCTGGACTGCGCCGGGGAGACGGTCGTGGACATGTTCTGCGGCATAGGCTACTTCACGCTCCCGATAGCCAGGTTCGCCGGCGCCCGCTGCGTCCTGGCCTGCGAGAAGAACCCGGACTCCTACCGTTTCCTGCTCGAGAACATCAAGCTCAACGGCGTGGAGGGCACGGTCATACCCATGCTCGGGGACAACCGCGCCATACCCGGGGCGCATTTCGCCGACAGGATCCTCATGGGGTATGTGCAGACGACCTCGGAGTTCCTGCCGAAGGCCAGGGAACTGGCCAAGCCGGGGTGCATCATACACTACCATGACACCTTCCCGGTGGGCGTCCAGGATGAGCGTGTGCGCAGGATATTCTCGGAGGTCTTCGGGGAGGACGGGTACGAGGTCCTCGGCATCCGCGAGGTCAAGTCGTTCGCGCCGTCGGTATCCCATTACGTCGCCGACGTCCGCGTCCGGCGATCGGCGCGGTTCAGACCTTCTCGCCGCAGCTGAGCGCCATCAGCAGCGTGTTCATGTCCTCGCGGTACTTCTCGCCGGAGGCCCCGATCACCTGCTTTATGAACGGCACCAGGAACTCGGCGAACTCCTTCTCGTCCTTGGAGAACGATGCAGGCACCGAGCCTCCGCAGGCGAGCGCGAAGCCGGCGGCCAGCCCTTTGGACTTGGAATCCCTCATGGGGATCCCGGCCGCGGTCTCCTCCACCATCGTCAGCCCTCCGACCTTCGCCGCCTTGGCCAGGGAATCGGCCGCCTGGGTCATCGGCCCGGGGCGGCGGAAGGCCGGCAGGTCCTCGATGACGTCCTTGGAGATGAACGCCCTGCGGGCCTCGGCGATGGCGTCGGCCGCAGGCAGCCTGGGCATCTCCGAGTACCTCTCGGCGAACTCGGCGGAGGTGGCGGCCGCTATGAGGCCCTTCCAATCCGCGCTCCAGAGCCCGGCGACCGCCTCGGAGGCCTTCCCGCTTTTGATGACCACGGACCTGGGGTTCCCGGAGAGGAAGCTCTTCAGGAGCTCCTTCTCCCCGTCGGTGCCGGAGAGGCCGGAGATGAACGAGTCCAGGTCCGAGCCGTAGTTCCTGTCCCCGGAGATGAGGGTCAGCGAACCGCTGGACGCCAGGTCGGAGAGGTCGCTCCTCCGGACGGATTCGATCAGCGCCCGGTCGGTGGTCTTGCCGAGCATGTACTGCTTCAGCTGGTCGCCGGTGACGGCATGCTTCCCGTCGCTGCCCTCAGAGTGGTACTTGCTCTGGACCCAGACCGAGATGTCGTCCAGGGGGTCCTCGGCGGAGAGCCTGGACACGATGTAGGCGAGCGTGGAGACATCCTTGGCGCAGTCCGAGCATATGTGGATGGTGCATCCGCAGGACTTCACGCCGATGTTCAGCGAGACGTTGCCTCATGGCCGCAGTCGATCCCGTCGCCGTCGAATTTGTAGGGGGTCTCCCACCAGGTGTCGTAGAGGTAGTCCTCCGGCATGTTGGGGGCATCGGAGCAGACGGACTTGTCCCCCCAGGAGTAGAGGTGGAGGCCCTGCTTCTTGATCAGGCCGTTGTAATAGAGCAGCCTCAGCTTCGGGTCGTCGTAGTGCTGGCACCCGATGAGCAGGGGGGCCGGCACCGTCCCCCTGACCACGTACGGCACCCTCTGGCCGCCGATGACGGCCGTGGCCATAAGCGGGACCTTCCCGGCGGCCGCGACGGATATGGTGCCGGCGTAGGCCTTGGCCATGCTGTCGAGGCCCTTAGAGGCCATCTTGATGAGCGCCTGCTCGTCGCCGCGGTACTTCGCGTATTTGTCGATGTCCTTGAACACCTTGTCGAAGACGCATTTCCTGCAGTTCCCGGCGCAGAGGGGCCTGAGGAGCCCGGGGTTGTCGGCCAGGTCCTTAGCGCGCCCTATCACATCGTCCTCCAGTCTCTTGGAAGGCTGCTTGACGCCTCTGATGTGCAGGCGCTTGTTCTTCTCTGCCATGCTGCCTGCATCGGAAGACGCACGTAAAAACAATATGACTGCATCCAGGGGCAATTGCGGCCGGGACCATCTGCACAGGCGGCCGCAGGCGCGTTTCCCAGCCTATATTTACGTCCTAGGCCGATACGGTGGGCGTGAAAGACATCATATCCGCCACGGCGGACGATATACGGAGCATGCGCGTCCGCGGAGCCGGGCGCATCGCCCGCGCCGGGGCCAATGCCCTGGCCGATTATGCGGAGTCGTACCAGGGCTCTGACCTGGGGTCGTTCAGGGAGGACATCTCCAAGGCGGCCGATATCCTTCTGGGATCGAGGCCCACGGCGGTCTCGCTGTGGAACGGCGTGCACGCCACCATCCGGGACGTCGATTCCGCATCCGACCTCGCGGGCGCCCGGCAGTCGGTCATCGACAACGGGAGGCGCTTCGCCGAGGATTCCGAGAAGGCGGTCGAGGCCATCGCCAAGTTCGGCGCCAAGAGGATCAAGGACGGCGACGTCCTGATGACCCACTGCAACAGCAGCGCGGCCATAGGCGTGATCGCCGAGGCCATCCGCCAGGGGAAGGACGTCAAGGTGTACGCGACGGAATCCCGCCCGTGGAGGCAGGGGATCCTGACCGTCCGCGACCTGAAGAACGCAGGGGCGGAGGATGTCACCCTCATCATCGACAGCGCGGTCAGGACCGTGATGCAGAAGGTCGACCGCGTCTTCGTCGGCGCGGATACCGTCACCTCGTCCGGGACGCTGATCAACAAGATCGGCACGTCCCAGGTGGCGATGGCGGCCGCCGAGGCGAGGGCGGAGTTCAACGTGTGCGCAGAGACCTACAAGTTCTCGCCCAAGACTCTCTTCGGCGACGCTGTGACCATCGAGGAGAGGGACATCGGGGAGATCGTCCGCCCGGGGGAGATCCCCGAGGGAGTGAAGGTCTTCAACCCGGTGTTCGACACCACTCCTGCGAAGTACATAGACAGCATCATCACCGAGATAGGGATCATGTCCCCCGGCTCGGTGTACGGTGTCATGGCCGAACAGCTGGGCGGGGCGCTGCGGAAGCAGCGATGCCGGCAGAGGCGAAACGATCGATCAATAAAGAGGTGCCAGAATGGAATCTTACAAATCTTACAGCTATCTCGACCTCGGGGCCGAACTCGACCCCGAAGGGTATGTGTTCGCGACCTACCGTGTGACCACGGACCTCCCGATGGAGAAGGCGGCCGAAGCAGTGGCCGCCGAGCAGTCGACCGGGACTTGGACGGGGCTGTCCACCCTCAAAGACGACGTCTTCGAGAAATACGCCGGCAGGGTGACCTCCATCGAGGGGGACAGGATCGTCATCGCCTTCCCCGTGGATGATTTCTCCGGCAGGTACGGCGGCGTCCCGCAGATCCTCTCGGTGATCGCCGGCAACCTCTTCGGGCTGGCGGCCGTGAAGGGCATCAGGCTGGAGGACGCCGTGTTCCCCCAGAAGTTCCTGAAGGAGCACTTCAAAGGTCCGAAGTTCGGGAGCGAGGGCATGAGGAAGATGCTGCAGAGGCCCGAGAAGCCCTTGGTCGGCACCATCGTGAAGCCCAAGATCGGGCTGTCGCCCGAGGACACCGCCAAATACGTCTACGAAGCGGGGGTCGGCGGGCTCACCAACGGCAAGGACGACGAGACCCTCGTCGACCAGACCTTCTGCCCGATCGAGGCCAGGACCAAGGCGGTCGCCGAGGCCCTGGACAGGGTCGATGAGGAAGGCGGGCACATGATGCACGCCATCAACATCAGCTCCAACGCGGACGACATCGTCGGCCTGGCCGAGGACGTGCAGTCCTGGGGCGCCAGGGAGATAATGGTCGATGTCCTGACCAGCGGGTTCGGAGCCCTGCAAGCGGTCGCCGAGGACCCCAAGATCAAGGTGCCCATCCACGTCCACCGGACCATGCATGCGGCCATCACCAAGGACCCGCTCAACGGGGTGGCGATGAATGTCTTCGCGGAACTGGTCAGGATGTGCGGCGGGGACGCCCTCCATATCGGGACCCTCGGGGTCGGGAAGATGGAAGGGGACATCGCCGGCGGCAGGAAGAGCCTGGAGGCGTGCAGGGGCGATGAGCTCCCGTTCAGGAAGGTCATGCCGGTCTGCTCCGGCGGGATGTTCCCCGGGATAGTCCCGGATGTGATCGCGGCCACCGGGAACGAGGTGCAGATCCAGGCAGGAGGCGGCGTGGCCGGCCATCCCGGAGGGGTCCGTGCCGGTGCGGCCGCAATGTGCCAGGCAGTGGATGCGGCCTTCTCGGGCGTGCCTCTGGCGGAATACGCCGCGGACCATGCAGAACTCCGCGAAGCCCTTGCGAAGTGGGGATCGAGATGAAGCTGAAGGTCAAGCAGGTCGACGTCATGGCCGGCGTCATGGCCGCCGGCATGGACCCCAAGGACTGCGCGGTCGTCGGCGTCAAGGACGGGGACCGCGTGAGGATCTCCGGCCCCAAGGACTCGATCGCGGTCATCCTGATGGTGTCAGACGAGTTCATCTCCCCCGGGACCGTGCTCCTCTCGGCCTCGGTCATCGCCCGCATCGGCGCCGCCGACGGGGGGCGAGGTGGACGTGTCCTATTCGCCCAGCCCGGAGAGCGTGCGCACCATACGCCGGAAGATGGACCGCCAGAAGCTCAGCGAGACCGAGATCCGCGCGGTGGTCAACGACATCTACTCGGGCAGCCTCTCCAACATCGAGATCTCCAGCTGGCTCACCGCCCTGTACATCAACGGGATGGACATCGACGAGATCGCCGCCTTCGCGCGGGCCATGGTGGACACCGGGGACGTCATCAGGTTCGACAAGGGCCCGGTGTACGACTTCCACAGCATGGGAGGCGTCCCCGGGAACAAGATCACCCCCATCGTGGTGTCCATCTGCGCCGCGGCGGGACTGATGATCCCCAAAACATCATCCCGCGCCATCAGCAGCGCCTGCGGGACATCCGACTTCGTGGAGACCTTCTGCAACATCGAGGTGTCCGCCGAGAAGCTCAAGGAGATCGGGGAGACCGTCGGCGGGGCGTTCGTATGGGGAGGGGCCATGAACATCGCTCCCGTGGACGACATCGTCATCAAGGTCGAGCATCCGCTGGGCATCAACCCCCGCGCCCAGATGCTGGCATCCATACTCAGCAAGAAGCTCGCCATCGGCGCGAAGTACCTCCTGGTCGACATACCCACAGGGGCCGGCACCAAGGTCCCGACGCTGGACGATGCGAGGGCCTACGCCCGCGACTTCATGGACCTGGGGGAGAAGCTCGGCATGCACATCGAGTGCGCCATAACCTACGGCGACCAGCCCGTCGCTCCGCCATCGGCCCCAACCTGGAGGCCAGGGAGTGCATACGCATCCTGGAGGGCGCGGAGCATCCCTCGTCCGTCATCGAGAAGGCGTGCGAATGCGCCGGCATCCTGCTGGAGATGGCAGGGTTCCAGAACGGGGAGGAGAAGGCGGCCGAGCTGCTCAGGAGCGGGGCGGCCCACAAGAAGTTCATGGAGATCGTCCAGGCCCAGGGCGGCAGGCCCGACCTGAAGGCCGACGACCTCGTCCCCGGGAAGTACACTGCCGACATAGCCTCCGACAAGGCCGGGTACGTGCACTCGCTCAACAACAAGGACCTGGTCGCCGTGGCCAAGGCCCTCGGGGCCCCCAACGACAAGGGCGCCGGCCTGCTGATCCTCAAGAAGAAGGGCCAGAGGGTGGAGAAGGGCGAGGTGCTCTTCAGCCTTTACGCCGACAACGAGGCGAAGCTCGCCCGCGGCAGGGAGCTGGCCATGAGGTACGCTCCGGTGGACATCGAGGGGATGCTCATCAAAAGGGTCGCCTCGATGCAGGCGAGATGAAGCTCGTCTTCACCGTGGACCTCGACCGCGACGCGAACATCGAGGTCCCGGGGCAGACCGAGGCGGGATCGGCCGACCGGGGGGAGGGCACCGCCCCGAGGTTCTCGTCCTCGGGATGGGCCCTGGCCCGCTACGCCGACATGCTCGACAGCATCGGCATGCCGGCTGCCTTCTTCTGCGAGGGCCGCACGGCCGAGGCCCTGAAGGACGAGATGGGATGCCTGGACCGTTTCGAGCTGGGCATCCACGGGTACGACCACGAGAACCTGACGCACCGCATCCCGAGGGCGGAGGCGGCCGCCGCCGTGAGGCACGGGTTCGATGCGGTGAAGGACGTCACGGGCAGGACGCCCTCGGCGTTCCGCGCCCCGTACATGCATCAGCCCAAGGCCGTCGCGGCGTTCCTGAGGGACACCGGGACGGGGATACTCACCGATTCGTCGATGTACGCCTCCGGGCCAGGGTCCTTCCCGTTCGCGCTCCCCGGCTATGTTGCCGAGGTCCCGGTGACAGAAGGCACGGGACCGGAGGGCGGGGCCATGTCCGGGTATTTCTGGGCGATGCATGAAGGCAAGCGCCCCCCGGAGGACTACTCCTTCCTGGCGAAGAGCGTTCCGGAGGACGGCACCCTGGTGCTCGCGGACCATGTCTGGCACATACGTGAGTCCCGTGCTTCCGGCGTCCGTTCGGATGAGGATTCCCAGAAGGAGCTGGACTTCGTGTCCGAAGTCCTCCGCGCGCTGATGGATGCGGGCGCTGAGCCGGAAACCCTTTCCGATGCGGCCTCGGACGCCTACATGAACCCCGGCCCCTCGGACGGCGCGGACTCCGAATGACAGCGTGGTATGCGACGTCCGGCAGGCCTGCCGCCGGGCATGCGCGCGTGCCTGCGCTAACTTCTTAACGGGCGCGCGTATAGGCGGATGGGATGACCGCCAAACTGATCCTCGGGAAGGAGGTTTCCGAAAGCATTTATGCGGACCTCCGTGTCCGGATCGCAGCCCTCAAGAACCGCGGGATCGAGCCGACTATCGCGCTCATCGCCGTCGGGGACGACCCCGCGTCGAAGGTCTACCTGCGCACGAAGAACCGGAAGTGCGAAGAGCTCGGCATCAGGGCGGTCAACTACACCTATCCGTCATCTGCCTCCGAGGAGGAGGTGCTGGGGCGCATCATGAAGCTGAACGACGACCGTTCGGTGCACGGCATCCTCGTCCAGCTGCCCCTGCCCCCGGGGTTCGAGGAGAGGTACGTCCTCGATTCGATCTCCCCGGACAAGGACATCGACTGCTTCCATCCGGTCACGTCGGCCACATGTTCATCGGAGACCCCCATTTCCTGCCGGCGACGGCCGGAGGCATCCAGCAGATGCTGATACACTGCGGGATCGAGACCAGCGGGAAGCATGTCGTCATCGTGGGCAGGAGCAACATCGTCGGCAAGCCGATGGCCGCCATCCTGATGCAGAACAGGGACTACGCCAATTCCACCGTTACCGTGCTGCATTCCCGCTCCGAGTGCCTTAGAGAGATGACAAGGAGCGCGGACATCCTCATCTGCGCCGTCGGGAAGCCCAATTTCATAACCGCGGACATGGTCAAGGAAGGCGCCGTCGTCATCGATGTCGGCACCAACAGGGTGCCTGACCCGTCTTCCCCCAAGGGCACGAAGCTGGTGGGCGATGTCGATTTCGATGCCGTGAAGGAGAAGGCATCGTACATCACCCCGGTTCCCGGCGGGGTGGGCCCGATGACCGTCTGCATGCTGATGGCCAACACGGTGAAGGCCGCGGAGGGGCAGTGGCGATGATATCGGAGTGCCGCGAGCACGGCCCGTTCCGCGGGGACTCCTGCCCCGTCTGCGGGGCCGAGGGCCGCCTGGTCCTGAGCGATATCGAGACGGACCGTCTCGGGAGGCTCATGGCGGCCGTGCTCAGGCACGGGAAGTACGGCCTGGAGATGTCGCCCGACGGCTATGTGTCGGCAGACGACATCGCCGCGGCCGCCAGGGGCGGGGGCCGCATGGGCTGGCTCACCGGCAGGCATTTCCTGGCCATCGCCGCCACCGACCCTCGCGGGCGCTACCAGGTGCTGGGGGACCGCATCAGGGCCACCTACGGGCACACGATCGACGTGGACCTCAGGCTCCCGTCCGAGGCGTCCCGCCCATCCTATACTATCCGGTGTCCGAAGAGGAGGAGGCCGCAGTCCTGGAGACGGGGATCATGCCGACCGGCAGGGCCAGGGTGCACCTGTCCTCCACCCCGGAAGAGGCGATGGCGGCCGGAAAGGTCCGCCTGGGCGGAGGGAAGGTGCTGCTGCTGGAGATCGACCCCGCGGCATGCGCCGCCGCCGGCTTCCCGGTCGGGAAGGCATCGGACACGGTATGCACTTGCGACAGGGTCCCGCCGGAATGCCTGAAGGCATCGGACGAAGGGCCGTCCGGAAATAACGAAGGAACTGATTGAGATGGTTACAGTACTCACGCCAGATCAGGTAAGAGCGAAATACGGTCCCCTCTTCAACAGGGGTTTCCTCACCATAGTGGACGAGAAAGCAGGGAAGGCCAGGATCATCGAGTCCTGCATGGCCCGCGGCCCGGGGGAATGGGACGTCTGCAACCGCAGGCGCACCGGCGGGATGATCGAGAACATCCGCATGGAGGGCACGGTCATCACCATGGACGTGGGGATCGGCGAGAAGGACCTCAGGTTCGGCCCTGTCTCCGCCGACCTCGGCGGCCAGGGGCTCCGCGCCGTGAAGATCGAAGGGGACGAGGTCCGCACCACCTGGTACGGCATCGCCGGGGCCTCGGTGGGCATCGGGGCCTGCCTGCCCCAGTCCAAGGACGTCATCCGCACCGAGTACCCGGACGATTTCAAGATCGGGGGCGGCCACACCGCCCACGTCGACATCATCACCCCCAAGCTGGTCCGCGTCGTCATAGGCGTCGACGACACCGACACCAAGGAGAAAGGGGCCACATGGGCGTCCGCGCTGAAGATGGCGGTGAACACCCCCGTGGGGCACTTCATGGAGCACAAGATCATCCAGCTCAACCCCAGGTCCCCCACGAAGACGACCAACTGCTGCTCCACCGCGGTGTCCTTCGCCGTCAGGGAGGACGAGGTCCAGAAGCTCATCGAGTACTGCTACGGGTTCCTGAAGAAAGAGTCGGTCTCCGAGGACGCGGTCATGACGGTGTTCCAGGGGCTGGAGGTCCCGAAGGAGCTGACTTCCTGGGCATGGAGGTGCAAGACCGTCCTCGTCGACCGTTCCGAAGCGGTCGCCATGGCGGAGAAGCACGGGGTGCAGATCATAAGCATCACCGGCGAAGGCGGCACCATCGGCGCCGTGGCCGCCATCGGCTGCGCCGACCTGGGGCCGGAATGCGCCGGGGTCCCCGAGGATTTTCCGGACATAGTGCACTGAGGGGGAACGCGGACGGAAGTTCCGAAGATCGTCACCAAGCAGGTCTACTCCACCTACGAGAAGAAGCTGGAGGAGGAGATCAGGGGAGGCCCGATGCCGAACCACATCGGCATCATAATGGACGGCAACCGCAGGTATGCCAAGGAGTTCCTGGGCGACGACATAGATGAGGCCACAGGGCCGGCGAGCGCAAGATCCGCGAGCTCCTGGACTGGTGCCTCGACCTCAAGATCCGCTACATAACGGTGTACGCGTTCTCCTCCGAGAACTTCTCCCGCGGGGAGGACGAGGTGTCGTTCCTTATGGGCATGGCGGCGGACTCCATCCGCGAGATCGCCGACGACGAGCGCATCGTGAAGAACCACGTCCGCATCCGCGTCCTCGGCAACCGCGAGCTCCTGCCGGAATCCGTCAGGGAGTCCATAGAGTACTGCGAATCGAAGACCGCCGCCTTCAGCGATTTCACCTTCAGCATATGCCTGGCCTACGGCGGCAGGCAGGAGATCATCAGCGCCGTCCAGAGCATAGCCAGGAAGGTGCAGGCGGGCGAGATATCCCCCGAGGACATCGACGAGGACATGCTGTCTCAGCACCTGTACACCTCCGACATCCCCGACCCGGACCTCATCCTGAGGACCAGCGGGGAGATAAGGATCTCCAACTTCCTCCTCTGGCAGCTGGCCTATTCGGAGCTCTACTTCACCGACATCTATTGGCCGGGTTTCAGGCGCATCGACCTGATGAGGGCCATCAGGTCGTACCAGGCACGTGTCCGGCGCTACGGGAGATGAGCATCTGGCACATTACGATGCCGTGATGCTCCACGCGCCGAGCGTGTACGATTTCCGGAAGAAACCGATATTCTACGGGCCTGTCAGCGACGTAATCCCCTCGTCCCCCGTCTTCGAGATGTACCCCATCGGGTTCATGACCATCTCGGCCCATCTGCAGAGGGCGGGCTTCAGGACCAGGATCGTCAACATCGCCAACCTGATGCTCTCCGATCCCAAGTTCGACGCGGAGAAGCGCATCGCCGGCCTCGACGCCGACGTCTATTTCATCGACCTCCATTGGATGCCCCATGCCCACGGGGCGCTGGAGCTCGCCAAGCTGGTCAAGAAGCACCATCCGGATGCGCGGACCGAGCTCGGAGGATTCACCTCCTCGTACTTCTGGAAAGAGCTGATCGAGCGCCCGGAGGTCGACCTGGTCATGCGCGGGGACGCCACCGAGGAGCCCACCGTCCGCATGATGGAGGCGCTGTCCGAGGGGAAGGACCTCTCCTCCGTCCCGAACCTCGTATGGAAGGATGCGGGCGGCGCTGTGCACGACAACGGCCTCACCTATGTGCCGGACGACCTGGACAGCGTCATATTCGACTACGGGGTCATGATAAAGGGCGTGATGCGGACCATGGACATCGCCGGGTCCCTGCCCTGGCGGACCTGGGCGCAGGTCCCCCTGACGTCCGTTTTCACTGTCCGCGGATGCTCCGTGGGGTGCGCCGAATGCGGAGGCTCCCGCTATGCCAACCAGAAGGTGTGCGGCCGGCATCATCCCGCCTTCCGCAGCCCGGAGAAGCTGGCGGAGGACATGGCAGGCATCTCGGATTACCTCAAGGCTCCGATATTCATCGTGGGGGACATCCGTCAGGCGGGCCCGGACTACCGTTCCCGTTTCCTGAAGGCCGTCAGGGAGGAGGATATCGACAACCATGTGGTCATCGAGCTGTTCGGCGGGGCCGGCAGGGATCATTTCAGCGAGATCGACAGGTCCTTCCCCGGAGGCTGGTCGATCGAGTTCTCCCCCGACTCGTACGACGAGGCGGTCCGCCTGGGCATGGGGAAGGGGTACACCAACGCCGCCATAGACAGCACGATCCCGGCGGCCTTCGCCTCGGGCTGCTCCCGGCTGGACCTGTTCTTCATGACCGGCCTCCCCCATCAGACCAGGGAGTCCGCTATAGGGACCGCCGAGGCCGCCGAGCACCTCTGGGGGCTGGTCGGGAAGGATGACGGGCTGTTCATCTACGATTCCCCCTTCGCGCCGTTCGTCGATCCCGGGAGCCGGGCGTCGAGGAGCCGGAGAAATGGGGATACAGGCTCCGCGCGAGGACGCTGGAGGACCACAGGAAGCTGCTGGACAGCCCCTCGTGGAAGCTTGTGCTCTCTTACGAGACGGACTGCATGACGCGCGACGATATCGGAGAGGCTTCCTACGACGCCGCCGTGGTCCTGACCGATGCCGAATGCCGGTCCGGGAGGATAACGAAGGAGGAGGCCGATGCCAGGAACGCCCGTACCGAGACGGCCAGGGACATCATGCACCGCATCGACCGCATCATGGAAATCAAGGATCCGGCCGAGCGCGATTCCAAGCTCTGGGACATCAAGGAGGAAGGGGTCAGGATGATGGACAGCACCATCACCGACAAGAACGACCTTGATTGGCGCTCGGGCTCGGTCTGGAGCAACGTCCCGAGGATAGCCTACGGGCTCCTCAAGGGGCTGGTCCGCGGGAAGCGCTGAATCCCTGCCCCCGCGGGCCCATTGAAAAGATTTCAGATTTCTCGTGCCTGGCACATATGAGATTGACGGTGAGTTCCTCACTCTCTGCCCATCTCTATCGAGCGGGCGACGGTGGCGTCGATGCACTTCTCGGTCAGGCTATCGAGCCCGCCCTCGCGGAGCACCTTGACCCCTTCGATGGTGGTCCCGCCCGGAGAGCAGACGCCGTCGATGAGCGATTCCACCGACATCCCGGATTCGAGGATCATCTTCCCGGAGCCGATGAGGCTCTGGGCGACCAGGATCTTCGACTGCTCCTCGCTGAGGCCGTACTTGACCCCTGCTTTGATGATCGCGTCAGCGAACATATATATGAACGCGGGGGAACTTCCGGATACGCCGGTGACGGCATCGAGGTCGCTTTCCCTGACCTCCACTGCCTTGCCGGTGGCCTCGAGGATGCCTTTAACGATGCCCCTGTCCGCATCGGTGCATCCGGGGCCCATCACATACCCAGAAGCGCCCTCGAACACCAGGCAGCAGTGGTTGGGCATGACCCTGACGATCCTGCATCCCGGAGCGTATTTTGCCAGCGTCTTCATCTTCACGCCTGCTGCGATGCTGATGAGGAGGCTTCCCTCTTTCAGCTCCGTGCCCTCTTCGGCGAACAGGGGGCCGATGTTCTTCGGCTTCACGGCGAGCACGAACACGTCGGCCGAGCCCTCGAGCTCTTTGGCGGACCCGTACATGCTGATCCCGTACGTCTGGGACATGCGGTCGCGAGTGGCCTGCGTGGGGGCGCAGGCTGCGATCTCATCCTTTCTGTAGACCCCTTTGGAGAGGAGCCCTCCGATCATGGCCCCAGCCATCCTGCCGGCCCCGATGAAAGCGATCCTGTATGCCATGCCCTTCCCAGCGGTGCGCTTTCTTATAATATTTTCATGGATTCTTAAACGAATATTTAGAATAAATTAAATTCAATTATTAATTGCCATTTATAAAGGAAGTTGGCATTTCCCGCGTTCCTTATTATATACGTTGAAGGCATCGCGAAAACCAATGTCACTAGTCTTAAGCTACCTGCCATTACTATTCGTGGGGATTATTTCCCTCGGATTCGCGCCGTTGGCATGGCTGGTCTCCAGGCTCATCAGGCCTGCGAGGTCATCCAAGTGGACTGAGGAGACATATGAGTGCGGTTCCGTCCCGATCGGGGATACGCGCATCATGTTCAGGTTGCAGTACTACGCATTCGCTCTGATATTCGTGGTATTCGACCTCGTGGTCACGTTCCTTCTGATCTGGTCGGTGGCGTTCGACGGTCTGTCGGACGCGGCCACCTGCTACGTTCTCATATTCCTCGGCATCCTGCTGATGGGCGTTGTGTACTCTCTCAAGAAGGAGGAGAAAATATGGATATGAGCCTCTACCCCCACGCCGTCGCCATGAGCGCGGACGAGTTCATGAGCTGGTCCACAGCCATGATCAACGACCTCATGAGCTCCGGCACCAGGAGGACCATCGACAAGCTCACCGGACCTATCTGGTCCTGGGCCATGAAGAACTCGATGCACCCTCTGCACTGGGGGCTCGCCTGCTGCGCGCTTGAGATGTCCCAGGCGTCCGCTTCGCGTTTCGACGCGGAGAGGTACGGGATGATCTACAGGTCGTCGCCCAGGCAGACCGATATCCTTCTCGTCAACGGATGGATCTCCAAGAAGATCCGCCCGCACCTCAGGAGGCTCTGGGAGGAGATGCCTTCCCCGAAGTGGGCAGTCGCCATGGGCGAGTGCGCCATCTCCGGCGGGCCTTGGTATGACTCTTACAACACCGTCCAGGGTCTGGACCAGATCGTCCCGGTGGACCTTTACATCCCCGGATGCCCTGCCAGGCCTGATGCGATGATCGACGGGTTCATGCTCCTCCAGAAGAAGATTGACAGCTACTTCAGGCGCGGAGCCTTCCTCAAGAACTGAGGTGCGCAAATGGCTGCAGAACTACGCGAACATGATGACACGTGGGAGCCCGAGATCCAGAAAGGACTCGAGTCCAAGTTCCCCGGGCACATCCAGGTCACCAAGACCGAGGTGCGCAGGGTCTACGCGAAGACCGACCGCGAGAACATCCATGCTGTGTGCCAGTATCTTCATGACGAGCTGAACTTCGAGCACTGCTCGACCGTCATCGGCGTCGACCTGAAGGACCGCATGCAGGTGGTCTACCACATCAGCAATTATACCAACTACAAAGGAGAGGTCGTCGAGCTTACCATCGATGTTCCCAACGACGACCTGCACGTTCCTACCGTCTCCGACATCTGGGGCGGCGCGAACTGGCACGAGAGGGAGACCTGGGAGCTCTTCGGGATCGTATTCGACGGCCACCCGAAGCTCGAGAGGCTCCTCACTCCGGACACCTACGAGTTCTTCCCGTTCAGGAAGTCGTACAAGCTCAGGGGATGGGACTGATGGCATGGCTTAAGAAAGATGACAAGGAGATCCCCGTCGACAAAGAGGGGAAGCTCGATGCCGCCGCTATCGCGCAGGGCGCCCTCAAGGAAGAGGAGTCCAAAGCGATATTCCAGGCGGAGACCCAGAAGATGGACACCGACAAGATGTGGGTCATCATGGGCCCCCAGCACCCGTTCTCGCACGGGCTCTGGACCCTCAAGATCCAGGTCGACGGTGAGATGGTCACCGATGCCGAGCCCATCGTCGGATACCTTCACAGGGGATGGGAGAAAGAGGTCGAGAACAGGACTTACCCCAAGATCATCCCGATGGCGGACCGTCTCTGCTACGCCGCCTCGATGACCTACACCCACCTCTACTGTATGACCGTCGAGAAGGCCCTCGGCATCGAGGTGCCTGAGAAGGCGAAGTACATCAGGATAATCGCCGACGAGATCAACCGTCTCCAGTCCCACCTCATGTGGCTGGCGGCCATCGGAACCGATCTGGGTAACTACACTGGATTCCTCTGGGCCTCCAGGGAGAGGGAGTTCTGGATGGACATGAACATCAGGCTCTGCGGAGCCCGTATGACCACCAACTACCCCCGTATCGGCGGTGTCAGGAACGATACCACCGACATTTTCGACAGGGATATCATCAGGTGCTGCGACAGGTTCGACAAGGCCCTCTGGGACATGATCGGGCTCATCGACGACAACTCCACCTTCACCCACAGGCTCATCGGCAACGGTATCCTGACCAGGGAGAGGTGCGCGAACCTCGGCATCACCGGCGCCGCCGCAAGGGGTACCGGGATCGACTTCGATGTCCGCCGCGACGACCCCTACGACAACTACGACAAGATTGACTTCGATGTCCCCTGCCAGACCGCGGGAGATTCCTACTCCAGGTATCTCGTCAGGGTCGAGGAGATGTTCCAGGCGACCAGGATCATCAGGGAGGCCATGGAGAAGGTCAGGGAGCTCGGCAAGAACGCCCCCTACAGGCTCAAAGCGCCCACCAATGTTCCGGAAGGGAGGACCTTCTGCAGGATCGAGGACTGCCGCGGCGAGGCCGCCATGTACCTCGTGTCCGACGGCACCGACAAGCCCTATAGGCTTAAGGTGCGCAGCCCGATCTTCGTCAATGTGTCGGCATCGAAGGACCTCTGCACCGGGTGCAGGATCGCAGATGTGCCGGTCATCATGGCCCAGATAGACATGTGCCTCGGAGAGACGGACCGGTGATCCAAAATGGCTGATTACGTCTCTATCCGCGACTGGATCAACTATCCGGACCCCATGTCGAACGAGTTCTACCCGTTCGGCGATGCCTACAACCTGCCGTACGACATCTCCCTGAAGCTCTGGGACATCATCGGCGGCACTCTCGCATGGCTCCTCGACCTGCTGTTCCCCGGGAACACTGTGTCCGAGTGGCTCGTCTGCGACGGCACCAGCAACTTCTTCGCGCTCGTCATCTTCATGATCGTCATCTTCGCGGTGGCCTTCCTGGCCGTCCTGGTAGCCCTATGGGAGGAGCGTAAGGTCCTCGGAAGGGGCATGGACAGGCGCGGAACCATGATCGGCATGTGGGGATTCCTGCAGTGCGTCGCCGATGGTTTCAAGACCTTCATGAAGGACAACATCGCCTCCACCCGCATCGACAAGATGGGATACTGGTGGACCGTTTCCCTCATCGTCGGCACCTCCGTCCTCATCGACTGCATGATCCCTCTGTCCAACAGGTGGTTCGTGGTCGACTACGGCACCGGTCTGCTGATCATCATGGCGCTTTACGCGCTGGCCCCTCTGTTCATCCTGGTGTCCGGATGGTCCCAGAACAACAAATACGCCCTCATCGGCGGTATCCGTGCCGCGAGATGATGATGGCGTACGAGGTGCCGATGCTCATCACCATCGCCGCTACCTGCCTGCTCGCCGGCACGTTCAACATCAACGAGCTGGTCGCTGCCCAGTACGACAATGTCTGGTTCATCATCCCCGAGTGCATCGGTGCGGTGTCCTTCTTCATGTGCGCCGCTGCCGAGTCCGAGCGTTCTCCGTTCGACCTCGCTGAGGCCGAGTCCGAGCTCGTCGAGGGATGGCAGACCGAGTACGGCGGTATGAAGTGGGGTCTCATCATGCTCGGAGACTACCTGAGGGGCGCCTGCTCCTGCAGCATCTTCGTCATCCTCTTCCTCGGAGGCTGGACCCTGCCCTTCATAGACCTCAACGCATGGGACCTCTGGTGGCCCGTGCCCGAGATGGTCATGCTGCTCAAGACTTGGGGAGTGTTCTTCTTGGTCGTCATGCTCAGGCTCGGAACCGCCCGTGTCAGGACCGATACCATCCTCAACCTCGGATGGAAGGTCTTCATGCCCCTCTCGATCGTCAACCTGATCATAGTTCTCATGTTCAGAATGGGAGGTGTGTTCTGTTGAGCGAATATTACGAGAAATACAGGGACGGAAGGCACCGCAACTGGAAGGACCTGTGGATCGTCAAGCCCATCATGGTATGCTGCAGGCTGCTCGTGAGGACCACCATCCACAGACCGGTCACCGTGCTCTATCCGTATGAGTCGCTCTGGGAGCCCGACAACTACCGCGGACGCCCGGCGCTGGACTTCAATAAATGCATCGGATGCGGGATGTGCGCCAGGATGTGCCCCTGCGCGGCCATCATCCTGGTCGAGACCCCTGATGACGAGGGCAAGCCCGTCAAGAGGCCTCAGATCAACATGGGCCGCTGCTCGTTCTGCGCCTACTGCGCCGAGTACTGCCCGGTCGATGCCATGACCGTCAGCCCCATCGTCGAGCTCGCCGAGTTCACCAGGTCCGACCTCATCTACGGACCCAGGAGGCTCGCCTACGACAAGACGACCGAGGGAATGAAGGTCAAGCTCGAGGAGACGCTCATCTCCGACTTCAAGAACGGGAACGGCGAGAGGAGGATCGACCCCCTCAGGACCGACCGCCCCGAGCTGGAGTCCTCCAAGTGCATCAGCTGCAGGAAATGCTCCAAGGTCTGCCCCGTCGGCGCCATCACCATGGTGGAGCACGGGAAGAACGCCAAGGGGCGCCCCATCCTATGGCCTGAGGTGGACGACGCCAAGTGCGTCTGCTGCCGCAACTGTGTGGACGACTGTCCTAAGGACGCTCTGCACATCAAGGAGGTGCTGTGATGGGAATATTAACTGAGATTTGGGACTGGCTCGTCGATTTCGGCGTGTTCATCTGGGGGAACGCGGACCTTGTGGCCTTCGTCTGCCTGGCTGCCATCGCCATCGCCGCGGCCGTCGCCGTTGTCACCAGCAGGATACCGGTGCACAGCGCGTTCTATCTCGCGCTCGTGTTCTTCTGCGTCGGTGTGGCCTACTTCTTCCTGGAAGCGGAGTTCATCGGCGTGATCCAGATACTGGTCTACGTAGGCGCAATCACTGTCCTGTTCGCGTTCAGCATCATGCTGACCCGCAGGTACATCATGGAGGATGATTCCGATGAATAAGCGGACCGCTGCAGCCGTAGGGCTGGCCGCCGCCCTTCTGATCGTCCTCGGGCTCGCCATCGTCGTCAACGAGTGGGACGACAGCCCCCTCGGGTTCGATGATGAGCCTCAGTCCATCCCGTACGACGACGTCGTCATCGACAATGGCGGAACCGACACTGTCGACGACAGCTCGCTCAACTACGGTGTGCTCGAGACCTACGGGCCTCTGCTGCTCGTGCTCGGCGCGCTCATGTTCGCCGCTATGATCGGCGGCATATGCATCGCAAGGGAGGAGGTGGAGAAAGATGATTCCAATTGAGTTCTTCCTCTTCTTCGGAGCGATCCTCTTCGTCATCGGAGCCTACGGCATCATGACCAAGAGCAGCACCATCGTCGTCCTGATGTGCATCGAGCTCATGCTCAACGCCGCCAACATCAACTTCGTCGCGTTCTCCGCATACTCCGGAGATGCGCTCGGACAGGTCTTCGTGATCTTCTCGATCTCGGTGGCCGCCGCCGAAGTCGCTGTCGGCATCGCCATTATGCTCAATGCCTACAAGATGAGAAAGACCGTCAGCACCGACGATCTCAACCAGCTGAGGTGGTAAGATGGAGTTCATAGACTTTGTTTGGCTTGTTCCCCTTGTCCCGATGCTGTGCTTCCTGATCGTCGGGTTCTTCGGCAGGTACATGGGCCCTAAGCAGCACTACGGAGGATACCTCACCATCTTCGGTGCGGCCTTCGCCTTCGTCTACGCGGCCCTCGTCTCTGCGGAATACTGGCTGGGAGACAGCTATCCCCACGCTGTGGAGAGCAGCATGCACTGGTTCTCCATCGGGAGCCTGGACATCAACCTCGGTTACTACATCGACTCGCTGTCCTGCCTGATGATGCTCTTCGCATCGTTCATCTCGATGCTGATCTTCATCTACTCGCTCGGATACATGGGCGACCAGGGCGAGAGGAAGAGGAGGTACTTCGCTGAAGTCTCCCTGTTCCTCACCGGAATGCTCGGCCTCGCCGTCTCCGGCAGCCTGCTCACCATGTTCATCTTCTGGGAGGTCATGGGACTCTGCTCCTACCTGCTCATCGGCTTCTGGGGATTCAACCACCCCGAAGCGCCCCAGAAGGCATCCGCCGCTAAGAAGGCGTTCCTCGTCACCAGGGCCGGAGATGTCTGCCTCATGGGAGGCCTGTTCGTCCTCGCCTACGCTATGGGAAGCCTCGACTACTCGGTCGTCTTCAACATGGACAACCTCGAGGCCGCGGACCAGAGCCTGCTCACCCTCGCTTCCTTCCTCATCTTCGGAGGTGCGATCGGCAAGTCCGCTCAGTTCCCGCTGCTCGACTGGCTGCCCGATGCGATGGCCGGCCCCACCACTGTCTCCGCCCTTATCCATGCCGCAACCATGGTCAAGGCCGGTGTCTACCTCGTGGCCCGCTGCTTCCCGCTGTTCGCAATGAACAGCGAGGTCATGCTCTTCGTGGCCATCATCGGAGGCGTCACCGCCTTCTTCACCGCCACCATGGCGATGAACAACATGAACATCAAGAAGGTCCTGGCCTACTCGACCCTGTCCCAGCTCGGATACATGTTCCTCTCGCTCGGTGCGGGAGGCTACCTCTTCGCGCTCGGGATCGAGTCCGGGGACACGGCCATGATGGCCGCAGGCGCCCTCGGATACACCGCGGGAACGCTCCACATGGCCAACCACGCCTTCTTCAAGGCCCTGCTCTTCCTCTGCTCCGGTGCCGTCATCCACGAGACCGGGACCGAGGACATGCGCCTCATGGGAGGCCTGCAGCAGAAGATGCCCTACACCTCCACCACCATGCTCATCGGTGCCCTGTCCATCGCCGGATTCCCGTTCTTCGCGGGATTCTGGTCCAAGGACCTCGTGCTCGATGTCGCCTTCGACGCGTTCAACGACACTGCAGACATCACCAGCTGGTGCTTCCTGCTCCTCTGGTTCCTCGGAGTCGTCACCGCGTTCATGACCGCCTTCTACATGTTCAGGCTCTGGTTCATGACCTTCAGGGGCGAGCCCAGGGAGAACGCTAAGGCCGTCGAGCACGACGCGCCCCGCTGCATGACCATGCCTCTGCTGGTCCTGTCCCTCTTCGCATTCGCCTTCGGTTACACCCTCCTGTTCGGATGGGACGGCGTGTTCACCATCTCCCTCGGATCCTCCGGCTGGAAGGTCGGCGGCGGGGAGGCCGACATGGGATTCCACTGGGTCGAAGAGCTCTTCACCAACTGGAAGACCTACCTGACCATCATCCTGGTCCTCTGCGCCATCGCGCTCGCTTACTGCATGTACGACAAGCGCAGCATCGACCCCGGGAAGTTCAGCAAGAACGGCACCTCCAGGCTCTACAGGGTCCTGCAGAACAGGTGGTACCTGCCCGAGATCTACGACCAGGTCGCCTGGAAGCTCGGATACGATGTCGCTCTGGGAGTCGACTACTTCGACAGGAACGTCATCGACGGCACCGTCAACGGGCTCTCCAACGCTGTCATCAGCGGAGGAGACCTCATGTCTAAGGCCCAGAACGGGAACGTCCACACCTACACCGGTGTGGTCATCGGCGGAGTGGTCGCGCTTGCGCTGTTCACTCTTGCATGATCTACGTCTTCGGAGGCATGTGAGATGGACGGTTCCTTCATACTACCCGCAATGATACTGATCCCCCTCGTGGGCGCGATAATAGTGCTCGCCATGGGCGGGGAGAAGCTCCAGAAGAAGGCGGGATACGCCGCCTTCGTTGTCGCCCTGATCGACCTCGTCCTGGCCCTGTACCTGATGACCGAGGCTGACGATCTCGGGCAGTTCGATTTCAGCGCCAACTGGATCGACTCCGCCGGCCTGACGATGAACCTCATGTTCACCGTCGACGGGCTGAGCATCCTCATGGTCTTCCTCACGGCGTTCCTCGTAGCTGTGGTGATCCCCTTCTCCCACAAGGAGGAGGACAGGCCTCACTACTTCTACGCGCTGTTGCTGATGATGGAGGTCGGCCTGATGGGCGTCTACACCGCAGAGGATTACTTCCTCTTCTACATCATGTGGGAGATCACCCTGCTCCCGATGTACTTCCTCATCTCCTGGTACGGAGGCGCGAGGAGGCACTACGCGGCCATCAAGTTCCTGATCTACACCCACGTGGCATCCCTTGTGATGCTCATCGGTATCTTCGCGCTCGCCTTCGAGGCCGCGGCGATCAACGGTGGCGGGATCAACTTCTCGTTCGAGTACATCTCTCAGGCGTGCGGCCGCTTCGGCGAGACCTTCCAGACTCTGGTCTTCGGACTCCTGTTCTTCGGGTTCGCCGTCAAGATGCCTACCGTTCCGTTCCATACCTGGCTGCCTGATGCGCATACCGAGGCGCCCACCGCAGGCTCCGTGCTCCTGGCCGGAGTCATGCTGAAGATGGGTTCCTACGGTATCATCAGGGTCTGCATCGAGAACCTTCAGCTCGGAGCCGAGAACTGGCAGGAGGTCATGATCTTCATGGGTCTCCTCTCCATGGTCTACGGCGCCTACGCATGCATCGCTCAGAGGGACCTCAAGAAGATGGTCGCATACTCCTCCATCTCCCACATGGGTCTTGTCATGGTCTCCATGGCCTGCCTCTCCAAGGGAGGTATCGACTTCGCCGTGTTCCAGATGTTCGCCCACGGTCTCATCTCCGCTATGCTCTTCATGGTCTGCGGAATGGCCGGGCACAACTTCGGAACCAGGCAGATCGCGCTGCTCGGCGGAATGGCCCAGAAGGTGCCTGTCTACGCGACGTTCATGATGTTCGCGTTCATGGCATCCCTCGGCCTCCCCGGCCTCATGGGCTTCTGGGGAGAGTTCGGCATCATCTACTCGTTCTACGAGTACCTCGAGGCTAACGACCTGATCTGGGTCCTCGTGTTCTGCCTCCTGAACCTCCTGCTGACCGCAGGTTACTACCTGTTCGCCATGCAGAGGGTCCTCTTCGGGCACCTCACCACCCGCATAGACACTGAGAAGTGCCATGATGTCGACAAGATCGAGGGCATCGCGATGGGGGCTGTGGCCCTCCTCGTGGTGCTCTACGGTATCTGGCCCGACCTCGCGCTCGATATGATCGGATACTTCGCGTATCCTGCATGGATGTGATCAAATGGATGCTACAGTAATCACTGACATATTCGGGGAGTACTCCCCGATCATCCCGATGGTCACACTGATCATCGGTGCCCTGATCATGCCGGCGCTCTACTTCGGATTCAAGAAGAAAGCGCCCGTCTCCGCGATCGCCCTGATCGTAATGATCATCAGCATCGCGATCAACCTGATCATGCTCCTCGGGGACAACTACCCCTCGGAGTACGCGACCTACGCCAATCTGTTCACGTACAATGACTTCAGCGGCCTGATGATCCTGCTGTTCCAGATCGTCGCGCTCATCGTGCTGTTCGTGTCCGTATCCAGCAAAGAGACCACTACCCTCCACTTCGGAGCGTACAACGCCCTCCTGCTGATCGCCACCAGCGGCATGATGTTCGTCGCCTGCGCGGATGACCTGGTGGCGATCTTCGTCGGTGTCGAGACCGTCTCGATCCCCTCCTACGCGCTTGTCGCCATGAAGAGGAACGACGCCCGCGCCGCCGAGGCCGCCGTCAAGTACGTCATCATCGGAGGAATGTCCACTGCGCTGACCGTCTACGGTATCTCGATGATCTACGGCGCCCTCGGAACGCTCACCCTCAGCGAGCTGGGCACCGAGCTCGCCGCCACCGGGTACTCCTGGGCCTTCGTCATCGGCTTCATCTGCATGCTTGCCGGTTACGGGTTCAAGATCGCCGCCGTTCCGTTCCACATGTGGGCGCCCGACGTGTACGAGGGAGCATCGACCCCTGTCTCCATCTTCCTGGCCACCGGCTCGAAGAAGATGGGACTGGTCGTGTTCTTCAAGATCTTCCTGGTGATGTTCGTCGCCGCCCACGTGGCCTCCGGACTCGGCATCGAGGAGATCCAGTACATCTTCGCGATCATCGCCGCCTTCAGCATGACCGTCGGCAACGTCGTCGCTATCTCCCAGAGCAACATCAAGAGGATGCTCGCCTACTCGTCCATCGCGCAGGCCGGATACATCCTGATCGCCATGGCCGTCATGAGCGAGTACGCCCTGACCGGCGGTCTGTTCCACATGTTCACCCACGTGTTCATGAAGGGCGGTGCCTTCCTGGTCGTCGGCGCGCTCATCTGCGCCGGCATCGGCGAGAAGATCTCGGACTACAACGGACTGGCCAAGAGGGCTCCTCTGACCGCGTTCGCCATGCTCCTCTTCCTGTTCTCGCTCGCGGGAATACCTCCCCTGGCAGGATTCACCTCCAAGTTCGTCCTGTTCTCCGGAGCCATCTACGCGGAAGACGGGAGCGGTGTCATAACCCAGTGGATCTGGCTGGCATTCGTCGCCATCATCAACTCCGCGATCTCCCTGTACTATTACGTCAGGGTCGTGAAGGCCATGTATGTCGAGAAGCCCGCTGCCGGGTCCGAGGGCAAGATCAAGATCCCCAGGACCTTCCAGTTCGCGATCCTCTGCTGCGCCGTCGCGGTCGTCGTGCTCGGTGTCTACCCCGACATCATCCTCGACCTCTGCAGCGATGCGGCATCTGCGCTGCTCGGCTGATCGGACAGCGAAACCTTTTCCCGGCCTCCGGGCCGGCCTTTTCCTCAGGATCGTCTGTTTCGGATCCGGTTCGGTTCCGATTCCAAAGGGGGCACGGGCATGCATTGTAACGGATGTCCCAGTTCATCTTCCCGAACAATCGGCTTTAATACGATGCATAAGGATGCATGCATATGTCCGTCAAGGATGATGTTCTGAAGGCCATGAAAGAAGCAGGAAAGCCGCTCTCCGCAGGCGAGGTCGCCAAGATCCTCGGTGCTGACAGGAAGGAGGTCGACGCCGCCTTCAAGGAGCTCAAGGCCGAGAAGGCGATAACCTCGCCTGTCCGCTGCAAGTGGGAGCCTGCCTGAAACCGGAACCGGTCTCCGCTCCGACGGTGTCCAGCGGGAGCAGAGCCGGGCATTTTTCATGTCTATTTTTCGACCCAGTTACTGCGTTCTGCAATTTCGAGATCACATGACTGGGAGATTTTCGAGGTACGATGATGAATCTATGAGTTTTACAGGAAGACGAAATGCCAGGAAATACTGCCATTACAGTATTTTGAGTTTAAAAGAATACAGGGCGTCACAGTACAATCTGTCGGATGACGTTTTATAATGCAGACTATTAGAAATTCGTCGCTATTTGTTCTATTATAATCGAATCTTCATCACATCTGGTAACTATTTTGCAAGTGCTTTACTGTGGTCGAATCTCTAACTCGAGTGATGAAGACGATACTTTTGATGCCAGTGTTTTCGACCGTAAATTTAACTTGTTGCTTCCAGTGGCAGTCTTGTCGATTTTGATGCACTCGCACTCAATATATGCATATGGTTCAGATGCTCTTTGTCGCATACTCACAATCCTGACTGAGACCTACAATTACGCGAGCATAGTCTTGGCCATGAGCGTGACTGGTTTTGCGACTGTCGAATTACTCTGGTTCCTCTTCAGATGTTTATATGTGCGTCGAATACTGCACCCAAAAACCACCTCGGCGAGCGCCTGGTCCCATGATATGATTGCATTCATGTTGGGCGTCACAT
Organism: Candidatus Methanomethylophilus sp. 1R26; assembly: GCF_001481295.1. Classification (GTDB taxonomy): domain Archaea; phylum Thermoplasmatota; class Thermoplasmata; order Methanomassiliicoccales; family Methanomethylophilaceae; genus Methanomethylophilus. Next base: position 61,261 of record NZ_LOPS01000017.1, read on the forward strand.
CTCAGCCATGGCCTGTCTTCTTCTGCCTTTCAGGAACAGTTCTACTTCTGCCGAACGCACAGGTCGAAGATCGCAATCTCAATGGCTTGAATTTTCAATCGGAAAATCGATACTTCGACCTGTTTATATTTAGCAATTGACGAATGAGAGCCTCATAATTCTATTGTTGGCATCCTCTTCAGCAATCTCGATTCTGCCCCACATGTCAAACTCGGGGGTCAATCATTCTGCACCCAGGTGATATTGTTCGTCTGTCCTTTGTTCGCAGTACTGTCATAATTCGCGCCTGTGAAAGGTGAATAGGGAGGCGCGTAGATGTCTAGCGATTTTATCACAGTTCCATCGAACATATTATTCATGTTGATGTTTCCCAAACCGACAATCTCGCCAATAAGGCCCTTTGCCTTAGGGATATAAGGACAAGCATATCCTAATCCGCCCCTGTCTCCATCTCCACTGTCGTGTAGGCTGAAAGCACATAGCACATTTGCTGAACAGTTATTGTTTTTTACTGTGCCAGAACTGTATCCGGCAATCCCGCCGGCAAAGATCAAAGCGTTGTTATCATCATCGCTGTTGTAGTTGAAATTGATAATCTTTCCCTCAATTGAACTGTCGGCATCCACTGTGCATCCTCTGATGACTCCTGAATTGGTGCCGGCTATTGTTCCGATGCAGATTTTAGCTGCTTTATTCGCTTCCCATTCGTTGCAGTACTTACCTGTGAATGACAATGTTGCGTATTTTACCCATCTAGATCCAGAGGACTGCGCTGGAACGTCCCCTTCTGAATCGATCCACGATTTTTCAATGTTCGTGGAATGTGCTGAGATGTGAGAATTCGTTATTTTGCAGTTGACGATTGTCCCATTATTTAATCCCGATATAAATCCCACGTTTTCCGTAACGGATGCACCCCAATTGTTGGGATAAATGCCTATGGTCATGGAATTCACAGTGAGATCGTGTATAGTACCGCTGTTTTTCGAGAACAACCCAGAACTTATTGTAGTTTTTGCAGAAGTCACCTTTACCTTCAAGTTATATATAGTGTGATTGGCTCCATCCAACGTTCCTGAGAAATCAAAGGGGATCCATGTTCCGGTCATCTTGATGTCGGAAATCAAAAGAAATGATTTCGAAGGCATGCTGGAAATAGTCCTGAGGTCTCTCTCTGTGGCGATTCTGTATGGGTTGTCGTCTGTTCCGAAGGTGCCATCCACTGGTAAATCACCTCTGTGTTCAGATACAATTTTAAATGTCTCAGGAAGAGAGTAATTTTCTGTGTTTGATTTTTGAAGAGCGATACGATTTTCTCCATCATACGATACAGCATATTCGTACGTTTTTGTGTCGTCAACAATGTCTTTTACAATGTATTCGTATACATGGACCTCACTGCAAACATACGCTGCGCGATATGTGCAATCCGGGGCAGGGTTTGCTATAATGTATTTTGCACCCCATTCTTTGGATTTAGAAAGCGAATCAGATATTGTTTTTGAATATGAATTAGTGTCTGTGGTTGATTCCGTCCACGAAAACTCTCCTTCGATCGTCGTCTTCGTTTTACTACCGAATTCTACTCCAATCTTTACAGATTTTGAAGAACCATTCGTAATCGAAAACGCTTCGCTTACTGATTTTTCAATGGTCTCGGATGATACCTCACTGGCACCTATAGATAATTCGAACTGATCACCGTTCGTTGCATTACTGAACGTAGGTGTCAATGGTGTGATTGTGAAATTATTAATTGTGGCGATTTTGTATATATAGACATAGGTGTCAGGAGTTCCATATGAGCAAATTAACTCGTCATTCGGTTCTACTGTTGTTCCTGTATAGTATAACGGAATGTCTTTTCCATCGATTGTGCTCACGTTTTCAGAGTTATGGGTGTCATTGAGAACTGTATAGCCAACAATCCCGCATGTTGCTACAACGATAACCAACAGCACTGCCAATTTATTCATTCGATACCTCTTTAAGAAAATGGTAGGACCGAAAAATTAAGGTGTAGGCTAACCTACACCAATGTTTTGTTCAACTCTGGGTTGCTTTGATAGCGTTTCCGTAGGGATCGCTATTTACCAGAGAATCATTGAATTCGATATCCAAATCCGTACCGCTGACTGTCATGGATTTGATACCTACGCCGTTGGGCAATTCAAACATAATTTCAGTGAACTTATCCTGATCGCCGGGCTTAACATTAATGCTTGATGTGTGCGCGTACCTATACTTCAATTCATAGGTATTGTCGTCAGTACCTATGACTTTGAACCAGTCATCACTGAATGAGGTGCCCCGATGCAAGAGATCATCCTCGTCATAGTCATCATGAAGGTTCTTCACAACAATGTTTGTTCTTATAAGTTGCATTCCTTCTGCGCTGTGTGAGTGATCCTGTCACTATCAGTCCAAGATTCATCGACATCTATGAACTGATAGTCACATTCTGCATCCGCTGATGATGATGAGTCAGAGCCCATCATCACAAATGCTGTTGCACCGATGGCAATAATCGCAACAACAGCAACGATTCCGATAATGATCTTTTTATCGACCATAATTCCGACAGGGGGGGGTTAAGTATTTTTTGGCATTAATATATATAGTATATATAACACATCGATTTCTTTTCTGCTATATCATAATCTTTCAAATCTTGTAATCATCCATATGGACACTTGGAATATTGATCTATAACAAGAAGTATTGAAATATTAATTTATGAACATATAATATAATCATACATATTATAATAGGAAATATAATCAATTAGTTCAATAATGGACTGGCTGTTACGAGACATACACCAATATGGCACATTTCCGGATACTAGTCAGATTTCCTTGATCATAGGTGGCGTGTACAGGTTTACAGCTCGCTTCTGGATGAACACCAGGCTGATTGACAACAGATGCAGCGCAAGGGGCGAGGTGGACAGGCTTCGACGTGGAATCTCGCACAATAAAGAAGTTCAGTTTATCGAATGTTATTCTGGTAGAAGATTGAGATGGATTTCAGAGATTCTAGTAGATGTTTACAGAGACTGTCTCGGCGGTCACAGACACAGCCTCGGCAGACGAGATTAATGGCAGGTCTATATATTCAATCGGTTTAAGCGCGAGATGTGCGATAATAAATATCGCCACTCAGGAATTATCGATAATGGTACGACCCAGCATCATGTTTAAGTAGGGTCCTAGTATTGGTCAATGAATGGCAGGGAACTGGCACGATTGCATTTCCTCGGACCTCGACCGTGTCGACTCCGTTATCCGGGAGGTCACACTTTCTGAGAACCCCGAACTCACGGAGATGTGCGATTATGTTCTCTCCAACCATGGTAAGAGGATCAGGCCCGCTATCTGCGTCCTGTCCTACCATGCCTGCGGCGGGGATGACGGGAACCTCCACAGGTCCATCGATGTCGCGGCCGCCATCGAGATCATCCACAACGCTACCCTGATCCACGACGATATCAACGACCAGGGAGAGCTCCGCCGGGGCGCCAAAGCGCTCTACAGGGAGTACACCATCGGGAAGTCCATCGTCGTCGGCGATTACCTTTTCGCTCTCGGGTTCAGGCTCCTCGGCTCCACTTCGAACGAGGTCGTGGACTACGTCATCGATGCCGCCTCCGGCCTGGCCGCCGGCGAGTTCGACCAGAAGCAGTACGAGCGCAACGAATCGGTCGGCGAGAGCGAGTACATGAAGATCATCGGCGGGAAGACCGCCCGCCTCATAGAGTGCGCCGCGAAATGCGGCGCCTTCATCGCTTCCGCCGATGCTGAGACCATCGACTGCGTCGGGGATTTCGCCTACAAGGCAGGCATGGCGTTCCAGATCATCGACGATGTCCTGGATGTCGCCGGGGATGTCGGAAGCACCGGCAAGAAGGTCGGGAACGACATCGTCGAGGGCAAGCCCACCCTGCCGATCATCATGGGCATGCAGGACCCGGAGGCGGGTCCCCGCATAGCCGAGATCTTCGAGGACCCGTCCTCCGATTACGCCGAGGCCGCCGAGGCCATCGCCCTGATCAAGAGCACAGATTCCATCAGCAGGTGCCGCGCTGTCGCCGAGAGCATCGCCGATGAGGCCAAGCACCATCTCGACCCCCTGCCGGACTCCGAGTACAAGACGGCGATGTGCCAGCTGGTCGATTTCTTCGTTTCCCGCGATAGGTGATCTCCGTGGATTCCGTCGATGTTCTGGTGATCGGCTCCGGTCCTGCCGGGGCCCAGGCCGCCCGCGCCGCCGCCGAGCAGGGGCTCTCCGCCCTCGTCCTGGAGAGGCGCTCCGCGGTCGGAGTGCCCGTCCGCTGCGGCGAGATGATGCCCTCTGTCAGCGAGATCAAGGATATGTTCCCCGCCTATTCCGGCTCTGACGAGCTCTTCTCCGTCCCGGACGGCCTCGTGGTCAGGAAAGTGAACTCGATCAGGCTCGTCGACCCGAAGCAGAAGGTCAGGGAGTTCCCGTTCACCGGCTACACCACCGACAGGGACCGCTTCGACAGGTACCACATGGACATGGCCGTCGAGGCCGGCGCCGAACTGAAGCTGGGCACTGCTTTCGAAGGCTACATCGGGCGCACGGCGCGGACCTCGGCGGGTGAGATCGGCTTCAAGGTGCTGATCGGAGCGGACGGCCCCGGTTCTGCCGTGGCCAAGGCCGCCGGGCTTCCCGCGAATGCCAATCCTTACCCTGCGGTCTCTGCGCAGGCCAAAGGCGATTTCGGCGACGCCATCCAGATGTTCTTCGGGCGCATCGCGCCCGGGGCGTACGGCTGGATCATGCCCAAGAACGGCACGGCGAACGTCGGCGTCGGGTTCTCGCCCGCATTCTCGCACGGTCCCTGAAAGAGTACATGGACAGGTTCTGCGAGATGCACGGGCTCGAGCTGCTGACCCCGATGAAAGGAAAATATGTTCCTTCTGAGGGCCCGATATCGAAGACCGTCGCCGACGGCGTGCTCCTCGCAGGGGATGCGGCGGGCATGGTCATGCCGGTCAACGGCGGAGGCATCCCCGAGGCCATGATGACCGGGCGCATGGCCGGCCTGGCCGCCGCCCGCAATGTGAAGGAAGGGAAGGCCCTGGAGCTTTACGAGGAGGAGTGGAGGTCGGTGCTCTGGAAGCCCCTCCATATCGCGGCCAACAACAAGAAGCTCGCCGATACCTTCGCTTTCCGCAGCGACAGGAGCACTGCCCTCTGCATGAGCATACTCGGGACCCGCAGGATGGGCAAGCTCATCCGCTGCAAGCATCTCCTGCCTTGATCGCCTTTTGCGGTATGCGCGCATCTGGGACCCGCAGATGGGGCACTCGTCCATCTTTTCCTTGTACCATTTGCCGCAGCCGATGCACCGGTAGTTCCATTTCTCCTTCCGGACGATGCCGGCCTGGCCGACGCCCCTGTAGGGGATGCCCATGGCGCGGGCCGTATTCTGGATAGAATAGTCGTCCGACCATACCGTCCCGCCCACATCCGCCGCCAGTGCCAGCACGTCGATGTCCACGGGAGAGAGCCTGCCGATGTCCCCGGTCTTTGTTGCGGCCTCCCTGACGCGTCTGAGCGAATCCTCGCTGGGGTCCTGGACGCGGAGGAGTCCCTCCCAGAGGTCGGGCCTGTCGTCCCCGTACTTCCTCAGCTCCCTGATGACCCCCGGCGGGCAGCAGGACTCCCCTTCGGGGAGCTGGGACATGGAAAAGAGCGCAGAACTGTCGAGGACCTGCATGCCCTCATGATGAGCGGGGCACGTTATCAATCTATCCCGCCGATGATGTGTGCCAGCATCCCCTTCTCGCGGAGCGCCTGGATCTCCGAGATCACCGATGTGGTGCCCAGGATCACAACCGGATGTCCGTCGGCGGCGGCAGATGCGAGCGCCGCGGCCGACCCCGGGATGCGTTCGGATTCTATGCCGGCGGCCGCCAGTGCGGAGGTCTGCATATCGGTGAAACGGTAGTGCGGATTATCGGATGATGTCAGCACTATCCTCCGGCATACCGGCGCCATCTCCTGAGCCACGCCCAGGAAGTCCTTGTCGTCCGGTATGCCGATGACCGCCGTTGCCCCGGAGATGCCGAGCTCGCGGAGGACCGACCTGACCTCTGAGCAGCTGGCACGGTTGATGCAGTTGTCCATGATGATGGCCGGGTCCCGGGAGATCAGGTCCATGCGGCCCGGCCACGATACGGACGATAGGATGCTTTCGATCCTGTCCCTGTCGAAATGCCTGAGTATGTCGTGCGCGGCCGCCAGTGCCAGAGCGCAGTTCCTGGCCTGGAAGGCCCCCAGGAGCGGGACCCTGAAGCGGCCGAGGCCCTCGCCTCCCACGGTCACGGAGAACTCGGTGCCGGACTCCGACACCTTGGCATCCTCTGAGGAGAAGTCCTCCCCCCAGATCTTGAGCTCCGCGCCCATCCTGTCCGCTCTTTCCGCCAGGATCCCGAGGACCTTCTCCGTCTGGGGCGCCGTCCAGGCCGTGCGAGTGTCCGCGGTTATCACGTGGCACTTGTCCATGGCGATCTCCTCCGCGTCGGCCCCGAGCTCGCGGGTATGCTCGGCGAACACGGTGTTGATGACCGCGCGGGTGTGAATTGCGTTGTTGACGTCGTCGTATTGGGCGCCTTTGCCGCATTCCAGGACGTTGAAATCCGTCCCGCGTTCGCGGAACCACATGAGCGCGGCGGCCGTCTGAATCCCCATGGGGCTGATGTAGCGGCCTCCGTCCAGCCCTGCCTGGATCCTATCGAACGCCGGTTTCAGGGTTTCGACGCAGTGTGCCAGATCGTCTCCGGGGATCTCGGCGCCGTCCGCCCTGATCCTCTCCGTGAAGCGGACCAGGTGCGGGCTGGTCATCAGCCCGACGGACATCTCCGAGCGCAGCGCTTCGCTGATCATCACGGACACCGATCCCTTCCCCTTGCTGCCGGTCACGCAGAGGGCGGGGGTCCCGGAGAGGCTGCGTATGATACCTTCCGTGAGCTCGGGATGCCTCTTCGAGGAATCCCTCCCGCTGTACTTCAGGCCGGCCGCGGCCTCGGCGTACGATGAATAGATGTAATCCTCTGCTTCACGCGCGTCCATGCCGCATATCCTCCGAAGCCATCAGCAGGCAGGCGCGGGCGATGTTGATGCCCGTGCACGATTCTATGCCTTTGATCCCCGGCATGACGTTGACCTCGCAGAAGACATGCCCATCCTTCCCGTCGAGGAGGTCGATGCCGGCTATGTCGAGGCCGGTGGAGCGCCAGACGTCCTCGGCTATGTCCTTCATCTCCGGGGTGACCGGCACCGCCGATACGGATGCTCCCTGCGCGTAATTTGCTCTGAAATCATACGGATTGGTCCTGCGCATGCAGGCGACGGCCTCTCCCCTCAGGGAGAACAGCCGGAGGTCGGTCCCGCGGCTTCCCGGGTAGTACTCCTCGAAGAGCCATTCCTTCTCGGGCCCGAACCTTCCGGAGAGCTTCATGAAATCGTCCTCGGACTCGATCAGGAATATCTCATCCCCGCGGGAACCTTCCAGGCCCTTGGCGACCAGCGGCAGTCCCAGCTTTTCTGCGGCGCGGCGGAAGCACTCCTCCCCGCTCCCGACCGTGTAGCGGGGGACCTCCATATTGGACGTCTTCAGGTCGGCCAGCTGGGCGGCCTTGCTGATGTACCTGTCGAACCTGTCGCGGCTGTTGTATATCCTTCCGGCCAGGGCGCACACCGTGTCGCGCACGGCCCCGCGCCGGCGCCTCAGGAAGGCGATGTCGGCGCGGCCGAGCTCCGCCCCTCCGGAGATGAGCGTTCCGTCCTCTACCAGGCAGTCGAGCGTGCCGACGATGTGCATGTCCATCCCCAGCTTCCGGCCCTCCTCGGCCAGGCGCCTGCAGGCATATCCCCCGGACATATCGGAATAGCGCTCGATGATGTAGCCGACCGTCATTGGACCCCGCCGCGTTCGTTTTTGACGGAAGCGCGATTCCCAGAGCGCATTAATATAATTGCGCGCGCAGGGGCGTTCCGTGCGCGGGATACCGCGCGGGATTGCCCGATATACGGAGGCGTTCCGAAAGCCTTTAAGGGGAAATGGGGATGCGTTCCGCATGGACGCCGTAGAGTTCCTGAAGATCATCTTCGTAGGCCTGTGGGTTTTCCTGCCGGCGATGCTCCCCAACTCGGCGGCGGTCGTCTTCGGCAAGCACGGCAAGACGAAGATGGACTTCGGGAAGACCTGGCGCGGGAAGCGCATCTTCGGCGACGGCAAATCCTGGGCCGGCTTCTTCGGCGGGGCCTTCTCCGGCATCGTCCTCGGCCTGATCCAGATCGGCATCGCCTCCATTTTCGACGATTCCGGGGATTACTGGGGGTTCGGGGACTTCTGGGGCAACGTCGGGGTTCTGGCGACCCTGTCCTTCGGGGCCGTCCTGGGCGATCTGTGCGGCGCCTTCATCAAGAGGCGCCTCGGGCTCGAGAGGGGAGCGAAGGCGCCCGGCCTCGACCAGTACGATTTCGTGGTCGGCGCGCTGTGCGTGACCGCCCTGTTCTTCCCGGGATGGGTATACGACACGTACATCGAAGGCTGGCACATCTGCGCCCTGCTCTTCCTGCTCCTGATAATGTTCGGTATCCACCGCATGGTGAACATCATCGGGTACAGGATGGGGCTGAAGAAAGAACCGTGGTGATCAATTATGGCAGACATTAAGAAAGCGCTCGAGGAATGCGGAGCGCTGCAGTTCGGAGATTTCACCCTCGCATCGGGGGCCAAGAGCAACTACTACATCGACATCAAGAAGGCCAGCACCAAGCCGGCCGTCCTGGCCCTGATCGCCGACGAGATGGCCGCCAGGATGAAGGAGCTGGGCATCGAGCCGGACGAGGTCGCAGGCGTCGTCCTGGGATCGATACCCCTGGCCACTGCGCTCTCCCTCAAGACCGGCATCAACCTGCTGATGGTCCGCAAGGAGAGGAAGGACCACGGGACCGGGAAGCTCGTCGAGGGCGACCTGAAGGAAGGCGATCGCGTCCTCGTCATCGAGGATGTCATCACCACCGCCGCTCGTCCATGAAGGCCATCGCCGCCCTCCGCTCGGAGGGGGTGAAGGTCGACAAGGTCTTCTCCGTCATCGACCGCGAGGGCGGCGGCAGGGAGAACCTCGCCAGCATCGGAGTCACCCTTTACTCCCTCGTGAAGGGCTCCGAGCTCCTCAGGGACGCCGAGAGATGATAATCCCTCCCGGGAAGGACTGCCAGAGGTGCGACCTCTGCAGGCACCGCACGAAGATCGTCGTGCCGTGCGGGGACCCGGCATCCCCCGTGGCGTTCGTCGGGGAAGGCCCCGGCGAGAACGAGGACCTGCAGGGCGTCCCCTTCGTCGGCCGTGCCGGCAAGATCCTCGACGGGATACTGGAGGAGATGGGGCTTCCCAGGGAGAAGGTCTTCATCACCAACACGGTCAAATGCAGGCCTCCGGAGAACCGCGAGCCTACGCCCGAGGAGATGCAGGCCTGCCGCCCGTACCTGGTGAGCGAGCTTCAGGGGAGGAAGGCCATCGTCGGCCTGGGGAAATCCTCGATAAGGGACCTGCTCGGGTACGAGGGGTCCATGAAGGACATCGTCAACACGCGCCAGTACATCGACGTCGGCGGGGAGAAGATACTGTTCATCCCCACCTACCACCCGATGGCATGCATCTACCAGCCGGCGGCCCGCGAACAGCTCAGGCTCACCATAGCCATGGTCAGGGAGGAGTTCTTCTGATCGCCTTCGCCCTCGATATGGACGGCACCCTCTACCACGGGGAGCGCCCCATACCGGGAGCGGCGGAGTTCGTATCGGAACTGAGGGCCAGAGGCATCCCGTTCCGTTTCCTCACCAACAATTCCTCGCATCCGCGCGCGTCTACCGCGACCGCCTGGTCCGCATAGGGTTCAGGGCCGAGACCGAGGAGGTCCTCACCAGCACGCTCGCGACCGTGCGCTACATGAAGCGCGCTCACAATGGGGAGAATGCGTTCGTCATCGCCACTCCCGAGGTGAAAGAGGAGATAAGGGAAGCGGGGATCCAGACGGACTTCCACGGAACTCCTGACAACGTTCTTTTGACATTCGATACGACCATCGATTATCAGAAGATCAACAGAGGGTACCATTATATCCTCGAGGGTGCCGGCCTCATCGCCACCCATCCGGACGATGTCTGCCCGACGGAGAGCTCGTACGATGTGGATATCGGGCCGTTCATCAGCTCTTCGAATCGCTTACCGGGAAGAAGGCCGAGGTGGTCGGGAAGCCCAACCGGCTGATGCTGGAGATGGCCGCCGACGAGATGGGGGTGTCCCCCTCGGACGTGGTCATGGTCGGCGACCGCCTCTCCACGGATATCCGCATGGGAGCGGATGCGGGCACCAGGACGGTGCTGGTCCTTTCGGGGGAGACCGATGCCGATATGATGGCGCGTTCTCCCGTGAAGCCCACTTTCGCGGTCGGTTCCGTGGCCGATATAGCATCCGAGCTCCTGGACACCGGCAGGCTGAGGCGATCTCCATGAAACTGCTAGACATCAAATGGATCAATTGGCTCATAATCATCGGGATAGTAGCTTCCCTCGTGGTAGCTTTCTGCGGGATCAACGGCGGTTCCCCGAACCCGATCGGCCGCGAGATGAGGTACATAGTGTCGGGGTCCATGGAAGGGAACCCCCAGGACCAGTACGATATCCCCGAGATCCCCGTGTATTCCGTGGTCGTGATAAACACCGGCGAGGACTCCCTCGATGATTTCGAGGTCGGCGACATCGTGGCGTTCGAATATCTCGGGTCCACCGTGGTGCACCGCGTGATAAGCATCCAGTACGACGATTCAGGGAACGCTGTGTCGCTGACGGCCCACGGAGATTCCCGTCCGTCGGGTGACACGCAGACCGTCACCTCGGGGATGATCGACGGCAAGGTCGTAGGGGTCTCGGAGACGCTGGGCGCGATAACCCATTTCGCCAAATCCTCGTCGGTCCTCATCCTGGTGCTTATCCTGGTCCTCATTGTCGCAGCGTACTCCCTGCGCGATATCCTGGCCATCCTCAGGGAAGGCAAGTGAGCCTTCCCGGGCCCGGCGGCGCTGTCCCCGCATGACCCAGAGGGGACTTGTATCCGGCCAATCGCACCCTTTTTTAAATACAGAAAGAACGTACGGTGGGACGAGGTTGGAGCGCCTGCGCCGCTGACGGACGGACGCCCTGCCGCATCAGGGATGCACTGCGGCTATGCCGTACGTTCCGAAAGGATGGTTCGGGATGTATCTAAAACAGATAGAACTGGAGAACTTCAAGTCGTTCGGCGGTAAGGTGACCGTTCCGCTGATGGATGGCTACATGGCGGTCACGGGCCCGAACGGGTCCGGAAAGTCGAACATCGGGGATGCGATCCTCTTCGTCCTGGGCCCCAGGTCTCCCAAGGCGGTCCGCGCGGGCAGGATCACGGACCTCATATTCAACGGAGGGTCCAGCAGGTCCAGGGCCAGCTACATGAAGGTGTCGCTGGTCTTCGACAACAAGGACCGCATCATGCCCTGGGACGACGATACCGTCACCCTGACGAGGTACGTCAAGCTGAACGACAACGGCGTCGATTACTCGTCCTATTTCTTCATCAACGACCAGAAATCCACGCTGACCGAGTTCGACCGCCTGCTCACGAAGGCGAGGATCAGCGCGGACGGCTACAACATCGTCCAGCAGGGCGATGTCACCAGCATCGTCGAGATAGGGGCCGTCGAGCGCAGGAAGATCCTCGACGGGATATCCGGCATAGCCAGTTTCGATGCCGACCTCCAGGCCGCCGGCGCCGAGAGGGTCGAGGTCAACTCGAATCTCGAGAGGGTGGAGTTCATCCGCTCAGAGAAGGAGAAGACGGTCAGGCAGCTGGAGAAGGACCGCGCCGAGGCCATGAAGTACAAGGAGGTCAAGGACAGGCTCGACACCGCCACGGCCCAGCTGACCGTGAGGCAGAGGGACAACCAGAAGGCGACCTACGAGAGCATCGTGTCCTCCCTGGACGGGACCGAGAAGGAGCTCGAGGAGCTCTCCCGGAAGAAGGCCGAGGCGATCGAGCAGCGCGACAGCAACGAGAAGGCCGTCAGCGAGAAGGACGCCGAGATCGAGGCCAGGCTCGGCTCGGAGTATACCAAGGTCAAGCAGGACGTGGAGGAGGCCAAGATCAAGGTCGCTTCCGAGAAGAGCAGGGCGGATGCCGCGTCCGAGGACATCGAGAAGCAGAAAGCGTTCCGCGAGGGGTTCGTGCAGGACAACGAGGAGAACCGCAGCCAGCGCCAGACGCTCACCGACAACCTGTCGGACCTGGAGATAAAGAAGAAGGACGCCGACACCGAGCTCTCGACCGCCCTCGCCGAGGAGAAGTCCATCCGCGAGGAGACCGCCAGCCACGGGGGCGAGATGACCGATCTCCAGAAGAAGCTGGAGGCCGTCGAGAAGCAGATCGACGCCGCCGCCCGCAGCGAGCAGGAGGCGAGCTCCAGGCAGGCGGCCGTCGGGTCCGTCCTGGAGAACGCTAAGAACGCCAAGGACCAGGCAGAGCAGGCGGTGGAGTCGGCCAGGTTCGAGGTCAAGGATGCCGACTGGAACCTCCAGGAGATCAAGAGGCAGGCCGGCCCGCAGAACGAGGCCGAGGAGCTCGGGAACAAGATCCTCGCCCTGAAGAAGCAGGAGAGCGAGCTCGAGAAGCAGGAAGATGAGCTCAGGTCGATCGCGGACAAGAAGACCGCCGAGTACAACCGCCTGTCGACGGAGAAGAGGGTCACCGAATCGCTCAACAGCGGCAGCGAGGCTCTCTCCCGCATCCTCACCCTGAAGGAGAGCGGCGAGATCAAGGGGATCCGCGGGACCGTGGCCCAGCTGGCCACCGTCGATCCCGGCTACGAGACCGCCGCGGCCGTCGCCGCCGGCGGCAAGATGACGCGGTCGTCGTCGACAATAGACGTCGGCGCCGAATGCATCAACTACCTCAAGAGGAACGGGCTCGGGAGGCTGACCTTCCTGCCCATGGACGAGATGATGCCCGGGAAGCCCCGCGCGAAGGCCATCATGGTCCTCAAGAGGACGGACGGCTACATCTCCGGGTTCGTGGAGTACAAGCCGGAGTACGAGAACGTCTTCTGGTACGTCTTCGGCGACACCCTCGTGGTCGGCGATCTCGACAAGGCCAAGGACGTCATGGGCGGGGTCAGGGTCGTCACCCGCGCCGGCGAGCTGATCGAGGCGTCCGGAGCCATGACCGGAGGGAACCTCGACAAGCGCAGGATCGGCAAGTTCGGGCCCTCCGGGCAGTCCGCGCTGGAAGCGGCCGCCGCCGAGATGAAGAAGGCCCAGGACCAGTTGGACGAGATCCGCTCCGACCTGAGGGCGCTCCGCGACAAGATAAGGGAGACCGACTCCCAGATGACCCAGGCGGGCTCCCGCGGCATAGGGATGAAAGGGAAGATCGCGGCGGCCGACGCCACCCTGCTCAGGCGAAGAAGGGATTGGCCGCCGCCGAGGCGGACCTCGCTAAGAAGGCCCAGGCCGTCTCGGACGCGGAGGCCCAGCTGTCCTCGGCGGATGCCGCCCTGGAGGAAGCGAGGGCAGGGCTGCAGTCCCTGAGGGACTCCCAGGCGAAGATGCGCGAGCGCCTCAGCGTCATAGCGCCCGCAGGCCTGCAGGAGAGGATCCAGAAGGCCGGCGACAGGGTGTTCGCGGCCAGGAACGCCGTGTCCGACCTTGAGTCCCAGATCAACTCCGTGAAGGCCGAGGCCGCAGGGCTGGACAGGCAGAAGGAGGCCACGGACGAGCAGATATCCCATGTCGACGGCATCATCGCCCAGGACGAGGAGGCGGTGCGCGTGCATACTGCCAACTCCGAGAAGCTCAAGGTCGACCTGGAGGCCGTCAAATCGATCATGGAGAAGATGGAGTCCGCCATCGAGGGGCTGAAGGCCGAGCGCGATGCGCTCATCGAGAAGGGCTACTCCCTCAGGAACAGGGCCGAGGCCGCCCAGAAGGACATCGAGGTCAAGGAAGGGTTCCTGACCAGCCAGAGGGCCCAGGCCGAGATATGCAGGAAGGAGCTGGAGCAGCTTGAGGAGGCCGTGCGCGCCATAACGGTGGAGGTCGCCGAGCCGGTCCCCTCGGAGGCCGCGCTCAAGGCCGAGATCAAGCAGTGCAACGAGGCCATATCCGCTCTAGGCAACGTCAACCTCCGCGCCATCGAGGATTACGATGCCGCCGTGGCGGAATACGGGCAGCTGGTGGAGCAGACCAAGGTGCTCACCGGGAGGATAACCGAGCTCGACAGGCTCGCTGAGGAGCTGTCGCAGAAGAAGAAAGGGCTCTTCATGGAGGCGTACGACGCCGTGGACGCCAACTTCAAGGAGATCTACGCCAAGCTCTCCGGCGGAGGCGAGGCCTACATGGCCCTGGACGACCCGGAGGACCCCTTCGCGGGAGGCCTGCAGATAAACGCCAAGCCGAGGAACGGGAAGATGACCCGCCTGGCGGCCCTGTCCGGAGGGGAGAAGTCGCTCACTGCGCTGTCGTTCATCTTCGCCATCCAGGAGTATCAGCCCTCGCCGTTCTACGTGCTCGACGAGGTCGACATGTTCCTGGATTCGGTCAACGCGGAGACGGTGGCCGCCAGGGTGAAGGAGTCCTCCGCCACGGCGCAGTTCATACAGGTCTCCCTGAGGCAGGTCGCCCTGCGGCATGCGGACCACCTCATAGGGGTCACGAGGCCGCCCAACGGCATCAGCAGGATCATCATGCAGCCCGATATCGCGGAAGTATCAAAATATGAGGAAGAAGCATTAAGGAATATGAAGAAGGAGGAGGAAGGCTCCTCCGGAACTCAATGAGGGATGAGAAATGGATGGGAAGGATGGGAACGCGGCCACCGAGCAGATCGAGCAGCATCTGCTCTACTACAAGGCGATGGCCGACAGCGATGCCGACATAGAGAGGTTCGACGGGTATCTGAGGACCCTCAGGGAGACCGGGGACAACGCCAAGCTCGACGACCCGGTGGACGAATCGATAAGGGCGGTGTTCAGCGCGGTGCTGGACAACGGGTTCGACCCCTGGGCCATCGACCTGGACGAGTTCGTCAGGGTGTACAGCGCCAAGGTCGCCGGCGGAAGGTTCGACATGGTGGTCGCCGGGAGCCTCCTGCTGATGGCATGGAAGGTCCTTAACGCACAGTCCGACAGGCTCCGCCTGATCGCCGAGCCCCCCGAGCCCGAGGTCCTGGAGGAGGATTTCGCCTTCGAGGACGAGGACCCGATGGTGGTGCCCGACATAGTCCTGAGGGCCTCGTACGCCAGGGACGTGCCCCGCAGTCACCATGAAGGACATCCTCGATGCCTTCGAGGGGGCCAGGGAAGAGGCCGAGATCGCCCGCGCCAGGGAGATCAGCAGGGAGAAGCTGAAGAACAGGGAGCCCCTGAAGTTCGACAACAAGGCGCACCGCGAGGACGACGAGAGGACCGTCGAGAAGGTCTACGAGAGGATCAAGAGCATGGGCGCAGGGCCGATGCCGATCACCGAGTTCTACAGCGGGGACGTCGAGCAGAACATCACCGTCTTCGTCTCCGTGCTGCACCTGGTGAGGAACGGCCTGCTGGATGTTTCCCAGACCGAGCTCCCCTACGGGGAGATCACCGTCCAGATAAAGGCCCCCGAGGCCAGGGTGCCCGTGGCAGAGGCCGCGGTGAACTGATATGGACGAGAGGACCATCGTGGAGGCCGCCCTATTCGCGGCCACCGAGTCTCTCAGGGTGGACGACATCGTCGCCAGGACCGGCCTCAGCGAGCCGGACGTCCGCTACGCCCTCAAGGACCTCAAGATGGAGTACGATATGCGCAATTCCGCGATCGTCATCTCCGAGGCGGCCGGGAACTACCGCATGGTGCTCAGACAGGAATATCAAAATATATTGACGATTTCGCCAGGCCGGCCATCCCCGGCGGCGTCATGCGCACGCTGGTGACCATCGCCTACAACCAGCCCGTCCTCCAGTCGAAGCTGGTCAAGGTGCGCGGGCCCCGCGCCTATGAGGACGTGAAGGTCCTCAGGAGCATGGGCCTGGTATCCGCCAGCAGCAACGGCCAGACCAAGGAGCTCAGCACCACGGCCAAGTTCGCCGAGCAGTTCGGCATCGGCACCAACTCGAAGGCGGCCATCCGCAAGTGGATCGAGGAGAACTCCTCCAAGAGCAGCTCCGCAGGGGATGCGGAGGAAGAGGACACGGCCCCCGAGGACAAGAACGACGCGTCCTGACCCCGTCTTGCTCCGGATCCGCACATCTATAGAGGCTATAGCGGGATATATCGCGCGCACGAAGTTATATAATCGCGCGGCAATCCGAAGGAGGCAATGTATGGGACCGGCGATCCTATCGCCAGGTCCCCGCAGGACGTCCTCCGATGAGTTTTCTAGACAGGGTGAACAAGGCCTCGGAAAAGGAGAGCACGCGCAGAGCGTGGTTCTCGCTGGCGCTCGCCGTCTTCATCATAATCATCCTGATACCGTCCGTATACGTCGTAACCAAGATCCTCACCCAATGGGACAGCGTCTCCGACGTCTGGAACGACACGTCGGAGATGGGCCAGATCTGGGAGGCCGTCGGCAACTCCTTCGGGCTCGCGTTCGCCGTCACCATATTCGACATCATCGTCGGGCTCCCGATGGCCTGGATCATGGTGAGGAAGGAGTTCCGGGGCAAAGGGCTCCTGGATTCCCTCCTGGACATGCCGCTGGCCTTCCCCACTGCTGTCCTGGGCCTCAGCGTCCTCATGTTCTGGGGATGCCCCGACGGCGTGGACATCCCCGGGCTGGGGCTCCATCTCTCCCCCTTCTGCGCCCTGTTCCTCCTGCACGTGATCTTCACATACCCTTACATCGTCCGCTCCCTCTCCGGGATCCTGGAGCAGATCGATACCAGTTACGAGACGGCCGCCATGACCCTGGGCGCCAGCCGCTGGACCGCCGTGCGCACCATAACCCTGCCCCTTTTCCGCGCCGGGCTCGTCACCGGGTTCATCCTCTGCTTCGCGCGTTCCCTCTCCGAGACCGGCGGCACCTACATCACCCTCATGATCCTGGGACATCAGACCGACTTCTTCACCGGCCCGACGTACATCATGACCCACAAGCACGGGAACGAGGCCACCCCGGAGATGATCCTCATCAGCGTGATCATGATCCTCATCGCGCTGGCCCTCCTGGTGGCCGCGAGGTACATAATCACGAGGGTCGGGATCCCGGGGGAGAAGGTCTTCCCGGAGCTGGGGAGGAAGCTCAGCCACGGCGCGGTCCCCAAGATCAAGGACGGCCTGGCCGTGCTGGTGCTGTTCGTGATGGTCCTCATACCGTCGTTCTACATCTTCATGTACCTGACGGAGCCCGGCGACATAGACGGGGGCAGGCTGGCCGGGTCGATAGCCAATTCCTTCCTGATAGCCGGGGCGGCGGTGGCCTTCGACGTGGTCTTCGGGATACCGTTGGCCATGTACATAGCCAGGCACAGGGGGGAGAAGCTGGCCGGGACCCTGGACAACCTGATGAACGTCCCGCTCATAGTCCCGACCACCGCCCTGGGAGTATCGCTTTACCTGTTCTGGACTGACATCGGGGACGGGGTGCCGGAGATGCTCCTGGTCATCCTGGGGCATATATCGTTCACCTATCCGCTGGTCGTGAGGAACATCGCCGGCGCCGTGGAGGAGGTCGACCCCTCCTACGAGGAGACGGCCATGACCCTGGGTGCCAAGCCCTTCCAGACCTTCAGCAGGGTCCTCCTGCCGATGATAAAGAACTCCGTCATAGCCGGGGCCATAATGGCGTTCACCCGTTCCCTCGGGGAGACCGGCGCCACCTACGCCATCGCGCCGGACGTGGATTCCGTGCCGATCTACATCGTCAACCTGGTCCAGAAGGGAGTGGAGACCGGCGACCCGTCATGCTATGCCGATGCGGCCATAGCGTCCATCGTGCTGATCGCGATATGCTTCCTGCTGATGCTGGCTGTCAGGCGCCTCAGCCGCCGCGAGGAGGCGCGCCATGACTGAGATCGTGCTCGATCACATCCGCAAATCGTTCGGCGACGTCTCCGCATCGGACGACCTCTGCCTCACGGTGAGGGACGGGGAGTACCTGTGCCTCCTCGGCCCGACCGGCGCGGGGAAGACCACCGCGCTCAGGATGATCTGCGGCCTCGCCAAGCCCGATTCCGGGCGCGTGCTCTTCGACGGGAAGGACATGTCCGAGGTACCGATCAGCGAACGCAAGGCGACGATGCTGTCCCAGACATATGCCCTGTTCCCGAACATGAACGTCTACGACAACGTGACCTTCTCCCCGAGGATCCGCGGATGGCCCGATGAGGACACCCGGAAGCTCGCCACGTCCATGATCGATATGGTGCACATGAGCAAGAAGGCGGGGAACATGCCGGGCGAGCTCTCGGGAGGGCAGCAGCAGAGGGCGGCCCTGGCACGTGCGCTCGCCTCGGATTCGAAGGTGCTCCTCCTCGACGAGCCACTCCGCGCTCTGGACGCCAGGCTCAGGATCGAGCTCAGGAAGGAGCTGAAATCGATGGTCAAGGACATGGGGCTGACCGCGGTCCATGTCACCCACGACCAGGACGAGGCGATGGAGGTGGCCGACCGCATCGCCATCATACGCAAGGGGAGGATTCTGCAGGTGGGGACGCCGATGGACATCTTCCAGAACCCGGCATCGCCGTTCGTCGCCAATTTCCTGGGCAGGTCGAACGTGTTCAGCGGCAGGCTGCTCCGCTCCGGCCCGGAGGGCTCGGAGGTCGAACTGATGCCCGGGACGGTCATCCGCGCGAGGAGCACGGACCTGGAGCCCGGGTCGCAGGCGGTCGTGGCGGTCAAGGTCGGGACCACGGTCCCGGAGGTCGTCGGGGCCAAGGCCGACGTCCAGGACAAGCACCTGCCTGATTTCCTGCCCGACGGCTACCTCAGGGGGAAGGTTGCCAGGGTGCTTTACGAAGGGGCGACTATCACGGTGGAGACGGAAGTGGAGGGCCTAGGCATCGTCTCGAGCCAAAGGTCCAGCAGGAGGTACGAGATGTACTCGCCGGGGATGGAGGTCACAATCACATGGCAGCCTGAGAAGGCCTCGGTGTTCCCGATGCCCGAGGGAGGCCTGGAGGAGGAGATGCGCCTTGACTGACGAGAAGGTTCAGGCAGCGCCGGCCCCGGAACAGGAGGCCCCGGTCCCAAAGATCCGCCTGGAGCACGTCTCCATGAGGTTCGGCAGCTTCTACGCCGTGCGCGACATCTGCCTGGACGTAGCCGAGGGGGAGTACGTCACGATCCTGGGTCCCAGCGGATGCGGGAAGACCTCCCTGATCAAGGTCATATCCGGGATATGGAGGCCCACCGAGGGGAGGGTGCTCATCGACGGCCGCGACGTCACGGACGTCCCCTTGGAGGACAGGGACGTCGGCTACGTGTTCCAGAACATCGCGCTCTTCCCCAACATGACCAACAGGAAGAACGCCGAGTACGGGCCCAGGGTGCGCGGCGAGGACCCGGAAAAGAGAAAGGAGACGGCGGAGAAGTACCTGAAGCTGGTCGGCATGCTCGACCGCGCCGGCATGTTCCCGCAGGAGCTGTCCGGAGGTGAGAAGCAGAAGGTCGCGATAGCCCGCGCCCTCTCGTCCGGATCGAAGATAATCATGCTTGACGAGCCCCTCTCCGCCCTCGACGCCAGGGTCAGGATGGAGCTCAGGTACGAGATCCGCAGGATCGTCAAGGAACTGGGCATCACCATCCTCCATGTCACCCACGACCAGGAGGAGGCCATGTCGGTCTCCGACCGCATCGTGCTTATGAAGAGGGGCACGGTGCATGAGACGGGCAGCCCCCTGGAGATCTACAGGAACCCCAAGACGGTATTCGCCGCCTATTTCATCGGCGAGATAAACCTGCTCACGGGGGTCATCGAGAGCCGCACCATGAAAGGCTGGACGAAGGTCCGCCTGAGGGGCGGGAAAACTGTCAAAGCAGGACCCAGCAGCCTGCAGGAGGGCGAGGCCGCGGTTGTCGCGGTCCGCCCGGAGAACGTCTACACCACGGATGACGGGATCCGCGCCAAGGTGCAGGGGTCGGTGTTCATGGGGACCTACTGGAGGGTCAGGGTCAGGACCGAGACCGACGACAACGTCGAGTACAACCTGTCCGACAACCTGGACCCGCCGGCGGACGGGAGCATCGTGCGCGTCAGCTTCAACAAGGAGATGACCCAGGTGTTCCAGGTCCCGGAAGAGGGATTATCGGAGGCGATCAGCCTTGAGTGAAAGCAACAAAGCTCTATTGGATTGGTTCGGGAAGAGGAAGGAGAGCTCGGTCACGGAGGATGCCCGCGGCCATGCTCTCTCGATATGCGACTGCGCTTCGGACCTGAGGAACGTGCTCGACTGCATGGCCCGCGGGGACAGAAGGGGCAAGGAAAGGGATAGAGAGACTGATCCTCGCCGAGGATGAGTCCGTCCGCGTGAGCGAGCGCCTCTGCGTCCGCATCAGCCGCGGGGAGATCGATCCCCGCGCCAGGATGGACCTGATAAGGTACGTGAGGAAGACCCAGACGATTGCGGGGCTCACCAAGGAAGGCGCCATCCGCGTGCAGCTGGCCCTGGAAACGGCCGCCGCGGTGCCGCAGGAGGTCTGGAAGGAGATCTCCGCCACAGTGTCCGAGCTCGCCGAGGAGGTGAGGTTCATCGCGGCCGCCATCGAAGCGGTCGACTCCGACCCCAAGGAGGCCAACCGCCAGGCCGAGGCCGTCAGCGACCAGGAAAGAGTGATAGACGGGATGTATTATTCATCCCTGAAGCACATATACCTGTCAGAGATGGACACGAGGGCGCTGCTCATCGTTTCCGGGCTCATCGAGTGCATCGAAGATGCTGCCGATGCCGGCAAGGACTGCGTCGACATCATACAGATTATGCTGGCTGCGAAAGGGATCTGAAATGGGGAAGATGTTCGGGACCAACGGGATACGCGGTATCGTCAACGAGGACATGAACGCGGCGCTTGCGCTGCAGATAGGCAAGGCCGTCGGCAAAGAGTTCCCGGGAAGGGTGGCCGTCGGCACCGATACCCGTCTCTCCGCCGACATGCTCACCGCGGCGGTCGCCTCCGGCCTGATGTCGGTCGGATGCGACGTGGACCTCCTCGGCATGCTCCCGACCCCGGCCATCCAATACTATGTGAAGAGCCATCAGGACATCAGCGCGGCGGTCATTGTCACCGCATCCCACAATCCCCCGGAGTTCAACGGGCTCAAGGTCATAGCCGGCGACGGGACCGAGGCATCGAAGGATGCCGAGAACGCCATAGAGGACCTCTACGGCACGGAGATCGAGACCGTCCCCTGGGACGCCGTGGGCAAGACCAGGGAGGTGCCCGGAGCGGCCGAGGAGTACGTGGACGCCATCCTGTCCAGGGCCGACGTCAAGGCGATCCAGGATGCCAAGCTGACCGTCGTCATCGACTGCGCCAACGGGGCGTCCTGCTTCACATCCCCCCTGCTCCTCAGGAAACTTGGCGTCAGGGCGGTCATGCTCAATGCCTCTCCCGACGGGACCTTCCCCGGGCATCCCTCTGAGCCCACCGCGGACAACCTGAAGGACCTCTGCAGGATGGTCCCGGAGGTCAAGGCGGACCTTGGCATAGCCCATGACGGCGATGCGGACAGGTGCGTCTTCGTGGACGGGAGCGGGAACTACGTTCCCGGGGACAAGACCCTGGCCGTGCTGTCCAAATCAATGTGCCAGAGGAAGGAAGGCTCGGTCGTCGTGACCCCTGTGGCCACTTCCTCCGTCATCGAGGATGCCGTCGCTTCCGTCGGCGGCCGGGTCATCAGGACCGCCGTCGGATCGCCTGTCGTCGCCCGCAAGATGATGGAGGTCGGAGGGGTCATGGGCGGGGAGGAGAACGGAGGGCTGATCTTCCCGGACAACCAGTACTGCAGGGACGGCGCCATGGCCATAGTCCGCATGCTCGAGTGCATAATCAGGAACGGGCCGCTCAGCGGGCAGGTCGCTTCCCTGCCCACCTATTACACCGTCAAGGACAAGATCTCCTGCCCCAACCAGATGAAGAAGAAGCTCCTGAAGCACATGGCCGAGTACTCCCAGGACGAGCGCATCGACAAGACCGATGGAATCAAAGTGCTCTTCAGGGACGGCTGGGTCCTCATGAGCCGTCCGGCACGGAGCCTATCTTCAGGATCTACGCCGAATCCAGGGACGAGGCCAAGGCCGCCGCCTATGCGGACAGGTACATGAAGGAAGCGGAGAAGTTCCTGTCGGAATCCGCGCCTGCCGGCCAGTCCCGCAGGAAGTGAAAAAGGTCCCAGGCTCAGCGTTTCAGGGATTTTCCGAGGACAGCGAGGCCTTCGTTGATGAGCCTCGCGCCGAGGATCGAGGTGATCCCGGACGGATCTGCAGGGGGGCAGATCTCCATGACGTCCATCCCGGCGAGCCTGTCGCCGATGATGTTTATGACCTTCCGCACGTCGTTGGGGGTGAGGCCGAACGGTTCCGGGGTGCCGGTCCCGGGAGCGTAGGCCGGGTCTATGCCGTCTATGTCTATCGAGAGGTAGACCTTGTCCGCCTTGAAGCCGTCCAGTGCTTTCTTGACGGCCCATTCGATGCCGTGGTCGAAGACGTCGAAGGAGGTGATGTAAGGGACGACATCGTCCCTTTCGAGCTCCTCCCTCCCGATCGACCTGACGCCGACCGCGCAGCAGTTCTCGATGCCCAGGTGCTCGGAGGCCCTCCGGGTCACGCAGGCGTGGCTGTTCGGAGTGCCCATGTACTCGTCCCTGGAATCAAGGTGAGCGTCTATGGTCATCAGGGCGATGCTGTTCTTCTCGAACGACTGTATGACCGGCACAGTGGCGGAATGTTCTCCGCCGATGACTATCGGGAACTTTCCGTCCCTGATGACGGGCCCGGCAGCGAACTTTACCTCCTCGAACATGTCCTCGGGGAGGATGAAGTCGTCGCAGTTCCCGTAGTCGTTCACCTTCGGCTTCTCGTCGTTAAGGTGATAGAAAATCGTCTCCTCGAAATTGTAGGAGGCGCGCCTTACGGCAGTGGGGGCCTCGCGGGCCCCTGCTTTGAAAGATGCGGTATGATCGTAGGGCACACCTATGATGACTGCATCGGCCTCGTTGTACTCGGCGTCCGAATCGGCATAAGTGAGCCCGTACGGCATGCCGGCCCCTCACATCAGCTTCATCCTGTCCATCGCTACGATGTACAGGATCTCAGCACCGTCCGTGAGGACCGACTCATGGTCGGGGGTTGATGGGCATGCTGAAGGTCTCGAAGGTCTCGAGATCCATGATCTGGACTTCGTTGTTGGCCTCATCGATGGAGATGACCTGTCCCTTTCTCTTGTCGATGACAGGGACCTGCACCTTCGCGGAAACAGGCGCGTTGATGGACCTCTTCTGGCCGGTGAAGATATCGGTCGCCTCGATGCTTGCTTTGGCGGATCCGTGCTTTCCGGGCTTGGAGGTGGTGATGCTGATAATCTTGCAGGGGCAGTCATCGATGTTAACGTACCTTCCGATCTTGAGCTCACGGAGCTCTTTCATTTCCCACTCGGCCATAATCAAACCTTCTTATGATTCATGTTTGCCTGATGCTCACTGTATTCTCTTGTTCTTCTCGCGCATGTATTGCGGTTCTGGAACGATATCGATATGGAACACGGCAATCGGGTCGTGGTAAGGCCTGAAAATATATAATGCGAACGGATGCGCGCGGGCTGTCCAGACGTCAGCCGATCAGTGCCTGAGGGACCAGACGGCATCGGCGAGCTCGCCTATCTGCCGGGGGCTGAGGCGCTCGATCCTCTCATCCGCGAAGGGGATGCCCTCCGAAGACGGGATCATGCCGGCGGCCTTCAGCGAGGTGCCGATCTTCTTCCTCCTGTGCTCGAAGCAGACATCGACGACCCTGAAGAACGTCTTCTCGTCCCTGATCTCGAAATCCGCCTTCCTGGGTCTTATCGAGACTATGCAGGAGTCCACTTTGGGGCGGGGGTTGAAGCGGCTGCTGGGGACGTTCTCAAGCATCCTGCATTCGGCGCGGTAGGCGAGGTTCACGGTGAGACGGGAATAATCTACGGACCCCGTCTCGGCCACCATGCGCTCCGCGAACTCCTTCTGCACCATCACCACGGCGATCCTGAAGTCATATTCCAGGAGCTTGAAGATGATGGGGGTGGAGACGCTGTACGGGAGGTTGCTGACGAAAACATCGAACTCCGGGAAAGGCACTTTGACGGCATCTCCGCGGATGAGGGTTATCCTGTCCCCGTAGGTCTTCTCAATATAATCTGCGAGGGTATCATCCAGTTCGATGCATGTGAGGCTGTCCGTCGCCTCTGCGAGGCGCTGGGTCAGTATGCCGAGGCCCGGGCCGACCTCCAGGACCCTGTCGTGGGGCCCGATGCAGGCATAGCCTACATGCCTGTCGGCAATCCTCCCGTCGGTCAGGAAGTTCTGACCGCGGGACCTGCTCGGCCTTACACCGGTCTCCCTGATGAGGCGCCCAGTATCGGTCATTTCTGCGAGTTCTGCACGAAAAGATAGCGGCGCCTCTCAGGGTCCTCGATCTCGAGCACGATCCTGGCGGCGACAGGCTTCTCAGGCTTGAAGGACTGGATCTTCTGGTACTCGGCGAGCCTGGAGGAGAGGTCCTCGTATCCCTTGAAGCCGCCCCTGGGGCTCTCGCGCTCGGCAAGGATGGCGTTCATGGTCTTCTTGCCGAGACCGGGAAGCTCCTCGAGGAGGTGCTTCTTGAGCGAAATGGGTCCGGCCTCGTTGTAGAAGCGGATGAACCTGGCCTCGTTGTTCTTCACGATGTCCGCGACAGCGTACTCTATCTCGGAAGCAGCCATGTTGGGCAGCTCGCTGAAGGAGATCCTCCTCTTCACATGGTCGATGGAATCTCTCTTCGAGCTTCTTTGCCGATGTACACACGGTCGCCGATGTTGATGGCCGCATTGTCCTTCGGGACGAGTTCGAAAAGCTTGAAATCGGTGTCGCCGAGAGCGAAGGCCACGCGCTGCTCGCGCCTGTCCCTGCCTCCGGTTATCGTTCCGATATCCAATATATACGCGTAATCTTCCATTGAAGCACCCCCTGAGAAGCTCAGTAGTAGGGTTCGACGGTCTTCAGGACCTGGTCGATCATTTCCGCGTCGAGAGGGCGGGGGAGGCGCTCTTTCGAGCACAGCGCCCTGACATCGGACGGGTACTTCGGGAGGATGTCGACGATCTTCATGGCAAGGGCTTCGTTGCCCTTGATGAAGTCGAGCTCCAGGAGCTTGCCGAAGAGCTCGTCGGCCTGATCCTTGGAGATGTGGCAGAGCTCGGCCTGGGCGAGGGCGTTCTTCTGCATGGGGAGGAGTTCCCTCTTCTCATTCTCAGCAGTGAGCATGTCCCTTACTTCAGCAAGCGAAACGATCTTTCCGTCCATCCACATCACCTGTAATCAAAGGAGAAAATGTTTATGCGGGTCAGTCAGCAGATTTACTGAACGGCCCTGACGAGGTGCTCCGGCCTGGAGACGACGGTCTTGGTTTTGCCGCCGACATTCACGGAGACTTCGTACGCGGATCCCCTGGAGCCGATGACGACTCCGGTGAGCCCCTGGAACCTGGAGTGGGGCATGCCCTTGTGGATGGAGGGGTCGATGACGATGTTGACCTTCTCTCCGTTCTCGAAAGTCTGGAATCCCCTGGTGATGGGGGAGAGTCCCCTGGACCTGGGCTTCTTCTGGAGAAGCTGGCGGGTCTTGGACCTGAATCCTCTGGATCTCTGCATGTGATCTGCCTCTGATATTTTTCGGATCTGCGCCGATGGATTGACCTAATCCTATCTGAGCAACCCTAGATAGGACTGCGCTATCGGCTCCCTGTTTATTAACCTTTCTTCATTTATTCTTAATAAAAGGAAAGGCGGCGGGAGCAGGGCGCTCAATAATCTATATCGGTGACGTCCAGGAGGTCCACTGTCAGCTTCGCGCCGACCAGTTCCGACAGGTTGGGGTCGGTTCTCCCTCCGTCTCCGGAGACGAACTCCTTCACGTACGTTCCGGACTGCGTCTTCAGCAGCAGGTCGAAGCCCTCGTCGGTGAAGCTGTCGGCTTTCAGCCAGTATATCCTGCGGTTCCTCACCAGGTCGGCGCGGCGGTGCTCGACCCTGACCGGAGTGCGCTGTGCCAGGTCGACGTCTTTGAACGAGGAGACCACCTGCATGACCTTCTCCCTGTCGTAGGGGCCGTCGGAGACCACCTTGGCGCGGTAGGTCTTGTCGGGGTCCGACCCTTTGTACTCGGCCACCTCCGCCCTGGGGACGAAATGCAGGCCGTGGTATTGTGCCAGTATGCTTTCGTTGGCCCTTCTCTCCAGTTCGTCCAGGTCGATGTCCCTGCGCTTCGGCTGGGAGATCTCGAGGACGAACGGCCTCCCGGTCCCGAGCATGCGGGCATCGATGTCCTCCCTGCCCATTCCGTGGAAGAAGTCCTCTTTGCCGCCGGCCATCTCCAGGCTATGCGCCCGATCTCCTCCTGAACGGAGGTCTGGTACATCTTGCCGGAGCCGTGGCAGCGGGGGCAGCCCTTCCCGTGGCAGACGCGGCAGGGCCATCTCGTCTGGGGGATCTCGCGGCTGTACTTGTTGTAGCGCCCGGCGATGAACAGCGGGGCGCAGTCGAGGGTGACGTCTGCGAAACGGGTGTCGATGCAGGCGACGACCTCCGGCTCCTTGAACTCCACGCGGCGGTTGATCATCGGGAGCGCAACTTTGCCGATCTCCCTGTTGAGCTCGGTCTTGAGGGGCTCGGCGGTCTCGGAGAGGCCCAGTTTCTCCGTCAGCTCCCTCTCGCGCTTGACCTGCTCCGGGTCGACCCTGCAGCCGACCAGGAAGTTCTCGGACTGGACGGTGTTGACCTTCTCGGCCACTGCCTCGGCGAACCTGGGCACCATATCGAAGATGTCCTCGCACAGGGGGCAGATGTCCGCTTCGGCATAATGCTCGCCTTTCTCTTCCAGCGCGGCGCGGAGCATGCGGCCGCGCTCCTCATCGGTGAGCCTCTCGCCCAGCTTGGCGAACTGCCTCCCGATGCAGTGGTCGCAGAGGCCCATGCGGGCGAGCTCGCGCGCTTTATCGATGTTCTCCTCCACCCATTCCTCTGCCAAGCTTACCGCCTCAGATTTCGAAGCCCATCTCGGCTATGCGGAGCCTGGGGCGCTGCGATTCGAGATAGTGGTAGACGGTCGAGTGCTCGCTGCCGTGCAGGAGCATCTCGATCGCGGTCTTGGCGACCGGGAGCGATATGGAGTTTCCGATCAGCGATACGGTGTTGCCGTAGACGCTCATGTAGACGTCGGCCAGCTCCTCGATCAGCTCCCTGGTGCGTCCGTTGCGCCCGATGAGCCTGCCGCGGGCGCGCTCGACCTGGGACTGTCTGTCCCCGACGGCCTCCTTGATGTCGATGGTCTGAAGGAACATGTCGTCGTCATCGAGGATCTTCGCGGCCTTCTCCGGGTTGAATCCCCTGGCCACGGCGCGGATGACGTCGAGGATCTTCAGGGCGTTGATGGGCTCCACGCCCTCGGCCTCGTCGTGGATGATGACCTCTCCCTCGGTGTCCACGTCTATCTTTATGCCGGTCCTCTCCTCAAGCATCTTCTTCGATGCTCCTCCTTTCCCCACGAGCGCGCCGACGCGTTCCGCAGGTATCCTGATCTCCCTCATTCGTCTTCCTCCTCGTCCCCGCCGTCCTCCTCCGATCCGGCGGCATCCTCGCATTCCTTCTCGATCTCTTCGGCAGGCAGGACATCCGCCCCTCTGGAGGCGAAGAACCTGTTGATGTTGGCGATATCGCGGCGCAGGAGGTCCTTCGCGTTGAACCAGTCGGCGGTCATCGCCTGCCCGACATCGATGATCACCGGCTCGCCGTCCCTCATCAGTATGTTGTACTCGCTCAGGTCCCCGTGGACCAGGCCGGCGTCCGCCCATCCGCTCACTATGAATTCCACCACGTCCCCGTAGGTTCTGTCGGGGTCGTCGAGCTCGGCGTTCCTGAGCTGCGGGCAGGCGCCCGTCTCGTCGCCGATGTACTCCATGAGGAGGCAGTTCTGCTGGCATGTGATCGGTTCCGGTACGGGGAGCTCCGCTTCCCAGTACCTCTCGAGGTTCTTGAACTCCTTGGACGCCCATGCGTAGATGAACTTCCAGCGGTTCCCCGTGGTCCCCCTGAACCTGGGGTCGCCCTCGATGTACTTGGATACCTTCTTGAACGTGGATGTGGAGGTCCTGTAGATCTTCAGGGCGACCGGGGAGCCCTCGGCATCGGTGGAGTAGAAAACGTTCCCCTCCTTGCCGGTGGATATGGGGTAGTGGACTTTGTCCAGCAGCCCCTTCTTCATGAAGCCGTAGATCGTCATCAGGGTCTTCCTGTCGAAGACTCGGCCTCGGTCTGGCGTTCATCGCCGGTGCGGTCGGTCTTGAGGGCGTCTATGCGCTTCTCGAGGTAGGCGTACTCCTCTTCGTAGGATTCCTTCATCCGGTAACCTCCTCCACGCCGGCCCGCGTTCGCGGGCTCAGAATATGTCCAGGTTCTTCGGGATCTTGTTCCTCTTGCTGAGATTGACCGCCTGGGTCTTGGTGTACCTGAACCTGACGTCGCATTTGGTGGGCTCGAAATCCCAGACGGAGACGATCAGCAGGTCGCCCTCGCGGATCCACATCCTCTTCTTGATCTTGCCGGGGATGCGGCCGACGCGGGACTGGCCGTCCTCGCACATGACCTTGATCTTGCTTGCCCCGAGGAGCTGGTCGGCGATGCCGAACATTTCCCCCTCTTTGATATTGGGGAGGCGGACGCGGGTTACGTCCTCTTCCGTTGATTCGAAGGGTCCTTCTGCCATTTTTATCATCCAGCCATGAGAAGCCCTGCTTATTAAGTGTTGCCTTTGATGTTTATAGAATAATAAGAAAGGAAAGGGACGGGCGCGGAGGCGGCCGCCGGACCGGGAATCCCCAAATATTTTTAAATCGAGTCCATCATTGGACCGGCACTGCTCCAGTAGTGTAGCGGCCAATCATCCGGCCCTTTCGAGGCCGGGACTCGGGTTCGAATCCCGCCTGGAGCACCATAATTCTGCATCATGCTGCTTCGATCGCGGCCTATTCTGTCGCGGTCGGTCCGCGCCTCCCGGTTCCGCGGGAGCGTTCCCGTAATCGGTCCGGGATGATATCCAGAGGGCCGTCCCCGTCATGAGCAGGCCTCCGAATATGTAGACCGCCACACAGGCTATTATCAGCGCATGGAACGAGACGGTGCATGCTGCGGCGTACGCTGCGAGCTTCGCGACTCCCCAGAGCAGGGTGAGCCTGGAGGACATCTTGGAGCGTCTCAGGACCTGCAGCATGCAGGAGCCAAGCTTCCTCAGCCCGTTGAACGGGATGAAGATGCAGAACACCCTGAGGACCCACACCATCTCATCCCTGTGCTCGGCCATCGACGGTTCCGTCGTGAACACTCCGATCAGTGGATCCGCCAGGATGAACACGGCTGCGGACAGGGCGACCGTGATGGCCATCGAGGTCCTGGCCGAATATGAGATGCCCAGCTTCATCTTGGGGATGTCGCCCTGGCCGAGCGCCGCCGAGCATACGGGGATCATCGCCGCGCCGATCGCTTCCGATACGGCCGCTATGAGGGTGCAGTACCTGAACGGGACGTTGTACATCATGACGGCAACGGTCCCGCCCGCGATGATGATGAAGACCCTCTGGATTATGTTGGTGATGCTGATGACGGTCGCCTCGGTCGTCCTCGGCCCGGCGATCCCCATGAGCTCGGACATCGCCGCCCTGTCCGGACGGTATCCCCTGAAGGACATCCTGACGTTCATCGACCCGCCCATGTACCAGTACAGGCCGATCAGGGTAGAGGCGAGGGCCCCTATCGATGTCGCCCATCCGGCCCCGGAGATGCCCATCCCAGCCCAGTAGATGAGCGCCGGGTCCAGGACCATGTTGAGCCCGGCCGACACCGTCAGGATGATTATCGACCTCTTCCCGGCGCCCTCCGAACGGAGCAGCCCGGACACCACGCCGTTCATGATGATGGCGCCGGCGAGGGCGATGAATGGGAAGGCATATTCCCTGCACCCGTCGCGGACATCGTCCGCGCCCATGAACGAGATGATCGGGTCCAGGATGACCCAGACGACCGCTGTCGTTGCCGCCGAGGCTATCAGCCCCAGGATGACGGCGTTCTCGGCGAGCTCGGAGGCGCGGCGCATATCGTCCTTCCCGATGCGGAAGGAGATGCATGCCGAAGCTCCTACTCCGAGGCCCACGCCTATCCCGGCGATGAGCCAGTACACGGGGGCCATCATCGAGAGCGCGGACAGGTCCTCATCTCCGAGCCCGGAGGCCCAGGCGGTATCGACGAAGAGGTTCACCTGGATGACCAGATAGGAGAACAGGAGCGCCCAGGCGAGCGAGCGTATCGCCTTCTTCGGTTCACCCAGCATCCTCCTCAGTTCTGCCCCGTCCATGTTAACGCCTATCTGATTTATTTTAAATATATTGGCCGCGGAAAGCGTTCCCTGCAGGCGCTTTCTGTGGTCCGGGCCCGTCCGATACGTACAATCAAAGATTAAATAACAAAGCCTATTGACTGCTTTTTCATGTCAGAGAACAGGGGCGCGAAGGAATTCACGCCCAATGTCTGGTCGAGGTATGCTATCCTCACCGCCTCCATGCTCATCATCATGGGGGCGGCGGTGGCCCCCGCGCTGAACGGGATCGAGGAGGAGTTCGGGGCAGGCAAACTGCTCACATCCTTCGTCGTGACGCTCCCCGCGCTGGCCGTCGCCTGCTTCGGGTTCCCCATGGGGACCATGGCCGATAAGCTGGGTATGAGGTTCACCCTCATCCTCTCGCTTATTATCTTCACCGTGTTCGGCATCGCGGGTTATTTCGCAACGTCGATCGGCATGCTCCTGGCCATGAGGTTCATGGTCGGAGTGGGGATCGCCGGAATAGCCACGGCCGATAACGCCCTCATCGGAATGTACTATTCAGGCCCGGAGAGGGCGAAGGTGATAACCCAGCAGGCCGTCTTCATGGGCCTGGGGGTCATCGTCCTCGAGATGCTGGGAGGGTTCCTGGCGGACATAGACTGGAAATCGCCGTTCCTCGTCTACGCGATCGGCGTTCCGATCCTGCTCTTCGCGTTCCTCGGCATCTAAAACATCGCCGGCAGCGGCAGGACAGGGCCGTCGGATGCGCCCGAGAGGAACATACCCAGGAGGAAGGCGAGGATCATCCTCTGCTACATATCGATATTCTCCGCCATGTTCTGCCTCTACGTGGTCACCGTCAACATGTCGGACTACCTAGTCGACATGGGCGAGAGCATGGCCCTGTGCGGCACCATACTGGCCCTTCTCGGGGCCATGAACTCCGTCGTGCCGATGGTGTTCAACAGGGCAGGCATCAGGCTCCCCCTGTGGAAGGCGGCGGCCGTTGCCTTCGCCTCCTACGCTGCCGGGATGTTCCTGCTGATCCCGTCCGAACTGGTCCTTGCAATCATCGCTGTGGTGCTCGTCGGCATAGGCATGGGCACCATAGTGCCGTGCCTCGTGGGGACCATATCCTCCCTCGCCGTCCGCGGGAAGGAGGGGAAGGTCCTCGGCGCTTATTCTGTCTTCATGAACCTGGGACAGTTCGTCTCCGCTATCATCGTAGGCACTATGATCGATGCGGCAGGGTTCGGAGATGCCTTCCTGGCAGTAGGAATAGCGATGGCCGTTCTCGCGGCCGTCATTTCAGCTGCTGCCAGGGCGGCCTTCTCGGACAGGCCTCAGCGTGCTACCGAGTGAAAAATAAACAGGTTTCGGAGGGCCGGGAATCCCGGCCTTCCGGTTTATTGGTTCCCGAAGCTGCTCATTATGGCCTTGCGGCAGGCGCTGCTCTCGGATGCGATCTCCGAGACGTTGTCCTGGGTGATCCTGCGGACTATGGGCAGGTCCGGCTCTCTGAGCATGGCATCCATGAGCCCGGGGTCTGGGTATTTGGTGTAGTTCTTCAGGCCGTCCCTGCTCCAATGGTCCACGAGATCGTAGACCCCTTCTATCCCGGTGTCGTAGAACTGCTCGACGAGGACCGCCCCGGCGAGGCTGCTCTCCGAGATGACCGATACGTTCGCGCCGTGAACGGCGAACTCCGATCCGTTATAGGCGACGGCCAGGCCCCCGCCGTCCTTCACCAGGTCGAGCGCCTGGTAGTCTATGGTCTCCCCTCCGATGTACGCGGTGCCGTCCATGTCGATCTGGGTCGTTTTCCTGATGTCGAGAAGAGCGTACGCCTTCTCATTGGCCCCGACGGCCGGCATCTCGCTTATCATGTCGTATGCCGAGGTCCCCTGGAGACGCCTCACGAACACGTCGTCCAGTGCCTTCACCATGTCTACCTCGTCCTTCGAGAGCGCCATCGGGACATTGAGTTTGTACCTGGTGGTCGGAATGGGCAGGTCGGCGAGCTCTGCGGCGATCTTCCTGAGCATGCTCCTCTCATCCCAGGACATGTCCGATGCGGCATTGTCCAGTTCCAGCTGGGTGCAGCCCACGGATTCCCTGGCCAGGCCTGTGAGGCTGCAGAGGGCGTCTGCAGCATGGTCGTACATGCACGAGTCGTAGAACGACGGCAGGATGTCGCGGAAATAGCCGACGACATGCGGGGCGTCCGCCATGAGCTTCATGTTCTCCGAGAAGAACTTCTCGGCCTGGTAATCGGAGACGCCGAAGGCCACCAGGAACGGGGCGACCATCCTGATGGCGTCGCCGCTGTGCCCGATGTCCGTCCTGTTGAGGACATAGGACGTGATGTTGTCGTACCTGTCGATCAGGTCGTACAGCCTCTCCCCTTTGGGTATGAAGTGCCCGCACAGCATCCTGGCACAGTCGTTCCTGATCAGGAACCCCTGGGGCTCGCATATCAGCTGCTTGTCATGCGTCAGCCCCATGTCCTGCATAGGGTTGATCTCGTCAGGCATCTCCGGCCGCCCCGTTGACCTCTTCGGTTAGGTCGTAAGGCCCGTCCAGGACCTTTCCGTCCCTGACCAGCTTCTTGTCCTTCATCTTCACGGTGCCGTCGGCGAAGAGCTTTATCGTCTCGGTTATCAGCGGCAGCTCGCGCTTCGCCCCGTGCTCGCGTATCCTGCGGAAGAGCGGTTCGTCAGTTCCCTCTTCGGCGCGGATCTGCTCCAGCGTCCTGTCCTTCAGCTTCTCATGCAGGCCGTCCCAGAGGCAGTCCCAGCCCTCTCCCCTGATGGGGAAGCGGCAGTAGGTTATGGCCGCCCCGCGGTCGTGCTCGCTGGTGCAGATGTGCATCATGGCGCCCTGCTCCCGCGCCTCGGAAGCGATGAGCTGCCAGATAACGTCCTGCCAGGTCCCCTTGGGGCCGTCTGGCAGGGCAGGATGCAGGTTGAGCATGTCGTACGCATCGCAGGTGGCGTCGTCCATCCACAGCATGTACCCGGCGAGGATGCCGAGGTCCATCCCGTACCTGCCGGTGCTCTCCCTCAGCACCTTCCCGTACTCGTTCCCCCAGGCCTTCTCGTCCCGTTCCCTGAGCTCGGGCATGAACTTCTTCCAGGAGGCGGTGACCAGGGGGATCCCGTAAGATCTGACCTCTTCGAAGAACAGCTCCCTCTGGTCTTTCTTGGGATTATCCTCCTCGGTGTTGTCCCAGTTGCAGAATACGAACGAGATCTCCGCATCGAGGTAGCCGCTTCCGATAGCCTGCTCCACCGATCTCAGGAGATTGCGGGACCCGGGGCCCCGGCCGGTGGAGAACCATCCCAGTTTCAACATCGCCACCCAATCTCCCCGCGGGTATATAGAAAGGCGCGCCCGGAAAGGCCTCGCCCGTCACACATCGAAGAGGACCGTGGCCTCGCAGGCGCTGGAATCGATGGCCATCATATGGAACGTCACGGCCTTGATCTCGGTGCGAATATGCATGCGGGACCGGTCGAGGGGCTCGCCCGAGCAGTCGCAGGTGATGCTGAGGCCGTCTCCGCTGACGCTCACCGAGAAACTGCACAGTATCAGGCCGTCGCAGTCCTCCAGGAACAGCAGCTCCGACAGGAGGAGTACAGCGCATCTTCCGGGTCCTCGCCCGAGACCTCCACATGCCTGGCCTCCAGCCGCCTGACGCCGGAGAGGTCGACCATCTGGTCGAACATCCCGTAGGCGAGGTTCGCATAGCATTCCCCCATGTCATTCCCGCGGGCGCGTATCATGAGGTCGGCCGTGTGATCGAGGACCTCGTACCTCTGCATGCCGTACGCATCGCCCAGGAGATAGATATCTGTGTCCATCGGTGCGGAATACGTGGTATCGGCAGTGCAAAACCGCTGTAAAGCGCAATTCGGTCTCTGCATTCCGCAGCGGAATCCCTGGAATCCAGGTAATATTTAATAAGAAGTCCCGTCAATCGCGGTAGCATGAGAATAACAATCGTCGGATGCGGCTCCATCGGCTCCAGGCTGGCCAAGGCCGCTGACGAAATGGAAGAGGTCAAGAGGATCTACCTCGTCGACATCAGGAAGGACATCGCCGATAATCTGGCGGCAGGGCTGAAGAAGGCAATCGTGGTAGATTCCGTTGAGGATGAGCTCTACCACTGCGACCTGGTCATTGAGGCATCGTCCCAGAGCGCTGCCAGGCAGATCGCCCCGGTCGTGGCCGCAAGGGGAGTGGACATCATGATCATGTCCGTCGGGTCTCTCGTCGACGATGAGTACAGGGCCGCGCTGTTCCAGAACGCCAGGGAGCACGAGGCGAAGATCTTCATTCCCACCGGCGCCCTCTGCGGCGTCGACGGGCTGAGGTCCGCCAGCCAGGACGACCTCGACTCCGTGGAGCTGATCACCACCAAGGGCCCCAAGTCCCTGGAGAACGTCCAGTACCTTCTCGACAAGGGCATCGTAGTCGATAAGATCAAGGAGAAGACCGTTGTTTACTCCGGCCCCGCCAGGGACGCCGTCAAGTACTTCCCCAAGAACATCAACGTCGCGGCCACGGTATCCCTCCTCGGCATCGGCTTCGACAGGACCAAGGTCACCATCGTCTGCGACCCCGAGGCTACCTCCAACTCCCACGAGCTGAAGTATGAAGGGAAGTTCGGCAAGGCTGTTGCGCACACCTACAACATCCCTGAGACCGACAACCCCAAAACCTCGCACCTCGCCGCCCTCGCCGCCATCGCGGCGCTGAAGAGGATCTGCCGCAACGAATGGTTCGGGATCTGAAACCAGGCAGGCCCGGCTGATGCGATTCATGGGATAGGCCCCCCCGTCCAGTCGAATTCTGTTCCAAGCGGGGGGGGCGATTCAGATTATGCCGCGCCGAAGGAACAAGGCAACATCGCATGCATGCCCGGACCATTTCAGAAGAGCCGCAGTCGGAAAAACAGGACCCCCACAGTCCCGGCATCACAGGTCGATGTCCGAGACTGATGTCAGTTAGAAACGGCCGCGGGCCTGCTGATTCATCAAAAAGGCTATACAGTATACACAGAGCATACTGATGGCAGAATCATTGGTCATAAACAATGCTGCGATGTCCAATATCTATTAGGAGTATGACCAGCACATCATCATGAATTTCGGCCAAGATCCTGTAATCCCCTACTCTGTATCTCCAAGATCCTTTGTATTGACCAGTCAGTGCCTTTCCTGTTCTGCGCGGATCATCGCAATTTTCAAGATTCTTTCCAATCCAATTATAGATCCTGAGTGCTTCTATCGGATCCTTTTTCTTCATCTTCAACAGTGATTTCTTGGCATCGCTGCTGTATTCGACGCGATAGCTCAAAGGAATCCCAATTCCTTTCCGACATTATCGTGGGAGTAAGTGACGGGATTCTTCTCGAATCTTTCCTTCGCCTCTTTGAAGGCCTGTATATCCATCTCGTCCTCGATCATCTGCATAGTTGCTTTCCTGATGACCTCAGATATCTTCATTCCGTACAGCATTGCATACTGTTCTATGGCTGCCTGTTCATCTTCAGAGAATCTGATCGAGTAGACCATATTTATTGTATGACAATTGTAATACTTAAAGATTGTTTGAAACAGGTAATGGAATTTGCAATCAGGCAGTCAGTAACTTCATCAAAGGTACTTAAAATCAAAATTGGAACCTAACTTGGTTTGCTGGGGATCAAGAAGAAGAGGGGCAGGAAACTGAGGGTTTTCGGGTTCTCTTCATGAACTTATGCCTAACATTACCGAAAATGCGGGCAGTTGCAATTCTGTTTATACGCTGTGGTAATCATCTGATTATGGCAACAAGAGCGGAGAGGCTGATGGCGAACGCGCCCGAGGACATGGACGCGATCGTGATCGCCAACGGCGGCGAGAACTTCATCGACTCGATGTACAAGTACCTCCTGAACCCCAAGGGGGGGGTCTTCGAAGACTGTTACATGGTCGTCAGGAAGGATGGGACGCAGGATGTAATCGTCAATATCCTGGAGGAAGAGGCCGCCCGCTCCGGGACCGGGAACGTCCGCGTGTTCCATGACCGCGCCGAGCTCGAGGCGATCTTCAAAGACTGCCTTGGGGACTGCAGGAAGGTCGGCTTCAATGTCGACTCCGTCCCTTACAGCACCGTCACGGGGATCAAGAAGCTCTCGGGGAACGATTTCGAGGTGGCGGACGCCAGGAAGGCCATCGCCGATACCGTGGCCGTCAAGGATGCCGACGAGATCGCCGCCATACAGAAGGCCTGCGACATCTCCTCGCAGGTGGCCAGGGAGATCCCGGAGTACCTGTCCGAGGGAGTCTCCGAGACCGAGGTCGCCACCAGGATGGAGATCAGGATGCAGGAGCTCGGCGGGAGGGGGCTGGCCTTCGACACCATCGCCGCCTTCGGCCCCAATTCGAGCATGCCACATTACATGCCTGCGGACTACCGGCTGAGGAAGGGCGATGCCGCTCTCTTTGACTTCGGATGCAAGTGGGGAGGCTACTGCTCCGACATGACCCGCACCGTCTTCCTGGGGGAGCCGCCGGACATCATGAAGAGGGCGTACGAGGTCGTGAGGGAGGCCCAGCAGGCCGGCATCGATACCTACCGCGACGGCGCTCCCGCCAAGGACGCCGACCTCGCGGCCAGGAAGATCATCGATGCTTCCGAGTTCAAAGGGAAGTTCATCCACTCCTTCGGCCACGGCATCGGAATGGACGTCCACCAGCCCATCTATGTCAGCTATCGCTCGGAGCAGGTCCTGAAAGCGGGGAACGTGGTCTCGGCGGAGCCCGGCGTGTACATCCCCGGAGTCGGCGGGGTCAGGATCGAGGATACCGTGCTGATTGAGAAGGACGGATGCCGCCGTCTCTCCGACTTCCCCAAGGAGCTCACGATCGTCGGATGAACAGCGGGCGGACGGCTTTTTATCCTCGTTCGGCATCTCTAGAACGGAGACCTCTCAATTGGTAAGGTTCTACAAGTGCAGCAGTTGCGCCAACACGTTCATCAGCGACGAATGGCACTCGTACTGCCCTCACTGCGGCGCCCACGGCTGGAGCACCGACAAGGTGTTCTTCTTCAAATGCTCGGGGTGCGGCAGGATCTTCATGGGCGACGATGTCGACCAGACATGCCCGTTCTGCGGCGGTTCCGGCTGGAAGGCCGAGGATTTCGCGTTCTTCAGGTGCGGACGGTGCGGGAAGTATTTCGTCGGCGACGGGCTCAACGAGAAGTGCTCGTTCTGCGGCGGGTCGGGCTGGAGACAGTGAGGCCTGCCGTCGAGTGGGATGCTCTCATCGAGAGGAAAGGCGGCTATCGTTCCGTGTGCAGGGCCCGCCCGCTGCGCGGAGCGAATGTCCTCATCGATCCCGATGACTACGTATGCATCGATATCGAAACCACCGGGCTCTCGCCTGCCCGCGAATCGATCATCGAGATCGCGGCGTACCGCATGAGAGAGGGGGCCATGGATGATGCGTTCGTCTCGTTCGTGAGGCTGATAAACATGTAAGTTCCTTCATCACGTCGCTCACCGGCATAACCGACGCCGATGTCGAAGATGCGCCCCTGCCGTCCGAGGTCCTCCCCGATCTGAAGGATTTCGTCGGCGGCGATCCCATCCTGGGGCACAACGTCAGTTTCGACATGAATTTCATCCACGATGCCTGCCTGCGGGAAGGGATCGAGCCCATCGGGAACGATTTCTTCGATACCAAGAACATCGCCAAGTGGGGGCTGCCCGGGCTGGAGAACGGAAGGCTGGAGACCGTTGCCGAATATCTCAGCATACCGCTCGGGGTCCATCACCGCGCAGGCGCCGATGTGGAGACCACCGTCAGATGCTATGAGGCAATGGTTAAGGGCAGGGAGCCCATATTCAGGCGAAAATAATCAAAAAGTTTTTACTTATCTTCACTGAGCGGTCTCAAAACAGATCGCGGCGCCCCAGGCTCAGATCTGCTGTATGAGGGTGATGTTCTGCCTGTCGCCGGAATTCTCCAGTCCCGAGCAGTCACCTTGGATGTGGCCGAACTTCACAAGCGGATATTTCCATACAGGCCTGCCGTCGTCCCCGCTGAGGGGCGTGGGCCCGTAGAAGATGACCATGGCATTGACCCTCGGCCACCAGCAAATGTCGCCTGCATCGAAAACAGTGGCCGCCTCGCCTTTGATCTCAGGATCCGCAGGCAACTCGAAATAGTACAGGCCGGAGACCTGATTGGCCTCCGCCTTGTACTCAGGAGATGAAAGGAACCAGACCGAGCTGCCTATGTCGCTCTCGTCGAGCAGGGCGGGGTAATCCCCGCACTTTGTCCTTATGAGCAGTTTCAGCACGGGCCGGCCCCCGAAGGCCATCAGTTCTTCGCAGCCTTGCGCTGGAAGAGAGACCTGACCATGGCGCCGGTCTTCTCGATGTCCTTCTTGGACTCGGCGTCCATCATCTTGTGGAGGTTGACGAGGCCGTTGGCCCACTCCTGCCTCCACTCGGTCTTGAACTCGCCGGCGTCGATCTCGCGGTAGATCTCCTTCATGCCCTCGATGGACTTGTCGTTGATGACCCTGTCCCTGCGGGTGAGGCCGCCGTACTTGGCGGTGTTGGAGCAGACGTTCCACATGTAGGTGAATCCGCCGGAGGTGATGAGGTCGATGATGAGCTTGCACTCATGGTCGCACTCGAAGTAAGCGACGATGGGCGGGAAGCCGTTGTCGACAAGGGTCTGGTATCCGGACTGGATCAGCTTGGAGAGGCCGCCGCACTCGACAGCCTGCTCGCCGAAGAGGTCGGATTTGGTCTCGTAGTCGAAGTTGTCGACCTCGAAAGTCCCTGCGCGGGTGGCTCCGAGCCCTTTCGCGAGAGCGAGCGCGATCTTCTTCGCGTTGCCGGTGAAGTCCTGGTGGACGACGATGAGGGCGGGGACACCGAATCCCTCGACGAACTGCTGCCTCTCGGCGTCTCCGGGGGCCTTGGGCGCCATCATGATGACGTCGACGTTCTTCGGGGGGACGATCAGCTTGTAGGTGATGGCGAAACCGTGGGCAAAGTCGAGAGCTGCGCCCTCTTTCAGGTTGGGTTCGACGTACTGCTTGTAAACGTCGGGCTGGGTCTCGTCAGGGGTGAGGATAAGGACAACATCGGCGTCCTTGACGGCCTTGTCCATGGTGGTGACGGTCATTCCGCCGTCTTCCTTGGCCTTCTTCCAGGAAGGTCCGTTCTCCCTGACACCGACGGTGACATCGAGGCCGGAGTCTCTGAAGCAGAGGGCCTGCGCGCGGCCCTGGGCACCGTATCCGATAACGGCGATCTTCTTTCCTTTGAGGACGTTAAGGTCTGCGTCCTCATCATGGTAGATTTTTGTTTCCATGAATGATTCCTCTGAATGTCCCTTTATACTTCGCTTTATAAGTATGTTTGTGGGGCTTATTATTGCCTGGTATCAGCAGGGATTTGCGTGGACAGGAAAACTGCTGACCCAGCCTTATATCATTATTACATAATGCTCTGAATGTTATTAAATTGAGAGAATGCAATCCGCAAAATCACAGTTCTTCAAATACAGGTCAGAACACAATCCCGATATAGCCGATGCAGCCCGATATGTCAGGCGAGAAAAATACCTGGAACAGATGGAACACTATCGCGGTCGATCTCCGGTCAAGGTCATCACAGGGTCAGAAGATGCGGGAAAACTGTCCTTCTCAAGATGTTCATCAGCGGCCTCATCGAAGACGGAGCTGATGAAAAGGACATAGTGTACCTGAATTTCGGCACAGAATTGGGGCTGTTGGCGGGATCGGCATCGGAACTTCTGAAGATCGTATGCGGTAAAACCGCGCCGGGGCCCGGGTAATACATATTCCTAGATGAAGTCCGGAATGTCAGCGGCTGGGCGGATGCGGTCGAGGCGCTGCGTCTGAGCGGTGCGGACATATACGTCACAGGTTCCGATGCGCATATGCTTTCCGCGGACCTCGCCGGCAGGCTGTCGGGGAGAGCCGTAGAAATCCGCGTGAGGCCGCTTGTCTTCAGAGAGTACCTGGAATTCCGCAGAGCTTACTGTCCGGGCGAAGATGAGAGCGGGATGCTGAACGACTTCATCCGCTGGGGAGGGATGCCTTTCATCGCCGCTCATATGGGGAACAGGAAGGGCCTTCCCGACATCCTCTCGGGGATCTGCAATACCGTTTATGTGAAGGACATCATCGAGAGGAACAAGATCAGGAACCCTCTGGCACTCTAGAACATATCTCAGTACATGATGAGGATGATAGGGAAACGGCTGTCGGTAAGGGAAGTCTGCGGATTCCTGGCAGGCAGGGGCTGCAGGACGGATCCGTCAGCGGCAGAGTCGTACGCAGGATACCTGGAGGATTCGCTTCTGTTCGAGAAGGCCGGGGGCGGAGGCTGATGTCGCAGAGCAGACGGGGCTCAGCGGCAAACTCTACGTATGCGATCTGGGCCTCGGAAGGTCCCAGGTCCCGTTCCCGGAGGAAGATGTCCTCAGCATGATCCGGAACATCGTCTTCAATGAGCTCCTTTACAGGTACGGCAGCGCATCGGCCGTGGCTGTCGGCAGGGAGAGGCGGGAGATTGATTTCGTGTGCGAGAAGGACGGAGGCCGCCTGTACTTCCGGGTGATTGGCGACATCTTCGATACAATCGTCCGCGAACGCAGGATGAAGCCTCTGGATACGGTGAAGGACAGCTGTCCGAAGACCGTGATCTCCCCCAGCAGGTATCTGTCCGACAACATCCGCGGGATCAGGATTGTGACCCTTCTGGACTTCCTCACCGAGGATCAGCGAGAGCAAGTCGGCCTTCCGGCCCGTATGGGTATCAGAACCTGCAGCGCCCTTTGACCGGCGGCAGGTCGGGGTTCGGGGGAAGCATCGGGAGAGCATCTTCCTCTGGGTCGCAATGTATGTCGACCACGCAGGTCTCTCCGCATCCGAAGGCCTCCTTGAGGGCGTCGCGCACCTCGCCCGCACGTTCGACGGTTATCCCTTTGGCGCGGTACGCTTTGGCGATCATCGCGAAGTCCGGGTCGTCCCCCAGCTCGGTCTCGGAGTAGCGCTTGTCCCAGAAGAGCTTCTGCCACTGCCTGACCATGCCCAGCCATCCGTTGTTGAGCAGGACGACCACCACCGGGAGCTTCTCCGCGACCGAGGTCGCCAGCTCCTGGATGACCATCTGCAGCCCCCCGTCGCCTACGACGGCCGCCACTTTGCAGTCGGGACGGGCGGCCTTGGCGCCTATGGCCGCCGGCAGTCCGAACCCCATGGTCCCGAACGATCCGGAGGACAGCAGCTGGCGCGGCCTCTTGATGTCCAGGAAATGCATCGCCCACATCTGGTTCTGCCCGACGTCGGTGGTGATGATGGTATCGCTGTCGATGAAAGCGTTGAGCTCCTTCATGACCTTCTGCGGGACTATGGGGGAAGTGAAGTAGTCGTAGTCGCAGGTGCACCGCTTCTTCCATTCGCTGTTCATCCTCCTCCACTGCTCCCGGTCCGCAGGGGCCTCTCCCAGAGCATCGAGGATCAGTCCGAGGGCCTTCTTCGCATCGGCCTTGATGTTGACGGCCTCCCTGTTCGCCTTCCCGAACTGGGTGGCGTCGATATCGATCTGGATGACCTTGCAGGCCTTCGACGGGGCGGTGTGGGGCGAATACGTCCTGTCCGAGAACTTGGTGCCGACGGCTATGACGAGATCGGCGCTGCTGAACGATTCCTGGGCGCACATCTTTCCATGCATGCCGAGCGCCCCCATGCAGTAAGGGTCCGAACTGGGTATGATGCCGATCCCCATCAGCGGGGTGACGACGGGCGCGGAGATGGCGCGCGACAGGCGGGCGACCTCATCCGAGGCGCCGGCACCTATCGCTCCGCCGCCTGCCATTATAACAGGGCGCTTGGACTCCCTGATGAACCTGACGGCATCAGGTATGCCGGAGAGGTCCTCTGTCGGTTCTTTGATGCCGTAATGCTGCTCGGTGAGCGACTCATCGATATCAGCGTTGATCTGGTCGACCGGCAGGTCGATATGGACCGGCCCGGGCCTTCCGGAGCGGGCGATCTGCCATGCCTCATCGATAGCATGCGGCAGCCTGTTGACGTCCGTGACCCTGAAATTGTGCTTGGTGACGGGCATCATGAGCGAATAGGCATCGACCTCCTGGAATGCCTCGGATCCCAGGACCTTCGAGCCCACCTGGCCAGTGAGGGCGATCATCGGAACGGAGTCTGCATAGGCTGTGGCGATCCCGGTGAGCATGTTGGTGGCTCCCGGCCCGGAGGTGGAGAGGCATACGCCCGTCTCCCCGGATGCACGGGCATAGCCGTCGGCGGCGTGGCCGGCGCACTGCTCGTGCCTGACCAGGATATGCCTGATCGAAGATTCCCTTATCTCGTCGTAAATGGGGATGACGGAACCTCCCGGATATCCGAACATCGTCCCGACGCCTCTGTCCTCCAGCATTTTGAGCAGAGCTCTGGAGCCTTTCATGCGAATCGGTCTGTAATCGCATTGGATTATAAATAAGGGGAAGAACCCGCTGGGTGCGGGCCGGGAAGATCTCTGTCAGGTTGGCGGCCGCGGCCGAATTTTTCAGTCCGCGATAGTGATGGTGCTCGCCACCTATAGGTAACCATATATGCAGCGTCCTTGACAGAACTCTGCATGCCGATTTGACCTTCGCGCTCGATTATTACTGTTTGTTTTTTTGAAGTTTATGTTCATCCCATATTATGATTGTAAAATATGATGTAATGGATATCGCAGTTATGAGCGAGGCGCCTCCTGACGGCATTATTTCCCATCTCTGAAGCAAATACCCCGTTATACATACAGTCAATACTATGATAAAAAAATAACTCTTATTTTGAACGTCATAAATTTTATTGAGGATATATATTTTTATAGTTGGTGTAGTAGGCAATTTGATTTTATATCCAATGACTTTATATGAATTAAATAACTTTATTTCAATGCATATTCCATTGGAAATGTGTAGAAAGTTGGAGTCAATATATCCAATGATGCCTGCACCTATGCCGCTAATTCCTAAAATTATCGCGGCAATCTGACCTATTCCAGGGACCAAAGATAAAGCGCCAAGACCTGATGCGGCAATAAGATAGCAAAGATCAGAGTCTAACCAAATTTTATATCCATAATCAGTGGTCTCGAGTGCGGTACGACCTGCATTTATTGTTTGAGTTAACTTATAATCTACCATTCCGTCTTCATTAAGGTAGAACATAAGGAGATCGTTTGTTCCAAAGAATGATTCAATATCATATTCTGTGAGACTTAGGTTTTCCAAAGGTATTACTTCGTAGCCTTCCAAAGTTAAGAACACGGGTTTTTCATTCGATGATGAACTTTCATCGAACAAAGCCAGTGACAATGAGAAAATAATGAGTATTGACACTACGCCTAGAGCGAAATTTTTCTTATAATTTTGCAGGACATGTTTATTATTTTTCTATTCATTATTAACTCCATTGATTTTTCTCTCCCTATTTAGACATTAATTGTGATTATATTATCATATCTAAATTATGTTTAGAGTATATAAAATCATCATCCTACAAGTTTGTTTTAATTCGGTAATAAACTCCTCCAGATTTCTTAAACCGGTTGAAGCAACAGGCTATTCAGTCTATGAGAGCGGATTTCGTCGTTTCATGAATCAATCTGCTTTACCAAACCATCAAATGTTCTGTTCATAGTCACAAACCTAACTTATTCGGATGATGAAATAAAATTATGTTCCATGGCAGGTGTTAGCGGATTGTGATTTCGAAATCGATAGGGTTCGATTGCATCAACGAACTGTTTTGATCGATGGATGCCGAATCGAAAAAAAAAAAACTGGCAAGGGAAAACGAAAGACCTCGGTTCATCCGTTT
The DNA here is from genome assembly GCF_001481295.1 of Candidatus Methanomethylophilus sp. 1R26. Classification (GTDB taxonomy): domain Archaea; phylum Thermoplasmatota; class Thermoplasmata; order Methanomassiliicoccales; family Methanomethylophilaceae; genus Methanomethylophilus. The sequence continues at coordinate 105,836 of NZ_LOPS01000017.1, forward strand.
TAGATATTCGTTCGCAGAAGCCTGCCGAATCCAAACATCACGGTCCAGACAGGATATAACTGGCAAGAAGCGCGGAACGAGAATGGGGTGGAATCTCTTGAACCGAGGTTCGCAGACGGAAAGCCTGCGAACATGGCTCCCGAACAGAAAGAAAGATTCATGAAGGCCGTGGCCAGGAACATGATGGCTATGCTTGAAGCCGGAGAATATCTTGAACGCATGTTCAACACAAATTTCGCGTCCAAACATGTCCGTGAGATGCTCCGGAAGACGGGTTTCAGATATGCGAAGCCAAACGACGTCGAATACTGCCGTCCCGCGGATGCGGAGGCGGTTTTAAAAAAGACTCGGAGTCGCATTAGGCTCGCGAATTTTGACGGCATTGTATTCGGATTCGCTGACAAATCGGCCCAGAGGATCACTGTTCGCACTGCGAGGCCTGGCTCCACGGCAGACCTGTAAAGAAAGTCAATTAGGACTGCATCAACGCCAACATCTTCGGTCCCTATGCTCTCAGAGGAAGAGCCCCCCCTGTATGTCCCGGTGGATCGAAAGCGAAGGACATGTGCACTTCCTGGACACTGTGCGTGAAGTTAAAGGTACCAAGAATGTAATCATATCGACAACGGTCCGATCCACCATGCGGAGATTGTCGCGGGACATGTCGCAGAGTTGAACATCCAGTTCGTTTTCCTGCCGCGCCGCGACTATCTGATTGCTGCGGTCTGGGAGCTTTCGAGAAGGAATCTGCCAGTCTCAGTTATGCAAAGGCATGGTGCGACAATTCTCTGATCGACCATAATTCTAAAAAGTTAGGTTCATGACTGTAAGAGGAATAGCCCGGCCCGAAGGCGGAGGTTCAGTTCAGCTGTTTCCCCTCGATTCTTTCCTTGTATACGATTATTACAAAGAGGATGGAAAGGGCTACTGCGGCGATGGCATAAATAATCTGGGTTTCATGAACGCCGCATAAGTCCTCCAATACTCCGTGCATCCATGACACAAAGAGACCGATTGCAAGTCCCATAGTTCCAGCAACGAGGTATTTATGTTTCATCAACTCACTGCCTGCCGATGTTCATGATCTTCGGCTCTACGGGCGTCTTGATGGTCACTCCGAGGATATGCCTGTGCTTGTAAAGCTTCACATCGACGGTGATCCCGTTGTTCCAATCGAGACCGTCCATGATTGCTTTGTTTATCTCGTTTGTGATTACGCTTGTTATCCCACCAAAAACCACTGCACCGGCAACCGATGTTATCATTGTTCCGATGAGTGCGGTGAGAGCCCCCGCCCCCCCGCTAATAATGGCATTTACCGCATCGCTGCTCAGATAGATCCTTATGCCGTCATGGATCCTCTCGACACCGGTGCGTCCGTTGTCTATGCTGTCGGATGTTTCCGCATACAGCTCGTCGTTATCATCGGTGAGGATGTATATCGTATCGAAGTCGAGGTTCTGGAATACCGCATCCATCTCGCTGTCTGCGATTCCGAGATTCTCGGCGGTTATGATGAAAAGAGAGTCATCATCGGATCCCCCATCATCCCAATTCACAACGGCGGCCGCCGCACAGACAGACACCATACAGACAGCGGCGATGAAGGCGGCGACCTTCAATTCGTTGCTCCTACTGATGCTGGGAATATCGGTTTCCATGATTAGTCAAGTGACTATCGATTATAAATGTTCTCACATATTATTGGAAGATAAATAGACGACTGATTAAAATAAATGTAATATTTTTATATTACATATTAATAAAATTGATTAAAATGAATAAATGTAAAGATACATCGATTGTTATGTCAGTAATGGCAATCCTGGCCGCCGCCGGTATCGCGTTCATCCTCCTTTCAGATGGGACGGAAAGCGGCGACGGAGATGCATGGTCCTGGGATTATGCGGGTGTATCCTATTCTGTCGAGTTCCGGATATCCGAAGAGGATTGCGGGGCCGCGCACCCGGACGGCGGGGAACGCATACCGCTCGGGGACAGCGGTTCCAAACTGGAGCAGTTCCGCGATGCGGCCGTCCCGGCCGGATCATGCATCGATGCATTGGCCGACACCTTATCGTTGGTCTATGCCGGAACCGATGCGTCCTCCCCGGAGTTCCTAGGTTATGTCCTCGAGTTCATACGCCAGAACATAGCATACTCGGATGACCTCAATCTTTACGGCATGCCGGACTGGATTGCTTATCCGGAGGAGACCCTGCTGAACAGAGCAGGCGACTGCGAGGACATGGCCATACTTTTCACATCGTTGGCCTGCAGGCTGGGTTACAGCTGCGGGATGGCCCTGTTCGACGGTCATGTCATCGCGATGGTCTCTCTGGATGATTACTCCCCGCCCGATGACTGGGTCATTGCGTCGTATCATGTCAGCGATGACGGGAGGACCTACTATGCATGCGATCCGACGGCGGCCTCCGGCTGCCCGGTCGGTTGCAATGATGTTACGGATTATTCCAACGATAAGATCCTGGCCTTCCTGGCTTTCAACGGAAGCTGAAATGCATCACCTTCCAGATCCATTGCCGTCTAGGAAAAGGGCAATCACGCATCGTCCGTTTATACGGCAGTTCGAAACCATCAGTTCCACATTCGATCACTGGATCATTGGTTATAGCATTGTCCGAGAGCTTCGATATCCTCGATTCGGAGACAGAGGTAATGGATGATGATGTCCTCGTAGCTGCCGTCCTTCATGCGGAAGCCTCCGGGTATGGTGCCCAACTGCCTGAATCCCATCTTCCTGTACAGTGTAAGCGCAGGATAGTTGGTGGCCACCACCGCGTTGAACTGGATGATCCGGAACCCCGCTTCCCTGGCCTTCTCGATTGAATCCCCGACCAGGATCTCCCCTATGCGCTTCCCGCGGGCGCTCCTCTCGACGGCGTAGCTGCAGTTCGCGATGTGCCCGCAGCGTCCGACGTTGTTCGGGTGGAGTATGTAGAGCCCGACGGCCTCCCCCGTCTCGGTGTCGCGGACGATGCCCGTGTAGGTCTGGGAAGAGAAGAAGTCCCTCGCCTGCTCTTCCGAGAGGCAGTCCTCCTGCGGATAGGCGACGCCGTCTTCCACGACCTCATTCCAGATGCGGGCCGCATCTTTCGCGTCCTCCCCGGAGAATTTCCAGATCTCCATTGCCATGGATGATGCCATGCTTGAACGGATATTTATCGAAAGTCGTTGGAGGATTATAACAAGTACTGGGCATCATAAAAAGCGGTCTGAAATCAAGGTGCCAAGATTTTTGGTATCTCGATTCTCGGAATTTTCGGTTCTATAACATTTCGTGTGGAATCGGGCAGAGGAGCAGGCTCATAACGACCTGCAGCTGTCGCGGAAGAACACTATCCTTCCGAGACGCATCTCCTTCCCGTAACCTCTCGCCAATCCCTTGGAC
>NZ_LOPS01000018.1 GCF_001481295.1 Candidatus Methanomethylophilus sp. 1R26
GTCGGCGCCGAGCGAGATAGCCAAGCCCGGTATGGCGGTAGTCTCGAAAACTACTGGTCCTAGACCTCGGGAGTTCGAATCTCTCTCTCGGCGCCATTTTACATTCCTGACCGTGCGTATTCCGTCGGCTGACTGCCGGGATCAGGCCTTCCCGGCACTGTATCTCCTGTTGATCTCATCCACATCGACCCTGGCGATCCTCGGGACCTCCGGCCCTTCCAGGAAGGACGGGCCGTACAGGGGCAGGTGCATGACGCCGTTCACGTCGGTCATGACGTTGTTGTCGCAGACCTTCAGGCCCATGCGGTTCCTGTTCTTCTCCGACAGCAGCATGCTGAGCGATCTGGACCTCTTGTGCTTCCCGGATTTGATCTCCGCGATGCACACCTTGCCCTTGTACTTCAGAACGAAATCGACCTCAAGCGTGCTGTCCTTCTTCGCATAGTAGTAAAGCGGATACCCCTTCGATGCCAAGGCGTCCGCCGTGGCGTTCTCCATCAGCATGCCGTTGTTGGTGAACGGATCGCCGGCCACGATCTCCTGCACATCCCTGTATCCGCAGAGAGACATCAGGATGCCCGTGTCGCACAGGTACATCTTGAACGCATCGCCGTCGACGTTGTTGTCCAAGGGCGGGTCCACGGACAGGAGGTTCCTGCATCTGAGGGCTATGCCCGCATTCTCCAGCCATTCCAATGCCGTCCCGTACTCGCGCTTGCCGGTGCCCTTCTTCTTCTCAATATCGTAGTACTGGAACGACCTGTTCCCTCCTGCCAGCTGCGAAGGTATCGATTGAAGGCAGGCCTGGATGCGCATGACATCGCTCTTCGGCGAATACTTGCCGGCATCGATCCGGAGGATGGCCACTATCTCATCGAGGCGCTTCACGGTCTCCGCATAGTCGCCGGTCTCCGAATACGCCTTCACTGCGGCCGGCATGCCCCCGACGACGAGATATCTCCTGAACAGGTCGCTGAGCGTCCTGTGGTAGTACTGATCGATCTCGGTTCCGTCCGTTACAGACTTTTTCACATCGGAGATCAGGCTGCGGTTGACCCCCATGGCCCAGAGGAACTCCTCGAAATCCATCGGGTACATCCTTTTCACGCAGGCATAACCCATCGGGGAGACCCTGTGCTCGTCCTGACCGCTGTCATCCTTCTTCCCGGACTCCAGTGTGACGCCGAGGAAGGACCCGGTGGCTATGATGTCGAAGCGGCCTTTGGATGAGAGAGGTTTGAGGGAGTAGTAGGCATCGTCGCATTCCTGTATCTCATCGAGCACCAGCAGGGTCCTGCCTTCTGCAGGGAGGTTCTTGGAGACGATTATCCTATCGGCGAGCCTGTCGGCATCCAGATTGCCCCGGAACAGCAGCCTGTCATCGGGATTGTCGGCGAAGTTGAGGTAAACGGTGCTGCCGTACTCCCTATCCCCGAACTCCCTGACGATGAACGTCTTGCCGACCTGCCGGCATCCCAGCAGGATCATCGGCTTCCTGTCGGGATCGTTCTTCCACCCCATCAGTTCCGCGTAGATCTTGCGTTCCATGCGATGATCATCGTCACTGAGGTATTTTACTATTTTTAACTGGGGGTATTTGCAGTGAAATCACTGCAAAAACGGCCTTAAAAACAGTGGACCTGCAGGACGGCATCGACGCTTGCTGCATCGGCAATGCTGGGATGGATGGACCCGGCAGACTCCGGCCGTTCAGGGCCTGCATCCAACTGTTGCCTCGAAACCTATAACAGTGCGCCGCGCATGGTGTGCGGTATGATTGCATGGCCGGTGACGATATGACTTCAGAAGAAGAACTGGCACAGTGCGGGTTCCCTCAGGGGGAGGAGGGCCGGAAGGTCCTGGCAGGGATGAACGACCACCACCGGGAGCTGACCGCGTGGGGGCTGTCGCAGCTCCGCGGGCATCCGGACATGAAGATCCGGAACGTCCTCGACATCGGCTGCGGGGGCGGCAACACCCTCCGCATGCTGAGCGCCAGCTATCCGCGCGCCAAGTGCGTGGGCATAGACATCTCCGAGACCGCAGTGAAGATGACCCTCGAGAGGAACAGCGTCTACCACCGCCTGGGCAACCTCGACGCGATCGTGGCGAGCGCTGACAGGATCCCATTCCCGGACGGCACTTTCGACGTCATCACCGCGGTGGAGACCTACTTCTTCTGGCCCGACCTGGAGAAGGGCATCGCGGAGGCGGCCTCCAAGCTGAAGGAGGGCGGCATGATGCTGATTATCGCCGAGGCCTACTTCGAGAAGGACATCTCCGAGATGGCGGACTCCGATTGGGCCTCCAAGGTGCACCTGGTGTCCAACGGCGAGATGGTATCGCTGATGGAGAAGGCAGGGCTGAAGGCCGAGGCCGTAACCAACCCCGACAAGCACTGGGTCGTCTTCACCGGAAGGAAATGAGATGCCGAGCATCTCCGTCGAGGCCGGGGGAGGACGCCCTGTCCGTCACCACCCCCTATTTCGTCCGCAGGATCCCTTACAATGAGATGGAAGGGCTCCTGCTCAGGGACTACGAGAAGCTGGAGATCGGCGAGTGCATAGAAGGGAAGCACGGGACGGTCAACGTCGGCATATTCAGGAACTCCGAGTTCGGGGAGTACGATATGGCCTCGCACGTGTCCTCCAAGGTCTATGCCGTCGCCAAGCACGCCGGAAGGCACCTCGTCTTCACGATGACCAACGTAGAGGCCACCAAGCAGTCTACATGGACGTCAAGAGGAAGGTCAAGGCCTCCGGGAACGTCCCAGAGGAACGCACCGGGAAAATCTTTTGAGACCGGGGCGGACCGCGGATCCGGGAACATGCCTCGAAAACAGCCGCTGACCGAAACCCCTTAAATACTCCATCCCTCGGAAAAATGTTCTCTGGATGATGTTGGATGATTGAGGTAACAGCAATTCGTCCTACCGGGATTTGATTTAATTATCGGCAGACGACGTACAATCATGCAATCTTTCAGGATAGATGAGCTTGAGGCATTGGCCTCGCAGGGCGTGCACAAGGCCGAGACCCTCCTGGGGATCGCGTATTTCTGCGGAACAGGGACGGATGCGGACTATGCTATCTCGCGCGGATACTTCGAAAGTGCGGCCGCCGGCGGAGAATCGGAGCCCCTGGTGTACCTGGCCTGGATGAACTGCCTCGGCATGGGAGGAGAGTGTGACATGGCGAAGGCAGAGGAGCTGCTCAGAGGTTCGATCGAGGCCGCCGATTCCGGCGATTGCAACGTCCAGTACGCGCTGGGCATGGCCTACTACCTGGGAGGAGTGCCGGGAGGGCGCGACCTGCCCAAATCATCATACTATCTGGAAAGAGCGGCGATGAACGACCACCGCGACGCGCAGTGCTTCCTCGCCTCCATGTACCTCAGGGGCGACGGCGTGCCCTGCGACCCGGCCAAAGCGAGGTTCCTCCTGGAAAGGGCGGCCGGCAACGGGAGCGCCGAGGCCGCCGCCATGCTGAGGGCGCAGGCCTCGGAAGAGGCATAGGCCTGAGCCGGGCGCCGGCGTTTCTCACTCCCTGCCGGCGTTCCTGCCCGAAGGGGTGGAGTCCAGGGCCGCAAGGTCCCCCAGGCGCTTCCTGAAGGCCATCCACAGCACCGCGTACGCTATGTCGGCGGCGGCTATGAGCACGCCTATCCCTATGGCGTAATCCGGCCAGGGGAGGGTGGACAGTACCATTCCCGTGCATCCGATCATGAAGAAGATGAAGTTCATCAGGGAGGAGACCGCGCCCGAGTCGCCGGGGTGGCTGGCCATGAGTATCCCCATGCCCCAGGGCCTGATGGCCGTCCCCACCGTCACGCAGATGATGAACGCGACGAGGAAGAAGTACCATTCCCTGTTCCCGACCAGCAGCATGGCGACGGCGCTGACCGTCCCCAATGCCAGGTAGAACTTCAGCATGCGGCGGTTCACGACGCTGCCCGTGAGCTTGTTTATCACGGTCATGAACACGGTCCCCATGATCAAAGTGAACCCAAGGAGCAGGGAATAAGCGGCCTCGCTCATCCCGAACATGTCCTCGTAGATGTAGGACGAAACGGAGAGGTAGCCCATGAAGGGCAGGTTGAAGATCGTGGTCATCACGGTGAAGACCACGAAGGCGCGGTTCCCGCACAGTTCCTTCATGCCCCTGAGCATCTGGCGGACGCCGCCCTCGACCCTCTCGGAGGGCGGCAGGGTCTCGTCGGTCATCAGGACCATGATGAACGCCGCGATCCCTACGAACACGGGGGCGACGAAGGTGGACCTCCATCCCCAGACGGAGATCAGGCCGGCGCCCACGATAGGTGCCAGCAGAGGACCCAGCACTCCGATGACGGCGACGACGTTCAGCATCCTGACGCGGAGGGCGCCGGAGTAGACGTCCTTGACGTAAGCGGTGGAGACCGTCATCGCCGCCCCGGAACCGACGGCCTGGAGGACGCGGAGGGCAATCAGCTCGCCGACGCCCTGGGCCAGGGAGCACAGAAGGGTGGTGATGCAGTACTCGGCAAGCGCGCAGACCAGGACCTTCTTCCTGCCGAACTTGTCCGAGACCGGCCCCAGGATCAGGATGGAGACGGCCATGGAGAACATGAACCCGTAGAGGGTCATGTTCATGACCGCCTCGGTGGTGCCCAGCTCGTCCACCATCACCGGCAGGGCCGGCAGGTACATGTCGGTGGACATGGGCGGGAAGGCCGCCAGGACCACGATCAGGGCCAGGAACGCCCCCGGGCCGAGGCGCCCCACGTTCTTCCCCTCCATCTGGAAGGCTTCCTCAGAACGCGTGGAGTATCTCGTTCATGACGTCGGCGAGATGCTCGGTGGCGGCGGCCGCCTCTCCTTTCAGCTTTCCTTTGTCGGCAGGGGATGCCGATTCAGCGGCCTCGTGCTTGGCGATGTATTCCCTGTAGGCCGCGATACCTTTGGCAAGGGCATCGGCCGCATCGTCCGCCCCTTCCTTCCTGCACTTCTCCTCGGCCCTCTCCATGTCCCTGAAGGTCTTGTCGCATGCCCTGATGGACACGTTCCTGGACTGGGTGCCCTCGTCGGTGTTCAGCATGTCGGCGACCGTGTTGCAGGCGAGGGTTATCATCGTGGCGGCCTCGATGCGCGCCACCGTGAAATCGGCGGGAGCGGGCCCCTCTTTCTTCTGGTACGGCGCCGCCTCGGCGGCCACCGGCCCGGCGGAGGCCGAGGACCCCGGGACTCCTTTCGCATCAGCCTTGGTTTTCTGGGTCATTGCTATCGGAGCGGTTATCGCGGATGCACGTTAAATATTTCCAGCCTGCTCGGAAATCCGTTCCTTCCAGGACCTGCTCCCTGAACGCGCGCCCGGCCTTTTCGGTGCCGGAGAGCAGGAGGAACCTCTTCTCCGCCAGGAGTTCCTCGTCGACGTAGGCCCCGGAGACGCGGGCCATGAACAGCCCCGGGAGGAAGTCCCACAGCTTGTTGACGTAGCGGATGTGTATGTCCGTCCTCCCCGCCGAGAGGTAGGCGAAGTCGGAGCAGGCGGCCCCGAACATCCTGATGCGCGCTACCCTGTCCTTCATCGCGCCGATGATGCGGTAGTGCCCGTCCCTCCATTCCTGGCTCTTCCTCGAGAAATCTCCTGTGGACACGATGCACTGCCTGAGCTCGCGCTCGGGATGTGCGCGCACCGGCTCCCCGTTCAGGCGCGCACCGGAGGCGGCCGTGGCGGTGAACAGCTCGCCGAGGGCCGGCAGGAGGATGGCGGACATGACCGGCTCCTTATCGACGGCAAGAACGGCCTGGGTGCCGTAGAAGGGGATTCCGTGCTGGTAGTTCAGCGTCCCGTCGATGGGGTCGATGATCCACGTGCGCTCGCCGGTGAGATCGCCGTCCCTGCCCTCCTCCGCGATGATCCTGTCGTCCGGGAAGACGGACAGGATGGCAGATACGGCGGCCTCCTGGGCGGCGGTGTCGGCATCCGTGACCGTGTCATAGGAGCCGACGGCGTTCTTCTTCTCGGAGCTGCGGGGGTCCGCCGCGTTCATGTAGACGGAGGCGGCGGCCCGGACCGCGGCGCAGGCGGCGGACAGCTCGTCCGCATACGGATCTTCCATGACGGCGGGGATGCGTGACGGCGTATTGTTCTTTTCGAGGCATAGGGAGATGCGCATCTCCGAGGCCGAGCGCCTTCTGTCCCAGTCTGTTTTAAATAGTAATAAGAAGAGCCTAAATCAAGTGTCCTTGAAGGCAGGTTCGGCTTAAATACCATCACCGCGACTTTTGATTCAAGGTGATAAAAAAATGCCTACCATCGTTTCCGACAACTGCGTTGCCTGCGGCGCCTGCGCCGATGCCTGCCCCAGCGGAGCCATCTCCGTCGACGACATCGCCGTCATCGACTCCGGAAAATGCACGGACTGCGGCGCGTGCATCGACGCGTGCCCGTCCGAGGCCATCACCGAGTGACGCGGATGGCAGTGAAGATCGACGCCGGGAAATGCGTCGGGTGCGGCGCCTGCGCCGATGCCTGCCCTAACGGCGCGATTACCATCGAGGACGTTGCCGTCGTGGACGCCGACAAGTGCGTCGACTGCGGCGCGTGCATCGACGAGTGCCGTCCGAGGCCATCTCCGAGTGAGATACTTCTCGGGGGCGGAGACCCTCCGCCCCGGCAAACCTCTTCTTCACCCTGTTCTCTTCTTGCATCCAATATCCAGTGCCGTCCGGCAACATGTTTTCCGGCGGAACCGGATCAGAAGACCCTGACGGCCCTGCCGCCTACGCACGTCGCTCTCAGGTCCGGGAACTCCTCTTCCCTCCCGAGGCACGAGAAGTACCAGTGCCCGTAGCTGCAATGGGACAGGACGGCGCTGCAGGCGTCCGAGGCCGCCGATCTCCCGGGGCCCCCTGTCCTGGATATCCATTCCGTCGGGCGCTCGCAGGAGAACACGAAATCCACCTTCCCGCCGTGTCCGGCGAGATTGGAGACAGCGTCCGAGACCTCCCCGGCGGAAGGGTCCTGCTCCGGCCACCAGTCCCAGTACTTCCCCCTGTCGTCCCTTCCCGGCGTGCAGGCGCCGCCCATGACGGCGAAAGTATGCCCGTCAATGGCGAACACCTGCCCCCGGCAGAGCCTCCTGACACCGCGCCAGACGTCGTTGGTCATCCCTCCGTTCCAAGGGAACTCCGGATAATCATCGACGGCATCGTAATCGTCGGAGGCCCCGTCAAGGAAAAGGACGGTGCAGGGGAGGCAGGACAGCGGCGTATTGATTCCATCCGGTCGCGGCGGGGCTCGAACACCCCCGAACCTCCCAGGATCAGGAGGAAATCGCCTTTCCCCATGGACGCCACCAGGGGTCCCGCGCCAGGGCCTCCGGCGCCTCCCTGTCCCTCACGGGGCCTGCAACGGCCAGCATGGAATCAGGGGGACGAGTTCTTGCTGGCCAGCGAGGCGACCACGGTGACGGCCAGGACTATGATGATGACCGCCAGCGAGGCGAAGGTGCTCACTTCGCAGATGTCCGCGGCCGACAGCAGCATCTTGAGGCCGATGAACATGAGGATGACCCCGAGGCCGTACTTGAGGAACCTGAGGTTCCCGAGGACGTCCCTGATGACGAAGTACATCGACCTGAGGCCCATGACCGCGAAGATGTTGGACGTGTAGACCAGGAAGATGTCGGTGGAGATGGCCAGCGCCGCCGGGATCGAGTCGAAGGCGAACATGATGTCCGACAGCTCGATGACGATGAGGCACAGGAGGAGCGGGGTAGCCAGCATCTTCCCGTTCTCCCTGACCAGGAACTTCGCGCCGCGGAGGTCGGGCGTGGAGTTGATCTTCTTGCTGAGCTTGTAGGACAGGGTATCCTCGGTCTTCTTGCCCTCGCTCTTGCTGAACGCCGTCTTGATAGCGGTGTAGATGAGGATGGCCCCGAAGATGTACATCATCCAATCGAGGTCTCCAGGAGGTCCGCTCCCACCTCGACGAACAGCAGGCGGAGGAATATCGCGCCGAGGATCCCGTAGAAGAGGACCCTGTGCTGGTCCTGGAACGGGATGGCGAAGGCGGCAAAGATGACCATGAAGACGAACAGGTTATCGACGGACATCGACAGTTCTATCGCATAGGCCGCGTAGTAGGAGGCCGCGCTCTCCGACCCCAGCTCGAAATAGATGAGCACGCCGAAAAGAAGCGCGATCGTTATGTAGATGAGAGTGAGCCTCCCGGCCTTCTTGGTGTTGATCTGGGTCTCTTTGCTGTCGACCGCGAAAAGGTCGACGGCCATCACCGTCACGAAGATGATGATGAAGATTACCCAGAGGGCGCTCTCTGACATGCCTCAGCATATCAGATGACCTCATAAATAGATATGCAGGCTCAGAAAACACCGATGCCGCACCGATGCAATACATTCTAAACACAAAGATGCACAACCGATCTGACACCTCGCCTCCATTTCTATTTGCGTCGAAAGCAAAACGATATGGATAACGCAAATTGCATCTTTCTGTTATTATGACAATGACTGCCACTATTCTCCGATTATTCAATCCTCTTTCATCAGGCGATCTGCGGCGGCCAATACTCCGGCTATAAGCACCAATGCACAAGCGTAAAGGGCATGCAGACTGAAAGGAACCCACAGATCGATATTGCCCGTTGAATAAACATAACCGTTGATAACGAGGCCGATCGCAGACACTGCTATGGTCCCATAAGGGATGAAGAAAAGCATACAATATGCCGTGACCGCCGGCCCCATAACGTATAGTATTATTGAAAGAACGCCCTGAAAGAACCCCTGAGATGAATATACATCGTAAACTTCAGCAGTCGCCATCATCGTGTAGTATGCTGAACATGCTGCCACGATCAGCGCTAACAATCCTGTCAATGAGAAGTTGGAACGCAGCAGCTCTGCGTAGCTACTATACGCACTGGGCGAAGTTCTCTCATCCGAGGGGCCATCTTCATGATGGCCGCTGTCATCTTCATGATCGTAATGACTGGATGAAGAGCTGCCCGGCACATATTCAGGATCTGAACCAGGCCGGAGCGGTTCAGAACTGTCCTCATAGGTGCGTCCATGATGAGAATATGATGTGTCGGAATAAGACGTATCCTCATACGTCTTATCATAATCTGAATAGGCGCCATCATCATTACGGATTTCACCGGATGTCTCATTATAGCTGGCACACACATCGTCAGGATTTGTATGTCTCTTATAAAATCCTGGCTATAGCGTCAGACAATCCAGTCTGCAAGGGCGGACCTCATTCGCCCTCACGGCCTCACAAATATTCGATCGAGGCCGGAGAAATCTCCTCCGCAAATCACCTTTCTCCGATTGTTCTGCCCTCTATCGGGAAGAATTAGGAACGCAGTTGCCGCTGCAATACATTTTAAATACAAACGCGACCGGAACGGTTTTTTCGACCTCTGAAAGCTGAAACCCCCCTCCAGACCCCTTTTTCGGGCACATCTGATATAAACAGCCCCGAGTATTTTGTCAGCATGTTCGGTTCTGTCAGGAAGTCGGCCGCCGGGACGCCGGCACGTGTTTACAAAGAGATCCGCGCTGCCTTCGACAGCGAGAACCTGGTGTATCGGGAGGACATGATCAACAGGGAGATCTGCTGCCTCTTCGAAGGCGACGACATGCCGGTGAAGCTTTCCGTGTCCGTGTCAGACGAGGCCCCGGTGATAATGTTCGACTGCCTCCTCGACTTCAAGGCCCCCAGCCAGTCCTTCGGCACGATCCTCGAGGGGCTCAACGTCATCAACTCCTCCCTCACTTCGGGGCGTCATACTCGACCCGGAATCGGGGCGCCTCCTGTACAGGTACCATTTCCTGATGGACGGGCACATCCCGTCGAAGGACGTCATACTCGGGGTCGTGAAGATGGTGGTGGACACCGTGGACGCGAACGACGGCGGGATAAAAGCGCTGATCCCCGAGATGACGACCTTCGCCGATCCGATGTTCGGATGATGCCAGGCATCTGCGGCTGAAACGAAAATTGAATGTGCCAGGCGCCGGGGAAGGTGGAACCGGCGCCCGGCCGATGCCGCCGGATCAGGACTGTCGCTGCTTCTTGCCGAAGAGCGAGGCCCTGGCCTTGGCGACCTTCGAACGGGTCCTCTTGTTCCCGGCCTCCTCGTCCAGCTTGAGGAGGAGCTCCTTCTCGTAGTCGGAGGTCCTCTTGGGCACGGTGATGCCGAGGCGGATGTAGAGGTTCCCGCGGGTCTCCCTGTTGAGCACCGGGAGCCCCTGCCCGGAGATCTTCAGCACTCCTCCGACCTGGGTGCCGGAGGGGATGGTGGCCTCGATCTCCTGGTCCTCGAGGTTCTTCACCTTCACGGTGCCTCCGAGGACCAGTCTGGGATATGTGGTCTCGGCGTCGACCCACAGGTCGGGGCCGTCGCGTTTGAACCCTTTGCTGTCCTTCACGTGGAAGACGACGTAGAGGTCTCCGGAAGGCCCGCCGTTGACGCCGGCGTCGCCCGCTCCGGGGACGCGCATCTGCATGCCGTCCTCGACGCCCTTGGGCACGTTGATCTCGATCTTGGAGTTCTTGGACACTATCCCGGACCCGCGGCACTTGGGGCACTGGGTCACGTAGACCCTGCCCGTTCCGCCGCAGCGGCTGCATTCCGAGACCATGACGGTGCTCCCGAACATGGTCTGGCGGACCTGCTGCATCTGGCCGCGGCCGCCGCACTCCGGGCATACCTGGGTCTTGCCGTCCTTGGCCCCGGTGCCGTGACAGTCGGGGCACTGGGACGTGTGGGGGACGGACAGAGTGGCCGTCTTGCCGGAGAGCACGTCGTTCAGAGTGATCTCGAGGTCGTACCTCAGGGACTCCCCCTGGCGGGGCGCGTTCGGGTTGCGGTTCCTCCTGGAGCCTCCGAAGAAGCTCCCGAAAATGTCGCCGAAGATATCCCCGAACTCGTCCCCGTGCTCCTGGGCGAAGTCGTCCATGTTGAACCCGCCCGCTCCGAACGAGCTGTCGACGCCCGCGAAGCCGTACTGGTCGTAGCGGGAGCGCTTGTCGGGGTCCGAGAGCACCTCGTACGCCTCGGAGATCTCCTTGAACTTGGCCTCGGCCACGTCCTTGGGCTCTGTGGAGACGTCGGGATGGTACTTCTTCGCCAGGGTACGGTACGCGTGCTTGATCTCGTCGGCGGTGGCCGTCTTGGAGACGCCCAGCACCTCGTAGTAGTCCCTTTTGTTCTGATCGGGCATGGTTCAACCACTCTTCTTCGGATCACTGATCGTCGTCGACGATCTTGTAGTCCGCGTCGACGACGTTCCCGTCCTTCTTCGCGGAAGACCCCTCGGATGCACCGGCCTTGGCGCTGCCCGAGGATGCCTGGCTCTGCTGCTGGGCGGCTTCCTGGTATGCCTTGGCGGCGTCCTGGGCGGCCTTCTGCTGCTCGGGCGTGGCGTTCTTGTAGATCTTCTCGCTGATGGGCTCCATCGCCTTGAGGAGGGCCTCGGTCTTCTTCTTGATGTCCTCGGTGTCGTCTCCCTTGGAGGCGTTCTCCAGGTCGGAGATGGCGCTCTCGATGGGGGCGCGCTCCTCGTTGGTGACCTTGTCGCCGAGGTCGGACAGGGACTTCTGGACGGAGTAGATGGTGGTCTCCGCGGAGTTCTTCGCGTTGATCAGCTCCTCCTTCTTCTTGTCCGCGTCGGCGTACTTCTCGGCGTCCTTGATGGCGGCGTCGATGTCCTCCTTGGACAGCTTGTTCGAGGAAGCGATCGTGATCTTCTGCTCCTTGCCGGTGCCGAGGTCCTTGGCGGAGACGTTGATGATGCCGTTCGCATCGATATCGAAGGTGACCTCGATCTGAGGCACTCCGCGCGCGCCGGGGGTATTCCGTCGAGGACGAACTTGCCGAGACTGGTGTTGTCGGCGGCCATCTTCCTCTCTCCCTGGACGACGTTGATCTCCACAGAGGGCTGGTTGTCGACCGCAGTGGAGAACACCTGGCTCTTCTTGGTCGGGATGGTGGTGTTCCTGTCGATCAGCTTGGTCGCGACTCCTCCGAGGGTCTCGATACCGAGGCTCAGCGGGGTGACATCGAGCAGCAGGACGTCCTTGACGTCCCCGGACAGGACAGCTCCCTGGATGGCCGCTCCCATGGAAACGCACTCCATGGGGTCGATGCCGTGCTGGATCTTGGGGCCGACGATGGACTCGACGAAGTTCTGGACGATGGGCATCCTGGTCGGGCCTCCGACCATGATGACCTTGTCGATGCCGTCGGGGGTGAGGTTGGCGTCCTTCATGGCCTGCTCGATCGGGCCGCGGCAGCGGGACACGATGGGCTCGACGAGCTCCTCGAGCTTGGCGCGGGTGATGGTCTGCACCAGGTGCTTGGGGCCGGAGGCGTCCGCGGTGATGAACGGCAGGTTGATCTCGGTCTGCATGGTGGTGGAGAGCTCGATCTTGGCCTTCTCGGCGGCCTCGACGACCCTGACGCGGGCCGCGTGGTCCTTAGACAGGTCGATACCGGTCTCCTTCTGGAACTCGCCGATGACGTAGTTGGTCAGCGCCTCATCCATGTCGGAACCTCCGAGCTGGGTATCTCCGGAGGTCGAGAGGACCTGGAAGACGCCGTCGTCGAAGTCCATGATGGTCACATCGAGGGTTCCGCCTCCGAGGTCGAAGACGAGGATCTTCTGCTCCTTGCCGCTCTTGTCGAGGCCGTACGCGAGGGCCGCGGCGGTAGGCTCGTTGATGATCCTGACCACGTCGAGGCCGGCAATCTTGCCGGCGTCCTTGGTGGCCTGCCTCTGGTTGTCGTTGAAGTAGGCGGGGACGGTGATGACGGCCTTCTCGATGGGCTCGCCGACGAACGCCTCCGCGTCCTTCTTGATCTTCATGAGAATGTAAGCGGAGATCTGCTGGGGAGTGTACTCTTTGCCGAGCGCCGTGACCTTCTCGTTGGACCCCATCTTCCTCTTGACGTTCTTGATGGTTCCGTCGGGGTTGGTGACGGCCTGCCTGCGGGCGGGCTCTCCGACGAGGAGCTGGCCGTCCTTGGTGAACGCGACGTACGAAGGGAAGGACTTCCCTCCTACGGAGGTCCCCTCAGCGCTGGGGATCACAGTGGGCCTGCCGCCCTCCATCACGGAGGCGGCGGAGTTGCTCGTTCCTAGATCGATTCCGATTATCTTTGACATTTTCTTCACCTGCTTTCGGTATTGTAAACGGTTTCACTCGGCCCCTTTCCCGTCGGCCGGGGCTTCCTGGGCCTTCGCATCTCCTGCGGGCTGCTGGTCCTGCGGGGGCTGCTCTTTCTTCTTGGTCACTATGACCTTGGCGCATCTCAGGACGCGGCCGTTCAGAGTGTACCCTTTCTGGTACACCTGAGCTATCCTGTCGTCCTCCGGGCCCTCTGTCACCATGAGCGCCTCATGGTAGTTGGGGTCGAACTTCCCGTCGGTGGGAATCTCCTTGAGGCCTTGGGCCTCGAGGATCTTCATCAGGTTGTCCCTGATGCTCCTGACCCCGTCCTTGAGGGGGCTGTCCTCTTTCGCCGATTCGAGCGCGCGCCCGAGATCGTCCGCGACGTTGACTAGCTCGGAGACGAGCCCGCTCACCGCGTACTTGCGGTAGTCCTCGTTCTCCTTCTCGGTCCTCTTGCGGAAGTTCTCGAACTCGGCCTGCTTGCGGCGGGCCATGTCGAGGTACTCCGCAGCGTTCTTCTCGGCCTCGGCGAGCTTGGCCTCGAGTTCTCCGTAGGACTCCTTCCGGCTTCCTCGGACCTCTCGGCCTTCTTCGCCTTCTTATCAGCTTTCTTTCCAGCGCTTCCGCTGTCGGATTCTTCTTTTTCTGTCAAATCGCGGCCTCCGTTCTTACCGAACCGGTGGTCGGGGGAGCCCTTACGGACCCCCCTTCGATCTCAGCGTACCGCTCAGTCGTCGGCTCCGGGAGCGGGGGCTCCCTCGCGACTGGGGCGATCCGGATTTGGAAGCGATGACGTCGTCGATCCTGAGGATCATGACGGCGGCGTCGGTCGCAGAGTTGATGGCCTGCTTGCCGATCCTGATGGGCTCGATGACGTTGAGCTTCATCATGTCCTCCACCTTGCCGGTGAAGGGGTTGATGCCGGCGAACTTCTTGCCCGCCTTGTGCTGCTTCCTCATCTCGATGACCATGTTGATGGGGTCGAGACCGGCGTTCTCAGCGAGGGTGGTCGGGATGATCTCCATGGCGGAGGCGAAGGCCTCGATGGCGATCTGCTCCCTTCCGCCGACGGAGGCGGCGTAGTCGCGGACGCCCATGGCGATCTCCATGGCCGCGGAGCCTCCTCCGGTGACGATCATGCCGTCTTCCAGGCAGACCTTGACGACGGACCAGGCGTCCACGAGGGACCTCTCGACCTCATCGGCGACATGCTGGGTCCCTCCCCTGACGAGGACGGAGACGGTCTTGGGGTTCTTGCAGCCGTTGATGAAGGTCATCTGCTCGTCGCCGACGAACTTCAGCTCGACGGTGTCAGCGTATCCGAGGTCCTCGGCGGTCATCTCGGAGATCTTGCTGATGATGGAGGCGCCGGTGGATTTGCCGAGCCTCTCCATGTCGGACTTCTTCACGCGGCGGCAGGCGTAGATGCCTTCCCTGGCGAAGTAGTGCTGGGCGAGGTCGTCGATGCCTTTCTGGCAGAAGACGACGTTGGCGCCGGCCTTCTTGACGCACTCGACCATGTCCTTGAGGGTCTTCTCCTCTTCGGCGATGAACTGGTTGAGCATAGCGGGGTCGGTGATCTGGATCTTGGCGTCCACTTCGGGCTTCCTGACCTCGAAGGCGACGTTGACCAGGGCGATCTTGGCGTTCTTCACGAGGTGGGGCATGGTCGGGTTGACAGGCTCCTTGTCGACGATGAGGCCTTTCACGAGCTCGGACTCCTCCATGTTGGCGCCGGCCTTCTTGACGGTCTGGATGTTCTTGAGGTCGATCTGCATCTTGCCCTCGGGGTCCTTGTCCATGATGGTCTTGACGGCGTCGACGACCATGTCGGAGAAGAACTCTTTCGAGCCGCTGACCTGCTTGGAGATCATCGCGGTCTGGGCGATGAGCTTCAGGGTCTTGTCGTCCTTGGGGTCCACCTTGGTGGCGATGGATTTGAGGATCTCCTGGGCCTTCTCGTTGGCCATCCTGTAACCGGCGGTGATGATGGTCGGGTGGACGTTGGAGTCGATCAGGTCGAGGGCCTTCTTCAGGAGCTCTCCCGCGATGATGACGGAGGTGGTGGTACCGTCGCCGACCTCCTGGTCCTGGGTCTTGGCGACCTCGACGAGCATCTTGGCGGCAGGGTGCTGGACATCCATCTCTTTGAGGATGGTCACACCGTCGTTGGTGATGACGACGTCTCCGACGGAGTCGACGAGCATCTTGTCCATTCCGCGGGGCCCGAGGCTGGACCTGACAGCGTCCGAGATGGTCCTCGCAGCGGTGATGTTGTTGAACTGAGCGTCTTTTCCTTTGTCCCTCTTGGTGCCTTCCCTGAGGATAAGCACGGGTGCGTTGCCCATACCCATTTTTACATTCTCCTTTAGCCCGAAGAATCTCTTCGGGAACTATGCCTTGATTGAATGTTCTTCTATATAAACATTCTTTTGGTAGACAACCTTAGGTTAATGACCAATTGGACGTGTCTTTTTCGTTATCTGGATTATCCGAAAATATCCCGATTTCTTCCTTTATTTTACACATTCCTGAAAGTATCATTTTTAAAATTAAATTATCCCTTTAAGGATTAGTGCCGGAGGCCTTTCCGGAAGCGCGGAGAGACCTGATGCACAGAAATGCTGACCCGAACATGTTCGCAAACCTGTTTAGTTACAAATTCGCGGCTTCAAAAGTGCATGAGCGAATTGATAGCTTGGGCGGTTCTGCTCGCGGCAAGCTGCATAGAGCCCATATGGCCTACATGCCTTGACAAGTCTGACGGATTCAAGAAGAAAGGGTGGGGGATCGCGGCGATAGTCCTGGTCCTCTTATGTTTATATTTACTAGCATACGCGGTGGGGATGGAGGATTCTTCGGGAGATGCGTACATCGGCCCCGGAGTCGCGTATTCGGTCCTGGCAGGGATCGGGGCGGCAGGCGTGGTCGCCATCGGCCGCGTGCTCTACAAGGAGAAGCTGACCGCCAGGAGGATCTTCTTCGTGGCCCTCATCGTGATCGGGATCATCGGCACCAGGCTGGCAGGTGAAATCTGATGGCATCGATCGGCATTAACGAGAAGATGCTGGCATGGATCGTCCTCCTCCTGGGAGGGATATTTCAAATAGGATGGTCCATCGGCGTCGATTACACCGAGAAGTTCACCGTGTGGACCTGGGACATCGTCACCGTGGTCTTCCTGGCGCTCAGCATGGTCTGCCTCGAGTGGCCGATGAAGCACGGCATAGCGTTCACCACCGCCTACGCAGTATGGATCGGGGTCGGGGGTCGCCTGACCGTCATCGTGTCCGCGGTACTGGGTCTCGATGACTTCAACTGGCTCATGGGCGTCTTCCTGGTGGTCGTCCTTGCGGGAGTGGTCGGGCTGAAGGCCACCCCGGTGGAATATATCGAAGAGCCAGAGAAACCCTGAAACAGGGGAGACAGGCCGGGTTTCCGGCCGTCCCCCCATCAGTTGCTCTCGTCTTTCAGGAGCATCTTGTAACCGACGGGGATGACCTTCAGGAACCTGCGGCAGGCCGCCGGCCAATCGGCCAGGAGGGACTTCGCCAGCGCGCTCCCGGTGTACTTGACGTGGTTCTCGAGGATCCCTCTCAGCTCGGCGCAGTCCTTCGGGACGTCCAGCGCCTCGAGCTCGACCATGTCCATGTTGCAGTGGCGGTCGAAATCGCCGTCATCGTTGAGGACATAGGCTATTCCCGCGGACATACCGGCGGCGAAGTTCCTGCCGCAGTGCCCGAGGACGACGACGCGCCCTCCGGTCATGTATTCGCAGCAATGGTCCCCGACGCCCTCGGCGACGGCTATCGCGCCGCTGTTGCGGACACAGAACCTCTCTCCCGCGGATCCCGCGACATAGAGCTCACCGGCGGTGGCCCCGTACATGGCGGTGTTCCCGGCCAGCACTCCTGGGTCTTCGCATCCGGACCTGAAGACGGCGATCCTGCCGCCCGACAGCCCCTTTCCGATGTAATCGTTGGCCATCCCGTCGAGCTCCAGGGTTATGCCCTCGGTCAGGAAGGCTCCGAAGCTCTGCCCGGCCGTCCCCTTGAAGAACAGCCTGACCGAGCCGTCGGACGGACGGAGGCCCAGCCTCTTGATCTCGCCCGAGAGCATCGCCCCGACCGAGCGGTCGGTGTTCCTGATAGCATAGGAGAGGGAGACCGTCCCGCCCCTGCGGATCTCGGGCATGGCATCGGACATTATCACGCGGTCGATCTGCTCCGACAGCATGTCGGGCTGGCCGGGGCCGAGCTCCCTCTCGCCCTTCTCCATATGCAGGAGCGGGGAAAGGTCCAGGGAGGAGGCGGGGCCTTCGACGCTGCGCAGACCCAGCAGGTCCGCGCGGCCGATGATCTCGGACAGCGAGCGGAATCCCATGGCGGCGATGCGGCGCCTGACGTCCTCCGCGATGTCCGTGAGGTAGCGGGCGACGCCCTGCGGCGTCCCCTTGAACTTCTTCCTCAGCACCGGGTCCTGGGTGGCGATGCCTGCGGGGCACTTGTTGGTCTGGCACTTGCGGCACATGACGCAGCCCATGGACACGAGGACGGACGTCGCGAAGCCGTACTCCTCGGCCCCCAGCAGGGCGGCGACCACGACGTCGCGTCCGGTCCTGAGCTGCCCGTCGACCTGCAGCCTGACGCGGCCGCGGAGGCCGTTGGCCATGAGGGTCTGCTGGGCCTCGGCGAGGCCGACCTCCCAGGGCATCCCCGCGTAGCGCATGGACGACATGGGGGCGGCGCCGGTCCCTCCGTCGCCGCCGGAGATGAGGATGATGTCGGCCCCGGCCTTGGCGACGCCGGAGGCGACGGTGCCCACTCCCGCCTCGGAGACGAGCTTGACGCTGATCTTCGCGGACGGATTCACGCACCTGAGGTCGAGGATGAGCTGCTTCAGGTCCTCGATCGAATAGATATCGTGGTGCGGCGGAGGGGAGATCAGGGTGACGCCCGGCAGGGTGTGGCGGGTGGCCGCGATGACGGAGTCCACCTTGAACCCCATGAGCTGCCCGCCCTCTCCGGGCTTGGCGCCCTGGGCGCACTTGATCTGGATCTCCTCGGCCGATGCCAGGTACTCCGTGTCGACGCCGAAGCGCCCGGACGCACCTGGCGGACCTTGGATGCCTTGGCGGCGGGGCGGGAGGGGTCCTCCCCTCCTTCTCCGCAGTTGCTGCGGGCCCCCAGCATGTTGGCAGCCTCGGCGGCCGTCTCGTGGGCCTCCTTGCTGATGGCGCCGAAGGACATCGCTTCCACGACGAACCTGCTGAGGATGGACCCGGCAGGCTCGACCTCGGAGATGTCTGCAGGCCTGCCGGCTGCCGGCTCGAGCAGGTCGCGGAGGTAGAACAGGCCGTCGCCCAGGTCCTCATGCTCGGCGAACCTGTCGTAGGCGCTGCCGTCGGCGTCGGAGGCCGCGGCATGGAGGAGCCTGACGGCCTCGACGGACCAGGCATGCCTCTCCCCTCCCCTGACCGGGGTGTAGACCCCGGTCTGGGGGAGGCAGTCCGGCAGCTCGGAGGCGAACGCCTCGGCGTGGCGGGCGAGGACGGTCTCGGCTATCTCCTTCAGCCCGATGCCGCCGACGCAGGACCTGGTGCCGCAGAGGTACTTGTTGCAGAGCCCGCGGTCGAGGCCGACGGCCTCGAACAGGCAGGTCCCGCGGTACGAGCGGATGGTGCTTATGCCCATCTTGGACATGATCTTCTTGAGGCCGTTCTCGAGCGCGCGGGCGTAGCGGTACTCCGCCGTGTCCGGGTCGTAGCCGGTCCTCCCGGCCAGGGAGAGGGACTCGACCTCGCAGTATGCCAGGTACGGGTTGACGAGGTTCGCGCCGTACGCGAACAGCAGGGCGACGTGCTCGGTCTCCCTGACCTCGCCGGTCTCGACGATTATGCCGGTCTCGACCCTCCTCTTCTTCTCGAGGAGGCGCTGGTGGACGGCAGCGGTGGCCAGCAGCGACGGGACCGCCGCATGGGCGGCGTCCACGCCGCGGTCCGACAGGATGATGTAGGAGATCCCGTCCGAGACGGCCTCCTCGGCCTGGGCGCATATCCTCTCGAGGGCCTTCTCGAGGCCGGCGGGGCCGTCCGATACCGGGAACACGATCTGGATGGTAGAAGTGGAGAATCCGCGGTAGCGGAGGTTCCTCAGCAGGTCGATCTCCCTGTCGGTGATGATCGGGTGGCGGACCTTCACGATGCGGCAGTTCTCCGGAGCCGGGACGAGCAGGTCGTGGTGGATCGACCCGATGTAGCCCGTGACCGACATGACGAGCTCCTCGCGGATGGGGTCTATCGCAGGGTTGGTGACCTGCGCGAAGGACTGCCTGAAGTAATTGAAGAAGCTCTGCGGCATCGACGAGAGCACAGGCAGGGGGATGTCGGAGCCGGCCGACGAGACCGGTTCCTTCATCTTCTCTATGGTCGGCAGGATGATCCTGTCGATGTCCTCCTCGGACCAGCTGAACTCCGCCATCAGGCGGCGGGCGCCGGGGACGGAGCGGTCGACGGAGCGCCCGGAGGACACGTCCCCGAGGTCGATCCTGTTCTTCTCGAGCCAGTCGCGGTACGGATAGGCCGAGGCGAGGGCGCCCTTGATCTCCGGGTCCCTGATGATGCGGCCCTCCTCGGTGTCCACGAGGATCATCTTGCCGGGGCGGATTCTGCCCGATTCCGCGATATGCTCCGAGGGGACGTCGAGGACGCCCGCCTCCGAGGAGAGGACGAACAGGCCGCTGTCGGTCACCGCGTAGCGCACAGGGCGGAGGCCGTTCCTGTCCAGCATCCCGCCGGCGAACCTGCCGTCGTGAACAGGACGGCGGCGGGGCCGTCCCAGGGCTCCATGAGTATGGAGCAGTACTCATAATATGCCTTGAGGGAGTCCGGTATGGGGTTCTTGCTGTTCCAGGACTCCGGGATCATCGAGGTCAGCGCGTTGGGGGCGGACATGCCGCTGAGCGTGAAGAACTCGAAGACGTTGTCCAGGGAAGCGCTATCGCTCATGCCCGGCTGGACTATCGGGGAGAAATCGGAGACGTCCGGGAAGGCGGGGCTCGAAAGGAGCCCCTCCCTGGCGCCCATCCACGCGCGGTTGCCGCGGATGGTGTTGATCTCACCGTTGTGGCACAGCATGCGGAACGGCTGGGCCAGCTTCCACATGGGCGAGGTGTTGGTGCTGAACCTGGAATGCACCATAGCGATGGAGCTGGCGAAGGCCGGGTCGCTCAGGTCCGGGAAATAGGCGCGGACCTGCCCGGGGGTCAGCATCCCCTTGTAGACGATCGTGCGGGTGGAGAGGCTGCAGACGTAGAAGTCCGGCACGGCCGAATTGAGCGCCTCCGCCCTCTTCCTGGCGCGGAAGAGCTTCCTCTCCAGCTCGACGCCTCCGCATCCGCCGACGACGAACGCCTGCCTCATGAGGGGCTCGGATGCAAGTGCCAGAGGGCCGGGGACGGAGTGGTCCGCAGGGACCTCCCTGTCCGCGAATATGCTCAGGCCGTTCTCGGCGCATGCAGTGCGGAAGCGGCCCCATGCCGCCTCCGCGGCCTTGGGGTCCCTCGGCAGGAATATAATGCCCGTCCCGTAGGAACCGGGGGCGGGCAGGGGCATCCCGAGCTTCTGGTAGAAAGCATGGGGGATCTGGACGGTGATGCCCGCTCCGTCGCCGGTCAGGCCGTCCGCGTTCTCCGCTCCGCGGTGCGCCAGGCGCTCCAGCACGCGGAGGCCCGCCTCCACTATGCTGTGGTCTGCGGCGCCCGCCACCGAGACGACCATCCCGACCCCGCAGGAGTCCTTCCCCTCGGGATCTGCGAGACCTGCGGCCATCACGGGAGCCTCAGTGGATGAAGAGCAGCTCCCTGTACTTGGGCAGGGGCCACATCTGGTCGTCTACCATCATCTCGAGGCTGTCGACGTGCTTCCTGATCTCCTCGAGGAGGGGCACCATCTTGTCGTGGTACTCCTTGGCGGGGCCCATGCCGTCGGCGGCGGACCTGAGCTTCGCGTCGAGGGCGTCGAGCTCGTCGACGAGGGACTCGGCAGCGGAGATGTCCTCGGAGATGCACTTGATGAGGTCCATCTGGGAGGCGGCCATCTTGCGGAAGTCCTTGTCGCCGTAGATGTCCTTCAGGTTCTTGACGTTGGACAGGAGGATGTTCTGGTAGGAGATCGCGACGGGGATCACGTGGTTGGTGGTCAGGTCGCTGAGCACCCTGCCCTCGATGGCGATCTTCTTGGAGTAGATCTCCAGGAAGACCTCCTTCCTGCTCTCGAGCTCCACCTGGGACATGACGCCGGTGTCCTTGAACAGCTTGACGGCCTTCTTGGAGTCGAGGGCGTTGTAGCACAGGGGGACGGAGGTCTCGCAGTCGAGGCCCCTCTTCTTCGCTTCGGCCTTCCACTCATCCGAGTATCCGTTACCGTCGAAGACGACGTTCTTAGCGGCCTTGTAGGTCTCGCGGGTCTCGTCGAGGACCGCCTGCAGGACGGGAGTGCCGTCCTTGATCCTCTTGTCGACCGCGGCCTTGAACTTCACGAGCTGGGCGGCCAGGATGGTGTTGAGCACGGTGATGGGACCGGAGCAGTTCGCGCTGCTCCCGACGGCCCTGTACTCGAACCTGTTCCCGGTGAACGCGAAGGGCGAGGTCCTGTTCCTGTCGGTGTTGTCGACCAGGAGCTCGGGGACCTGGGGGATCCCGAGGCTGTAGCCCTTCTTGCCGGCGATCTTGACCATGTCCTTGGTCTTGAGGAGCTCCTCGAAGGCGCCGCTGACCTGCTGTCCCAGGAAGGACGAGATGATCGCGGGCGGGGCCTCGGAGGCGCCGAGCCTGTGGGCGTTGTCCGCGTTGAGGACGGCCGCCTTGAGGAGGTCGTTGTTGTCGTAGACGGCCTTGAGGGTGTTCGCCATGAAGCAGAGGAACCTGAGGTTCTCCTCGTCGGTCTTGCCGGGGGACATCAGCCCGATGCCGCTCTCGGTGCCGAGGGACCAGTTGCAGTGCTTCCCGGAGCCGTTGATGCCGGCGAAGGGCTTCTCGTGCAGGAGGACCTCGAAGCCGTGCTTCTCCGCGATGTTCTGCATGAGGGACATCAGGAGGAGGTTGTGGTCGATGGCGAGGTTGGCCTGCTCGTAGACGGGCGCGATCTCGAACTGGTTGGGGGCGACCTCGTTGTGGCGGGTCTTCACAGGGATGCCAAGCTTGTACGCCTCGTACTCGAGGTCGCGCATGAAGTCGAGCACCCTGGGCGGGATGGCCGCGAAGTAGTGGTCGTCGAGCTGCTGGTTCTTGGCGCTGTCGTGGCCGACGAGGGTCCTGCCGGTCATGACCAGGTCGGGGCGCTGCATGTACAGGTCCTTGTCGACGAGGAAGTACTCCTGCTCCCACCCGAGGTAGGAGTGGACGACCTCGTTCTCCTGGCCGAAGTAGGACAGGACGTCCTTTGTGGCCTTGGTGACGGCGGAATCGGACTTCAGGAGCGGGGTCTTGTAATCGAGGGCCTCGCCGGTGTAGGAGACGAAGACGGTCGGGATGCAGAGGGTGTCGCCGATGACGAAGGCAGGGGACGAGGGGTCCCAGGCGGTGTATCCGCGGGCCTCGAAGGTGTTCCTCAGGCCTCCGGAGGGGAACGAGGATGCGTCCGGCTCCTGCTGGAACAGCAGCTTCCCCTCGAACTTCTCGATGGACTCGCCGTGGCCGCGGGGGTCCGCGAAGGAGTCGTGCTTCTCGGCGGTCCCGCCGGTGAGGGGCTGGAACCAGTGGGTGTAGTGGGTGGCCCCCATGTCCATGGCCCAGCGCTTCATGCCCTCGGCGACATGGTTGGCGACGTTCCTGTCAAGAGTTGCGCCCCTTTCCACGGTCTCGTAGATCGACCTGCGGGTCTCCTCGGAGAGGTACTTCCTCATGGCCCTCCTGTCGAAGACGTTGCACCCGTAGTATGCCGACGTCTCCTTCGCGGGAGGCTCGGCCTTGGACGGAACCTTGGAAATCGCGCTCTCAACCGCTATGAACCTGAAGTTCTGCATGATGCGCGGATTACAGATGTTGTTTATAAGGATTGTTCATGAAACCAGTTAGACATTTGTACGCAACAAACGCTTTTCGATAGATGTTTGAGTATGATTAGGTCTGAGGCGCCAAAATAAAAGGTTGATTTTCGGAATATGAAGATTCGTTAAACATGGTTTCAGCATATTAACGCGTCTTAACATAAGGGCTTACCGGGGGACCGCGGAGGGCGGCCCGGACGGGCAGATCCGGGCATGTCCCTCACGCAACGGACGGGGGGCCCCCCATGACCCGTGGGAGTCAAACCGCCCCCCGTGCGTCCCCCTGCCGACAGCAGGTTTACGACAGTACAATCTGGCTTTACATTGTTTTTAATAACAAAAAGTACAATCGGCATCCAAAGGGAGGACGACAGCAAATGGGCTTCAAACTCTTCAAGAGCGGAGATGACCTCTTCGACGAAGCGCAGGAACTCATCAAGATGAACGATCTGGATGGGGCCAGGAAGAAGTTCGAGAGCGCAGTGTCCAAGAACACCGGCAGCCGCGACCTCGCCATCCTGTACATCGCCATCATCGATCTGATCAGGAACCGCAACCAAAAGAACGCCTACCAGCAGGTCATCAGCAAGATCGACGCCGCCGGAGGGAACCTGAAGTTCGGCATCACGGACGTGGACACGGCCAAGCTCAGGAAGGAGTGCGAGACGTACATCCACGAGATCGAGGCCCAGCAGGAGATCCCCGATTCGGAGTGGATGCGCAAAGGCCAGCAGATGATCGCGGTGGCCGGCGAGTTCGCATCCGAGTTCGGTGACCAGAGCCTCACCATCGACGAGCTGACCAACGGCAACTCGAAATCCACCGGGACCAGGGAGGCGCTCATCCTCCAGGCCATCGCCTACGAGACCATGGGGAGGGGCGCCGTCGAGGGCGACCCGAAGCAGGCGGCCGAGTACATGCAGATGGCCTACACCTTCCGCAAGCAGCTCGGCGACTCCGGGCAGGAGGACATGGACGCGATGAAGGCGTTCAGCACCTCCGGGAGGTGCTGGATCTGCGGCAGGCCGGCCAACGGCCTGGGCATCCACTTCGTGTCCCAGAACGCCACTGTGTCCCAGATGTTCGTCAAAGGCGAGAAGAGCGGGGAGGTCCTGCCCTTCGCGGAGGGCCAGAACGGCGGGGCGCCCACGCAGATCTACATCTGCATGCCCTGCTTCACCGCCATCTCCAACCGGGCCAACCAGATCTCCATCGGCTACTATAACCAGGCCATGCAGAACCTCCGGGAGACCGAGGCAAGGCTCCAGAGGCAGATCGACGCCCTCTCCGTATCCGTGAGGATGAGCAGATGAGCGGGGACGATATGGTCGCGCTGCGCTGCAAGTACTGCGGCGCCCCCCCTGTCCGCCGACGATGTGAAAGGGGACGGGGACTACGTCACCTGCCCGAGCTGCGGCACGACCCAGCAGAGGCTCGACGCGAAGGCCTACCTCGACCAGATGATGGCCCAGGTCCGCTCCTGGATCGGCAAGGCCGTCCCGGGCGGCATGGCGGTGGCCGGCGCGCAGAACGTCGACCCCGTGGCCAGGTACAACATCTGGACCCAGAGCGTGAAGCCGAAGATCGACATCGAGTACGGGGAGTACAGGTTCTCGCTGACCTCCTTCCTCTCCAACCCGATGCTGGTCATGCCCTTCACCGTGACGACGAACGTCACCCCCAAGCACAGCACCGAGAGGCTGTTCCAGTTCGCGGAGCAGATCAACGGGGTCTCCCCGCTGGCCGTGGACGAGGAATCCCAGGAGTACATCAGGACCGCCAAGGGGCTCACCGACGCCTACGCCATGCTGGCCAACAACTCCAAGCTGTTCCGCGAGGACAAGCCCGGCAGGTACCTGCTGATGGTGAACAACTTCAACACCGCAGCCGAGGACTTCCGCGCCTCCAAAGGCTACGAGCCCGCGGCGGACAGGTTCGAGGGGCTGTCCCTGGCGTGCCAGGCTGCGAGAGGATGCTCGACGGCGACATCACGAGCGCCATGGGCAGCTTCACGGCCGCCCTGGCCAAGCTGAACAAGGCCAAGAAGGACTGCATCACCAACATGAAGGTCGCCATCATGGGACAGGCCGTCGCCACCGAGATCTCGGAGGTCGAGGCGCTGAACGAGACCGCCAACGCCGTCAACGCGCTGGGCGGGGACCCGCTGAAGAGCCTGTCCCAGGTCAGGAGGCTGTTCACCGCCGAGTACCCGAACGTGGGCAGGTGGGGGAGCGTCCTGAAGGACAAGAACAGCTGACCGAGGTCTTCGCCAACATGAAGGCCGCCCTGGCGTCCGCCACCGGCGGGCAGGGGATCGACATCGCGGCAGGGCCCGGGAACGTCCTGGTGCCCTTCTGGCAGGTGTCGCTCGACTACAGCTTCCAGACCGGTTCCCTGTGGAAGAAGAGGGCCGTCGAGGTGAAGGAGGTGCTCCTGGTGAGCGCCGACTTCGTCATCGACTCCGGCTGCCTGGAGCGCCCGGCGGAGGCCGTCACCGACGTCTTCGCCGGCGCCTCCAAGTCCGGGTTCCTGGACAGGCTGTCTGGGAAGGAAGGGTCCATCAGCAACAGCGCCGGGATCATCGACGTCGTGAAGAGCGCGGCCCCCAACTCCATAGGGACCAGGAAGGTCGTCGTGCCCCTGAGCACCAGGAGGGAGGCCGAGCTGATCGCCGAGAACTACGTGGCGAACGTCCAGAACCCCCAGCTGAAGCTGAGCAACCCCGAGGTCGTGAGGCTCATCTACGTGCCGTTCACGCTCAACGGGGAATCCTTCGAGTCCCCCGGCAACCTCAGGCTGAGGCCTGCCCGGGTCTCGAGGATGAAAGCATCCGAACTGATAATACTCAACGACTGAAACCGAAGAACGAAGAAAGACAGCAGAGAAGAAGGGATAGAAATGACAGAGAACAAAGGGAACGCATACAGGATGAAGCAGGTCTGGACGATGTTCCTCGTCCTCCTCGCCGCCGCGGTCGGCATCATCCTCTACTGGGGAGCGGACACGTCCGCATCGGTGGCCGCCGGCGCGGTCATCCTCATCATAGGCATCGCCGTGGCAGGGGTCGGGGCCACCCACTCCTCCGCTCCCGACAAGTTCGGGCCCGGCGAGATGCTGTCCAGGGTCGCGGCGGGGCTCGTCATAATCCTCATCGGCATCGTCCTCGTGATCAGCGAGTACTGCGACCTCTGGGTCGCCGCGGTCGTGTTCATCGTCGGCATCGCCTGATCGGGCTCCTCGCGGCGACGAACAACAGCAAGCACAGCAAATACTGAACAGAAAGGAGGCAGATTCAATGGAAATGAACGGGAAGGACCTCGAGAACAACACCGAGAAGCACATATCCGAGAACAGGACCCTCCCCTCCCGCATAGCGGCCTACATACCCTTCTACAAAGGGTACAAGCAGAAGCAGCTCCGCCGCGAGGAGGACAGGGCCATCAGGGACATCGTGGCCAAGGAGCTGAACGCGGTCAAGAACGACCTCGCCAACTCCGCGGCGGCCACCGTCGGGGACCTCGACGCCATGAGGATGTCGGAGAGGCTCAGGGCCAAGGTGGACCGCTACACCTCCCAGGTCAAGAAGACCGCCGTGGGCTACACCGGGTTCCACGAGGCCGTCAAGATCAGGGAGACCGAGCTCGACAGGGTCGTGACCTTCGACGCCCAGCTCATCGACGGGGTCGAGGCGCTCAAGAAGGAGACCGCGGACCTCACGAGGTTCGCCGACTCGGGAGAGGACATCAAGACCCCCATGAGGATGATCGAGAGGGACGTGGACGCTCTCATAGAGGCTTTCAACCAGAGGGACGCGGTCATGAAGGGCATCGCGTCCGAGCAGGAGTGATCTGAATGGCATTCGGCAGCAAGAAGAACGAAGAGAAGAAGACCAACGTCGTGTACTGGGCCGACCAGGGCCCCGACGACATCATCTACGTCTCCCCGCACGACGACCTGAGGTTCTACACCTCGGTCACCGTCCCGGAGCACGCCGTCGCCCTGTTCATCAGGGACGGGCAGCTCCAGGGGGTACTGGAGCCCGGAAGGCACCTGATCTCGTCGAACAACATCCCCTGGCTCACCAAGCTGTACAACGCGGCCCTTGGCTTCAAGGAGACCCCGTTCAAGGTCCAGGTCGTGTTCATCAGCCTCAAGATCTTCAACGGCAAATGGGGCATCCGCTCCATGATCAAGGCGGCCAAGGAGTACGAGGTCCCGATCACCCTGATGGCTAACGGCGACTACCAGTTCCGCATCTCGGACGTCAGCGTGTTCTACACCCAGGTCCTGGGAGGCATGAAGAGCTACACCACCGGCGATGTGAACCAGTTCATGAGGGGGTTCATCTCCGAGCAGATAATCCAGCAGCTCAACCAGCAGTACTACATGGACGTCATGGCCAACCTGGAGAAGGCGTCCACCGGCACCAAGATCCTCATCGACCCCTACTTCCAGCAGAGGGGGATCGAGCTCGTCGCCCTCAAGATCAACGAGGTCTCGACCACCGAGGAGGAGAAGAACAAGGTCTTCGAGTACCTGCAGTTCAGCTCCCAGAACGGAGAGGCCTTCAAGCGCTACGAGGTCATGGACAGGATGGCGGACGCCATCGGCGACTCCCAGGGAGGGGCCGCCATGGGCGCCGGCATGATGCTGTTCCCGCAGATGTACCAGCAGCTCAACCAGCAGCCGGTCCAGGGAGTGAACGCGCAGCAGCAGGCCCCCCAGGCCCAGCAGGTCATGTGCCCGTACTGCGGGTCCCTGAACACCTATCCGTACAAGTTCTGCAACAACTGCGGCAAGCCCTCGCCCATGCAGCAGCAGGCGATGGGCCAGCAGGCCCAGCAGCCGGCGGCCCCCGCTCCGGCGCAGCCCGCCGCGGCGCCTGCCCCTGCGGCCGCAGGAGCGCCCAAGGCGTTCAAGATCTGCCCGTACTGCGGCGAGAGCTCGAGGGCCTCAAGAAGACCCCCAAGTTCTGCCCGTACTGCTCCGAGCAGCTCTACTGAAAACCTTTCCGGGGCGGGATACTCCCCGCCCCTTTGTTCATCTTCCGGAGTGGGTCTCATTGTGCAACGGCGACGACGGATGGTCCGGGATGGGGATGTGGCTCTTC
The DNA here is from genome assembly GCF_001481295.1 of Candidatus Methanomethylophilus sp. 1R26. GTDB lineage: Archaea > Thermoplasmatota > Thermoplasmata > Methanomassiliicoccales > Methanomethylophilaceae > Methanomethylophilus. The sequence goes on from NZ_LOPS01000018.1 coordinate 28,346, forward strand.
CCCCCGCTGTTCTACAGGTACGGCGGCGGTGCGCCGCAGAACGGGAAGGAGGAGGCGGAGACCAAGGTCATGTGCCCGGTGTGCGGCGCGCTGAACTCCTATCCCTACCGCTACTGCTCCGAGTGCGGGAGCCCCTCCCCCATGGAGAAATACGCCTCCTCCGCGCGTGCGGAGAAGCGCAGGTTCTCGTTCTGCCCGTTCTGCGGCGGGGACATCCGCGGCCTCTCCAAGCCCCCGCGCTACTGCCCCTACTGCGACGAGCGGTTCTTCTGACCGGGGCAAGGTTCAATACGGGCACGCCCCATGGGGAACCCATGGAGAAGATGCTCCTGGACACGATCGACCTCGCGGTGAAGGCGGGGGAGATCGTCCTCTGCGACGAAGATTTCAAGGTCGGCAACAAGGGGACCAAGGAGAACTACGTCACCTCGACCGACATCAAGGTGCAGGATTATCTGAAAAGGGAGCTCACCGCGCTCATCCCGGGATCGTACTTCATGGGAGAGGAAGGGGACCTTCCCGAGAAGGACTCCGGGCTCATAGGGAGCGACAGGTGGGTATGGATCGTCGATCCCATCGACGGCACCGCCAACTACGCCCGCGGCATGGACAACAGCGTCGTTTCCATCGCGCTGATGAGGCGCGGGGAGGTCGTCCTGGGAGTGGTCAGGCACCCTTACCTGGACCTGACCTTCTGGGCGTACAAGGGGCAGGGGGCGTTCCTCAACGGGAAGCCCATACACGTGTCGGACCGGAGCATTGAGCACGCCATGCTCGCCACCGCCTGGTCCGCATACGACAAATCGAAGGCCCCGGCCTGCTTCCGCATCGCCGAGAAGCTGTACAGCGTCTGCGAGGACATCCGGAGAACCGGCACGGCCGCCTACGAGCTCTGCCTCCTGGCCAAGGGCGCGGTCGACATCTACTTCGAGATCAACCTCTCGCCGTGGGACTACGCCGCGGCATCCAGGATCGTCGAGGAGGCCGGAGGGCATATCCGCTCCCTCGACGGAGGGGTCCATCTCTACGGACCCGGACCCGTCATCGCCGGGAACACCGCTGAGAACACGGAGTACGTCCTGAAGACCGCGGAACAGGAGATCGGTGGCGCGCCCGGAGACAGGGGCCTCTGACCCCAGACCCTGTGCTTATGTCCAGAGTTCAAATTTAATTGTTTTTCGTAGTATTGTTGCTGAAATCGTAACAAAAACAAAGAATTGCGATAAAATGCATCCAATAACTGCGAAAAAAGAATGTTATATATACCTGATATGCAGATATATGCTACAGGAGGCGCGTACCAATAGGGAAACAAAATACGCTGGACATCCGCGATGCGATCGGGTTCTTTTCGGAGCAGACCGCCAAATGCGGCGCATGGCCAGTCGGCGCGCCGGTTTGGAGCGCAATCTGAACGGGATCGCGCAGAAAGCGGCCAAACTTATTAGTAAACCGGAGCAAGGTTCCGAGATCCGAACGACGGACGGGCGTTATGACCGTCGCCTGCTGCTCGAAACCCCGAGTCCATTCCCGTTTCTTCATATATCATCATACTGTAAGGGCATTTAATCCGATACAATTTTACGGATACCGCCCGATGAGATGCTGATGAAAGCATCCGAGCAGTTCCGCCTGAACGCGGACGGCCTGACGGCCGACGGATACCACGCCCTTGAGCCGGCGGCCAAGAAGGCCATGTACATATCCGACGCCATAATGGCGGCCGTCCTGCTGGCTATTTTCGCGCTCATCTATCCGCGCATAGGGAATGATCTCGGTTGGCTGAGGCTCGCGTACACTGCCGCCACGATAGCGCTGCTGGCCCTGCTCGCGGTCTACCCCGGCATATACTACGTCCGCTACCGCTACCGTATCGACAGCGACAAGGTCGAGGTGCGCAGAGGGGTTATCGTCATCACCCACACCCTCATCCCCATCGAGAGGATCCACGAGGTCACCGTCACCGTCGGGCCGATCAACGGCCTCTTCGGCCTCGCTAACGTGGAGATAGTCACCGCCGGAGGCACCGAGTCCATCGATCACCTGGACAGCAGGACCGCCGAGAGCATCGCCGCCCGCCTGAACGAGGTCGTGGTCGGGATCCTTAAGGAAAGGGACTGAATGGAACAGAGGCAGTACAAGAACAGCGGCGTCGTCATCGCGAAGAAGTTCATCATCTTCGAGATTGTGATAGCGCCGTCATCCGGGGCGCGGAGGGCCTGCTGTCGGACGAAGCGGACCTGGGCCCGGTCTGGCAGGCCCTGATGTGCATCCTGACCGTGCTGAACGCGTACAGCTGCTGGTACATCGTGGAGCACACGGTGTTCACCTTCGACGGGAACAAGCTGACCGTCAGCGGGAAGTTCGTCTCGAGGAACAAATCGGAGATCCAGTATTCCAGGATGGCCTCGGTGGGGATCACGCGCAGCATTCTGGACAGGATGCTGGGCGTGTCCACCCTGACCTTTAACGTTAACTCCGGCGTGAACTCTTCCGCCCCCGACGCCACCCTCTGCATCGAGAGGGAGGAGGCCGAGAGGCTGCGCACCTACCTGAACGGCGTGATCTTCGGAATGAGGCAGGAGGATGCGCCTCTTCAGGAGACTGCAGACGATGCCCGGATGCCCGATGCCGGAGTGCACAGGGAATCGCTCGTGAAGGTCACCAACAGGGAGATCATCGTCCACAGCTTCCTGTCCCAGTCGTCCCCCCAGCTCCTGCTGGCACTTGCTCTGATCGTATGGGGTGCATGGTCCGCGCTGTCGGAGAGCGTCAGCGGAGGGGACATTGCGCTCTACCTCTTCGTGCTGGAGGAGGTCATCCCGATTGTCTCCGTCTGCTGCCGCTACTACAACTACCGCATCGAACGCGCCGGCGACACCGTGGTCGTGGAGTACGGCATGTTCACCCAGAAGACCGTCTCCTTCCGCGAGAACAAGGTGAACTCCGTCCGCATGAGGTCGCCCGCCTTCGCCCGCGCGCTGGGACTCTGCACCCTGGAGGCGGAGGTCGTCGGCACCGCCAACGGGAACGGCGACGATGCCGTCCCCCTGCTGTGCCCGATGAAGAAGAGAGAGGATGTCCTGGCACTGCTGGAGAAGGCCCTGCCGGGCTTCGCCTCGCAGGCCGGCACCGTGCCCCAGCCGAAGGCCGGGAAGCACATCTGCATCCTCTACTGGTCGGTCGCCGCCGCCCTGTTCGCGGCCGCGGCCGGCATCTCCTGGTACCTCCTCGATGACAGCGAATACAGCATGCTGGCACTTCCGGCGGCCGCTGTCCTGCTGCTCTCCGCGGCGGGCTCGGCAGCCTACGGCCTGTGCGCTGCCGGCCTCCGCGCCTTCGCTTCGGACGGGAGCATCTTCGTCTTCGTCACCGGGGGCTTCGACCGGTCCGAGACCCGCTTCAATTACGACAAGGTCCAGTCCGTGGATATCCTGGCGGGGCCGATGGAGCGCCGCAACGGAGTGTGCAGATGCTCCGTGAGAATGCTGTCCGCCCGCGGGTTCTCCACGGTCACCTCCGGGAGGTTCTCCGAGGAGGATCTGAGGGCCGTGCCGGGCACCGTCATGGCCAGGATACTCGACGGAAGGTACGACTGGCGCCGGTACTCCTGAATTCCGCGGTCATTTTTATTACAGAGAAGCGGTTCTGGGACCCATATGGCAGATGACTTAGGCAAGTACATCACCTCGATCCCCGATTTCCCCAAGAAGGGAATCGTCTTCAGAGACATCACCACCCTCATCTCGGACCCTGAGGGATTCAGGAAGTCCGTCGACGGGCTCGCGCATATGGTCGACGGAATGAAGGTCGACGTCGTTGTCGGCTCTGAGTCCAGGGGATTCGTCTTCGGCGCCCCCGTCGCCTACAAGCTCGGCCTGGGCTTCGTCCTCGCCAGGAAGAAGGGCAAGCTCCCCCGCGAGACCATCTCAGAGGAGTACGGCCTCGAGTACGGCACCGCCACCCTCGAGATGCACAAGGACAGCATCAAGAAGGGCGACAGGGTGTTCATCGTAGACGACCTCGTAGCGACCGGCGGGACCACCAAGGCCATCATCAACATGGTCGAGAGGCTCGGCGGAAAGGTCGTCAAGATTGGGTTCGTCATGGAGCTTGCAGGCCTCGGCGCCAGGGAAGGGGCCCTCAAGGGCTACGATATGGACAGCCTGATCATCTACCCGGGCAACTGAAAAGACCGATGTGCCAGCGCCCCGGCCATAGCCGGAGCGCCCATCGGCGGAAGGGCCTGCCGGGATTCGAACCCGGGTTGTCAGCTCCGAAAGCTGATAGGATCATCCTGGCTACCACACAGGCCCGGATTTTGATATCCTGACGGCGTATTAATACCGTTGTTTTCAGTTCGAACAGTCCAGGCAGACGCCGTGCCCGGCGGCCACGAACAGCGGGGAGACCGACTTCAGCGAGGCCTTCAGTGCGTTCCTCCTCGGTTCCGGTATCCTCGCCTCCCCGAAATCGTTTATGGCATCGTCCCAGGAGACCTTCCTGACCTTCCCGGCAGTGTTCCCGGTGGAGAAGAACAGGTCGGAGCTGTAGAAGATGCGGGTGTGCTCCTCGAAGAACAGCAGCCCGTCGTTCATATGCACCTCCGAGGGGTAGGCGACGAACTGGATGCTGACGCCCTCGGCTTCCAGCGGCAGGCCGGGGGCGGCCGCGATGACATTCCCCTCGTAACCGTAGCCTTTCAGCTCCCTGGCGGTCATCGCGGAGCATACGGCGGACACCTCCGGGAACTTCTCGTGGAAGAGACCGAGCGCCCCGTCCTCGTCGGATTCGTTATGCGAGATGAGGATGTATTTGAGGCTCCTGCCGGCCAGGATCCTCTCGATCTCCGGCATGTTCCTCTCGGCTTCGGCGACGGTCCCGGTGCAGAAAACCAGCGGGACGCGGCCGGCCAGCAGGTACTGGTGGATGGAGATCCCCGCTCTCTCGATGTAATCGGTGAACTGCCAGAGGTTCCCGCATATGTTGCAGGCCATGGTATCGCGATTCATATTCATCACTCGGACGGGCGCCTGGGTCTTCCGTTCCCCGGCGGCTCCTTCACCTTCCCTTCGCTGCGGAGCCTCATCATCTTCCTGCCGGCCATCATGTATCCGCGGTCCTCCCCCGCCTTGTAGAGCTCAACGGCCTTATCGAAATCGGCCTCCACGCCCAGCCCCTTCTCGTAGCAGGTCCCGAGGTAGTACTTCGCCGGGATGAAGCCCCTGTCGGCGGCCTTGGTGAGCCATTCGACGGCCTTGGGATAGTCGACCTCCGTCCCGCGCCCGCGGTAGTACATCATGCCGAGCTCGAACTGGGCGTACTTGTACCCCTGGGCCGCGGACTTCGACAGCAGCTCGACAGCCTTGGCCGGATCGAGCTCCACGCCCGTGCCGTCCCTGTAGAGCACGCCGAGGTTGCATTGGGCCTCCTTGGACCCCTGTTCCGCCGCCTTGCGGTAGAGATCGGCCGCCGCGGCGAAGTCCCTGGCGACACCGCGGCCGTCCTCGTACAGCTTCCCCAGGTGGAACTGGGCCATCGCATATCCCTGGCCGGCGGCCTCCCGGTAGAGCTCCGCAGCCTTTTCCGGGTCCTGGGCAACGCCGGTCCCCTTCTCGTACGCCATCCCGAGGGCGTCCTGGGCGGAGGCCAGGCCCTGCCGGGCGGCCTTGGCGTACCACTCGGCGGCCTTCTCCGGGTCCCTGTCGACGCCCAGCCCGTTGGCGTAGTCCTGGGCCACGTAGAGCTGTGCCAGCGCGTCCCCCTTCTCGGCCGCCTTCAGGTGCAGGCGGTTGGCGGATGCAGTCCCTCCGGGGTCCCGAGGGCGGAGAAACGCGTTGCCAGGGACCTCAACTCCTCCGCGCTCAGCGCGTCCGGGTCCTCCGGCCATGCGGGCGGGCCGTCCTTCTTGGCTGTCCTGGGCTCCGGCGCCTCGGCGCGTCCTGCTTCCTCTTCTTCCCGAAACCGAACATTGGGATGCCTCGGAGGCATATGGCCCCGGCGTTAGAAGAAGGTTCGTAATGCGCCCTGCCGGCCTCCGCGGGTACGACCCATACATTAAAACCAGCCCGTGCCCATCGCCCGGATGATGTCAAAAGTTGTCATGAACGACGGTGCGGGAGGCGAACTCATGCAGGAGTTCATCTCCAAGCACATCACCTCGCATTTCCCCAAGATGGAGGCCGAGGTCCCCCTCGACTCCCTCGACGACTCGGCAGTGGTGGACGATATCGTCTTCACCATCGACGGGCATACGGTGAACCCGCTCTTCTTCCCCGGAGGGGACATCGGGAGGATCGCCGTGTCCGGCACCGTCAACGACATCTCGGTCATGGGCGCAAGCCGGTCGGCCTGGCGAGCTCCGTGGTCCTCGAGGAGGGCCTGGACTCCGAGACCGTCGACAGGGTCATGCAGAGCATGGGCGACACCGCCCGCGAGGCCGGCGTCCCCATCGTCACCGGCGACACCAAGGTCATGGGCGCCGGCGAGCTCGATAAGATGGTCATCTCCACGGCCGCCGTCGCAGGAGGTGGGACGCCCTCGACCATGACATGGAGGTCGCCAACTCCTACCGGAAGGTGGCCAGCCGCTGGTGCGCCGACTCCAACACCCGCCCGGGCGACGTCATCATCGTCTCCGGGTACATGGGCGACCACGGGGTCTCCCTGCTCTCCTTCCGCGAGGGCTACGGCTTCGACAGCACCGTGAAGTCCGATGTGCAGCCCCTCAACCGCATGATCGAGAAGGGCCTGAGGGTCGGCGGCATCGTCTCCATGAAGGACCCGACCCGCGGAGGACTCGCCAACACCCTCAACGAATGGGCCTCGAAATCCGGCGTGGAACTGCAGATAGACGAGGCCGCCATCCCCCTGAGGGACGGCGTGGTCTCGGCCTGCGAGCTCCTCGGGATCGACCCCCTGAGCATCGGCAACGAGGGGAAGTGCGTGATATCCGCCGTCCCCGAGATGGCAGAGGAGGTCCTGAAGGCCATCAGGGCCACCCCTGAAGGAAAGGACGCCGCCATCATCGGGAAGGCTGCCGAGGGCAGGAGCAGAGTGGTTCTGAACACCGAGGTCGGCGGCAGGAGGATCCTCGAGCCCCCGTCCGGCGACCCCGTGCCGAGGATCTGCTGAAGGAGATGTGAAAATGGTAGAGTTCCTTCCTTTCAAAGGCTACAGGCCCAGCATCGGGGCCGGCGATTCCATCGCCGACTTCGTCTCGCCCCCGTACGACGTCATCGGCCCGGAGCAGCTCAGAGAGCTCCAGTCGAAGAAGCACAACGTCACCAACCTAACCCTGGAGCAGGACGCCGACGGCCGCTATCACGGCTCGGCGCAGAGGCTCGAGTCTTTCATCGCCGAGGGCGCGCTCAGGCAGGACGCCCCCTCCTACTACCTCTACGACCAGACCTGGGAAGAGGACGGCGTCAGGACCACCCGCAGGGGGCTCGTCGGCATCCTCAGGACCGAGGAGTACTCCCGGGGGAACATCATCCCCCACGAGGAGACCTTCTCCAAGGTGAAGGCGGACAGGCTGAACCTCCTGCGCGACACCGAGACCCACCTCGAGAGCATCTTCGGCATATACGAGGGGCTCGGAAAGGACTTGGACAAGAAGGTCGACGGCGCCGCCAGGCTCCGCTACAGGTACGTGGACCCCGACGCGTGGAGCACCGCTACTCGCAGATCTCCGACCCCGCCGTCATCGAGGAAGTGAAGGAGAAGCTGAAGACCCAGAAGATGCTGATCGCTGACGGACACCACCGCTACGAGACCGCCCTGAACTACGCCAAGGAGAACCCGGGCGACGAGGCCAAGCAGTACGTCCTCTGCACGATGGTGTCCCAGGACGACGGCGGGCTGGTCATCCGCCCCACCCACAGGCTGATCGACGCGAGGACATCGGCGAGACCACGGCAATCAAGAAAATATCCAAGGCCATGAAGACGGAGGAAGCATCATCTGCCGCCGAGCTGAGGGAGAAGCTCCCGCAGCACCTCTTCGGGATGATCTTTCGCTCCGGGAAGTGCCTCCTGCTCGACAATATCTCCGAGGAGGACCCCATGATGGGCCTCGACACCTACGCCGCCCAGCAGAAGATCCTCTACGGCATCTACAAGAGCGACGAGGGGAAGTCCAAGGTCTCCTACGACGCCGACATGGACTCCGTCGTCAAGTCGATGGCGGCCAAGGAGCACGACGCCGCCGTCGTCCTGAACCCGCCGAAGCTCCAGACCATCTGGGACCTCGCGGGACAGGGAAAGAGGATGCCCAAGAAGACCACCTTCTTCTATCCCAAGATATGGTCCGGCTGGGTCTTCTACAGGATGAAATGAGGGAGCCGTCCCCCTCGGAAAACCCAAAACCTATCCGGGGCCCTGCGGAGCAGGGCCCCTCTCTTCTCCGCCCTCAGACTTTGAAGAATTCCTTGACGTTGGGGCGGAAGAGGTAATAGAGCACCACGATGCAGATCACCAGCTCTACGATGCCGACCCCCGACCATACGGTGAGGAGGGAGCCGATGAGGCCGATCAGGTAGATGACGACGCCGATGTACCAGAACACCGTGATCCCCTTGTAAAGGCCGGCGGCAATCCCCAGGAGTATCAGCCCGAAGATAACGATGATTATCCCGGCGATCTCCATGGCGTTCTCCGCATCGCTGCGGGACAGGTCCGCCTGGTCCATGACGGTATCTATGAACGAGTCCGCCCCGGCGATGAACAGGGCGCCCATCGCTATCGCGATCAGAGCGCTAATCAGCGTCAGTACCGAGACGATCGTGATCATCAATGGTCTTTGAGCCATGATTGCAATAACTCTGTATCTCGTATTTTAGTCAATCGTTACTAAGTGTATAGCCAATATGCGAGATAGAATATAAGTGCGCATCAAGAACGCGGACGAATGGAAGCACAGACGAATGGCCGATGAACAGCACGGACAGCGATGGCCCGACCGTCCTGATATGAGATTGATATAAAGTGGAGCCGCTGGAGGGAATTGAACCCTCGGCCTACGCCTTACCAAGCGTCGCTATACCCCTTAGCCACAGCGG
>NZ_LOPS01000019.1 GCF_001481295.1 Candidatus Methanomethylophilus sp. 1R26
TTCGTAAAGAATGATTTAAATCATGGGCCGATGCGGGCCCCTGAAGGGGTCCGAGAAAGGAGTCTTTTCGGCCGCGCCTTCACCCGCCGAGATACGCCGCGAACACTGTCAACAGAAGGCATACGACAGCGGTCACGATCCCGGTGGCCGACCTCATGAGGTTGGATTCATACGGCGACATCCAGTAGCGACGAAGAACAGGGCTATGCTGGAACTGAACGACGTCCAGAAGTATGCCGATGTATCATCGGATATGAAGGTCAGGCACAGAGCGGCCGGGATGACCGTCCCGAGCGTCACCACGAAGCATGTCACCGCGTTGAAGAGATAGCGCTTCCTGTCCGCCCTGGCTGCTTCCTGGGTCTCGAACGTGCTCTGCATCAGGAGATCGGCGGCGTTCTTCCTGGTGCCGTCATCGACATAGTTGAAGATGGTCCCGTCGAGCTGGTCCATGATCTCCGGCCTCATGGACTCCTTGTCCTTGGCCAGGTAGAGCCTCCTGAGGAAGCCCATCTGGCTGATCATGCCCATTATGTCCATCCTGTAGAAGATGTACATATCTATGGCGCCCCAGACGAAATCCATGCCCAGGATCGCGAGGATGAGCTTGGAACGGGTGTTGTAATCGACGAGTCCCAGCTGCTCGGCCGTGATGAAGGTGAGGGCCATCACGAAGCCGTACATGGCCTCCTGGAGGACCAATTCTCTGTCGATGCGGGAGACGAAGGATGACAGTCTGCTCAAAGGGTCACTTCTGATAATTTCTTGATGTCCTGCTGGCTGATGGCATCTCTCATCAGAGCGAGGTCTGCGTCGAGCTTCTCCCCGCAGAGGTTGCGGCAAACGCGCTCGAGGAATTCCATGAAACGTTCCGCTTCCGCATCGTCTATCCCCCCGCATGCTTCCTTCCATACGCTCAGGATGAAAGAGTGGAGCTCCCGGGAGACGGCCTTCCCCTTGTCGGTCAGGCAGACCTGGTATGTGCGTCCTGCTCCGTGCTCCCCGTTCTCAACGAAACCGTCCTTGCGGAGAGTGTCGACGGCCCTGGCGGTGTTGGCCTTGTCGATCTTCAGTATCTCGCACATCTCCTTCTGGGTCAGCGGCATGAAGGAGAGCACGGCGATGTAGCGGGCCTCCCTGCGCTTGATGCCGAAGGGTTTGATGAACTCGGTCAGCCTGTCCATGAACGTGACCCCGAGGATCCTGAACAGGAACGGCATCTCCATCATCATGCGGGAGGAAATCTCCGATTCCGGATTGTCGACCATCATGCCGCACCCAACCGTGGGATGGGTTAAAAGATTAATCAATCAACGGGCGGCCGCTCATCTCTCCATCGCGACGTTGATGGCCGATTCCGCTATGTCCGCGCAGTATTCGGCGAGCCTGCGGAGGCTTCCGGAGATCATCCCGGCGGCGCCGGAGGACCTCGGGTCGGATACCGCTTCCGAGAACATCCCGGGGATGTCGCGTGCGATCTCCTTGGAACGGCGGATGCATTTCTCCGCTGTGATGCCGTCCGATCCGGACCATGAGGATACGGACGCGTCGATGAGATCAGGGATAGTGCCAAATAGATTCTCCATCGCCCTGCAGGTGCTCCCGGAATCCCCGGACGATATGAGCCGCCCCAGATGCCCGGCTAGGAGCACCGCGTGGTCCCCCATCCTCTCGAGGGACTTGCTGACGCCGACGGAGCCGGTGACCGTCCTGAGGTCTATGCCCATGCGGGAGCTGAGGCCGATGTCGAGCTGATGGATGCTGGACTGCCTCTGGACGAGCCAGTGGATCCTGTCGACCTCCGTGTCGCGGTCTGCCATCCCCTCCAGCCTGGAACCGTCGTTGTCGGCGGCCGCCTGGAAGACGTCGCAGACCATCCTCTTCACCAGGAGGTACTCGCGGTTGACGTTCTTCTGCGGCAGGACCTCGGTGGGGTCCATGAGGTCCTTCATCACGATGCAGCTGACGTCCTCCTCGGTGATCTCCATGCCGATGGAGGTCTGGGTGAACCTCGAGACGGCCTCGAGCATCCCTCCCCTGAGGGCGCTCCCCGACTTCACGACAATCTCGCTGTGGCCGGCGATGTACGCCCCTATGAGCATCCTGTACAGGGCGTCGGCGTCCTGCACGGAATCCGCGTCTATATCCGACAGATAGTTCTGGTTCTGGGCCTGGGCCCCGCCGACGGTCAGCAGAAGGCCGCCGTTCGGCTGAGGCACGACGGACACCGGATCGTTCTTCTTCAGGCCGACGGAGTCCGCCCAGGCCTTGGGAAGGGTGATCATGAACGATGATCCGCCGGTGACCTGCACCCTTCTGACATCCATAGATGCTCAATCGTGCAATATATTAATCATGCTTTCGAGGGACCGCTATATATCCGGCCGGAGCAGAAGGGCCGATGCCGGGGGAGGCCCGAAACGGGCCCTCCCGATCAATCCTTTTTCTTCTTCTCGCGGGGGATCTTGGTGATGATGATCTCGTAGATCCCCATGTACTTCGAGAGGTCGCCGCTGAGCCCGGCGTCGCGGGCCTCGTCCCAGGCATCCGCGGGGACGTTCTCGTAGGCCACATTGTACCGCATGCGCCCGAGCACCTGCTTGAAGAACACGAAAAGGGTCTCTTTGGTGCCGTAGACGAACGGGTGGAGCCTGTCGATCTCCCTGGTGTAATATGCCATGCGGTCGGCCATGTCGGGGATCTCGAGCCCTTTGAAGTAGTCCTCGTTCTCCATCCTGAGGAAGACGAGCTCGGCCTCCTTCACCAGATCGGCGGCCTTCACGAAGCGGGGGTCGGACATGTCGACGTCCCTGACCTCGCCGGCCCAATCGAAGACGTTCCCGAAGAGGAACTTGTGGAAGGCGCAGAGGTGGTCGAGCTTGTAGCTGCCGCCCAGGCCTCCGATCTCCGCGAGCTCCGCCTGCCTTGCGGCGAGCTCCTCCGCGACGGCGGCCCTGAGGGATCCGGCATCCCCGGCGCCCAGCTTGTTGGCGGGAACAGCGGCCCCGGGAGCACAGTATTTCTCGGCATTCACGTAGGTGTAATCCATCTTCGCCATATTCTCTCGGATGTTCCCTAGCCCCCGTCGGCATATAATGGTTGGCGCAGAACAGGGGCCTGCGGGGGGAGGGGAGCGCCCTCCCCGAAGAAGTTTCAGAAATCCCTTCTCTTGAAGAGCCAGTATCCAGCGGCCGAGGCTGCGGCTCCCCAGATGAGCATCACGGCGGCGTCACGGAGGCCGTCATCGTAGCTGTCGGAGAGGCAGTTGACGATACCGTTCGAGGCCTGGTCGATCATCCAGAAGGCCGTCCCGCTGCCAGCGCCGGTCTCGATGACGGACGATATGACCGTGAAGAGGACGAGGAACAGCATGAAGACGACGATGGAGGACGTGCTGCTCTTCTTCATCACCGAGCTAATGAGCAACGCTACGCCGTTGGCCCCGAATATATAGCATGCCGACAGACCGAAGGACACCAGCATCTCCGTCCCGATGCCGCCGAACACAGCGCAGGAGACGGCGGACACCGCATAGTACACGCAGGTGAACACGAACGTCAGCACGATCGAGGCCAGGAGCTTCCCCATGTAGATCGAGGATTTCCTGATGGGCTTGGTGAAGAGGATGAGGGCGGTGCGCTCCTCGTACTCGGAGACGATCGAAGTGGCACCGAAGAGCGTCACGGCGATCAGGATGATGAACGCGTAGAAGCTTATGAACATGGCCTCGGTGAGGCGCTTCTTATCATCCTCATCAGAGAATGGGTCCAGCGCCGCGATCATGACGATGATGAGCGCAAGCACCGCAACGGTCAGTCCCAGGAACAGCAGCATCTTCTTCCCGTAGAAGAACTTCCTGAACTCGTTCTTCATGACGACGAAGGACTGCCTCATATCGTCCTTTCCCCAGCTGGGCGATTTCCTCCCGGGCATCCGGCCCGGAGAGCTTGCAGAACTGTTGGTTTCCATCCTATCACCTCGACTCCTTGACGAGCTCCAGGTACCTCTCCTCGAGCCCGTTGTCGCTCTCGCTCAGGCTGTACGCTCCGATGCCGAGGCCGGCGACAGCCTCCAGGAAGTCCGCCTGCTCGGTCTTCCCTGCGCCGAACTTGACCGATATCTCGTCCCCGTAGCGGACCGCGGAATCGACGTTGGGAAGCGCGGCGACCTTCTCGACCATGGCGTCGCTCGGTTCGGAGACCGTCCTGATGAGGATCGTCCTCTCGGATGCCCCGTTCACGAAGGCGTCGAGCGTGTTGGACGCCACGAGCCTCCCGTGGTTGACGAGGGCGATCCTGTCGCACAGGTCGGTGACCTCGTGCATCATGTGCGAGGACATCAGGACGGTCAGGTTGTTCTTCCCGTTCCTGATGTTCTTGAGGATGTCCCTCATCTCGGCCATCCCCCTCGGGTCGAGCCCGGAGGTAGGTTCGTCGAGGATGATCACGGACGGGTCGTTCATAAGTGCCAGGCCCAGGGATATCCTCTGCCTCATGCCTTTGGAGAAAGTTCCGAGCTTCTTGTCCGCCCATTCGGACATCTTGACCTTGGCCAGGATGTCATCGGTCTGGCTGGCGATGCTCTCCTCGGACATCCCGAAGATCTCGCCGATGTATCTGTAGGTCTCGCGCGGAGTCATGTACAGATAGAACTCGGGGGTCTCGACGACCGTCCCGACGCCCTCGAGGGCGGTTTTGGGCTCTTCCTGCACATCATGGCCGTTAATGTACGCGTGTCCGCTGGTGGGAGTTATGAGGTTCGTCAGCATCTTCAGCGTGGTGCTCTTGCCGGCCCCGTTGGGGCCCAGGAGGCCCGTGAAGCTGTTGCGTTCCACATTCATGGAGAGGCCGTCGACGGCGACGAAGCTCCCGTAGGTCTTGCGGAGGTTCTCAAGGACTATGGGGCAATCGCTCATAGCTGCATCCCTTCTCTTTTTCTGTTTTCATTTGAGTGCCTCTCGTAGGACAAAACCTAAGACTTGTATAAATACGTACAAGGAGTCCCGCTCATTTTTGTATTGCAAATTGATTTGACAATTACGGCTTCTCTTAATTGATTAATCATTTGTCGAAGTACCACAACATAATATTATGTATAAAATGATTAGATTAATTATAGAATATATCTGGTTTTAAATTGTACATATTATAAGTTGATATAGTCAATTAAAATCAAGTTGCAAGCCATTTAAATAGAGGTTCAATATCGCATCGCCCGTATGGCAGTTGAACAAATCACTTACAAGAACATCGACCCCAAAGTCCGCAACATGATCATGGTCGGACTCTGCCTGGCCATGCTCATCGCATGTTTCGACGGCACCATCGTCGGAACCTGCGGGCCTGAGATCGCAAGATCGCTGGACGGTCTTGAGCTGTACTCCTGGCTCGCCACGGCGTATATGCTGTTCGAGACCATCTTCATCCCGATCGCCGGGAAACTGTCCGACCTGTACGGGAGGAAGCCCCTCTTCCTCATCGGACTGACCCTTTTCGTCGTCGGTTCCTTCGTCGCCGGAATGTCCCAGAACATGATGATGCTCCTGGTGTGCCGCGCAGTTCAGGGTGTCGGAGGAGGTATCCTCATCCCTGTCGCCACTGCGGCCGTCGCCGATCTCTACCCGCCGGCCCAGAGGGCCAAGATGCAGGGTATGCTCGGCGCCATCTTCGGGATCGGAAGCGGTATCGGCCCCGTCCTGGGAGGATACATCACCGAGTACATCAGCTGGCGCTGGGTCTTCTACATCAACATCCCCATGGCCATAGTCGCCTACATACTTACCATCAAGAAGTTCCCGACTCCGGACCAGACGTCCAAGCCTGTGATCGACACCAAGGGTATAGTCCTCCTGTCCCTCGCCCTCGCCGACACCGTCCTCTTCTTCAACTTCGTCGGGGACGACTTCGACTGGGTCTCCGTCGAATCGGCTGCGATGATCGCCGTGCTCCTCGTGCTCATCGCTTTGTTCGTGGCAGTCGAGAGGAAGGCCGTCGAGCCCATACTCGCACCCCACCTCATCCACAACAAAACGGTCGTCGAGGCATCTGTGTTCATGCTGGTCTTCGGACTTGCGATGATGGGCGCGATGATGTACTCGTCCATGTTCGCGATCTACATCCTCGGCCTCAGCACCCTCGAGGCCGGAGAGTACTCCATCGTGCTCGTCATCGGCATGATGATCACCTCGATCATCAGCGGTAACCTGGTCAACAAGACAGGCTACAGGTTCTGGATCATCCTGGGTATCCTGATAACCGTAGGCGGTCTGCTGATGTTCAACCAGCTCACCATCGGGTCTGAACTGACGTATTATGCCGAGTGCCTCTTCGTCTTCGGAGTCGGGCTCGGATGCATGATGTCCGTCATCATGGTCGCCGTGCAGAATGCGTCCAAGCCTTCCGAGATCGGCATGACCACCTCCGCGACCAACCTGTTCAGGGGAATAGGGACCACTGTCGGTACCGCCGTGTTCGCCATGATCATCGGCAACAAGATCGACGAGGAGCTCAGAGACCATGTCAGCAATACGGTCTACGGAATGATCTCCCACGATACCGGCTGCCTTCAGGACCTCTTCAATGCGATTTCCAGTCCGACTGTGGAGAACCTGCCCATAATTAATGCCGCAAATGGCATCCTCGAAGCGTTCGCCAATTCCGTCGATTATGCCTTCCTCTGCGGAGCGGTCATCGTAGCGTTCCTCCTGATCATAGCGGTCATCTTCGAGGCCGATGTCTACAAGGGAAGCGACATGGACGAGGAGATCACCGCCCATATCCAGTCCGATGTCGACGCCTACTCGAAGCACGGCATAATGCCCAAGCACTTCAGGCAGACCGAGGATGGCTCCATCGTCGCGGGAGAATCTTCCGAGACGGATTCCGGGAAGAAGCATCACTTCTCCAGGAAGAAGGAGTGAACGGGCTTCCGCTCGCTCCTTCCCAAACCTTTTACCCCAGCCCGATGCGATCATTCCGACGGCTATCCGACGGAAACTGACTGGTGCATCGGGCCCGACCGATTTTCAACAGCATGCAGATCATGCGGCCCTGTCTTCGTAATTCACAGAACCGCATTCGCGGGTATACTTGCACCCCTTGGGCCCGAAATTGGAGCAGCCGTAGAACCTGCCTCCGTAACTGTTGGTCCTGAGGACCAGGGGTGCTCCGCATATCGGGCAGAACATCCTGACCGCATATCCGCCGGGACCCCTGCGGGGGAACATTTCCGTGAAGAACACAGATTGATGATCCTTCACGGAGACGATGTACACGGTCTCCCTCGCACGCGTCATGGCCACATAGAACAGCCTGCGTTCCTCATCCATCTGGGTATCATCGCCTTCCAGCAGCATGCCTATGAGGGCAGGCTCCTGCCGCATGCTTGGGAACCCGTATCTTCCGGAGCTGTTGTTCAGCGAGAACACCACATCCGCCTGCAGGCCCTTGGACGAATGGATGGTCATGAACTTCATCTTCAGGTCCGGACGGAGGGAATACGTGACGGCATCGGAACCGTCGGAGATATCGGGCTTCCAA
The DNA here is from genome assembly GCF_001481295.1 of Candidatus Methanomethylophilus sp. 1R26. Lineage (GTDB taxonomy): Archaea > Thermoplasmatota > Thermoplasmata > Methanomassiliicoccales > Methanomethylophilaceae > Methanomethylophilus. The sequence goes on from NZ_LOPS01000019.1 coordinate 7,539, forward strand.
TCGAACCCGTCGCCGCTGAGGATGGAGATATCATGATTGTACCTGCCGAGGAACAGCACCTTCTTGCCGGGCGCAGGTATGACAGCCTTCTCCCGATCTCCCCGCGGATCTGCCGGCTGTCGGCGCCGAGTATGAAATAGACCTTGCCGGCAGTCTTCGACATGCCGATCAGATCCTTCGGATACTGGCACTTGTTCCTGCTGATGAACTGACTGCTCTTCTCCAGGATCTCGCCTGAGAAACGGTATGTCCTCTCGATCCTGCAGACCGCAGACGGGCCCCAGTACTTCTCGAAGTTGAGGATGTACGAGACATCGCATCCGTTGAAGCGGTAGATGCTCTGCCAATCATCGCCTACGCAGAACAGGCTGAAATCCCGGGAATCGCGCATAGCTTTCAGGAGATTGTACCTCGACCTTGACAGATCTTGGTACTCATCCACGATGACATACCTGTACGGATGCGTGTACTTCCCGCTGCGGATGCAGTCGGCGGCCTTGTTGAGCATATCCTCGAAGTCTATCTCCCCGTTCTCATCCAGCGCCGCCTGATATGCATCGTACAGAGGCCTGAGCACGGCCTCGATCCTTTTGAGCGACTGCCTGTCCTTGATGTTCCGGACCTTGGGGAGCACGCTCTCGGAGAACACGATGTCCCAGGGTTCACCGAATCCCTTGATCAGGAGGATAGCGGTTGTGAACAATGATGATACAGCCCTCAATGCCCTGCTGTCAGACCCGAACGTCCTGTCGAACACGGCCTCAGGAGGTTCCGGGGAAGATTGGATCCCAAGACTCCCGAGCTCCGAGCCCAGTTTGTCCAGCAGGCTGCCTTCCGAACGCTCGTACGCATACAGTTCGATCAGCGTAGTCCCGTTCTCACGGTGGATCTGCTTTTTCCATTCTATGCCCCTGATATAATCCTCCCGCGCATCGGGGTTCTCGTCGACCATGAACTTGGCCACTCCGCCGCTGCGGTCGATCCCGAAATACTCTATGTAGATCCTGGTGCCGTTCAGGTGGAAATCTGGGTGGTACTGGCCGTACTTCGAATCGGCCGTGTCAACGCAGTACGGGTCCTCGTATGTGTACGGGACCCCGTTGATCGCAAGATAATTGGCGATGTCCGCCTCGCCGAAGCTCTTCACCCTTTCGCCGTTCAGGGTTATCAGCGGATTCTTCTGCAGGTACTCTTCCAACTCGGAACAGTCTCCGAACTGATCTTCATCGCGCACATCGAAGTCATACGCCAGGAATTCGCTCAGGCTGCGGACGAATTTAGGGTCACTTTTCCTCTTCCTGATCTCTTCCGAGATGAATTCGCCGATCTTGATATTGGATACCCTCGGCACTTTGTTCTCTGAACATGCTATGATCTTGATTCCGAGACGGTGGAAGGTGCTCACTTCCACACGGGTGCCGGTCTCAGCGATGATGCGCTTCTTCAGGTCGCTGACGGAACTGTTGGTGAATGACAGGGCGAGGATCTCATCGGGCGAGGCCTTCCCGGCCTTCAGGAGGTACTTCACGAAACCGACTATATCGGTGGTCTTGCCTGTTCCGGCACCGGCGATCACCAGCCTTGACCGTACGTCATAAGCGATGGCCGTGAGCTGCTGCTCATCGAGGTCGTATTCTTCTATAGGGTTGATGAGGCGCCCTATGTCCGCGGCCTTCTCGCGGGCGAGCTCGTCGTCATGCTGTTTCAGACGCTGCTGGAATCCCTCGTAGAGGCTGAGGAATCTGTCCGACGGCCCCTTCAGCTCCCTGCCGGCAAGACCTATCCTGAAGAGCAGCCCGCCGGTCCTGCGGCGCAGATCGGCATCTAGCTGACTGTACCTGTCGGCCGCCGACGCGATATCGACGGGATCGATGATATCGGCGCTTCCCAGCATCTCCGCCATTTCATCGGCTGCGGATATCGCCTGATCGGCCAGATCGCGGTTCCTGTTCTTCATGCTCAATCCGGCCGCAGAATCCCCGTCTTCAGGTAAATAGTGAATCCTGCAGTCTGGGTCTTATGTTAGGAACATATACGTACAAGGAACGATGGCCTGCAGGAACGCACAGACAGATCGATGAAATCCGCGTTTGGCAGTTGGCGAGTGACCGATACTGAGGAACCCTTCATCACGCGGACGGATAAATGCGGCATTTCGTGTGTTATTGCCAAACTGCCTTGATGTCGAACGGACAACCCCATGAGGGAATAAATGAGGGAATAAATGACGATGGTGGGCCCCCTCGGATTTGAACCGGGGTCACATGCACCCCAAGCATGAAGGATACCAAGCTACCCCAAGGGCCCAGCAGATGGGTATTAAGTGGTTTGGTTTAAGTAGTTTATGGTAGAAGCAGATGCCTCATCCGAGCTGGGATATTTCGCCGATGAGGTCCGCATGGGATATGATCATCCTGCGGCAGCAGTAACGGTCGAACCCCATGTCGTCGAGGACCTTCTGGGGGTCCTCGCCCATCTTCACGCGTTTGACGTACTCGGGGTAGGCAGAGCCCACGACCTTTCCGCATGTGAAACATCTCACCGGTATTATCATGCAACCATCTCAACGGTACGACTTCTGCTTCTTGGCACGAGCGCCGCGTCCCATAGGCTTCTTGGGCAGTTTGCGCCTGTCATCGTTGATGAGCAGGGACCTGTCGTATGCCTTGAGGACTGCCTCGAGCTCGTCATCCTTGTAATAGTCGACGAGGCCGCGGGCGATGGCGGTCCTGACGGCCGCCGCCTGTCCCATGACCCCTCCGCCCTGGACGGACACGGAGATGTCGACCTTGGATGCCTTCTCGGGCACTAGCTGCAGGGGCTCCTCGATCTTGAGCCTTGCAAGCTCAGGGGAGTAGATCGCGAGGGGGATCTTGTTGATGACGACCTTTCCGGTGCCCTCCTTCACGACTGCCCTGGCGATCGCGGACTTCCTCTTTCCACTGGTGTTGACTGCGTCCATTTAATCACCTAACATTAGATCCGAGGTGCTCGGAGATCTGACCCAGGGTCACATACTTGCAGTTGATCGCTTTCTTCGCGGTCTCGGGGACCTGGACCTCCGCGTCGTTGAACTGCTTGGGAGTTCCGACGAACACGTGGAGGCGCCTGAACGCTTCCCTTCCGGTGGTGGTCATCCAGGGGATCATGCCCCTGACGCACCTCTTGAACAGAAGGTCTGCGCGGCGGGGATAGAAGGGACCTTTCCTCCTGGAAGCGGCCTCTCCGATCTCGACCTTGTGCTTGAAATCCTTGAAGATCTCAGCAGGGTCGCCCGTGATGATGATCTGCTCTGCGTTGAGGACGACGACCTCCTCTCCGGCGAGGATCTGGTCGGCGACGTAGCTTGCGAGCCTTCCGTAGATGAGGCCCTTTCCGTCGATAACAGTAACCATTCGTTCACCCCAGGATCCTAACTTTCGAGCCCTTAGGGTTCTGCGCGAGCAGTTCCCTGATGGTGATCGCTTTCCCGCCGGCGGCGACGATGGCCGCCTCCGCCTTCGCACTGAAGCTGTAGGCTGCGACGGTGACCTTCTTGGTCATCTCGCCCGCACCGAGGACCTTCCCCGGAACGATGACGGTCTCTCCGTCCTGCGCATACTTCTCTATCTTGCTGAGGTTCGCCTCGGCCCACACCCTGCTGGGTGCTTCGAGCCGGAGCGCTATGTCTCGCCAGATAGCAGCCTTCGGATCTTCCCTCGTGGCAGCCTTCAGATCAGAGATCAGGGCAACCAGCTGGGGGTTGGTCTTTGAACAAGTGTTGCTCATTTTCTGACTCTCCCGACATTGGGTAGAGGGCTCCTATGACGGTCTTCCATTTAAAGATATGCGCCCCCCAGGTTTATTTTCTTTATAAATGAAAGAGAATCTTGGACATGGCCTGAACCGTGAATTAGATATAATCATAGCCCATCGGCGCCTTGTTTGTAGGGTGATTGGCCATGATAAGATACGGACCCGCAGGAATCCCGCTGTCGTGCAAAGGACGCACTCTGAAAGACGGAATCGAGGACATCCACAGCCTGGCGCTCACGGCCATGGAGATCCAGATGGTCAGGCCCAACACCGATTTACGCGCCCCCGAGGACGAGGAGATAGGGAAGACCCTGAAGGAGCTCGATTCCGACTCGGGCTTCGTCATCGCCGTCGACAAAGGCGAGGAAGGCGTCTCCTACGACCCCGAGATCCCCATCGACGAGGAGGACAACCTGCTGTTCATGAATTACTGCCTCGCCCCGTGCTACAACGACCTCTACTCCCTCGGCAGGATGGCCAAGAGGCACGATGTATCCCTCTCGGTCCACACGCCCTATTACATGGCCCTCGACGGGGACCTGTTCGGGAACGAGGAGCCGGCCGATCCGGACGAGATGCCCGAGGAGACCCCCGCCATGAGGAGCTTCACAATCCTCCAGAACTGCGGCGCGGTGCTCAACGCCCTGGGAGGCACCCTCGTGGTCACCAACCTCGGCCCCTACGGCGAGGACAACCCCAAGCACGCCAAGAGCAGGATCGTCTCCAACCTCAAGGACCTTAAGAGATGGTGGAAATCGGAGGGTCTCACCCCGAGGATCGGCATCGAGATCACCGGGAACAGCAACGTCTGGGGCTCGCTCGAGGAGCTCCTCGACATCTGCGGGACCCGCGACCTGAAAGGGTTCGTCTACCCGGTGCTCAACTTCGCCCACTACCAGGCGAGGACCAAGGACTCGCTCTCCGAGGCCGAGGACTACTACAATCTGATAGAGCAGTTCGAGCCTTTCTACAAGGACTTCGGGAACATCTACGCCGACTTCTCCAATGTGGAGTCCGACGGAGAAGGGAACGAGAAATGGTACACCCCCATAAAGAAAGGGGAGATAAAGTTCGAGAAGGTCGCCGAGGCTCTCGCCGAGCACATGCCGGAGATCACCATGATCTCCGATTCGCCCCTCCTCGAGCACGATGCAGTCTACATGAGGACCCTCACCGAGAGGGTGCTCTCCAAGAAGGCCGCCAAACAGCTCAAGGAGAAGCGCAGGGAGCTGCAGGCCGAGGCCATCGCTGACGGGGAGCTCGCTCCCGCCGATCCCAACGATGAGGCAGACAGTGAGTGAAGTTGGACAGCATCGACTACCTCGAGACCAAGATCAGGGAGACCCTGTCGCGCATACCCTCCGAGGACACCGAGAGGCTCACCGTCTCCATATTGGAGGCCAAGAGGATCTTCATATTCGGAGCGGGGAGGTCCGGCCTCGTGGGGCAAATGTTCGCCGTCCGCCTGGTACAGCTGGGTCTCCGCGTTTACTTCGTGGGCGACATGACCACCCTATAATCGGGAAGGGCGACATCGTCATCCTGATATCGAACACCGGCCACACCATGTCGGTGACCAGGACGGCCGAGATAGCCAAGCGCCTGGGGTCCGAGGTCATAGCGGTCACCGCCAACCGCGACTGCAAGCTCGCCAGGCTGGCAGACTGCTGCATTTTCATCGAGCCCGAGAAGGATGCCCGCAGCGGGAGCATCGCCCCGCTGGGAACTCTCTTCGAGGATTCGGCGCTGGTCTTCTTCGACTGCCTGGTGCCGGACCTCATGAAGCGCATGGATACCGACGAGGGCGCCATGCGCTCCAACCATGCCATCTGGGTCTGAGTCAGACGCCTTCCAGGACGGCCGCCCTCGCAGACCTCGCCTTCCCGCCCTCGATGATGAGGAACGTTATCGACGATGCCGACGGGTCGATCAGGGCGGCGAAATGCCTCCCCCGGAACCCGGCGGAGAGGCGCGCCTCGTCCTCCGCGGACGGCAGGTTGCCGCTCCCGAAGGCGAGGAACCACCCCACGGCGCCCGGCGCCGCCAGGTCTGCGGAGACCTCGGCCGAGCGTATCGTTGCAGGGTCCCCGAGGGTGCCTCTGAGGACCCCCTGCACATCCTCCCCGCTGTCGAACGCGCCGTCACCGATGTCGGCGAGCGCCGCCATGGCGCTCTCGTTCACGAGGATGTCCATGCGTGCCATGGTCCCCCTCGCACGGTCGGGTTGGGCACCATGGAGAGGACGGACCCGTCGCGCAGAACGGAACCGCTTCCCGGAGGCACTATCCTCACGCCGTCCCTGACCAGGCAATCCTCGCCGGCCCAATAGTTCCTGATGCATCTCTCCATGCTGTCGCCCGAAGCGGACAGCACCATCTCGGAACCGTCCGCGGCGTTGACCAACGTCAAGCATACCATCTCTATCCTATCTCCTCCCGGACCTGCCGGGCAGTCTCCCATACCGTCTTATGAAGGAACGGCCCCGGCATATAAATCAAAGTACTGCATCCAAGGGAACATGCCCGCCGATCTCCCTCCGCACGACCACTGCAGGTACTGCGGACGCGCCGTCCCTTTCGATATGGCCTACTGCTGCATGGACTGCTACAGCAAGGACCAGAAGAGGATCGCGAAAGAGAAGAGGAACAATGCCCTGGCCGCCGTGCTGGCCGTCGGAGGCGCCGCCGCCATCCTCATCCTGGGGTACATTTTCTGATTCAATCGCGACATTTCGGGCACATGGTATTAAGTCATGTCCGCGATATTCGGTCATGAACGGCCCTAAGCTCATAGCCGAGATCATCGCCGCAGCGGTCATCATCGCCTGCGGGTACGGCATATTCTCCGAGGCCGTCCCGTCAGAATATCCTCCGATAGAGATCAGCACGGACGGAGAGACCTCGACCGAAATCAGCGGCGACGGGATGAACGTCAGCATAAAAGCCCAAAGTTTCCTGATAGACTCCCATATGCCCTCCGATATCGAGGACGTGTCCATAGAGCTCTCCCTGGCCGCGGACGGCGGGAGCTATTATCTGGGGACCATCGACGTGGGAACGGTAAAGGCCGATTCCATCACGCGCACCGAGCAGGCGGAGATGTCGGTTCCCGCCTACGTCATCCTGGCCAGCCTGGGCTCGAACTCGGACAGCGGGGAGATCAAGACACCAGTACTGGCCAAACTGAGCTTCTCCTACCTCAATTTCATGAACGAGAAGTTCATCGATCTGGGACTCAACCTGAGGGTCGACATGGGCTTCGGGGGCGGGGTCTCGATGGAGAGCAGCGGGGACAGCGCGACGATGACGGTGACGGTCCCGAGCGGAAGCTTCACCAAGTCCGTGTCGGACATCGCGAAGAGCGTCTGCGACAGTTCCGGGAACTGCGCCATCGCGATCGCGGGATGCAATGCATCATTCAATCTGAACGTGTCTTCTGACGGGAAGACCGTCACCTTCACCGCATCCGGGGACGGAGAGACAGCATATGAAAGCATACGCAGCCTGATCGGCAGCCTTTCCTCCGGTGACACCGTCACTGTGTCCTATTCCGGGTCCGGAACGGGATCGTACGATATGACCCAGGCGCAGGCCGAAGCGTTCGCGGACATGATCGAAGCATTCTACGGGGCAGCAGCATGAGCTCGGACGATGAGAAGAAAGAGATCGAGAAGCAGAAGAAGAAAGACGCCCCCTACCTGAACAGCGTATCCAGGATCGTCCGCAGGATCCTGTTCTCGGTTATCGAGACCGCGATCGTCATCGTGCTCCTCCTGATGATCGCATCATACTTCGAATCCGGAACGATCGACAATGCGTTCAGCCTCAGCGGGGGCATGAAGGACATGCTCAGCCCCGGCGGGCTGGTGTTCAACTCCCTGATCGGATACATCCCCGTTCTGGTCCTCGCCAACATCTGCACGTATTTCGGCTCCGGCAGCAAAGGGAAGCTCGCGGCAGGGGTGCTCAGGTGCATCGCCATCGCCGTATGGCTGATAGTCATCTTCGGATCGGCCGCCGACAGCCTGACCATACCCTCGGTCGCCGAGGGCACCGGCCTGGAGAGCATCGAGGTCGGCGTCAGGGGAATCGCCAAGTTCGGCGCCATCATCTTCGCCGCCTGCGCCATAATCCCCGTGGGCGAGTACATCGGGGCCCGCAAGGAGCACGAGGCCGCCGTCGAAAGGAAGAGGGCCGGCTATCAGTCCTGATGCGATAGCCGGCGGACCGTGCAGGCGACGTTGTGGACGCGGACGATGTCCGCTCCGGCCCCGGCCGCCGCCGCGCATATCTCCGCCGTGGCCTCGTCCCTGTCCATGGACGGGTACAGGACGGAGACGAACCTCTTCCTCGAGGGCCCCACGAGCACCGGGTACCTCCCTCCGAACGAGAAATCGGAGGACCGGCGTATGAGCTCCATGCTCTGGCCTGCATCGAATCCGAATCCGGCCCCGGGATCGGTTATTATGTCAGCGTCGTTCACGCCGGCCTCCTCCGCCCGGGCGATCCTCTCCCTGATGAAATCGAGGGCATAAGGGACGGCGCCCTCAGATATCTGATCGGTCTTGAAGGTCGCCGGGACCCCATGGGAGGCCATGACCACCAGCGGTACGGCGCATTCCGCGGCCGTGCGCGCCATGTCCGGGTCGGCCAGGCCGGAGACGTCGTTGATCATCGATACCCCGCGCCGACGGCGGCGCGGGCGACCGCGGCCTTATAGGTGTCCACCGACACCGGCACGTCCAGGGAGGGCATCAGCCTCTCCAGGACGGGCATCAGCCTGGACAGCTCCTCGGCCTCGGGGACCGGGACGGCGCCGGGGCGGGTGGACTCCGCGCCGATATCGATCATATCGGCCCCGGCATCGACCATCTCGAAGGCATGGCGGACGGCGGCCTCGGGGCCGTTCCACTTCCCCCCGTCGGAGAACGAGTCGGGAGTGACGTTCAGTATGCCCATGACCAGGGGGCGCGGGCGCCCCCCTCTGAAGAACGCTTTATTGTCCATGTCGCTGCAGGTGCTCGTCCACCAGTTCGGCCAGGTCGACGACCTTGAGCTTCCTGTCGCCCACCTGGGCGGACAGGTTGGTGACGCAGAACGGGCAGGTGGTCACCAGGATGTCGGCGAACGAGGCCTCGTCGAGACGCGTGTTGGAGATCTGCGCGGCCTCCTCGGGGAACGCGGCGCGCACCCCTCCGCCTCCGCCGCAGCAGTGGCTGGTGGAGCGGTTGTACTTCATCTCCTTGAACTTCACGCCGGGGAACTGCGCGATGACCTCGCGGGGAGGCTCGTAGACGCCGCAGTGGCGGCCGAGGTGGCACGGGTCGTGGTAGGTCACGGTCGCGTCCCCGAGCGGGGTCAGGTCGAGCTTCCTGCCGGCCAGGAACTCGGTTATGTGCTTGACCTCGAAGGGGAGCTCGCCCAGGTACTTGGGGTACTCGACCTTGAACATCCTGTAGCATCCGGCGCAGGAGAGGACCAGGGTCTTGACCCCGAGGGCCTCGATCGCCTCGACGTTCTTCCTGTAGAGCTTCAGCCTCTCCTCCTCAGGCCATCCGACGCGGGACATGACGGACCCGCAGCAGACCTCGGGGAGGGTGGTGAAATCCGCGCCGAGCTTCTTCAGTATGGACAGGGAAGCCTTCGCCGTCTTCACGGCGCGGTAGGTCGCGGTGCACCCGGCGAAGTACGCGATGGGCGCCCTGTGGGGCTCGTAGCCCCATCCCTTCATGACCTCGGCCACCGACTTCTCCTCGCCGAACGGGTTGTTGTGGTCGATGATGTTCTGGCACATCTGCTTGTGCTTGGGGAGCGCGAAGCCGTTGCTGACCAGATCAGCCCTGCAGAGCTCGATGATGTCGACGATCTTCACCTTGGAGGGGCATCTCCTGACGCAGTCCGCGCAGGTGGTGCAGGTGTACATGCTCCTGACCACGGACTCGTCGGGCTTCAGCTGCCCCACGGAGATGCCGTAGGTCATGACTATGCGGCCGCGGGACAGGTCGGTGTCCCAGTTGATGGCCTTGAACGATGGGCAGACGCTCTTGCAGAACCCGCACATGGTGCAGGTGTTGAGGGCATCCCTCACCATATCGATCTTCTCGGTTGTGAATACGCTTCCTGACATGCTTTCACTCCTTCATGGGCCTGGGTATGGTGACGCTGCCCTCGGCGAGGACTATGAGCCTGCCCTCGGGCTTCAGGGCGAGCGCGTCCCTCACGGCCTCCTCCACGCTCTTCTTGGGGGTTATGTTGGCCTTCCTCAGCAGCTCCGGGTCGAGGTCGGTGACCGCCCACATACTGGCCCAGGTCGCGATCTCGGCCATCTTGGCCGCCTTGTGGTATCCCAGCTTGTAGCCCTTCATGATGTTGGCTATGACCTCCTTCGGATCGGACGAGGTGGAGAGCTGCTTCAGGAAGGCATCGCTGCCGATGCCCTCGCGGCACTTCGAGACGAGGATCATTATGCCTCCCTTCTTCAGCGCCCATTTCCCGTTGTCGAGGGCCTTCTGGGACTGGTAAAGGTCCACGTCCATCGGGTAGGGCGCGGCGGTCACGACGATGTCGGCCTTCTCTGGCACCGGGACGATGAACACCTCCTCTCCCCACTTCACGGCCTGGGCGAAGGCGGCGTTGAGGTCGCCGGAAGCGGCCTTGTAGATGCTGTGGTGGCGGTCCATGACCACCTGGATCGAGAATATCTTCTTTCCGCGGACGACCTCGAGGGCGTCCATCATGTCCTCGTGGACAGGGTTGCCCTCGAGCTTCAGAGCCTGGGCGTCCATGCCGACAGCCATCCTGTGGTTGGCCTCGACGGTGCGGTACGACGCGACGCCCGGGAGGAAGGACTTCCTGCCCCCGGTCCAGCCGGCGAAGTAGTGGGGCTCGACGGAGGTGATGATGACCAGCCTGTCGGCGTCGACGGCGATCTTGTTGACCTCCATGGGGGTCCCGTTCTTGGAGGTCCCGAGGTTCACGCACTCCGAGGTCTTGGCATCGTGGACGACGATCCTGTCCCTGAGCTCCTCGAGATGAGCGCCGAAGATGTTGCGGTACTCCTCCTCGGTGGGCGCGCGGTGGGTGCCGGTGGCGATGAGGTACCTAGCGGCACGGAGGTCCATCCTCTTGGAGAGCGCGTCGAGGACCTTGGCGGTAGGGGTCGGGCGGGTGCCGTCGTTCACGATGAACACGATGTCCTTCCCGCCTTCCAGGAATTTCCCTATGGGCTCGGACCATCGGGTTGTCCAGCGAAGCGTTGATGACCTCGTCGGCATCGCCGCAGACGACGTCCTCGGATAATAGGTGCCTATGTAGTTCTTCTCGGGCACTTCGGCGGACTGGGTCCCGTCCCTGCCGTACCTGATCTCCACCTTGACCATTGCAATCGCGTGCTAATCACGGACTCCCTTATATTATATGTGCGCACCAGCAGGGCGCGGCTGGTACTGAGCGCGCGCGGCCCGATGGAGATTTATCCGGCAGGCGGATTCTGCAGAGCATGGAAGGAAAGGGCCCGGAGAGCATCGAGATCAGGGGAGCGCGCGTGCACAATCTGAAGGATGTGTCGGTCGATGTGCCGCTCGGGAAGATGACGGGGATCGCCGGGGTGTCAGGCTCGGGGAAGTCCTCCCTGTCGCTCGGGGTGCTTTACGCCGAGGGCTCCGGCCGGTACCTCGAGGCCCTCTCCGCATACACCCGCCGGAGGATGACCCAGGCGAGCCGCCCGGACGTCGATTCCGTGGAGAACGTACCGGCGGCTCTCGCCCTCCACCAGCGCCCCGCCGTCCCCGGGATCAGGAGCACTTTCGGAACCTCCACCGAACTGCTGAACAGCCTCCGCCTGATGTTCTCCCGCCTCGGGAGCTACACATGCCCGAACGGGCACCGCGTCCCCCCCGTCGCCCGCGGTGGCCATAGGGCGGAAGATCGTATGCCCAGAGTGCGGGGCGGAGTTCGACGGGCAGTCGGCGGAGGAGCTCTCCTTCAACAGCGGCGGGGCCTGTTCCCGCTGCAGCGGGACGGGGATCGTCAGGGACATCGACGACTCCAAGCTGATCACCGACCCGTCCCTCACCCTGAAGGAAGGCGCCGTCGGGCCCTGGAACATGTTCGGGATCCAATGGATGTACCTGGTGGCCGGGGAGCTCGGAGTCCGCACGGATGTGCCGTTCTCCGAACTGACCCAGAAGGAGAAGGACATCGTCTACTCCGGGCCCGCCGTGCAGAAGATGACCCCCATGAGGACCGCCAACGGGAAGCTCTTCGACCTCAACTGCACCTACCGCAACGCCCACGAGGCGGTCGCCGAGGCGCTCCGGAAGACGACCACCGAGAAGGGCCTGGTCAGGATCAACCGCTACCTCTCCACCGGCCCCTGCCCCGTGTGCGGCGGAGACCGCCTGAACGAGAAGGCCAAATCCGTCACCCTGGACGGGAAGACCCTCGCCGACGCCTGCCGGATGACCCTGGAGGAGGCAACGGTATGGGTGAAGGGGATTCCCCGGCTCATGCCCCCGGAGATGCGCCGGATGGCGGAGACCGTCTCCGCAGAGTTCCTGCGCAACGCCGAGCGCCTGCTCTCCCTCGGCCTGGGATACCTCACCCTCGACCGGGCAGGCCCCACCCTTTCCACCGGGGAACGCCAGCGCGTGCAGCTGGCGAGGTCGGTGCGGAGCCACACTACCGGGGTCCTCTACGTCCTCGACGAGCCCTCCATCGGCCTGCATCCCTCCAACGTCGACGGGCTGGTCGGAATCATGCGCGACCTGGTCGATATGGGCAACACCGTGGTGGTCGTGGACCACGACGTCCGTGTGCTCAGGGAGGCCGACTGGCTCATCGAGATGGGGCCCGGCGCCGGGGACCGCGGCGGGAAGGTCCTCGCGGCCGGGACCGTGGAGGACGTGGAGAAGAACGGGAACTCCCTGATCGCCGGCTTCCTGAACGGGACGGAGAAGGTCGAGGCGCGGGAGCGCGCCTCCGCGGCGGCCATGTTCGCCGGGGGACGGATACATCTGAGGTCCGGTGCCATCCATTCCGTCAAACCTCTGGAACTGGACATCCCGCTGAACCGCATGACCGCCGTCACCGGCGTCTCTGGCGCGGGGAAGACCACCCTGGTCCTGGAGACCCTCATCCCCGCCCTGGAGGCGAGGATCGCCGGAAGGCCCCTCCCGGCCCCGGCCGAGGAGCTGGAGGCGAACGTGAAGAGGGTCGTCCTGGTGGACGCCGCCCCGATCGGCGCCAATGTGCGCTCCACGGTCGCCACCTACAGCGGCATCCTCGACGGCCTCCGCCGCCTGTACTCCTTCACTCCGGATGCCAAGAAGGCCGGGAAGAAGGCCGGGGATTTCTCTTACAACACCGGGTCCCTCCGCTGCCCTGGATGCGACGGCACCGGATCGGTCTCCATGGACGTGCAGTTCCTGCCGGACGTCGACATACCCTGCCCGGACTGCGGGGGCTCCCGCTACGGGCCCGAGGCCGGGAAGATATTCTATTACCCAGAGGGGTCGGAGAGAGGGTATTCGATCACCGAGCTGATGGGCATGACCGTCGACTCGGCCTTTGAGGTCCTGAAGGACGTCCCCGGGATCGGGGAGAGCCTGCAGACGATGAAGGACCTCGGCCTGGGATACCTGACGCTGGGCGAGTCCACCCCTGCCCTCTCCGGCGGCGAGGCTCAGCGCCTCAAGCTCGCATCCGAGATCGGCAGGAGGCAGAACGGGACGGTGTTCGTCTTCGATGAGCCCACCATCGGGCTCCATCCGCTGGATGTCCGCCTGCTCATAGGGATCCTGCAGAGGCTCATAGACAGCGGAGCGACAGTCATCACGATCGAGCACGACCTCGACCTCATACGCAACGCAGATTATGTTATAGACATGGGCCCCGGCGGAGGAGAGGCCGGCGGGAGGATAGTGGCGGCCGGGACGCCCGAGCAGGTCGCCTCGGACCCGTCGAGCGTGACCGGCAGGTACCTCAGCGGATGAGGACCCTGATGTCCTCGCTGAACAACTGGCACTCCTCGGACATCCCGAAGAGCCCGGACCCGGTGTTCCTGCAGAACGCGACCTCGTAATGGTTTGTCGCCGAATACGACCCGTCCGTGTTCCCGGGACCGCATTCGACGCGGACGACCTTCCCGGGCATCACGGCGCAGGCGTTCCGGGCATCGCCGTTGTCCAGCTCGTGGTCGATTCTTATCTCCCCGGTCGCATAATTTGACCTGTCCTTTATCACCGAGATGTCCGCCTGATAGTCCCATGAGACCGTCCTGGACGCCGACCCGTCGGAGATCGATCCGAGGCTGACCGAGACGTCCGAGCCCTTCATCGTCGACGGGCCGTATTGGAGGATGCTGTACCCGTCCCCGAGCTCGGTGCTGATGTTGAGGTCCGAGACGGAGCAGCCATCTGGCACTCCCTGCACGTCATAGCGCGTGCAGTAGTAGCTGTAGCTGTCGTTGTCCTCCCTGACCGTGTAGTAGCAGGTGCCGACCTCCATCCACCCGTATCCGCTGCACTCCCTGTATAGACAGGAATAGTTTTCCCCGCCCCAGCCGGAGCCGTCCGTCACGCCCGCGGCCTTCAGTATGCTGCTGTCGGGCTCGGAGCCTTCCGCTGCATATTCCGCCGCCCACTCCCGGAACTTGGCGATGGATGATTCATCGGAGCCGCGCAGATGCTGCAGAACACGTTCCTTCCGGTATCTGGGTCATGGTAGGCGGCATAGAGGTTCGCGGTGTCGGAGTACGCGACGAACCCGAAGGGGACGGTACCTGTGAAGGTCCCGATATCCGCGAACGCAGCGATGACATTGCCCCTTTCATACAGCTGGGTCAGGAAATCTCCTGCGGCATCCCCGCCGACCGAACCGAACCACATGCCGTCCACGATCACGGCCGCGCCGGCCGGGATCTCATCGGCACCGACAGCGCCGCTGACAGTATAGCTCTCCGCAAATGCGGAAGACGGGTCCCCGGTGTCCCCGCCGGCGAGGACCATCATGCCGAAATCCTCGTGCTTGTAGCTGTTCGGCTCAGCGGCATCGCCCGAATCGCCGGGATCGTCCGAAGATCCGCTGAACGCGATCAGGGAGCATGCGCATACCGCCAGGACGGCCGCTGACGCTATGCATATCATCGCTTTCCGGTCCATGGGGAACGTATGCATGTTCAGACATAAAAAAAAACCGATTTCCAATCAGTTTGATTGTAGATATTTAATTATCATAATCTCATTTATTGATTATTTATTTTTAACAAATAAGGATTATATAAAATATATAATCTATTGATTCCTATGTCGGCGGGGATATTGCTGGACTGCCGGCAGGGTCTCGGCCGAAGACCAATTTTAAAGTCGGAATGCAGATACGGAAAGCATGGCGACCCTGGAGACGATAGGAGAGAGGAGGCTGATAGAGCGCATGCTCTCGGTCTGCCGTCCCCGCCAGGGCGGGACCACTGTCATCGGGCCCGGCGACGATGCGGCGGTCATCGGCGGCCTCTCCGACGGCAGGATCGCGGCCACCACCGACTCGGTCTCGGTGGCCAGGCACAAGACCCCCGGGATGAACTGGGAGCAGTTCGGCTGGACGGCGGCGGCCGTGAACTTCAGCGACCTGGCGGCCATGGGCGCGAGGCCCGTCGGCCTCCTGGCGGCCATGGATATGCCCGGGGACATGGAAGAGGCCGACTTCCTCGACATAGCCAGCGGGATCGACCAATGCTGCGAGTTCTGCGGGACGGAGGTCGTGGGAGGGGACACCAAGCCCGGCCCCGGGACCGTGACCGCCACCGCTCTCGGGAGCTTCGAGGGCAGGAAGCCTATGACCCGCTCGGGCGCACGCCCGGGCGACGTGGTCGCCGTGACCGGGTGCATCGGCGAGGCGGCGGCCGGGTTCCTGGCGGAGCAGAACAGCCTAGAGGGGTTCGACGATGCGGAGTTCGCCTTCCGCGTCCCGGTCCCCCGCTGGGAAGAGGGGATGGCCATGGCCGGCACCGGCATCGTGACGTCCTGCATGGACCTGTCCGACGGCCTCGGCAATGCCTGCCGCGCCGTGTGCGCCGCCTCGCATGCGGGGATGGAGATCGAGTGGGAGTTCCTCCCCCTGGGCGAGGACACGGAAGAGGTCTGCCGCCTATGCAGGAAGGACCTCAGGGAGACCGCCCTCAGATGGGGCGGGGATTACGAGCTCCTGTTCACCTTCGACCCCAAGGACATAGACGCCCTCTACAAGGCAGGGGTGGCGTTCTCGATAATCGGCTCTGTCGACAACGGCAGGGGAGCATTCATCGCGGAAGGCGGCGATAGGAGGGAGATGCCGGACGGCATTTATTAACCCCAATATAGAAGCGACATACTGGCACATAGAGGACGGCAGAGCAAGGTGCGACCTCTGCCCCCACCGCTGCCTCATCGGCAGCGAGGAGTTCGGCCTCTGCAGCTCCCGCAAGTTCACCGGCGGGAAGCTCACGGCCTACAACTACGGCAGAGTGTCATCCATCGCCGTCGATCCCATCGAGAAGAAGCCGTTCTACCATTACCGCCCCGGGACCAGGATATTCTCTGTCGGCGGGATCGGCTGCAACTTCAAGTGCCAGTACTGCCAGAACTACTCCATATCCATGGAGTCCTTCGGCAAGAAGCGCACCACCTTCAAGTCCGCGGAGGACATCGCCGCGCTCTGCCGCCAGCAGAGCTTCGACCAGATCGCCTTCACGTACAACGAGCCGGGGATCTGGTACGAGTACATCATGGACGTCCACGAGGCCGACCCGGACCTGAGGATCGCCCTCGTCACGAACGGCTATCTCAACGAGGGCCCGATGAAGGACCTCTGCAGGGTCAGCGATGCCATGAACATCGACGTCAAGTCGTTCAACGACCGCTTCTACCGCAGGATCTGCGGCGGGGACCTCGAATCGGTCAAGACCGCCTGCAGCGTGGTCCACGAGCAGGGCGTCCACCTGGAACTCACGTACCTGGTCATCCCAGGATACAACGACAGCACGGGGGAGGTCGAGAAGTTCGTCCGCTGGGTCAGGGACGACCTCTCCCCCGACATCCCCGTGCACTTCAGCCGCTTCCATCCCGACTACAACATGGAGACCGTCCCCATGACCCCGGTGGACACCCTCCTCAGGTTCCAGAAGCTGGCGGAGGACAACGGCCTGGATTACGCCTATGTGGGCAACATCATCCACGACGATGCGTCCGACACCTACTGCCCCGAGTGCGGGGCCGCGGTCATCAAGAGGACCGGCTACCGCGTGGACATCGTCGGGCTCGACGGGGACCGCTGTGCCTTCTGCAAGCACAAGCTGAACATCATAAGATGAACAGCGGGCTCCCCAGCAGGACGACGGCCGCCGATGCGATGGCCAGCGGCGCTATGAACGGTATCTGGTAGACCACCTTGGCGTCGGAGGCCCCTTCTGACATCAGGCGGGCGGCCGCCGCTTCCTTCTCCTCTCCGCGGCTGTCCTTGCCGCTGCATATCCAGACGAACGATCCCGCGGCCTCATCGAGCCTCATCCGGCCGCGGTCCGTGCGGACCGCATACCATATCAGCGCCCATGCCGCTGCGATGACCGCTCCGACGAAGAGCACCGACAGGGACGGAGGGATGAACTCCGCGATGCGCGGATCGGGCGGCATCAAGGGAAAGGGCCCGATCTCCGGATAGTATGGTAGCGCCAGGCTGAGCGCCATCAGGCATTTTGCATCTGCGCCGCCGCGGAGCACACTGGCATAGTACAGTCCGGCATAGGCGAGGATGGCGACGGCCGCCGCCAGGCCCTGGGTCATCGGAGACGTGCGTCTCCAAAAAGGAACGAGGCAGCGAAGAGCATCACGGCGGCAGCCCCGGACATGAGAGCGCGCCTGCTCTCCAGGAAAGCGATGGCGTACAGTTCCAGCACAAGGCCTGCCGGGACCGCGGCGTATTCCCACCTGAGGCCGTCTTCGGCGATGCATATCGCGGCATAGAGCACGGAACCTGAAAGACCCAGTATCTTCCAGAGCCCGTCGGGGACCTCCCTGCTCCGCACATCGTGCACAGCCGCTGCCGAGAGGACAGCGAATGACAGCAGCACAGCGACCGCCTGCAGGACAGGGGAAATCTCCATGCACATTCGGATGCACGATTCATTAATAAATGGAAAAGATTACATGCAGCATTATGTCCAAGAGCAGGACTGGAATGCTAATCGCGGCCGCAGCGGCCTTGTTCATACTGGCAGCCGCAGCGTCCCGCTCCAGGACGCCGACGAATCGTCCGCTACCATAACACCGCTGATATCAGACGGAAACTTCGATATCAGCTGCATTTACAACGACAACACCGTAAGCGTATCGGCCAACAGTTCCACGACGTTCAGCTTCGTGATCTACAACAACGATACGAGCAACAGCATCATCGTTTCAGTAAGAGACGTTGAAAGCAGCAACAGCAGGGTTTCCGCTGCGGTCAGTTCAAGTTCAGAATACGTGACTATCGCTGCCAACAGCGGAGAGAAGATGGAGATCGAGGTGACTGCGAACCAGTACGCTCACCAGGGAAGCGATTACACCATCACGATCTATTTCTCAGCAGACTGTCCGAGCACATCGAGCACGTCCACCGGAGAATTCAGCGTGAACCTCTCAGTGAGCTCCGATCTCTCCTCCGGGAACAAGTACAACAAGTTCCTGGGCGTCTTCGAGAACAACCTGAGCGGCATCATGGGCGAAGTTTGGTTCACCGCCCTCGTATCGCTGGTAGGGTTCCTGGCCATCGGGTACGCCGTCATGCTCATCGCCGTCCCCATCTGCGTGAGGATCGTCATGAAGAAGGACGATCCGGACAGGGATTACATGAAGAAGACCCTGTACGACCTCTGCCACGTCATCATCATACTGTGGGCCATCGGGCAGGTCCTCCGCATCGCAGGGACTGACGAGGAGTACATCGACATCGTCAACCGCGTCTTCTACGTCTGCTACCTGATCGTCGGGGCCATCGTCGGATGGAGGCTCTACAAGCTCGTCGTCGATGTGATCATCACCAGGATCGGGAACAAGGACGACCGCCACAGGAAGGATTACGACAGCCTGCGCCCGCTCTTCATGTACATAGGGGAGATCGCCATCGCCACCGTGGTCACCATCGTGGCCCTGAGCATGTTCGGAGTGGACGTCGCGGCCATCATCACCTCGGCCGGACTGATATCCCTAGGCATATCGATGGGCGCCAAGGATGTGCTGTCGCAGTTCTTCTCCGGATTGGTCATCCTCGCCACCAGGCCGTTCCAGAAGGGCGACCTCATACAGGTGGGCACGGACACCACGGTGTACCGCGTCCGCGAGGTCAACATCATGAACACCCAGCTGGAGAACTGGGACAACACCGACATCAACATCATGCCCAACTCGACCCTTGAGACCTCCAGGATCAAGAACATCACCGGGGAGACCACGGTCTACAAGTGCTACATCTCGATGAGCGTGTCCTACGACTCCGACCTGAACAAGGTCAGGCAGATCATGCAGGACGTCGCCTCGGCCAACCCGCACGTCATCACCGACGGTTCCTACGGAAGGCCTTACACCCGCGTCGAGGAGTTCGAGGACAGCAACATACAGGTCAAGATGGGAATGTACGTGGACGACTTCAACACCAGCTACACCGTCCGCGGGCAGATCCGCCAGGCCCTGTACGCCGCCTTCAAGGAGAACGGCATCGACATCGACTACACCCGCATCGTGGTGGAGGACGGCGGCAAGGCGTTCCCCAACGAGGGCGCGGACGGCAGCGGCCCGTCCCCTGCCGGCAGCGCCTGAGCGGTTTCCGGGGACGGGCGGTCCGTCCTCGGAAATCGTAAACAACTTCATGTTTTCCTTAACCGCAGACGGCCATTACTGCGGATTCCCGCCTTTCCTTCATTATTGTTATATAGCAACGAATGTTACACCGCCCCCATAAGGTTCCAGCGGTGCCGAAAATGATAGACAACCTAGACAAGCGCATCCTCGAGATCATGAAGAAGGACTCCCGCTGCCCCTACGTGGACATAGCGGACCAGCTTGGCGTGTCCGAGGGGACGGTGAGGAGCAGGGTCCACAAGATGACCGAGGACGGAGTGATCCGCGGGTTCACCATCAAGACGAGCTCCAAGAACGTGAAGGCACTGGTCGAGGTCAGCATCGATGTCAACACCGACACCGAGGAGATAGCCAGGAGGATGTCGGAGTACGACGGGGTGACCGAGGTCTTCGAGGTCACCGGCGACCAGGACATAATCGCCATCGTGGACGTCGAGTCCACCCAGAACCTGAACGACATCATCGAGAAGGTGCGCAAGTACGACAACGTGCTGAGCACCAGGACCCGCCTAATCCTGAAGGAGCATTTCGGAGAGAATTGACATGTACGCAGAGAGCAGCAAGTTCAAGGGAACCGGAACGGCGTTGGTGACCCCCTTCAAGAGGGACGGCACCGTGGACGAGGAGGCCCTCAGGAGGCTCGTCGATTTCCAGGAGGAGAACGGGGTGGACATGCTCCTGCCCTGCGGCTCCACCGGCGAGGCCGCCTGCCTCAGCAGGGAAGAGCACCTCAACGTCATCAAGATCGTCATAGACCAGGCGAAGAAGGCAAAGGTCGTTGCCGGGGCCGGCAGCAACTGCACCAGGGAGGCCATCGACCTCTCCATGGAGGCGGCCGACATGGGCGCCGACGCCATCCTCTCCATCTGCCCCTACTACAACAAGCCGACCCAGCACGGCATCTACCTGCATTACATGTCCATCGCAGAGATGGCCGGCATACCGGTGATCGTGTACAACGTCCCCAGCAGGACCGGGATCAACATCGACAGCAGAACCCAGATCGAGCTGGCGAAGATCCCCGGGATCTGCGGCATCAAGGAGGCCTGCGGGAACATGGAGCAGGTAAAGTCCACCCTCGCCGGGAGGCCCGAAGGGTTCAACGTCCTCTCCGGCAACGACGACATGACCTCGACATGATGAGGGCGGGCGCGGAAGGAGTGTTCTCGGTGGCGTCCAACTGCATGCCCAAGCAGGTGTCCGACATGGTCAAGGCCTGCAGGGACGGCAGGTTCGCGGAAGCGGAGAAGATGAACGATGCCCTGATGCCGATGTTCAAGGGCCTGTTCTGCGAATCCAACCCCATACCCATCAAGTACGTCATGTCGCACATGGGATTCGGGCTGAACAACCCCAGGCTGCCCCTGACCCCCCTCTCCGACAAGGGGATGGCGGTCGTCGACCCCCTCATCGACGCCTACGGACTGTGATCCCTTGGCCGTCAGGGTGGCGGTGGCCGGTGCCACCGGCAGGCTCGGGAGCATCGTCTGCAGGCTCGCCTCCGAGGACCCGGAGCTCGAGCTCACGGGCGCAGTGGTCTCGCAGAACGGAGGGCACGTCGGCGAGGACGTCTTCGGCGTGAAGGCCGTAGGGCCCGACCGCCTGGGCGAGGTCCTCGGCGGATGCGATGTGTACGTCGACCTCACGTCGCCGGAGGCGGCGGGGCCAGCCATCGAGGCGGCCGCCGCGGCCGGATGCTCGGTGGTCGTCGGCACCACCGCGGTCCCCGAGAAGGCCATCTCCGCGATGGCGAGGGAAGTTGCCTCCAAGAGGTCCTCCGCCGTGGTCTCGGCCAATTTCGCGGTAGGGGTCAACGTCTTCTGGAAGCTCTGCGGCGACATGGCCGGGATGCTCCCGGGATATGATATCGAGGTCATCGAGATGCACCACGACCGCAAGAAGGACGCCCCGTCCGGCACCGCCGCCGAGGCCGTCCGCAGGCTCCAGGCCGCGACCGCCATCCAGCGCGTCGTCTACGGCAGGAAGGGCGTCGTCGGCCCGAGGCAGCGCGAGATCGGGGTCCACTCGGTCCGCGCCGGCGACATCGTGGGCGACCATACGGTCATCTTCGCCGCCAACGGCGAGATGCTGGAGCTCACCCACCGCGCCATATCGCGCGAGGTGTTCGCCAGAGGGTGCATAGTAACGATCAAGTGGGCCGCCGCCCACAGGGACGGCAGGGTCCACAGCATGGACGAGGTGCTCGGATTATGCTGACAGTCATGAAGTTCGGAGGGACCAGCGTAGGTTCCATAGAGGCGCTCGAAAGGGTCGCCGGCATTGTTCTCAAGACGGACGGCTCGAAGGTGGTCGTCACCTCGGCCATGTCCGGGATAACCAACTTCCTCGTGGGGCTCTGCGAGGACATACCCGGGAAGAGGGACGAGGCCCTCGCCACGTTCGAGAAGAAGCATCTCGACGTCGCCAAGGCCATGCTCAACGACGAGCAGTACTCGGCCTTCCTGGAGGAGTTCAGGCCCAGGATGGAGGCGTTCCGCAGCTCCTCTTCGACGAGTACGCCATGAAGGACCCCTATTACAGGGACAACGTGACCTCCCAGGGGGAGAGGTTCTCCTCCCTCCTGCTGTGCCACAAGCTCAGGGCGCTGGGGCATGACTCCGTCGCCCTCACCGCCGAGGACTGCGGCATCCGCGCCGTCGGCTCCCCCCTCAACGGGAACGCCGACTGGTGGAGACCGAGAGGGCGATGAACATCAACGTGATGCCCTACATCAACCGCGGCTTCATCCCCGTGATCACCGGTTTCTACGGCGTCAAGAAGGACGGGCTCCCTCTGACCTTCGGCCGTGGCGGCTCCGATTACGCCGCAGCGGTCATCGCCAACGCCCTCAACGCCGACAGGCTCGACATCTGGACGGACGTCGACGGGTTCATGTCCGCCGACCCCAGGATCGTCCCCCATGCGGTCAAGATCGACGAGATGAGCTACACCGAGGCGGCCGAGCTCGCGTACTTCGGAGCCAAGGTCCTCCACCCGAGGACCATCGAGCCGGTCAGGAGGAAGCACATCCCCCTGTGGGTCAGGAACTCGTTCAAGCCCGAGGAGAGAGGCACCCTCATCTCCCAGTTCAGGAAGCCCAAGAACGAGCTGCTGCGCTCGGTGGCGGCCAAGACCGACCTGTCCATCATAAGCATCAGCTCCCCGGAGATCGCCTACCGGCCCGAGATCGTCACCAGGATCCTCGCCAAGATCTCCGAGAACAACGATGCCATCTACTCGATAAGCACCACCCTTTCGACCGTCGCCCTGCTCATCCATAACAACGATGTCAAGGATACTTTGAGGAAACTCAACGAGCTCGAGAGCGAGGACATCGAGAGGATCGACGTGACCGGCGACGTGGCCCTCATCTGCTGCGTCGGCGACAACCTGCTCACCACCTGCGGCGTGTCCGGGGAGATCTTCGGCGCCGTCAAGGAAGCGCATGCCAACGTGCAGATGATAAGCGAGGGCGCGTCCGACGTGTCCCTCAATTTCGTAGTGCCCATGGCGCATGTGCTGGACACCATCAGGATACTGCACAAGAAGTTCGTCGAGGACGGAGGGAATGCATAATGGCCATGCGCGATTTCGAGAGCCGGGACGGGAAGATGATCTTCGCCGGCATGAACGTGGAGGACATAGCGAAGGAGTTCGGCACGCCCGTGTACGTCACGGACGAGCAGAGGGTCCGGGAGAACTACAGGGCGGTCTACAGTGCTTTCTCCAAGTACATGGAGACCGAGGTCCACTACGCCTGCAAGGCGAACACCAATCTCGCGATACTGAGCATCCTCCGCCAGGAGGGCGCGGGGATCGACGCCGTCTCCATCGGGGAGGTGGAGACCTGCCTCAAGGCCGGGTTCGACCCCTCCAAGATCATGTACACCGGCGTGTTCGTGAGCGAGGAAGAGCTAAAGCAGGTCGTGGAGACGGGCGTCCGCATCAACCTCGACTCGGTTTCCGAGATGGAGAAGCTGGCCCGCATCGCCCCGGGCACCAAGGTGTCCTTCAGGATCACCCCCGGGGTCGGTTCCGGCCACGGCGAGAAGGTCATCACCGGCAACAAGGGGGCCAAGTTCGGCATCCCGAGGGACAAGGTCGTCGAGACCTACCTGCATGCGCTCGACATCGGGCTCGAGCCGGTCGGCATACACGCTCACATCGGGTCCGGCGGGCAGTCCGTCGAGCCGTTCGTCGATGAGGCGGAGGTCCTCGCCGAGCTCATCAACCAGATAGACGAAGCGGGCATCAAGCTGGACTTCGTGGACATCGGCGGCGGCATCGGCGTCCCGTACAAGCCCAACGAGGACGAGATGGACCTCGACGGAATGGCCTCGGAGGTCACCGACGTCTTCGAGCAGAACACCGACGTCAGGAAGATCATCGTCGAGCCTGGGAGGTACATCGTCGCCGACTCGACCGTGCTGCTCACCGCCTGCACGGACATCAAGGACGCGGAGACGAAGAAGTACGTGGGGGTCGACGCAGGGTTCAACACCCTCATCCGCCCGGCCATGTACGGCTCGTTCCATTACATCGCCGACGGGAGCAAGTTCGGCAGGGCCTGCACCTCCAGGTACGACATCGCCGGCCCGCTCTGCGAGAGCGGTGACTATCTGGGACATGACCGCGTCCTGCCCGAGGTGGAGGAGGGCGACATCATGGTCGTCTACGACGCGGGCGCCTACGGGTTCACGATGGCGAGCAACTACAACAGCCGCCCGCTGCCCGCAGAGGTCCTGATCAATGACGGGAAGGCCGAGCTGATCCGCGAGAGGGAGACCCCTGAGGAGCAGTGGAGGCACCAGAAGGTCCCGGAGAGGCTGCAGCGATGAAGTTCTGGAAGTACCACGGGATCGGGAACGACTTCATCGTCCTGGACTGCATACACGACCCTGTCCCGGTGGACCCGGCCTGGGCGGAGCAGGTCTGCGACCGCCATTTCGGCATCGGCGCGGACGGCGTGCTCTACATCCAGCCCGGGAAGGACGGGTCCGACATCACCATGACCGTGGTGAACTCGGACTCCTCCATAGCGGAGATGTGCGGGAACGGGATCCGCTGCGTCGCCAAGCATGCGGCGGACACCGGCCTAGCGGGCCCCGGCGAGATGAAGATCATGACCGGCAGGGGCATCCTCAGCGCCAAGGTGTCCAAGGACCCGGAGGACGACTGGGTCTCCCGTGTGCAGATAGACATGGGCGCTCCCATCCTCGACGGCAGGAAGGTCCCGGTGGACTTCGACGGCCGTTTCATCAACCAGCCGTTCGAGGCGTACGGGGCCAAGTTCAGGGCGAACGCGGTGTCCATGGGCAACCCCCATTTCATCACCTTCGACCCCCTGAGCGACTCCGAGATCGACCGCCTCGGCCCCCTGCTGGAGAAGCATCCGTTCTTCCCCAAGAAGACCAACGTCGAGTTCGCCCAGGTCAGGGACGGCAAGATATACATACGCGTGTACGAGAGAGGGGCGGCATGGACCCTGGCCTGCGGGACCGGGGCGTGCGCCACCACGGTGGCGGCCGCGCTGAACGGGCTGGTCCCGTTCGACACGCCCGTCGACGTCCGCCTCCCGGGCGGATGGCTCAAGATCAATGCCAGCTCCAAGCTGGACCGCGTCCTCATGGAGGGGCCGGCAGAGCTGGTCTACGAAGGAAACATAGAATATCTCAGGTGATGAAGAATGCCGGTAAGCTACAAGCAGGCTGAAAGGCTCCAGAAGCTCCCTCCCTATCTGTTCGTGAGACTGGAGAAGCTCGCCGCCGCCAAGAGGGCGGAGGGCGTGAAGATGATCGACTTCGGCATCGGGGACCCGGACCTCCCCTGCCCCGGCGAGATCGTCAGGGCGATGAAGAAGGCCGCCGATGTCAACGAGAACCAGAAATACTCCTCGTCCCAGGGCGAGAAGGACCTCAGGGAGGCCATCGCCGAATACTACAAGAAGAGGTTCAACGCGAAGATCGATCCCGACGCGAACGTCTGCGTGACGATCGGGTCCAAGGAGGCCATCTTCAACATCGCCCAGGCGTTCGTCAACGACGGCGAGACGATCATCGCCCCCGCGCCCGGCTACCCGGTCTACTCCGGCGCCGCCAGCATCTTCAACAACGCCGTCTGCGAGAAGGTCGCGCTGAAGCACGAGAACAACTGGCTCCTGGACGTCGATGACTGCCCCGAGCATGCGAGGATGATGTACCTCAACTACCCCAACAACCCCACTGGGGCGGTGGCGGACGTCGATTACCTCAAGAAGGTCATGAAGTGGGCCGGCAGGAACAAGACCATACTCGCCTACGACAACGCCTACTGCGAGATGACCTTCGACGGGTTCAGGGCGCCCTCGGTCATGCAGGCCGGGAAGAACGCCATCGAGTTCATGTCCATGTCCAAGACCTTCTGCATGACCGGCTTCAGGCTGGGCTTCGCGGTCGGCCACGAGAATCTCGTCGCAGGGCTCACCAAGTGCAAGGGTCAGATCGATTCCGGAGCGCCCATATTCATCCAGAAGGCCGCCATCGCCGCCCTGCAGATGTACAACGACAAGGGCGAGCTCAAGGACGCCGCCAGGAAGAACATCGAGGAGTACGGCGAGAGGAGGAAGGTCATCGTCGAGGGGCTCAGGGACCTCGGTTACGAGTGCGACATGCCCAAGGGGACCTTCTACGTCTGGTTCAACTGCGGCAGGAACTCCGGGGACTTCACCAAGGACATGATCGACAAGGGCGTCATCGTCACTCCGGGCACCGGTTTCGGGAGCGAGGAGGGCTACATCAGGATGGCCGCCACCAAGCCCATCGACCAGATCGAGATCGCGCTCAAGCGCATGGGCAAGAAGAACGACTGAGCCTTCCGGGCGGGGCGGACGGCACCGTCCGCCCTGAGCCAGCCAAACCTTTTTTCTAATTGCATCCGGATTACCCCGCATAGAAACGTGATTAAAATGGAGAGCATCTTCAAACAGCACAGGAACGGGCTGACCGCCCTCGCTGCGGCCGTTGTCCTGGCCGCCTGCGCCTTCGGCATCGCCGGCCTCGGCTCCGACGACGCACAGGCCGAGACCCAGCAGGCGGACGCTGACAGCGGCGATTCCATATTCCTCGCCGAAAGCGACGACAGCGATTCCCAGACCGACGACGTGTACGAGTACGCAGCCGTCGTCATCGCCATCGCGATCCTGTCCATCGTGATAGGGCTCATCTGGTGCAGGAAACAGGAGTGAAACCACTTACCCGGACCCATCTCCGGGTCGACTCGTTTGTTTTTTATCCGCCTGGAACATCATTCCCGGCATATGGAAGTACTCGACGCGATCAAAGCCCGCAGGAGCATCAGGAAGTTCGAGGACAGGCCGATCGAGAAGGAGAAGCTCGACCTTATCGCCGACGCAGGCAGGCTGGCCCCGTCGGCCATGAACGAGAAGCGCGTCCGCGCCGTCTTCGCGATCGACCGGGAGGAGATCGGGATCATCGCCGAGGCCTGCGATCCCTTCTCCTGGGTCTCTTCGGCGCCCTGTGTCATCGCCGTCTATGCCGATAACGACAGGACCATGAAGTGCGGGATCAGCTCGAAGGTCGTCGACTGCTCCATCGCGCTCACGAATATGATGCTCGAGGCCACCGCGCTCGGCCTCGGCACCGTCTGGATGGGCCATTTCGATTCCGACATGGTCAAGCGCGCGCTCGCCATCCCAGAGGACGCCGTCCTGACAGCCATCATGCCGGTGGGATATCCTGCCGAGGAGGGCACCGTGAGGGAGAAGGCCCCCAGGGAGGTATTCGCATCGTTCGATGCCGCCCGCAGCGGAGAGTGAGGGGCGGCATGGACGCATAGACCCTCCTGAGCGGAGAGGTCAGGGGAACGCCTGAGGAGACCTTCGCGGCGGCGACGGAAGGCGCCGGGCCGGAGGAGCTCCTGGTGCTGCTGGGAGAGCTCAGGAACGCCTGCGCCTCCTTCAGCTATGAGCAGATGGTCGTCGACAACGAGTACCTGGAGAAGGCCGGGAAGATGATTGCGCTGGACTGCTACGAGGCGCTGACCGAGAGGAAACTGGCGGAGATGGGCCGCGAAGTGCCTGAAGACGTCAACTTCAGAAGCGTCTCGAGGACCTACATGGAGCTGGCGGACATCGTCTTCACCGATCTCCGCGACGCCTCCGCCCATTGCTTCAACTTCCCTTCCGATGCCCTCAGGGAGAAGGCCGCCGGCATCCTGAAGCTCATCTGCGACCTGGTGCAGTACAGCGCCGTGCACCTGTCGATGGATTCTGACATGTGCCCCTCGCAGTACCGCGACTGGGCATCCAGACTGCTCTCCAGATGCGAGGTGG
>NZ_LOPS01000020.1 GCF_001481295.1 Candidatus Methanomethylophilus sp. 1R26
GAGGTCCCCAACTTCCTTTTTTATATCATCATTCAGGAAGCGTATGCTTCTGATAACAATCATTCGAAACTTTTTATTACTGCATCTCTGATTACTGCACGATGGAGAGCAGGTCCGAGATCGTCGACAGGATCAGAGCCGGTTATGACGTCGCAGCCCCGAAGATATCCGATTTCGCCGAGGAGCACCGCGCGAGGGAAGAGTCCTCGCTGTACTACTGCAGGCTGAGGGAGCTCTGCCGGGGGAAACACCTGAAGGCCCTGGAGATCGGCGTCGGCGGCGGGTTCCTCTCCATATTCCTGGCCCGGCTGGGCTGCGAGATGACCGCGGTGGACAACTCCGACGGCATCCTGGCACAGGCCCGCCGCAACTTCGCCGAGGCCGGCGCGGACATCGACCTCAGGAAGATAGAGGACGCCCAGGACCTGGACTTCCCGGAGGGGACGTTCGACCTCATCGTGTCCCGCAAGGTCACCTGGCACTTCACGGAGCCCAGGAAAGCGTATGCCAGCTGGATGAAGGCTCTCCGCCCCGGAGGGACCATGATGTCTTCGACGGGAACTATTATCTCAAATTCAACGACCCGGACTACATGCTCGCGGAGCAGCAGAACGCGGATTACCTCTACAGGTGCAACGGGAACACCGTCAACACCGACGAGGAGGGCTTCCGCCGGAAACTGTACATGAGCAGCCAGAGGCGGCCCGCCTGGGACATCTCGGTGCTGCTGGGGCTCGGGCGCCCGAGGTCTCCGCCGACGTCTGGGAGAGCATCAAGCTCACCAGGGAGGACGGCACCGTCGAATGGCTGCCGTACACCTACTTCATCACCGCCCGCAAAGGATCCAAATGAACCGCCGGACGGCTGCGGGATCCGTTTACAGGTCCGTTTTATAAAATAATGCAGAAAAAGAGCCCGGAGCCGATGCTCCGGGAACGGCCGGGCGTCAAGGGCGGCGGGGATGATCCCCCGCCGCCCGGCCTGAAGGTTTCAGAGGGTCTCGAACGGGTCCTGCCCGTTCTTAAGGTCCTTGTAGAGGTCGTAGAGCTCGTCAGAGGTGAGGCTGCGGTGCAGGCCGACAGATGCCTTCCTGACCATCTCCAGGAGTTTGACGGCATCTTCCTTGGAGATGTCGACGCCCCTCTTGGAGAGGTCGTTGATGAGCGTGTGGGTGCCGGAGTGCTTCCCGATGACGATCTTCCTCTCGAGGCCCATGATGGCCGGGTCGTAGGGCTCGTAGTTGTGGGCATCCTTGATGATGCCGTCGGCGTGGATGCCTGCCTCATGCGCGAAGCAGTTGCTGCCGAGGAACGGCTTCCCGGGGGTTATCTCCCTGCCGGAGGCGCGGGAGACGAACTCGGCCAGCGGCTTCAGCTTGATGGGGACGATGCCGGTCTTCTTGCCGAGCAGGAGCTGGCAGGACATGACGGCCTCCTCGAGCGGGGCGTTGCCGCTGCGCTCGCCGATGCCCATGGAGGTCACGCTGAGGAACCTGGCCCCGGCCTGGACGCCGGCGACGGCGTTGGCGGTGGCCATGCCGAAGTCGTTGTGGGTGTGCATCTCGACCTCCATGCCGGTGGCCTCGCGTATCTTCCTGATCCTCTCGTAGCAGTTGCTGGGTATCTCCCTTCCGATGGTGTCGCAGTAGCGGAATCTGTCCGCACCGGCATCCTTGGCGGTCTTGACGAACTGAATGAGGAAGTCCATGTCGGCGCGGGAGGCGTCCTCGCCGTTGCAGGAGACGTAGAGGCCGTGCTCCTTGGCGAACTCGACGGACTCGGTGATCTTGTCCAGGACCCACTGCCTGTCCTTCTTCAGCTTGTGCTGGATGTGGATGTCGGAAGCGGACATGGAGATGGCGACGGAATCGACGTCGCAGTCGATGCTGGTCTCGATATCGTGAACATCGGCCCTGTTCCATCCAAGGATGGAAGCGTTGAGCCCCATGTGGGCTATGTGCCTGACCGCGACCTTCTCGTCCGCTCCCATGGTCGGGATGCCGGACTCGATCTGCTGTACACCGGCGTCATCGAGAAGCTGGGCGATCCTGTACTTCTCCAGGTTGGAGAAGACGATGCCTGCGGTCTGCTCTCCGTCCCTGAGGGTGGTGTCGCAGACGACGACATCATCTTTGGAGAGGAGCCTCTTGACCTCGTTGTATGATTTCATAGCATCAACCCTTGTATTGATGTTACCTCGACAGGTACCCCATCCGCCTGCTGTATAACACCCATGCCTATCTTCGCTTCGTTCTTAAATATATTGCAGAGGCCAGCGGACTATGTGTAAAAACAGACACAGATGAGAAACACGGCACACAACATGTCGTAAAACGTTCAGGGAAGGAGGGGGAGGTCCCCCTCCCTCCTCATGCAGATCCAGGCTCCGCGCTGCCGCTCCTGCCGATGCGCAGGCGCCCGAAGGCGCCGGCGGTCTGCAGGGCAGCGAAGACGGCGGCAATGAGGGACCCGGCGGCGGCGAAGTACGCCCCGTCGGCCGCAGATGCCCCGTCGGGGTTCCAGAAGAGGAACGCGACGGAGAGGACGAACGCCAGCGCCGACGTGCAAAGGCAGCGGAGACCGCTGCCTTGGAGGAACGTCCGGAGATGGTGAAGTTCCAGATCTCGGCCGCGAGGGCGATGATGCCCAGAACGAGGACGGCGGCAGGGAAGAAGGCCTGTGCTCCGTCCGGCCCGTCGGCAGTGAGCAGCATCGTCCCGCTGTACAGGTGGTGCGCGTACCCGTGGAGGAGCATGTCGGACCCGCTGAAGGTGATCCACGACGCCAGGAAGGAGCAGATCGCTATGGCGATCCCTGCGATCGCGAACGGCGTCAGCAGCTTCGGGTAGGGGTTGCCCTCCTTCTCGAACCTGACCCCGGGCCTCATGGAGGGATGGGCCTGGGTGTTCCACCACTGGATGAAGATCCAGCAGGGCACGTAGAGGAAGGTGACGGCGATGCGACGATGTCGTATCCGAAGCCCATGCCCTTGTACACATAGTACAGGAGCCCCGGGATCATGAAGAAGATCTCGAAGAGGCACATGAACCAAGCACCGGCCAGGGCCCACTTCGGAGCGCGGTAGATCCTCTTGACGTCCTTGAACCTGGGGTCGCGCCTGGATTTGATGAACGCCATCATGCACATGGCGAGGGCGATGGCGAATCCGAGCGCGGAGACGGCAAGGATCTGCGAGGAAGTGATCTGTGCCAGTATGACCACGAAGCCGATGAACGCCTCGAAGTACATGGCGTACATCGGGACGCCGTAGATGTTGGTGCGCGAGAAGATGTGCGGGAAGTTCCCCTCGCGGGCCATGATCTGAATGGTCCTGGCAGTCCCCAGGAACGCGGTCTGGATGATCATGACCATGCCTGCGATGAGCAAGACGACAGCGACGGCGCCGCCGGTGTCGCCGAAGCCGTACTTGGCCACAGGGATGAGAGTGGAGGCCCCGTTCTCGTGGATCTCGGAGTATCCGAGGGCCCCGTACATGCAGAACGAGATGATGAAGTACATCGCGAGGCACATGAGGCCGCAGGAGAAGAGCGCCTTCGGCACGTCCCTGCTGGGCTCCTTGTACTCCGCCCCGTAGGTGGCGGCGGACTCCCATCCGACGGCGGACCACTGGGCGACGGTGAAGCATCCCAGGATCATCAGCATGTCGTTGCCGTCCCATTTCCATCCGTCAGGCACCATCTCGTCGGTGATGGTCCCGAGATGGAAGTCGCCCGTGAAGATAGGGGCGATGCAGATGACCAGGATGGGCACGATGGTGATGGCCGCGAGGATGAGCTGGGTCTTCGCTCCTCCCTCGAGCCCTTTCCTTCCGGAGATGATGATGAAACCGTAGATCAGGACGCCGAGGAGAAGGTAGAACAGCGTGCTCGAGACGCCTTCGAATCCCAGGTCGAAATAATCGTTGATGTAGACTCCGGTCATTATGGTGAAGATGGGGATGACAGGCACCCAGGTGTCGAAATACGCCCATGCGCCCAATGAACCGACCAGGCGGCCCCAGTTGATCTTGCTGCTCTTGTATTTCTCATCATCCTCGAACACATACTGGATTGATCCGCCGATCCCCGCCACGCCGAACGTGGCGCAGAGCTCCCCGAGCGGGATGTTCAGCAGGAACCCGGAAAGGACCGAGAGGACCCAGAGGATGATGCTCATGGCCCAGAGAGTCTCCGACAGGTCCGCGAGCGACGGCACGATGAGGATCGGGATGCCCATGGCTATGATGAGCCCCTGTTTCCAGTCGATGCTGCGCACGAGCGTATCGCCGGAAGATGCACCGGACGCAGCCTGATTTTCAGTCATATTTTACCCCCGTAGGCGGTACAGCGCCAGACAGTGCGTACACGCCATTGGGCGCGAAGACCGATGAATGCGTTATATAAATATCACTTATCGTTTGTAGAAAAATTTATAAATGATGGCACAGAAATGAAAATGTTATAGAAATAGTTTAAATATGGTGTTCACGAAACATCCAATGCCATCCAACAGAAATCGATGAACGGAAACGTTCTCCGGAGGCCGCAGAATGGACTTTATTGAGGCTGCAGGTCGTAGCGCAGGAGCGCCCCGATGCCGCCGAGGGCCGCAAGCTGCCGGCCGCCCTCATGCTCCTCCGAGACGACGATGACCTTTCCCTTCTGGGACTCCACATCGCGCACGACTCCGTCAAGGTCCTTCTCGCGCAGGACGGAATCCAGGACCAGCAGGGTCTCGACAGCCCCCGCCGATGCGGCCGCTGCGACCTCCGAAGGCCCGTACGCGGCGAGCTTCCCCTTCGATATCCCTGCCATTAATTGCTCCACGGCCTCCATCTCGACTCCCACGCTCGAATCGCGCAGGATCTGGGCGCCCATCCCTCCGCGGATGAGCTCGTTGACCCCGACCATCCCGCTCTGCCCCGTATGCTGCACGTACAGCTGACCGAAGGTCCCCTTGGGGAGCTTCTTGATATCGTCGGCGAGGAGTTCCTTCTCGAAGCCGGGGCCCAGGAGGACCAGCGGCATGTCGGGCGTCGCCACGGCGCTCAGCTTGGAGATGATCTCTCCGTGGTAGTCGAAGGGCTTCCCTTTCTCATCGTACTGCTTGCCGGAGCGCATGGAGCGTACGGTCACGATCTCCTTCAGGCCGGACTGCCTGAGGACGGCGACCGTGGCCTCGTCCTGATCAAGGGAGACGAAAACGATCCTTGGCTTGACGGTGTCCTTGGCGGCCTTCTCCAGCCTCTCCATGTCGGTGGTCTTCCAATGTGCCTTCCTGATACGGAGCGGCTCGCCGGGCTCGATCATCAGAGTGTGATGCTGCCCTATGTCCTGAGGGCCCTCCTCGATGACCCCGAGAAGGCGCATCCTGAGCCCGTCCCCGTCATACTCGATCTTCTCGACGCGCACGCCCAGGGTCATCCTCTTCTTCTCCGCCCTCTCCGCACGGAGCTTGTCGTCCGATTTCTCGTCCCTGCGGACGGTGGACGCGGTCACGAGGTCCCCGGTCCTGATGATGTTATAGAGATGCCAGATATCGTCATCGGTCTCGGGAAGGACCTTCACTTCCCCCTGTCCCGCGTCCTTTCCGAGTATGCGCATGGGCTCCCCTATCGCAGGGTACATGATTAACCTTGGCAGGTCCGAGCGGCGGCGTTTTCGGTCTGGTTAAAACAGACCCATCGTACCGAATCGGTTAAATAGTGTTTAAATGAGCCTAAATTAGGGCCCATTCAACACCCATCATGCCTTTATACCATGTCCTGGGATTTCATTAAACATGCCTACAATCGTAGCTGACAACTGTGTTGCGTGCGGTGCCTGCGCCGACGCTTGCCCCAACGAAGCCATCACCGTCGGAGACATCGCCCAGATCGATGCCGACAAGTGCGTTGACTGCGGAGCCTGCATCGATGCATGCCCCTCTGAGGCCATCACGGAGTGAATGAGATGGCTGCAAAAGTCAACGCTGACAGCTGTGTCGCGTGCGGCGCCTGCGCCGACGCTTGCCCGAACGGGGCCATCACCATCGAGGATGTTGCTGTCGTCGACGCCGACAAGTGCGTCGACTGCGGCGCCTGCGTCGATGCCTGCCCCTCTGAGGCCATCACCGACTGATCGGTGAGAAAACCATCCTGGGGCCTCCGGGCCCCGCTTTTCCATTTTTCGCATTTTTCCGATCCGCTCTTCATCCTGCATCCTGCGATGATGCCGCCGGGCCTCCAATCCCCGCCTTCCTGCCCTTTATAGGGATTATAGAAAATTATGAAACATACGTGCGTTAAGCGCATGCCCCGGCCCTGCTTTTACTCCTGTGTCCGAAATGGGATAACGGCTGATTCGGATTTACATAGGAGTTCTAACCATTCAATTTTGTCCATTATCAGACAACGCCTTCGAAGGCTTGTCAGACGCCGCCCCCTTGGATTAAATAGGTTTTCCGACTGTGATTTATTCTCGATGGCAAAGAATTATCTGGTCCTCGAGGACGGAGCAGTGTACGAAGGCGAGGCCTTCGGATACCCCTCCGACGCTTTCGGCGAGGTCGTTTTCGCAACAGGAATGAACGGTTATCAGGAAAGCCTCACCGACCCCTCCTACCAGGGTCAGATTCTCGTGCTCACGTTCCCTCTAATCGGGAACTACGGCATCAACGACGCCTTCAACGAGTCGGACAGGGTCCACGTCAGGGCCCTGGCGGTCAGCGAGTACTGCCGCGAGCCTTCGGACATGTACGGGGGGAAGACCCTCGACGAGTTCCTCAGGGACAACAAGGTCCCCGGGATCTCCGGCATCGACACCCGTGACCTCGTCATCAGGATCAGGCAGCACGGGACCCTCAAAGGCAAGATCACTTCGGATCCGGACGAGGTCCCCGGCCTCGCGGAGAAGCTCAGGCAGGCCCCTATGCCATCCGAGGCCAACCTGGTAGCCGAGGTCGGCTGCAGGGAGATAGAGCGCTTCGACGGCGGAAAGGACCTCACCGTCGGCATGATCGACCTGGGCGAGAAGGGAAGCATCCTCAAGAACCTCCGCGCCCGCTTCAATGTCATAATGTTCCCGTACGACACGCCGGCCGACGTGATTACGGAGAGCGGGGTGAAAGGCGTCCTCATATCCAACGGTCCGGGCGACCCCTCGCAGCCGATGATCCTCAAGCACACCGCGAGGACGGTCAGCGACCTGTCCACTCAGCTCCCGCTGTTCGGGATCTGCTTCGGGAACCAGATAACCGCCCTGGCGCTCGGCGCGAAGACGTACAAGCTCAAGTTCGGCCACCACGGATGCAACCAGCCCGTCATGTACGACGGAAGGGTGTACATCACCAGCCAGAACCACAACTTCGCGGTCGACGAGGCCTCCCTGGCGGGGACCGGCCTGATTGCGGACCAGTTCAATGTCAACGACCGCACGGTGGAGGGGATGAGGCACAAGGACCTCCCC
Organism: Candidatus Methanomethylophilus sp. 1R26; assembly: GCF_001481295.1. Classification (GTDB taxonomy): domain Archaea; phylum Thermoplasmatota; class Thermoplasmata; order Methanomassiliicoccales; family Methanomethylophilaceae; genus Methanomethylophilus. Next base: position 7,445 of record NZ_LOPS01000020.1, read on the forward strand.
ATATTCACGTGCCAGTACCACCCCGAGGCCTCTCCGGGCCCCTGGGACACGACCTTCCTCTTCGATCGCTTCGCCTCCGTGGTCAGGGAGGGACGCCTGTGAGGAAGGATTACAAGAAGCTCCTGGTGATCGGTTCCGGTCCGATCGTCATCGGGCAGGCCGCCGAGTTCGATTTCTCTGGGTCCCAGGCCTGCCGCTCGCTCAGGGAGGAAGGCTACAAGACCGTCCTCGTCAACTCGAACCCCGCCACCATACAGACGGACCCCGAGACCGCCGACCGCGTGTACATCGAGCCCCTGCAGGCGGACATCGTCGCGAAGATCATCGAGAAGGAGGGCGTGGACGGCGTCGTCTCGGGCATGGGCGGGCAGACCGCCCTCAACATCAGCTCCGAACTCGCCGAGAAAGGCTACCTCAAGAAGTTCGGCGCCGAGCTGGTCGGCACCCAGCCCGATGCGATCGAGAGGTCCGAGGACAGGGAGCTGTTCAAGGAGACCATGGAGAAGATCGGCGAGCCCGTGCCGAAATCGAGGCCCGCCAACTCCCTCGAGGAGGCCCTCGAGGCGGTCAGGGTCATAGGCCAGTATCCGGTCCTCATCAGGCCCGCGTTCACCCTCGGAGGCACCGGGGGCGGCATAGCCTACAACGAGGCGGAACTGAAGGAGATCTGCGCCCGCGGGCTCGCCTACTCCAGGATCCACCAGGTCCTCATCGAGGAGAGCATCCTCGGGTGGAAGGAGCTCGAGTACGAGGTCATGAGGGACTCCAAGGACAACTGCGTGATCATCTGCAACATGGAGAACATCGATGCGATGGGCATACACACCGGGGAGTCCATCGTCTGCGCCCCCTGCCTCACACTTTCGGACAGGGACCACCAGAGGTTCAGGACCGCCTCGCTGAAGATCATCCGCGCCTCGGCATCGAGGGCGGGTGCAACGTCCAGTTCGCCCTGAACCCCAGGACCCACGAGTACCGCGTCATCGAGGTCAACCCCCGTGTCTCGAGGTCCTCCGCCCTGGCCTCCAAGGCCACCGGGTACCCGATCGCCAGGGTCTCCACCAAGATCGCCGTCGGCTACACCCTCGACGAGATCCCCAACCACATCACCGGCAAGACCTTCGCGGCCTCGAGCCGACCATCGACTACGTCGTGGTCAAGATACCCAGATGGCCTTTCGACAAGTTCCGCACCGTCGACAGGCACCTCGGGACCCAGATGAAGTCCACAGGGGAGACCATGTCCATAGGCAGGACCTTCGAGGAGGCTCTGCTGAAAGGGCTCAGGTCCCTCGAGATCGGCGTCGACGGCCTGGACCCCATCGACATGACCGACAGCGAGATCCACGACGAGTTCAGGCATGCCACCGACAGGCGCATCTTCGCGGTCGGGGAGGCCCTCCGCCGCGGGTGGTCCCCCGCTGACATCGCCAAGGAGACCGACTGGGACGAGTTCTTCGTGAGGAAGGTCGCCAACATAGTTGCCATGGAGAAGCGCCTGCAGTCCGAGCCCCTCACCGACGACCTGCTCAGAGCGGCCAAGAGGATGGGCTTCGCGGACAAGACCATCGCCCGCCTGGTAAAGAAGGAGCATTGGGACATCATGTCCCAGAGGGTCAAGGCCGGCATAATCCCGGTCTACAAGATGGTCGACACCTGCGCCGCCGAGTTCGCGGCCGAGACCCCCTACTTCTACAGCACCTACAACGGAAGGTCCTCCGAGACCAGCTCCGACGGGAAGAAGCGCGTCGTCATCATCGGCGGCGGGCCCATAAGGATCGGCCAGGGGATCGAGTTCGATTACTGCTGCGTGCATGCGGTCAAGGCGCTGCAGGAAGAGGGCATCGAGGCCATCATGATAAACAACAACCCCGAGACCGTCTCCACCGACTACGACATCAGCGACAGGCTGTACTTCGAGCCCCTGGAGCTGGAGGACGTCCTCGAGGTCATCAAGGCCGAGGACGCCGACGGCGTGATATGCCAGTACGGAGGGCAGACCTCGGTCAACCTGGCCATCGATGTCGAGAAGGGCCTCAAGGGACCCGCACCAAGATCCTCGGCACGACGCCGGACCAGATGGACGTCGCCGAGGACAGGAAGAGGTTCACCGACCTCATGCGCAAGCTCGGCATCAAGCAGCCCAAGTCCGGCACCGCGTTCTCCTACGAGGAGGCCGAGAAGATCGCCGAGGACATCGGCTACCCTGTGCTGGTCAGGCCGTCCTACGTCCTGGGAGGGCGCGGGATGGAGATCGTCTACTCCGCCGACGAGCTCAAGACCTACATGGAGACCGCGGTCAAGGTCTCCAGGCACCACCCGGTCCTCATCGACAAGTACCTCACCGAGGCCATCGAGATCGATGTCGACTCGGTCTGCGACGGCGAGACCGTCTACATCGGCGGGATCATGGAGCATATCGAGTACGCCGGCTGCCACTCCGGAGACGCCACCATGGTGCTGCCGCCGTTCACCCTGCCCCAGAAGACCATCGAGGAGATCGTCAGGATCGACACCGAGGTCGCCCTGGCGCTGAAGATCGTCGCCTGATGAACCTCCAGCTCGCCTACAAGGGCGGCGAAATCTGGATGATCGAGGCCAACCCCAGAGCGTCCAGGACCGTACCGTTCATCTCCAAGGCCACGGGCGTCCCCCTGGCCAAGATCGGCGTCAAATGCATGCTGGGCCATAAGCTGAAGGACATGGGCCTCCAGGGCTACAGGCCGATCGACCACTATGCCATCAAGCGTCCGTGTTCCCGTTCCTGAAGCTCCCGGGCGTGGACTCCATCCTCACCCCTGAGATGAAATCCACCGGAGAGGTCATGGGCATCGATGCCGACTTCGACACCGCCGCATACAAGGCGCTGGTGGCCGCCGGCAACAAGCTCCCGACCGAGGGCGGGGTGTACTTCACCGTCAACGACCAGGACAAGCCCCAGGCCCTGGAGGTCGCGAGAGCCCTGAAGGACATGGGATTCAGGATCTACGCCACCAAGGGAACCTCCACCTACTTCCGCGAGCACGGAGTGGAGAACACGGCCGTGTTCAAGAACAACGAGAACCTGAAGCCCAATGCCATCAGCCTGATGCGCGACGGCGACATCAACATGGTCATCAACACCCCGACCCAGCATTCGGGAGCGGTCAGGGACGGCCACAGGATGAGGCGCCTCGCCGTGGAGCTGGAGATCCCCTTCATGACCACCATCAACGGCGCCAAGGTCGCCGTCGGGGCCATCAGGGTCGCCCGCGAGGACCACATCGGCGTCAAGTGCATGCAGGAGTTCCACGGGCTCAGGTGAAGCCCAGATATCCTAAGGGCCTGCGGGGGCTTTCCCCCGCTGGCCTGCCGCGGGAACTGCCCGGTTCCAAACAAAACCAGAAAAAAGGCGCGATCCGCCTTGATTTTCAATCCGGCAGTCGGGAAGGGATCACGCCTTCCAGGGCGTCTCCCATTCCCAAGGCCTCATCGTGCCCTTGTAGACGGCCATCCCGATGACGGCCGCCTCGGCGCCTGCGGCCGCTCCGGCCTTGATGTCCTCATAGGAGGCGAACCCTCCGGAGAGGATGACCGGGCAGGGGCATTTGCGGACGAACTCGGCGTTGGCCGCGGCGTTCACGCCCTTCCCTTGGCCCTCGACATCGATGTTGGTGTTCAGGACGCCCCTGACAGGCAGCTGCCTGAGGTCCTCGAAGACCTTGTCGATGGACAGGTCGACCTCTTCCTGCCATCCCTTGATCGAGATCTTCCCGCCCTTGGTGTCCATGCCGAGGATGAGCTTCCCGGGGAACTTCCGGGCCATCTCGGCGAACCACTCGGGTTCCTTGATGGCCTTGGTCCCCACGATGATGCGGTCTGCTCCGGCGTCGAGATACTTCGCAATCTGGGACTCCGACCTGATGCCTCCTCCGACCTCGCAGGGGACGCCTGCGGAGGCGATGACTTCGCAGAACGCGTCCGAATTGTCGGGCTTCCCGAAGGCCGCATCAAGGTCCACGAGATGTAGGCAGGGCGCCCCCATGGAGACCCAGTGATCCGCCGTCTTGGCGATATCCGGCAGGACCACCTGCTGGCTTCCTGGCACGCCTCCGACCAGCTGGACCACCTTATGGTCCAGGACATCGACGGCCGGGATGGCGATCATGCCCTGTCCTCCGCGAAAGCCTCGAAGTTCTTCAGGAACGCGGCCCCCGCGTCCGAGCTCTTCTCGGGATGGAACTGGGTGGCGACAGTGTTGGCCGTGCGCATGACGGTCGGGAACTCGAACCCCTCGTACTCGGTGGTGCCTTTGATGACGGACCTGTCCTCAGGATCGCAGTAATAGGAGTGGGCGAAATAGAAATGAAGGTCCTCCAGGCCCTCGAAGAGGTCATCCTGGGTCTTCACCAGGTTCCACCCCATGTGGGGGACCGTCTTGGACTTCAGCGCCCTCACGCGGCCGGGGAAGAGCCCGATGCCGGGGCCCTGCCCCTCGTCGCTCCCCGGGAAGAGGATCTGGGCCCCGATGCAGATGCCCAGTGCCGGGACCCCTGCCTCCATCCTCTCCCTTATCGCGTCCCTGTAGGGCAGCAGGCGCTCCATGGTGGCATCGAACGCCCCTACGCCCGGGAGCATGATCGCCGGGGCGTCCAGGAGCTTCGACATATCGGTGACGGGCTCGACCTCGAACCCGGCGATCTCCAGCGCTTTGCGGATGGAATGGATGTTGCCGACCCCGTAGTCGGCGAGAGCGATCCTCATCTGCTCTCCTCTGCGATGATATCCTCCATCGCGTCGGTCATGAGCTTGTTCAGCTCCTCGGTGCCGACGGTCGGGCGGACGCAGTTCTCGGTCCTCCTCTTGGTCCCGAAGTCGCGGATGAGGATGCCCCTTTTCTTCATGCCCTCGACCAGCTTGGCGTGGTCTATGGGGGCCCTGGCGAGGATGAAGTTGGCGTCGGACGGGTAGCACTCGAACCCGAGGGTCTCCATCTTCTTGGCCAGCTTCGGGCGCTGCTCCTCGACCATGCTGACGCTGCGCTCGACGAACGACCTGTCCTTCAGGGCAGCGATGGCCGCCCCCTCGGAGATGCCGTTGAGCGAGTAAGGCACCTTGACGGAATTGAGCATGTCGGCCACCTTCAGGTTGGAGGCCATGTAGCCTACGCGGAACGCGGCCATGGCGTATGCCTTGGAGAACGTCTTGCAGACGATGAGGTTGTCGAACTCGTCGACCTTGTCGATCATGGTCTTCCTGGCATACTCGCTGTACGCCTCGTCGAGGATTACTATGCCCTCGTGCTTCGAGAGGATCTCCTCGATGTCCTTGGTCCGGAAGCAGTTCCCGGTGGGGTTGTTGGGTGATGGCATGATGAGGACGCCCTTCCTGTCCTCGCCTTTGCCGATCATGGCATCCGGGTCCAGCTGGAAATCCTCGTCCAGCTCAGCCTCCTTCATGATGCCCGACGACAGCTGGGTGAAGTAGCTGTAGAGCGAGTACGAGGGGTACGGCTGGATGACGGAGGTCACGCCGGGCTCCACGAAGGTCGTGAAAGCAGTGTTGATCATCTCGTCGCTGCCGTTCCCGACCACGAAGTTGTCCCTCTTCAGGCCGTAGAGGTCCGCCAGGGCGTCCCTCAGTCCATCGGAATAGGTGTTCGGATAGGTGTTCGTGTTGATCCTGAGGCCCTCGATGTACGCCTCCGCCGCTGGGTTGGAGCCCAGGACGTTGACATTGGTGTCCATCCTGATGGCGTTCCCCACGTCGGGGTTATAATAGGTAGTGAGCCCGCGGACGCTCTTCCTCATCATGCTGCGGTCCATGGTAACCACTCGGCCGCATGTCAGCGGCCCTTCGGGACTCTGGATACTCCATTCCGTAATAATGGTTGCGTGCGCGCGCGTCCGTGCGTATATGATAAGAAGAGCAGGCATGAAGAACGCGGCATGGCGGCGCATCCCGATAGGTTACCTGCAGGTTACTGTGTAACATCATAGTTTCTAATTGATACTTATACTTCGCAGGCATACTAGGAATTAGACTGAAACAAGTCGGTGAGAAAAATGAAGACCCAGAGCATTGAGATGCAGCACGGAGCCATGATCGTGATCGACTGCGGGGACGTCAAGGTCCACGCCTACCAGACCAAGGACCTCATAGATGACGAGGTCATCATCCTCGAGAAGGCCGGGAAGGGGATCGTCGTCGAGATCCCTCCCTTCAAGGAGAACATCGCGGAGCTGGAGCAGTACATCCGCGAGAAGAACATCGACATTCAGGCGAAGCTGGTCTCCTACCACGCGGCGGGATCCTCCTTCCTCCCGGAAGTCCCCTCCTACGCCACCGAGTCCGCCAACTCCTACAACACCAACGGAGGAGGCGCCGCCCTGATCAGAAACTTCACCAAGGCCTTCGGGGATGCGTTCGACAGCGGGATAGTCCTGGGGAAGAACATCCTGAAGGCAGGCAAGACCCAGATCGCCGGGATCGACATGATCGTCAGGCCGAACGACGAAGCTTTCGAGATCGAGCTCCCCGAGATCAAGACGGTCTACATGCACATGCTCGGCCATGACTGCCACTCCATCGTCCCGGGCGCGGCGGCCGCAGAGGCGATGGCAGCGAACCTGCAGGACTACCTGGACCGCGGGTTCGAGACCTTCCTCTCGGCCCACTACGTACCTGAGACCAGGAAGGATGCCGAGACGAAGATCGCCTACCTGAAGGAGACCGAGAAGCTGGCATCGGAATCGAAGGACGCGGCCGAGTTCACGGCGAAGATGAAGGCGGAATTCCCCGGATACTCCGGCGAGAACTACCTGGGAATGACCGCCGGCGCGTTCTTCAGCTGAAACCTTCTGAAAGGAAGGCAGGGGGGCCGTTCGGCCCCCTGGCTCATCTCAGTCCACGAGCCGCTCTATGGGCATGGTGAGAATGCCGCGGGCGCCGATCTTCTTGAGGTCGGCGACGACGCGGTAGCAGCTCTCGTTGCCGACGACGGCCTGGACGGCCACCCAGCCTTCCTTGCCGGCGATGTCCACCACGGTGGGCCCTCCGATGCCGGGGATGATCTTCTCGGCGTCGGGCAGCCTGTCCCTGGGAACATCGGCCATGACGTACTTCTTGCCCTCGGCGCTGATGACGGAGCGGAGAGCGTCCACGATCTCCCCGATCCTGTCGCTCTTGGCAGGATCTGCCATGGCCTTCTCGGAGGCGATGACGCACGCCTGGGACTCCATGATGACCTGCACCTCCTTGAGGCGGTTCATCCTGAGGGTGCTGCCGGTAGCCACAAGATCGGAGATGCAGTCGGAGACTCCCAGCATGGGCATGATCTCCGCCGCCCCCTGCACGAAGACTATGTCGGCCTTGATCCCCTTGGACCTGAAGAACTTCTTGGTGAGCTCCGGGAAGGAGGTGGCCACGCGGATGCCGTCCTTCATGACGCCGCTCTTCGCGATCTCGGAGTCTTCGGGAGCGGCGATGGAGAGCCGGCATCTCCCGTATCCGAGATCGAGTATCTCCTTCACCCTGACGCCGGCCTCGGCGGTGACGTCCTGGCCGGTTATGCCGAAATCGACGGCCCCGGAATCCACGAAGATGGGGATGTCCTGCGCACGGATGAGGAAAACCTCCAGCCCGAGGCCCGGGACGTTGATGTTGAGCCTGCGCCCCCAGTCGTCCCCCAGGCTGATGCCCGCTTTGGTTATGAGCTCCACGGCCTTCTCGTTGAGCCTCCCCTTGTTCGGAATGGCCATCTTCAGCGTCATTGTATATCGCTTCGCCCATCCCTTCCTTTATTAATTAACTCATCGCAGGCGCGATGATCTGGAGTAGCCCTCGGGAACGGCCGGAGCGGGGAAGGAAGGCCCGCTCCGCCGCGGCCCCGGAAGGGATCAGAGAAGGTTCTTCTTATAGGCGTACTCGGCGTTGAGGATGGAACCGCCGGCCCCGCCGCGGAGGGTGTTGTGCGAAACGACCCAGAGCTTGTAGTAGCCGTTGGACTTCCTTATCCTGCCGACGGTGGAGGCCATCCCGCGGGCCCTCTCCGGGGAACCCGCGAAGACATCGTAGATGGGCTGGGGCCTGTTCTCCTCGGTCCTCACGATGACAGGCTGCACCGGGGCCGAGGGGAGCTTCAGCTTCTGGGGCTCGCCGCGGAAGCCCGAGAGGGCCGAGGCGACCTCCTCCAGGGAGGGCTCGTCCCTGAGCTTCAGGGAGAGGGACTCGGTGTGGCCGTCGACGACAGGGACCCTGGCGCAGTTGGCGATGACATCGAAGTCGGCGTACCTGAACTTCCCGTCCCCGTACGTCCCGAGCATCTTCCCGAGCTCGGACTCCATCTTCTCCTCCTCATGGTTGATGAAGGGTATGACGTTGCCCACGATGTCCAGGGACGGCACTCCGGGATAGCCGGCGCCGGAGATGGCCTGGTAAGTGGAGACGAAGACCTGCTCGAGGCCGAAGGCGTCCCTCAGGGCCTTCAGGGGCACGACGATGCCGGTCGAGGAGCAGTTGGCGTTCGTGACGATGTACCCGCCGTCCTTGTAGGTAGGCTGGTCCTTCACGGCGGCGAACTGGTCGGTGTTGACCTCCGGGACGATGATGGGCACGTGCTCGTCCATCCTGTGGGCCCCGGCGTGGTGTAGACCGCCACTCCGTTCTGCGCGAGCTGGGTCTCGGTCTCGCCCGCGAGCTCGCTGGGTATGCCGGAGAACGCAATCCTGCACGAATCGGCGATGTGCCTGATGTCCATCTTGGAGATCTTCATGTCGAGGGTCTCCTGGCTGTACTCGTGGTCGCGGACCTTCAGGGTGTCCCCGAACCTCTTGCCCTCGGACCTCTCGGAGGCGTAGAGCCCCTCGATCTCTAAATAGGGGTGGCCCTCCAGCATCTGGACGAACCTCTGCCCGATCATGCCCGTGGCGCCTAGAACCGCCACCTTCACTTTTCCGCTCATTTCCTCCCTTCCTTCCGGATGCGCCGGCTCAGTCGCCGTCGTAGATCTTCTTCTGGCGCTCCTTGGAGATGCTCAGGATGACATGCGCGATCTGCTCGGCTTCATCCTCGTTGAGGCTGACCTCCTTGCAGAGGTCCAGGTACCTGGCGACTATCTCCTTCTCCCTCTCATCGTCCCAGTAGCTCTGGCCGCTGCGCTTCTTGGCCTTCGCCAGCTCGTCGGTGATGTCTATGCGGGTGGCTATGAGGTCGATGATCTTGCCGTCGATCTCGGACACCTCGTCCCTGAGTTCCTTCGTAGATGCGGGCGCTTCCATGGAAACCCTCTTACTGATGAACGCGCGCATGAGTCTTTACTTATAAAACCCTCGCTGTGCTCAATCTATACGGTTACTGTTTTCGTATTGCCGATTGAAAGAATCGAATATAAACGAAGAAAATTTACGGATTCCGTATTAATGAACTTATTAGTTCATTAATGCACTGAAAAGATGGTTTAAATCCTATGGGCGCATCTACGGCTTCATGGACCGTATTCAGAAGTATTTCGGACGCCATCCCTCCCAGATGGCAGTCGCAAGGCTGCTGCTGAGCCAGGGGCTCAGCGTTCACGACGGCTACATCTGGTGCGGGGATATCAGACAGGCGGACACATCCGTCGCCGAGGCCGCCAAGGTAGACCGCAGGGTGGTCCGCTCGGCCGTGGAGAGGATAATGGGCGAACCCGAGCTGCTGGCATTGTACTCCAAGCTCAGATGCATGGTGCTCCTCTCGGACGTCGCGAAGGAGCTGGGATGCTCGGTCATCGAGGTCATCCCCACCGACGAGAAGGTCCCGGGGATAATGTCAGGCATCATGGACATCATCTTCAAGGCCGGGATCAACGTCAAGCAGGCGGTCGTCAGCGAGCCCGCCGACGACGGCCAATCGCATCTGATCCTCATCACCGAGGGCGAGATGCCGGGGACCGTCATATCGGCCGTCCGCGAGAGCTTCGGCGTCGCGAGCGTCATCATCAGATGACGGACGCCCGCGCGCTGTTTTAATAAATAACACGCGCATCATGCGGTCGATATCATGACGGCTACGTCAAGGAGAGCGGACCTGGAGCGCAGCACCCGCGAGACCGATGTGAAGGTCGGGCTGTGCATCGACGGCACAGGGGAATTCGACGTCAAATGCGACATCCAGTTCCTGAAGCACATGTGCGAGACCCTCGCCAGGTACGCCGACTTCAACCTCACCCTCGAGGCAGGCGGGGACAACGACCACCACGTGATCGAGGACACCGCCATCGCCCTGGGGGAGGCGTTCAAGCGCGCCCTGGGCGACGGGCCCGTCGAGAGGACGGCATCCTGCGTCCTCCCCATGGACGACGCCCTCGTCCTCGTGTCCATTGACCTCGTCGACAGGCCGTACTGCGACGCCGACCTGCCCGATCCCCTCTACATCCACTTCATGAGGAGTTTCGCGATGTCCGCCGGGATCACCCTGCACACCGTGAAGTTCAGGGGGTTCGACGACCACCACGTGATCGAGGCGACGTTCAAGGCTCTCGGCAAATGCCTCAAGAACGCGGTCAGGCCCCGCGACAGGCTCCTGAGCACCAAGAACGCGGTCAAGACGGTGTGAAGCATGCTCGCCAAGAGGGTCATCCCGTGCCTCGATGTGAAGGACGGCAAGGTCGTCAAAGGAACGGAGTTCGTCAACCTGAAGGAGGTCGGGCGCCCGCCCGAGCTCGCCGAGCGGTACTCCAGGCAGGGCGCCGACGAGATCACCTTCCTGGACATCGCCGCCTCCAAGGAATCCCGCGGGACCACGCTCGGCCTCGTGAAGGAGACCGCGGAGCGCGTCTTCGTCCCCCTCACGGTCGGCGGGGGCATCCGCACGGCCGACGATGTGCACAACGCCCTCCTGGCCGGAGCGGACAAGGTCTCCATGAACTCCGCCGCCGTGGCGCAACCGGAGGTCATCTCCGAATCCGCCGAGAGGTTCGGGAGGCAGTGCGTCGTCGTCGCCATCGACGCCAAGCGCACCGGGAGCACCTCTTCCGGGTTCGAGGTGTTCGTCAAAGGCGGCACGGAGCCCACCGGCATCGACGCCCTCGCCTGGGCGGCCGAGGCCGAGGACCGCGGCGCCGGCGAGATACTGCTCACCTCGATCGATGCGGACGGGACCCGCAACGGCTACGACATCCCGCTGACGAAGGCCGTGGTCGAGGAGACGAGCGTCCCCGTGGTCGCTTCCGGAGGATGCGGCGGCATAGACGACATCTACCGGGTGTTCGCCGAGACCGACTGCTCCGCGGCGCTCGCCGCGAGCATATTCCACTACGGGGAATGCACCGTGGACGACGTGCACGAATACCTCCGCGAGAGGGGGATAGAGGTCAGATGACGGAGATTCCGAAGCTGAATTACGATGACAAGGGGCTGGTCCCCGTCATCGTGCAGGACTACAGGACCAACGAGGTCCTCATGCTGGCATATTCGAACGAGGAGGCCGTGAGGCTGATGTACGAGACAGGCTACACCCACTTCTGGAGCCGCAGCAGGCAGAAGATGTGGAAGAAGGGAGAGGAGTCCGGCCACGTGCAGAGGATAAAATCGATCGAGGCCGACTGCGACGCCGACACCCTGCTGGTCAGGGTCGACCAGACCGGCCCCGCCTGCCACACCGGCCACCCCTCCTGCTTCTTCACCACCGTCGAGGGCAGCACGGACGACACCGCCGCCATCATGCCCGAGCTCATCCGCACCATAAAGGACAGGAAGGAGAACCCCTCGGAGGAGAGCTACACCTGCAAGCTCTTCTCCAACGAGAACAAGATGTGCAAGAAGATCGTCGAAGAGGCCGCCGAGGTCATCCTCGCGGTCAGGGACCACGACAAGGAGGAGATCGCGTCGGAGACGGCCGACCTCATCTACCACACCCTGGTGGCCCTGGTGAAGGAAGACGTGGACCTGGGCCTTGTCTATAAAGAGCTCACGGAGAGGCATTCATGAAGCCCAGGGCGGACCTGCATACGCACACCGTCTTCAGCGACGGGGAGCTCATCCCGGCGGAGCTCGTGCGGAGGGCATCAGTGCTAGGACATGACCTCCTGGCCATCACCGACCACGTCGACATGACCAATGTCGAATGGGTGGTGACCAACCTCGTCAAGGCCACGCAGCTGAACAGGGACTACAACATCCGCGTCCTCCCGGGCGTGGAGATCACCCATGTGCCTCCGGCGCTCATCGCCCAGGTCGCGCACGACGCCCGCCGCTTCGGCGCGAAGATTGTCGTGGTGCACGGCGAGACCATCGTCGAACCGGTCGCCCCCGGCACCGACAGGGCGGCCGCGGAGAACCCCGACATCGATGTGCTGGCACATCCCGGGTTCATCACCGCGGAGGAGGCCGACATCGCAAGGGAGAACGGCGTGGCCCTGGAGATCTCCGGGCGCAGCGGCCACAGCTTCACCAACGGGCACGTGTGCAGTATCGCGAGGGCGTCCAAGTGCATGATGGTGGTCGACTCCGACACCCACCAGCCCGAGAACCTCATGGACGACGAAGCGGCGACCAAGATCGCACTCGGAGCCGGCCTCACAGCCGAAGAGGCCGATAAGGCCCTCCACAAAACGCCTTACAAGATCGCCGAAGGCCTCTGAAAAGGGCCCGGCAGGCGCCCCTCCACGGGGCGCCCGGCGCTTCTGTCTTTCTTAATTTTACATCGATTCGCGGTAGATCAGCGAGACCTCTTCCTCTGTCGTGATGGGCTTGGGGTTCCCCAGAAGCCTGGCCTTCGAGACCCTGAAGGCATTGGAGGCCAGCCAGGGGATGTCCTCCTCCGTGAAGCCCTCGTCTGACAGGTAGACGCTCAGCCCGATGCGGTCCAGGAGCATCTCGACCTGCGCGGCGCAGTCCTCGGAGCCTTTCCCGCCCAGGAAGCGGGAGATGACGGCGTACTTCTCGGGCGCGCCTTCGACCGAATGCCTGATGACCGTCGGCGTGAGGGCCGCGAGCCCCCTGCCGTGGACGATGTTCCTCAGACCGCTCAGCGGGTGCTCCAGGCCGTGCGGGGCGGCCAGGCTCGAGACGTAGAACGCCATGCCGACCGCCGAGGCTGCGGCGGTCACGGCGTCCAGGGCCTCCGTGTCATGGATGTCGTCGTTCGCGGCGACGATATTGTCCGTCAGCAGGCGGAGGCATTCCAGCGAGATGGCCTCGGTGACCGGGGAGGCGCCGGGGCTGACATATGATTCCATGCTGTGGCAGAGGGCATCGAAGGTCACCGGAGCGAGGACCGAACGGGGCATCGTCTCCATCAGCGAAGGGTCCACGATCGCGCATCTGGGTATGAGGCAGTCGTCCCTGATCCCGCGCTTGTCCTTCGTTGCAGGGTCTGTCAGAATGGCCGTTCCGTTGCTCTCGCTCCCGGTCCCGCAGGTGGTCGGCACCGCGATTATGGGGAGTGCTGAGTACTCCTGCTCGGAGAACCCTTTCTCCAGGAAATCCTCCACGCGGCCGGGGCTGCAGGCCATGAGGGCGATCCCTTTGGCGCAGTCGATGGGACTCCCGCCGCCGAGGGCGACGACCGTACCGCACCCCTCGGAGCGGGCAAGGGCGGCCCCGTCGGCAACTGCAGTGGTCAGTGGATTGGCCGAGACGCTGTCGAACACGCAGTAGCCGATATGCTCATCATCGAGCTGCCCGAGGACGCGGTCCAGGAGGCCGGTCTTCGCACTGCTCCGGCCGGTCACCACCAGAGCCTTGGCGCCGATCTTGGAGACCTCGCTGCCGACAGTATCTGCCTTCCCCCTACCGAAGACGATGTTGGCAGGAACAGACCAGTGGAAATCCTTCATGAACAGGAATGGGCAGGCGCGTATATCGTTCTGCCCGTCATAAACTCCCAGAAATCGTCAGTCCTTCCCGTCGGTCCCTAGTTCCCGGCGGATCTTCCTGATGAGGTCGTCCATGTAATCCTCGCGCCCCTCATCGCGGAAATCCTCGTCGACGACCATGAGCGCGGCATAGAGCTCCCTCTCGGTGAGCGCCTCCTCCCCGGACTCGGGCTTCTTCTTCCTTTCCGGCTCCGCCATGGTATCATGCACTCGACGCACGGTAAAGGATTAATCACTTTCCCCGACCCAACGGTTATTAGCCATCCGTGCGTTCGCAGGGGCATATGCCAAAGATCGCAATCATCGGCGGTTCCGGGATCTACAACCCGGACAGCTTCGAGCTCATACGGGAAGAGTTCCCGGACACCCCTTACGGGAAGCCCTCAGACCCCATCATGATCGGGAAGATCAACGGCGTGGAGGTCGCGTTCCTCTACCGCCACGGCAAGCAGCACCAGCATCCGCCTTCCTCCGTCCCCTACAGGGCCAACATGTACGCTCTCTGGAAGCTCGGCGTGGAGTATGTGATCTCTGCGTGCGCCGTCGGCTCCCTCAAAGAGGAGTTCCGCCCCGGAGACCTCGTCATCTGCGACCAGGTCATCGACTTCACCCGCGGCAGGAAGCTGACCTACTTCTACGACCAGACGGTGCACATCTCGATGCCGGACCCCTGCTGCCCCTACCTGAACAAGATCTTCGCGGGCGCAGCGGAGGAGATGGGGATCAGGTACCATCTCGGAGGCACCTATGTGTGCATCGAGGGCCCCAGGTTCTCCAGCAGGGCCGAGAGCAGGATGTTCAGGAGCTTCGGCGACCTGGTCGGCATGACAATGATCCCAGAGGTCACCCTCTGCCGCGAGCTTGGCATGTGCTACTGCAGCCTGGCGACCATAACCGACTACGATGCCTGGAAGGACGAGGCCGTCACCATCGACATGGTGAACAAGACCATGGCCGAATGCCTCGACAAGGTCCTCAGGCTCCTCGAGCTCGGCCTCCCCAGGATCGGGAAGTCGGACTGCTGCTGCGCCGAGGCCGCCGAAGGCTGCGGATCGCTCAAGGCCATAGAGAAACAGTGAACAGGGGGCGGCCGGAATGCCGCCTCCGATCGAACATTTCTGATCTGGCACATCCGATTTCGTAAAATTTGGAGTTCAACTCCAAATTTTTCAAACTAAGAAGACCCAGTTTGTAAAAAAACATGATTCAGAGAACCGTTCGGAAGGCCATCG
The DNA here is from genome assembly GCF_001481295.1 of Candidatus Methanomethylophilus sp. 1R26. Lineage (GTDB taxonomy): Archaea > Thermoplasmatota > Thermoplasmata > Methanomassiliicoccales > Methanomethylophilaceae > Methanomethylophilus. The sequence goes on from NZ_LOPS01000020.1 coordinate 22,510, forward strand.
AAGAAAGCATCCTCCGCAAGCCTGTCACCCTTGTCACAGGCCCGAGGCAGGTAGGCAAGACAACGCTCTGCAAGGCCATAGGGGACGAGCACGGATTCGGATACGTCTCCCTCGCAGATATGGGCAACCGTGAACAGGCGCTCAGCGACCCTGTGATGTTCCTGAAGTCCCACCCAGCGCCGCTGGTGATTGATGAAGTTCAGTATGCGCCCGGGCTCTTTGATGCCTTGGAGGCCGAAGCAGACGGAAGAAAGGCAGAGACTGGTTCCAATGCCGGAATGTATCTGATCATAGGGAGCCAGGTTTACGGCCTTATGAAGGGCGTGACACAATCCATGGCCGGGAGAGTGTCGGTGATCCAGATGTCGCCTCTGAGCCTGAGCGAGACGCTCGGCAGGGAGGAAGTGCCATTCAGGGTGGACTTCGAGAGCGATCTCCGGAGAGCGTCCGAATCGAAACTGTCTGTCGGGGATATCTATGAACGGATCTTCCGCGGCTCGTATCCGGAGCTATGGAACGATAGGACAGAAGATCCCAGGGATTTCTATTCCGACTATGTTTCCGCATATATCGAAAGCGACGCAAGCCAGATAATCAGCGTGAAGGACAAGATCAAATTCCATCAGTTCCTCGAACTGATGGCATCGCTCAGCGGCCAGGAACTGGTCTACAACAGAATATCCAATTCCCTCGGGATCAGCGTCAAGACCGCAGAATCATGGGTAGGAGTGCTCGCTACCGGAGGGATCATAACCCTGCTTGAACCGTACTGTGATAGGTCCAAACTGAAACGCATCGTCCGCCGCCCCAAGATGTATTTCTGCGATACAGGCCTGGCATGCTTCCTGGCAAGGGTTTGCGATCCGGAATCCCTGAGGGCCGGATACCTCAGCGGGCATTTTGTTGAGACCTACATCGTCAATGAAATAATGAAAAGCTGCAAGAATAACCGCGACTTTCCGGGTCTGTACTACTATCGCGACTCGGAGATGAACGAGATAGACCTCATGATCCTCCGCAACGGAACATTCTCCCTCGTTGAATGCAAGGCCGGCATCTCATACGGCGCCGAGGACGTGAAGGCATTCCGGAAGATGAAGAAGTCCGGTTTCAAGATAGGCCATTCATGCATCATCTGCATGACGGACACCGGCTATCCTGTGGCCGAGAATGTTTACGCTCTACCGATAGCATCCATCTGACAGCGGCGGCAACCTAAATACGCGCACCCCAATCACACCGCGATGAGGATCGTCTTCAGAGGCACCGTCCAGGGAGTGGGCTTCCGCCCGGCCGTTTACAGGACGGCGGTCTCCCTCGGCCTGCACGGAAGCGTCCGCAACGACGGCTCCCGCGTGACTGTAGATATAGACCGGGACGATCTTACGGAGAAATTCATCTCCGAGCTGAAGGCCTCCCTCCCCCCGCTCGCCAGGATCGATTCTGTGGAGACCGAGAGGTTCGCCGTGGAAGCCGGTTCGTTCTCGATCGCCGCCTCGGGGGAGGACGGCAGGAACGGCGCTTCCATCCCCACGGACACCGCAATCTGCCCCAAATGCCTGGAGGATATGAGGTCCGGCAGGAGGAAAGGCTACGCCTTCACGTTCTGCACCGACTGCGGGCCCAGGTTCACGACTCTGACCGCGATGCCTTACGACCGCGCCCACACGTCGATGTCCGCATTCCCCATGTGCCCGGAATGCGCCAAAGAGTACTCCGATCCTTCCGACCGCCGCTTCCACCACCAGACGATATGCTGCCCCCGCTGCGGCCCGCAATACAGGCTCGCAGGCGCGGACGGCTCGGAGATCGCCTCGGACGATCCGATAAGGGACTTCGCCGCACGCCTCGACGGCGGAGCGATAGGTGTCGCCGAGAGCTGGGGCGGGATGCACATCTGCTGCACGCTGGCACAGTTGGAGAAGCTCCGCTCGTGGTACCGCCGCCCCCAGAAGCCGTTCGCGATCATGGTGCGCGACATAGAGACTGCGGAGAGGTATTGCAGCCCGACCGACGCGGAAAGGGAGCAGCTCCTGTCCCCGCACCGCCCGATCGTGCTCGTGAAGAAGAAAGAGACCGAGTTCTCCGGACTCATCTCGCCCGGCATCGATACCACCGGGGTGTTCCTGCCCTATACCGGCATGCAGCACCTCCTCTTCGATTCCCTCGGGGCCGACGCCCTGGTCATGACCTCCGCCAACCCGCCGGGGGAGCCTATGGCCACCGATCCGGAAGACGCTTTCCGCCTGGGAGCGGACTGCTACCTCCTGCATAACCAGGCCATCGTCAACCGCGCCGACGATACCGTCCTCCGCATGTGCGGGGACAGCGTGTTCTACATCCGGAAGTCCAGGGGAGCGATACCGTCCTTCTACGAGATCCCCCTGGAAGGCGGTGCGGCCGCCGTGGGGGCGCAGGAGAACCTCGCTGGTGCGGTCGCCTGGAAAGGGCGCATCTATCCGACCCAGTACATCGGGAACGGCGAGAAGTTCGGGGTGGAGGACTATCTCGAGGAGGCCGTCCGCCGGCAGCTGGAGTTCACCGGCTGCGAACCGTCCGTCATCGCGGAAGACATGCACCCGGCATATGCCAACCGCGCTTTCGCGGCCCGCCTGGCCGAGGAATGGGGCGCAGAGGTCACCGATGTGCAGCATCACCATGCGCATGCGGTGTCCCTGATGGCCGATTCCGGGATCTGGGACCATCTCACCGTCCTCGCGCTCGACGGCACCGGGCACGGCGACGACGGGGCGGCCTGGGGGAGGCGAGGTCATGTCGTGCACCCTGGCTCCTACGAACGCCTGGCACATCTGCAGTACCTCCCCCTGATCGGAGGGCAGAAGGCGGTAGAGGACATCCGCAGGCTCAGGCTCGCCGCCGACCTCGCCAACGGCGCTGAGACCGATACGGGATTCTCGGATGCCGAGCTGTCAGTCCTCTCTAAGTTGGCCGGGAGGAGCGTGAGGAGCTCGTCCTTCGGGAGGTTCCTGGACGCTCTGGCATATTCGCTCGAAGTGTGCAGGGCCCGTACCTACGACGGGGAGCCGGCCATGAAGCTGGAACATCTTCTGGCCCGCGGGCATCTGATCGACGGGTTCGGGACGGAGACCGTGAGGGGAGAGATCCAGACAGCGCCGCTGTTCCTCAGGCTCGGAAAGGCGGACCCGGCCGACGAGGCCTATTCCGCCGTGCACGGAGTGCTGGCAGAGATGGTCTCCGCCGCTTCCATGAACGCAGAGGCCGAGGGGGAGGACCGCATAGGCATCACCGGGGGGGTGTCCTACGATGTCCCGATCGTGAAGATGGCGGAAGAGCTCGCGGAGGAGCGCGGCATGAGGCTGATCGTCCATTCCCGCGTCCCGAACGGCGACGGAGGGATCTCGACGGGCCAGGCGGTCTGCGCGCTGGCACGCGCCGGGGAGAGAAGACTGGATTAATTATCCATGCATAACATGGTTTATCTATCTGTGGATTATTGTTCCATCCATACCGCGCCGAGCGCGCGCTACTGGTGATTTCGACGGACAATACGCTCTTCGTTCTTCTCGACGGCATGGAGGATGACCCGTGCCCGGAGCTCGGGGGGAAGAAACCCTACGAGGCCGCGGAAATGCCCTTCATTAGGAAGGCCGCCCCGAACCTGGCATGGACTACCGGCAGGGGATATACCCAGCTGTTCCTGAACGAGTTCTGGACCGGGCACGCCCCTGATTCCTCGACCTCCCGCGCGGCGATCGAGGCCTGCGGGCTCGGGCTGGACATGGGCCACGGAAGGACCGCCTTCCGCATGAGCCCCGCGTTCATCGGGGACGGGACCGTGAAATGGGCCTACGGAGTGGACGACCGCGCCGACGACCTCATGCAGAGCGTGAAGGACAACATGTACCTCCTGGACGACTGCGCCCCGGAGATGAAGTTCTTCGTGCACGGCCGCGCCGTCATCACCCTGGACTACGGGGACTATGTTCCCGAGCCCGGGCCCCAGGCCCCCGTGGACGGCCCCTTCGTGCCGATAGCCGGCCCTATGGGCGAGCTGGTCATGCAGGTGGCCTCGAAGAACGAGGGCCTCACGCTCTATCCCTGGGGCATCGGGAAGGTCGGGCACATCTACCCCGCCTTCCCCTGCGTCAGGAAGATGACCGCTATCTCGGACAGCCCGACCGCCCTGGGAATCGCCGCCATGATCGGGCACAAGACCCAGCTGATCGAGGACATCGACGACAGGTTCCCGGCTGCCCTGAAAGCGCTCAGGGAGGGGAACGTCTTCCTCCACATGGACGAGGTCGATGAGTACAGCCACGAGAAGGACCCCATGAAGAAGAAGCGCATCCTGGAGCACATCGACTCGATGATGTCCGAATACTTCTCGGACTGCAGCAGGATGGTGTTCTTCGTCGACCACGGCACGTCCTGCGTCACCGGCAAGCACATCCTGATGGACGTCCCCTTCAGGACCAGCTTCGAATGCTTCGGGCAGGGCGAGCACGTAGAGCTCCCCGCCCTGGTCCCCAAGCTGATGGGAGGGATGTGAAACGGATTTCGAACTGCCGCCGTCGCTGACTGCCCGCGGGAACGTTGGCAATGCCAAGAAGATAATGAAGAGGATCTGGGGGAAGAGGGGGATATTCACCTGCACCATCGCCTCCACCCTGACCTCCACCATCCCGGGGATCTCCGAGGCAGGGGACACCCCCGAGCTCACCCTGTTCACCGGCCCGGCCGATGCCGAGCTCCTCATGGCGGGGAAGGTCCTCTGCATGAAGGACATCCCGATGAACCCCGGGAACATCCCCACTCCCGCCACGCTCACCAAAGCCGCCCTGGAGCTCTCCGGGATGCCGTTCGCGATCATCAACGGCGGTTCGAAGGTAACCCCCAGGATCCCCTGCATAGAGGTCGGGGGAGTCACCGGGGAGAAGATCACCGGCGGGCATGCCATGGAGCATGACAACGTCATGAGGCGTTCGAGTACGGGAAGATCCTCGGGAAGCACCTCGCGGACACATACGATTACGTCGTGGTGAGCGAGAGCTGCGCCGGCGGGACGACCACCGCCCTCGCCGTCCTCCTCGCCATGGGAGTCATCAGGGAGAACCTTGTGAGCAGCAGCTCCCCGAAGAACCCTAAGAAGTTCAAGTGGGACACCGTGATGGAAGGGTTCAAAGCAGCCGGGATATCCATAGGAGACCTGAAGGACGACCCCCTGAAGGCGATCGAGCTCTTCGGGGACCCCATGATGCCGGTGAACCTCGGCATCGCCCTGGGAGCGGCCCCCAACGTGCCCGTGATGTTCGGCGGGGGGACGCAGATGGCACCGGTGATGGCCGCCGCCCTGAAGCTCGACCCGTCCATCATCGGCAACATCGTCCAGGGGACCACCAGGTGGCTCCTCGCCGACCCCAATTCCAGCATGGAGAGGATCGCCGAGGCCGTCTCCCCGAAACTGCCGATCGTCTGCATCAACATGGATTACTCGGAGTCTCCCTACGAGGGGCTGCAGGCCTACGAGTGGGGGTACATCAAGGAAGGCGTCGGATGCGGCGGGTCCTGCGTGGCAGCCGTCGCCTCGAGCTCCGGGGCCATAGGGTGCAGGGAGATACTGGCCCGCGTGGAGAAGATCTACTCCGGGCTTGTCAGACCTGAATGAGGGGCGGGCGCTGCCCGTCCCGATGGGCCGCCCGAACGGTATTACTTTTAACAAAAACGTAGCAAAAATTATTCTGCCGTCAGTTCCGGGGAATTCATTTCCGAATACTCAGAAGGCAGGCTCCTCTTCGATGATCGAGAAGTGCTCGTCGAGCATGTCGAGCTCGACCGAGATCCTCTGGTTCCGGCAGAAGGAGCATTCGATCGGCTTGCGGAGGCGAACCTTGGTCTCGTACTCGTTCTCGTCGAAATCCACGATGCGTCCGCATTTGCAGTAGATCTTATGGAAACAGCCAGGGCCAGCATCGCAGATCAAGCTGTTCCTGACGGAATCTAGCGGCACGAACGGATCAGGCATCGGACATTCAGGCAGACGCAGTTCCTCCTAAACTCGAATCCCACGGAGTATCCAAGTCCCATCCCGATGCTCCGAGTGTACTTCCGACCTATTCGGTACTAACCATATAAGCATTCGTATCGACAGTTTTTTAGGCAACACATAGTCGTAGAAACCCTTCAAATACGCCTTGTGAATGGATAGAAAAATATAAATAATAAAAATAAGGGCCCTTCCGGCCCCGGAGGGCCGGCGGGAACCCGCGTCCGCCGGCGGCGGTTCAGAGCCGGAGGGCCTTCCTGCCGGCGAAGACCGCTTTGTCGCCGAGCCTGTCCTCGATCCTGAGGAGGCGGTTGTACTTGGCGGTCCTCTCGCCGCGGCAGGGCGCGCCCGTCTTGATCTGCCCGGTGCCCCATCCGACGCAGAGGTCGGCGATGGTGGTGTCCTCGGACTCTCCCGACCTGTGGGAGACGATGACGTTGTACCCGTGGTCGGCGGACATCTCGCGGGCGTTCTGCGCCTCGGTGACGGTGCCGATCTGGTTGACCTTGAGCAGGAGCGCGTTCGCGGCCCCCTCGGAGATCCCCCTGCTGAGCCTGCGGGTGTTGGTGACGAACAGGTCGTCCCCGACGATCTGAACCTTGTTCCCGACGGCCTTGGTGAGCTCCGCCGTGGTCGCGAAATCATTCTCCTCGAACGGGTCCTCGATGCTGATCAGCGGGTATTCCGAGATGATCTCCCGGTAGTGGTCGGCAAGCTCTCCGGCGGTGAGGCTGAGGCCGTCGACGCTGTACTTGCCGCTGTCGTAGAACTCGGACGAGGCGGCGTCGATCCCGAGGTAGATGTCCTTCCCGGGAACGTACCCGGCATCGGATATGGCATCGACGATGGTCCCGAGGGCCTCGGAAACGGTGTTGACCGGGGGCGCGAACCCTCCCTCGTCGCCGACGTTGATGGCCCCGGCGCCGTACCTCTTCTTCAGGATGCTCTTCAGGGACGCGTAGGTCTCGGCGGCCATCCTGAGGCACTCGGAGAAGTTCTCCGCGCCGGCCGGGATGATCATGCATTCCTGGATCTTCAGGTCCCCTCCGGCGTGCTTTCCGCCGTTTATGATGTTGAACATGGGCACCGGCAGGGTCCTGTGGTCCTTCCCGATGTGCTCGTAGAGCTCCTCTCCGGCGGCGAAGCGCCCGCCCTCGCGACGGCGAAGGACACCGCAGTGGTGGCGTTCCCGCCGAACCTGCTCTTGTTGTCGGTACCGTCGGCGGCGATGATCGCCGCATCGATCCCCTTCTGGTCCTCCGGGTCCATGCCGACGATGGCCTGGGCGATGGGACCGCGGACATTCTCGACCGCTTTCAGGACCCCTTTGCCCTTGTACCTGTTCCCGCCGTCGCGGAGCTCGAGGGCCTCGTACATCCCGGTGGACGCGCCGGACGGCGCAATGGCGGAGATCTCATGGCCTCCGACGGTGACCACAGCTTCTACAGTGGGGTTGCCCCTGGAATCGAGGACCTCCCTTGCCCATACCTTCTCGATCTTTGTCATTGCTCAATCCTCCTTGTACGGCGCCATCATGGATGTCAGGAGCGCTCTCTCGTTGGGGGAGAGCAGGTCCGAGTCCGCGGACGCCAGCAGCGTGTATTTCTTGATCTTCCTCAGGCCTATGAGCTCCTTCACGGCCACCATGGTCGAGTCGATCCCGCATCTCTCGATGATGCCGTCGAGATCGTCGATGGCGATCACCGGCATGTAGCCGGTCTTGAGGAACTCCCGGGCCGAGGCGATGAGCGTGCCCAGCGGGTAGCGCTCCCCGCGCAGGGTGAAGACCGGCGAAGCGCTGTCCAGCCCGAACGAATCGCGGACGGCCTTCGCGCGGCCTGCGGTGATGATGAACATGTCATACCCGGCGGCGGAGAAGGTCCTCATGACATCGTAAACGACCGACGGCTGCTTCTCGAAGACTACGTATGCCTCCCCGGGGACGATGCCCCTGCGGGTCAGGTCCGAGACCGGGTCCTGCATGCGCTCCTTCTTCGACGCGGAGACGTTGGACGACCCGCCGAACTCCGCCTCCTCCAGCGCCTTGGCGAAGTCCTCGGAGCCGAAGGGCTTGTCCAGGACCTTCTTCACGTAATTGCTGCCGGGGACGGATTCGCCGGGGAGCCTGAGGAAGATGACGACAGGGCCCTGGGACGACCTCATCCTGCGGTCCTTGCGCCCGGGATAGGTGCCGTAGATCGTCTCCAATCCATTGATGAACTCGGTGCCCCCTCCGGACACCCCGTTGTCGAGGACCACCAGCATGCGCTCCTTCTCGGCGCGCACCGCGGCGAGGGCCTCCTGGACGGAGGCGACGACGGTGTACTGCCTCCCGAGGCTGTCGAGCTCCCCCGTGAGGGCAGCGGTCATGAAATCCCTGTCCTCGACAATGAGCGTCTTCATGAGAATCCCCGGGCTTCAGTATCAAGCGCGGTTATATAATTCCGTCCGAGAAGCCCGGCGGATTCCTTGGGGACCGCCGAAGCGGGCCGGGACGGACGATGCCTGTGAATGAACCAACCTCTCGGTGGTGAAACGATTTTCAGGAAGAGATGCGGCGGGGGATCCCGCCGCAGTGAAAGACCTGCTTACTGCTTCCTGCTTTCCCTGGCCTTGGGCCTAAGGTTGCTGTATCCGCATTTGCGGCACTTGGACGCCTTGAGGGGGTTCGTCGCATAGCAGTTCATGCAGACGGACTTGTCAAGGAGCCTGCGCTCCGCCTCTTTGAAACGGGCCATTTATATTCCTCTGGCAGTCCAATAAGCAGGCAATATAAAATCATCGCCACAGGTTATGAAGGCCTGCGCGGCCCCCGGGGACGGTCAGTCCCTGCCGCTCTTCTTCTTGGACGGCCTGCGGAAGACGGTGCTGTCGGCGATGTCGATGGGGGTGCGCTTCCTCAGCATGAGGCCGGCTATGACCACCATGATGACGCTGCCCACCAGGTCGGCGCGGAGGTCGTCCAGGGTGTCGAAGACGCCGTAGGTCATGTAGTTGGTCCCGGTGACCATGTCGATGTAGCCCTCCATGATCTCCCAGATGCCTCCCCAGGCCAGCGAGATCATCAGGGTGTAGCAGTGGATGGCCGCATCAGACCCCAGGGTGAGCCGTTTGGGCTGGTACTTCTGGATTATGCACAGTGCCAGGAACACGATGCCTCCTACGCTCATCGAGGACAGCACATGGCCGAAGAAGCCCCACCAGGGGACTCCCGGGTCCTTGTAGAGCCCGTAGCAGAGGGACTCGATGTAGATCATGACGTCGATGATCAGCAGGAAGCTGAACCACCAGGCATCTTGACTATGCCGGTCAGCCTGAGGACCGGGATGACCGAGATCACCAGGAAGCAGGCGATGCACGACGCCTCTAGGTACTCAGGGGGATGGGGATCGTCGCCGATGCTGAGGCCGCGGGCGGTGCCGTCCACGACCTTCCAGAAGGTGAAGGCGATGATAACGAAGACTATGAGCCAGACAGCGTAGGTCAGCTCCCGGTCCTTCTTCTCGGGAAGATGGTCGAGGCTCATTCCCGCACCTCGAAGCGCTCCCTGCACAGGAGGTAGTCCCTGCCTTTCTGGTACCTGATGAAGACGAAGGCAGCGACAATGGACAGGGCCAGGCTCACCATCAGGTACGCCATCTCATCGACGAAGAAGAAGTTCTCGTCCAGGTCGTTCTTGTTGAAGATGGACACCGACACCAGGGAGACCGAGACCATGGCGACGCAGTTGAACACCATGAACCCGCCGACCTCATAGCGGTTCAGCACCGATCCGAAGAGCACCGCAATGCAGACCGCGGCCTCGTAGGCCAGGGGATAGGCGATGACCCAGACCACGATCCCTTCCATATGGGCGTATACCCTGTCGTCCATGTCGCCCTCGAGCACGAACGCCATCAGGAAGGACCCGACGACCATGCAGACGGTCGCGATGAGGGGCACCTCCGGGTCCACCGGAGAGTTCCTCCCGGACTCATACCACAGAAGGAGGGCGAAGATCGCCGATATGAGCGTCAGCGTCGCTGTGAACTCATCATCCTGCAGACAGCACAGGACGGTCATCACCAGCCCCGCCGCAGCCATCAAGAGGTATGCCCTCGCATCGGCTTTCATCTCGGGAGCCATCGCGAACGAGTAATTAAACGATGGTATCGCAGAGCGGTCACAGGCGCTCGGGGAACCTGTCCCTCTTCACCAACTCCCAGGTCAGTGCCAGATAGATCCCGACGGCCGCCACGTTCCTTACCAGGAGCACTATGGTCCCGATATTGCTCAGGTCCTCTCCCTCCCCTCTCATTCCGAAGTTCACCAGGAAGTTCAGCTGGGTGAGGACCTCCACCGCGATGAACCACGTGATGATGTTGATGCTGCGCCCGTCGCGGTCGTCCTCGGCGTGCGCCTGCATCGTGTAAAGGATCATCAGGGGTATGAGCCAGATGACGTACTGCCCCGAGAACACGGTGGAGACGAGCACGAAGGTCATGAGCGCCAGGAGGGCCACCAGGGCGCTGTCCATCGGCACCTTCGCCGGGACCTTCCTCCTGCCCATCGCCGACCAGTAGAAATAGTGGGCGTAGAGCATCAGCAGGACCACGGCCATGAGCGGCAGCATGATGTCCCCGAGGAGATCGGCCATGTCCCCGTAGAGGTTGTCGGACCCGTACTCGAACCCTACCCAAGCGTCGGTGAGGCCCAGCATGTCCAGGAACTCGGGGAGGGAGGCTATCGGGGCCTCGATCTCCAGCGGGCGGTCGGTGTGGTAGGTCATGAAGGAGAGCGGGTCCGAGCCCATGGCGAAGAACGCTCCCAGGCACAGGAGGCCGGCCCCGCAGTAGATGACGGCGCCGCGCAGGGCCTCCCTGCGGTCGCCTTTCGACAGCAGGTAGATGAGGAGCACCGGGAACAGAACGGCAGGATACAGCTTCACCAGGGTGGCGACGGCGAGGACCAGGAAGGCGGCGCCGTTCTTCTTCTCCAGGACGAAGACGACGGCGAGCATGGTGAGGACGGCCGGGATGATGTCGAAACGGTCGGCGAGGAACTCGAACATCAGGAGCATCAGGACGGAATAGAACATCATCGTCCCGAACCTGGAGACCTTGTAATGGACCGCCATGCGCTCGCTGCACCAGAGACCCAGCAGGAAGAATCCGAAGGTCTCGGCCAGGAAGGCGGCCTGATAGGAGGAGACAGACCAGCTGAACAGGCGCGGGATCAGGATGAAAAGGTACGCCAGCGGGGGATACTCCCATGTGCTCCATTTGTCGTACGCCCACACGTCCTCGGTGTACGGGAACACATGCCCGCTCACCATGGCATCGGCATACGGCCAGTACCCGTCGCGCACGCTCGAAGGGATGTCGGAGAACTCAACAATCAAAAAGAGAACTACTGCCAAACGGCATATATGCCTCCGAAAAGCAGATAATCGCGGCGCCTCTCTGTAATCTCCACGTCCGCATATTATGAAGCATTCATTTAACGGTTCCACTCTCGCAGACATCATCAACGCCCCTGCTTCGGCCTGTCCGCACGGCCCGCGTTCAGGCCCTGCCGTATCGGATGTGTGGGATATCGCCTCGGGAGAGCGTCCGGCACCCGAAACCTGTCGACGGCGCCGCATCATTTCAGCCAGACGTTCAGTAACGGCAGTATGCTGCCGAACCTGTCTCCGTCCGGCAGCCTGTCCGAGAATGCCAGCCTGTACCTCACCACTTCGCCGAGGCCGTCGATCTCATCGAGGTTCTATACGCACCACGTCTGGTTGTTTTCCGACGGCGGGATGTTCTCTATCAGCACCAGATCGTGCACCGGCCCGATCCTCTTTATGAGGCCCTTCACATCGGTCTTCTCCCTCGGGAACATCCAGACATGCCCTTCGATGTACTCGGGGCGGTCGCTGCGCAGCTCGTCGAACAGATGCGCCATCGGTTCGTAGGTGCCTCCCTGGGAG
>NZ_LOPS01000021.1 GCF_001481295.1 Candidatus Methanomethylophilus sp. 1R26
GTCCAAGGGATTGGCGAGAGGTTACGGGAAGGAGATGCGTCTCGGAAGGATAGTGTTCTTCCGCGACAGCTGCAGGTCGTTATGAGCCTGCTCCTCTGCCCGATTCCACACGAAATGTTATAGAACCAAAAATATAATGCGATACGCTGGCCCGGTGAGAACCATGATGAAAAACAAGTCGATCTGCGGAGGCAGGATGCTCTCCGCGATAGCGGCGATCGCCGTCGCCGCATTCCTGTCCATACCCCTGACTGCGGCCGCCGTATCGGACGCGGATGTGGAGATAACCTGGAGCGATTCGCAGTTCAGTTACTATTCGACGGACGGTTCGACCGTGACTGTTTCGGCAAACGGAACCTGGCTCTCGTCTGAAATAACCGTCCCGTCCAAGGTATCGCATAGCTCGGAATATACTGTGACCGCCATAGGCAATGCTAAAAACAGCAGCGGCCAAGTGGGATTCCAAGGGTGCACCGGCATCACATCGATCTATCTTCCCCCGACATTGAAGACCATATCGGAGAACGCTTTCAGCGACTGCAGTTCCCTGACGTCCCTCGAAGTCCCTGCAAGCGTCACCTCCATCGGGAATTACGCGTTCAGCGGATGCATCGCCATGAAAACGCTCGCGATCCCCGCCTGCGATATCGGCACTTGTGTCATCAAACAGTGCCAGAGCCTTGAAACCCTGACCATTCTCTATTCTGGGCTGAAGACCAGCGCGGCCATTAACAGCACTGCATTCGGTACCGGGATATCCACGAACATAGCAGTGAACGATTACTCTGCCTTCAATCTCGAAGCATACAACGAGACCAACAGCAGCACCGGCGCATATGACAGCTGGAACGGCCTGACGAAGAACTACATCAGCAGTTCGTACATGTATACCCATGTATCCGGTTTCACCGACTGCAGCACTCTCAGCGAGACCACTATTGAAGTCAGTATCGATGATGATGATGCTATCTACCTCCATGCTGCGACCGGCGGACATGAAGTGCGCTCCATCAAAGATTCCACCGGCGCCCAGCCGGACTGGATAAGCTACAGCGGCGCTTCATTGATCGTAGATCCCAGCAAGATGACGGCGGGAACTACAGGCAATGTCGTCATAAACTGCTATGACAGCGATAATCTGCTTACTGATTCATTGCTGCAGCTGCATGTGAACGCGACAGGGTCCAGCTCCGGAAGCTCCGATTCCGGAGACAGCGGAGACTCTGGCTCTTCCGATTCGGGAAGCTCCGATGACGACGGAGACAGCAGCGGCCTGATCATCGGCGGCGCTGCGGCGGCCGTTATCGTGATCGCGGCCATAGGCCTGCTGTACTTCAGGATGCACCGCTGAACGGCCGAACCCTCTGAAAACTTCTTACCGCTTCCTTCCGGGATCGGAGGGAGCGAACTTCTTTCCCATCGATCGCACGGATGATGACGCACCTGCTGTTCCGAGACGTCCGAGTACTCAATCCGATGATCTGGCCGAGGAGATTAGCGCGCTGAGACTGCGTACCGACCCGTCCGCCGCCCTGACCCTGCCGTAACCCGATTCCAAGAGCCTCTTCCTTGCGCCCTGCAGGCTCTTCGACGGGTCCGCCTTCTCGATATAATCCGCCGTCCCCTTCGGGCTCCCGGCGAACTCCGCAAACACCTTCCCGAACCCGCCGTAGAAGCCTCCGTAATAGCCGATCGCCCGTACTCCCGGTCGGCGAACGTCGAGAGCAGGAGGGCCGACGATATCTGGTCGGCGCGGCGGGCGGACACCGCCCCGACCCCCTGCCTGGAGAACCTCGTTCCCCCGACCGGCACCATCGCCGACGAGGAACCGTGGCGGAACCCGTACTGCATCCCGCCGAGGTAATTGGAGGCGATCTCCCGGTCGGAGACGCCGGCGTAGACCGGCTCCGTCCCCGCATAGACCTCGATCCCCGCCCCGATGAAGCCCCTGACGGTCTCCAGGCGGTCGCGGGGCTCCAGCCAGGTGATCGCTCCTTCCCCCAGGCGGAGGGCATGGTAGGCGCGGGAGGCCCCGGCCCTGCGCAGCTCCGCGCATTCCTCCGGGGCCCTGTCTCCGGTGTTCACCGCGATGACGACATCGGAGGGAGCGGCCGCCCTGGCCGTACGGACCGCATCGAGCAGGACATCGATCTCCGTATCGTTGATTGTCATTAGCGATATGCAGGAGACATCCCCGGCCGCGGTCGTTTCCCGTACATAGCGCCGGAGGACGTCCTCGGGCATGACGTAGTCGTCCGCGTCGGTGGTGCTGAAGGCGAACGCACAGAACGCGCAGTCTGCATGGCACGGTCCGGTGGCGATGCCTATCTGCGCCCCGATCTCCCCTATGCCCTCCTGGGCCGAAAGTGCCAGCGAGTGCGCGTGGGATATGATCGCCGACGCTCGGGGGAATCCTCGGGGCATCCGAGGAGGCGGACCAGCTCATCCTCCGCCAGTTCCCTCTGTTCCGCGGCCGACAGCAGCATCCCGATCTCCGGGTCCATGGAGGCCCCGACTCCGTTCAGGAAGATAACCGATGCGATGCGCAGAAGAATAGACTGAGTGGACCTGGCCGGGATCGAACCGGCGAGCTCCGCCTTGTAAGGGCGGCGTCATAACCGCTAGACCACAGGTCCGCAGACAGTCCCGGAAAAGGCTGCGTTACAGTCTCAGCAGGGCCGAAAGCTGGCTTCTGATTGGCGAGGAAATATAAAATCCCTGGCGGGCACGTTTCGAACCTTAGACTAAAATAGATGAAGGTGCATGTGGAAACCCCGAGCGGGTGTAGTCCAGTTGGTTAAGACGGCGGCTTCCCAAGCCACTAACTCGGGTTCGAATCCCGGCACCCGCACTCATGCTGTTTTCGTTCGGCTGTCCATTCTGCTGCGGTTGCATGCGCATCGCCGCGACCCCTGCCCGATCCTTCGGTACACATATTGTCCCAGACCTCCGGTTCCTGCACAGATGTCCTGTTCCGTCGCAGTATGAGCCTCCCGATCATGGCGATAGCAGGGGCGGTCCAGCCGTCCGTCCAGGGCTCGCTAATCTAAAATAACGGCATCTCCTAGGCAGTGAACATGGTTTTGGAGATCGACAGTTCCAGGGGCGAGGGCGGAGGGCAGATGGTCCGCACGTCCGTGGCGCTGGCGACGCTCACCGGGAAGACCACCCGCCTCACCCGGATCAGGGAGAACCGCCCCACCAACGGGCTCTCGAAGCAGCACATCACCGCCGTCGACGCGGTGGCCAGGATGACCGGCTCGACGGTCACCGGCAACACCCTCGGATCGTCCGAGCTTCTAATCGAGCCTGGCCATGAGCAGAACACAAACCTGGTGCTCGACATCGGCTCCGCCGGGGCCGTCAGCCTGGTCATGCAGGCCACCATGCTGGCCGCCAGGAACTACACGGTGCCGTTCAGGATCGACATAACCGGAGGGACGAACGTCATGTGGGCCCCTCCCATCGACTCCTATTCGATGGTCCTCTTCCCCCTTATGAAGAAGATGGGCATCGATGCGAAGGTGGACATCCTGGAGAGAGGGTTCTATCCCATCGGCGGGGGCCGCGTGGTCCTCGAGGTGCAGCCCATAGGGAAGATCAAGCCCCTGGTCCTGGACAAACTGGGCAGGCTCGAGAGAGTGCGCGGGCTATGCTTCATGCAGCACCTCTCCGACCGCGTGGGCCAGGAGATGATGGAGTCCTGCCGGCGCGCTTTCGAAGGGAAATACGACATCGAGATCGATTACCAGCGCTCCGAGGGGATGTCCAGGGGCGCCGGCATGGTGCTGACGGCCGAATACGAGAACGGGATCCTGTCGTCGAACGTCCTCTCGTCCAAGGGCCACAGCGCCCAGCAGTCCGGCCTGGACGCGGCCTCGGACCTCCTGCAGGAGATGTCCTCCGGGTCCACGGTGGACATCCATACCGCCGACCAGCTCCTCCCCTACCTGGCCATGGCCGAGGGGAGGTCGGAGTTCATAGTGTCCAGGATCAGCAAGCACCTGCTGTCCCAGATGGACACTCTGGAGTCCTTCCTGGACGTCAGGTTCGGTGTCGAGCGCAAGGATGACGGGTACCACTTCACCGTCACTCCGGGGGAGCACGAATGAAGCTCCTCAAGCCTTTCGTGCAGGTCAACTGCGCCATGTCCGCGGACGGGAAACTGGCCGGGACGGACCGGAAGCAGGTGAGGATCTCCTCCGAGGAGGACCTGGCACGCGTGAAGGCCATGCGCAGGAGGGCGGACGCCATCCTGGTCGGGGTGGGGACCGTCCTCGCGGACGACCCGAAGCTGACCGTGAAGGGCGCATCCTATGACGAGAACCCCGTCAGGGTCGTCCTGGACGCGCACGGCCGCACCCCGGACAGTGCCAGGGTGCTGAACGGCGATGCCCCCACGGTGATCGCCGTGGACTCAGACTGCACCAGGAACTGGGGCGGGCGCGCTACGGTCATGAAGTGCGGCAGCGACGGGAGGATCGACCTGCGGGGCATGCTGCACCTGCTCGCCGAGCACTTCGGTGTCGAGAGCGTCATGGTCGAAGGCGGCGGGGAGGTCATCGCCTCGTTCTTCCGCGAGAAGCTGGTGGACCGCTACACCGTGTTCGTCGGCGGGCTGATCATCGGCGGCAGGGACTCCCCCACCCCTGCGGACGGGGACGGCTGGGTCGCTCCGGGCGGCATCGGGCTCGAGATCCAGTCGGCCGAGGTCCTCGGGAACGGGGCCCTGCTGACGTTCATTCCCAGGTACTGACCTGCGGGCCGGTGCGGGATGCGCCGGATTATTAAATCCCCGGCGCTTATGCGGGGATATGGTCAATGCCCTGCCTGCGGCGCCGAAGTAACAGACCCATCGCTCGGTTTCTGCACCGCCTGCGGCGCCTATCTCAGCGCACAGGGGAAAGCGCCCGCCCCTGAGCCGGCGGTCCCGTCGGACCCGGTCGAGGAGGGCGCATGGATGGCCTCGGCGGGCCGGATAGCCGAAGCGACGGCGGCCTGGAAGAAGAGGCTGTACGCCGAGCCGCGCGTCAGCGACGCCGTCTACGAGCGCATGCTGTCCTCCCTGACCGAGGGCATGCTCAACTACCCGGTCTCCGCCCAGAGCTTCCATGCGGCGGGCTTCGCCGACATCGATATGATGATCCGCGACCGCGAGCTCATACCGGACCTCATGAAGAGGCTGTCCTCCAGCCTCGGCGTCTGCAAGATCCAGAACGGAGTGCTGGGGCTTGCCCACCCGTACATGTTCCTGCTGATCGAGGCGTTCTCCGCCTACACCGATATCCGCGAGCTGCGGGACCTCTGCTCCGAGGCGGCGGTGGCGCTCGGGAACATGATCGAAACCGCCCAGGGCCTCCCCAACGCGATGCCCGGGAAGAAGCCCGAGCCCCTCCGCTGCCTGAACGCGTACCTGTCGTTCACGGAATCGCTGAGGAACGAGGCCGCGAAGGTATCCTCATCGCTCCCCTCGGAGCGCCTGGACGCGCTGGCAGATGAATGGTCCGGCCCGGCGGCCCCTCCCTACATCATCCACGTCCGCGCGGCGTTCCTCCTGACCCTCCGTTCCCTGACGGCCGGACGCTTCGGGACCTCGCACCTGCTGAAGAGGCGCGACGGCCTGCTCCGGACGTCGGGGAGGAATACTCGGAAGGGACGAAGAAGAAAAGCGCGTGACCGTCCGCGATCGGACGCCCGCAATCTTATTACCCCTGTCAGCCAATCGTTCCGCGTTATGAAAGCGAGAACAGATGACGGCAGGACGGCCGATATCCGGGCCGTCTGGTTCGAGAACGGGAAGGTCAGGATGATCGACCAGAGGCAGCTCCCGCTGAAGCTGGCATTCGCGGATTTCTCCGACTACCGCGGAGTAGCGGAGGCCATCAGGAACATGACGACCAGGGGGGCGCCCTGCATCGGCGCCTCGGCGGCCTATGCAATGTGCCTCGCGAAGCTCCAGGGAGCGGACATGGAGAAGGCGGCCGCGGACATCAAGGCCGCCCGGCCCACCGCCTACGACCTGTTCTACGCCGTCGATTGGATGGCGGAGCGCCTGAAGGAGGGCGAGGACCCGGTCGAGCCTCCGATGCCTATGCGGACGCCATCGTCGGCAAATGCCGCGCCATCGGGAAGAACGGCGGGAAGCTCATCAAAGACGGCATGAAGCTGATGACCCACTGCAACGCAGGGGCCCTGGCCACCGTCGACTACGGCACCGCGCTCGCGCCCATGAGGGACGCCCACGCCCGCGGGACCGACTTCTTCGTCTACGTATCCGAGACCCGCCCCCGCCTGCAGGGCATGCAGCTCACCGCCTGGGAGCTCGGGCAGGAGGGCATAGACCATGCCATCATACCCGACGGGGCATCCGCCTATTACATGAGCCAGGGAGTGGACATGATAATCGTCGGGGCCGACCGCATCGCGGCGAACGGCGACTTCGCCAACAAGATCGGGACCTTCGACAAGGCCATCGCCGCCAAGCACTTCGGCATACCGTTCTACGTGGCCGCCCCGGTATCCACCTTCGATTTCAGCACCGAGTCCGGGAAGGGCATCGTCATCGAGCAGAGGTCCGAGAAGGAGGTGACCCAGATCGCCGGCGTGCAGATAGCCCCGCCCGGGTCCAGGGCCCTCAACCCCGCCTTCGACGTCACCCCTGCGGAACTGGTGACGGGCGGATTCATCACCGAGAAGGGCATCTTCTCCCCGTCGGAGATCTCGGAGATGAAAGGATGATGCCGGAATCATATGCCAGGAAGAGGCTGACCGAGTGCTGCCACCTGCTCTACGACCGCGGCCTGACCGTGTCGGCCGGCGGCAACATGAGCGTCCGCCTGAACGATGATGAAGTGCTCATCACCCCCTCCGGCGTCAACAAGGGGCTGATCTCCGAGGACGACCTCATCGTCATAGACATGGACGGAAACACCGTCCGCGGGGAAGGGAAGCCGTCCATCGAGAGGTTCTTCCACGTCGGCATCTACAAGGCCAACCCCGAGACGAACGCCGTCCTCCACTGCCATCCGCTCTATGTGCTGGCACTTGCCGTGAGGAACGAGGAGATCAGGACCTGCATGACCCCCGAGGGCGTCCTCCTGCTGGGACATGTCCCCATGGTCCGCTACGAGACCCCGGGATCGAAGGAGCTGGTCGACGCGGTCATGGAATACGCCGGGGAGCCGGCCATGACCATGTCCAAGCACGGGGCCATCACCCAGGGCAGGACGCTGGAGGAGGCCTTCAACCGCATGGAGGAGCTGGAGTTCCAGGCCCACCTGCAGCTGCTCTCCGGCGACGCCCCCGAGCTGCCCAAGGAAGAGGTGGCGAAACTGCTGGAGATGAGATGAATGGCGGTCCTGGTGACGAAGTGGTTCGGGGTCTTCCTGGCCGATGAGAAATCGAACAGGGTCATCGCCTACAGGCTCATGCCCAAGGACGCGGAGGCCTGCGCCGAGAAGCTCGCCGAGGTGCAGAGGGGAGGCATCCTCCCCGAAGAGAGGGAACTGGCCCAGGGGAGGCAGAGGCTCTCCGTGGGCGACCGCCGGCAGGCCGAGCTCGGGAGGCCGATGCTCTACGACTCATCGTACATCGTGCCCGAGGACTACGGTTTCGGCGGGGACTTCATGCACGAGGTCATGCTCGACCTCGGACGCCTGAGGACCTCCGAGCCAATGGCCCGGGACAAGAACCTCGTGCAGGCCATCCGCTCGCTGGACGACCTCATCGAGGTCTCCAACCTCATGAGCGAGCGGCTCCACGAATGGTACGGGATGCACTTCCCGGAGCTCGCGGACATCGCCAAGGACGACCGCTACGCCGAGCTCATCTCCCGCTTCGGCGACCGCGAAGGGGTCGTGGAGGAGCTGGGGCTGGACATCGAGTCCATGGGCGCGGACTTCGAGCCCGACGACATGAGGGCCGTCCAGGGCCTGGCCTCCGGGCTGGCGGAGATCTACCGCGAGCGGAAGGAGACCGAGGACTACATCAACGCGGTGGTGGCCGACGTCTGCCCCAACATGTGCGCGGTCATCGGCGGGCCGCTCTCGGCCCGGCTCATATCGCTGGCCGGCGGGCTGGAGAGGCTCGCCTCCCTGCCCTCGTCCACCGTGCAGCTCCTGGGCGCGGAGAAGGCCATGTTCAGGCACCTCCGCTCCGGGAAGCTCCCGCCGAAGCACGGCGTGATCTTCCAGTACCCGGACCTGAGGAAGGCGCCGTATTGGCAGAGGGGCAACATAGCCAGGGCCCTCGCGGGCAAGGTGCTCATCGCCGCCAAGATCGATGAATACGGCGGGGAGTTCGCCGGCGACCGGCTGAACAGCGAGCTGAAGAAGAGGATCGCCGAGATCAAGAAGAAATACCCAGACCCGCCCAAGAAGAAGCCCAGGCAGGACGGCGGCCGCCCGAACCATAAAGGGAAGGGGCACTCCAAGGGCAAGGGAAAGAGGAGGCCGTGAGGCCCTCTTCCCCCTCAAACCCTCTTTCTGAAAACCGCCTTCTGATGCGCCGGCATCACAGGCACATCGTCATGTAGATGGGGATGTAAACGACGTTCCCATCAACCCTGAGGTCCTTCGTATGGATGACGTAGGCCTCTTTCACCCACTTCCGGTACTTCTCCATGAACCTGTCGAGAGAGACATGCTTTCCCGACACCGAGGACTTCACCTCTATGGGGATAAGCCTCCCGGCATAGGCTAGGATGAAATCGATCTCCTGAACGCGCGATGTGCCTTCGGCATAGAAACGCCCGTAGACCAGATCGTGTCCCGATGCCTTCAGTTCCTGCGCCGCCTGGTTCTCGAAGAACATCCCCTCGTTGATCGACAGCTTCCCTTTCAGCATGGCCGAGCAGATCTCATCCGCATCTCCGATGTTCGCTCTGAAAGCAGCGGTGAACAGCAGCCCGGTGTCTGCCATGTACAGCTTGAAAACGTCCTCGTCGAGGTTCAGTCCGAGGGCGGGGCTTGGATCGGTACTGCGATAGCAGATATTGACCGTCTTGGACCCGGCCAGCCAAGCGATGCTGGTGCGGAAATCCCTGATGCGGCTCCCCCGACGGACCGCTGAGGGCATGAAGCGCTTCTCATGCTTCGAAAGCATGGAAGGAACGTTTTGAAGGGTCATGGAAGCCAGCAGAGAACCGGATTCCTCTGTTTTCGCCGCATCCTTCACGTAGAGATCGAGGATCCCCCTCTTCACCTTCTCGACGCGGCTGAAGCTGTTGTATTCCAGCAGCGCATCGACTGCCTGCGGCATGCCCCCGACCAGCATGTACTCAGCATATTCGCCCATGATCTTCCTGTGGGCCGCCTGACCGAGGGGCTGCTTCTTCCTGAAGCATTCGCGGATGAGCCCGGCAGTGACGGTATCGCCTTTGGCCCACAGATATTCCTCGAAATCCATCGGGAACATCTCAACGGCCATCTCCTCCGAAGGTATCAGAATCTGTCTCACGTTCCTTTTGACCGATATCAGGGACCCGGTCTCGATGTAATCGTAGCGTCCGTCGGCCACCAGATGCTTGATCGCCTGCCTGGCCTGCGGGCAGAACTGCACCTCGTCCATGATTATCAGGCTGTCCCTGACGTACAGCTCAGTGCCGTAGGCCGACTGGAGACGGAGGAACAGACCGTCCAGATCGTTCATGCAGTCTCTGAACAGCTTCATGGATTCCCTGTCCTTCGAGAAATCGATCAGGATGTACGACCTGTAGTTGGCGGCGGCGAATTCCCTGACAGCAGTGGTTTTCCCGACCCTTCTCGCGCCTTCGATCAGCAGCGCATAATCGCGGCTGAAGTCCCGCTTCCATTCGGCAAGCCTTTCCCAGATCTTCCGCTTGAACACCCTCATTTTATCTCCGCCGCCTGAATCCCAAAAACAATGTGCATCCAGATATTTTTACCTATACAATTTTTGCACTTCCCGAAACGAGGTTTACGCACGTTTTTGCAGTTTCCAAAACATGGTTTTCCCACGTTTTTGCACTTCCCGAAACGGGGTTTACGCACGTTTTTGCGCTTCGCGTCCCGAATGAATCTAAGGATCCGTGACCAGCGGCCTCCGTCCGCCAGGCCGTATGCGGGCGGTTCCGTGCTCCCCTCCGAAGCCAACCTATAAACAACGCGTCCGCTTAATGCCCGGCGATTACATGCAAATAGGCATCGTCGGAAAACCGAACGTGGGGAAATCGACGATGTTCGGCGCCGCCACCATGGCCCCCGTCGAAATCGCCAACTATCCTTTCACAACCATCGAGCCCAACAAGGGCGTCGGATACGTGAGGTATCCCTGCCCCTGCAAGGAGCTCGGCATCACCTGCAACCCCCACAACTCTCTCTGCATCAACGGCACCAGGATGATCCCCGTCGACCTCCTGGACGTCGCCGGGCTGGTCCCGGACGCCTGGCAGGGAAAGGGCCTGGGCAACAAGTTCCTGGACGACCTCCGCCAGGCCGACGCGCTCATCAACGTGGTGGACGCCTCCGGCTCCACCAACATCGAGGGCATCCCCGGAAAGCCCGGGGAGTTCGACCCCACCGAGGACGTCACTTTCCTGAGGCATGAGATCGACTGCTGGATGAGGGAGATCATCAAGGACGGCCTGGGCAAGATCGCCAGGCAGGCCAAGATGAACGGCAGCAAGCCGGAGGAGGTCCTGGCGGACCGCCTCGCCGGGCTCAAGGTCACCGAGGGGCAGATCAAGGCCGCCCTCGAGAAGGCCCCCCTTCCGTCCGACCCCACCCTCTGGGACGATGAATCCCTCCTGAAGGTCTGCTCCGAGATCAGGAAGGCGTCCAAGCCCATGATCATCGCGATGAACAAGGCGGACATCGCGCCGAAGGAGAACCTGGACAAGCTCTCGGGCCTCGGAGAAGAGTCCGTCCCGACCATGGCCGAGACCGAGCTGGCGCTCAAGAAGGCCGAGAAGGCCGGCATCATCGAGTACACCCCCGGAGACCCGACGTTCAGGATCAAGGAGGGCGCGAAGCTGAACGATGCCCAGCGCAAGGCCCTCGAGTACATGAAGGAGAACATGGAGAAGTACGGCGGCACCGGCATCCAGAAATGCCTGGAGGACGCCGTCTACAAGACCCTCGACTACATACCCGTCTTCCCCGTGCAGGACGAGAGCAAGCTGTGCGACCAGTTCGGCCGCGTGCTCCCCGACTGCCATCTCGTCCCCCGCGGGTCCACCGCCAAGGACCTCGCGTACAGGATCCACACCGACCTGGGCGACAAGTTCATCCGCGCGGTGAACTGCCGCACCCACCGCACGGTCGCGCCGACTACGTGCTGGAGCCCGGGGACATCATCCGCATAGTGGCCAACAAGTGAGAACCGCAGATGGGGACATACGACGTCAGGCTGATAAGCGCCTCCTACTCCTCCGATGAGAACGGGGAGCCGTACATAGAGCTCTTCGGCAAGACCCGCGACCGGCGTTCCGCGACCCTCCTGGTGTACGGGTTCGAGCCGTACTTCTACGTGGAGGACCCGGTAGAGTACATCGAGAAGGGCCTGAAGGAGGACCAGGACGTCAGCTCCGTGTCCCATACCGTCCTGGAGGTCGGCGGGAAGCCGCACGACTGCCTCAAGGTAGTATTCAAGAGCCCCTGGGCCGTCCCCGGGCACCGCAGCCGCCTGTCCTCCAGGTTCAAGGTGCTGGCCGGCGACATCCAGTACCACGACCGCTACATCTACGACACCGACATGGGCGCGTGCATACGCGCGACCGGTACGGAGACGGAGGGGACGAAGTACTCCACCGACATAGTCCTCCGGATGGAGAGCTTCGAGAACCTCGAGCCGTTCGACCCGGGGCTGAAGTACCTCTCCTTCGACATCGAGAACAGCATCTCCGACCAGCACATCTACTGCATCTGCACCGAGGTCTTCGAGAACGGGAAGTTCTCGGTCCCGGAACCGATATGGGGGGCCGAGAAGGACATCATCGCAGGGTTCGCCCGCCTCATACAGGAGGAGGACCCGGACGTCATCACCGGGTACAACATCGACAACTACGACATCCGCAAGATCATGGAGCGCGCCGAGGCCCTGAAGATGAAGGACGCCCTCCCCTGGGGGAGGGACGGAGGCCAGCCCAAGCTCTTCTCCGAGCGCTTCTGGAGGGTAAAGGGCAGGCTCATCGTCGATGCCTGGTGGGCGGCCAAGAGGGAGCTCCGGCCGAAGCAGGAGACGCTCAACGCCGTCTCCCTGCAGGTCCTCGGGGAGCAGAAGCTCGATGTGGACCCGGGCCACATGGACGAGGAGTGGAACAAGAACCGGGAGAAGGTCCTCAGCTACTGCGTGCAGGACGCCAATCTGGCACTGCGCATACTGCTGAAGGTCGAGACCGTCCGCAAGGCCCTGGACCTCGCGGCCGTCTCCAAGCTGCCGGCGGAGGACGTCCTGGTCTCCGGGACCTCCACCCTGGCGGATTCCCTGCTCATCCGCGCCGCCGACAGGCACGGCGTCGGCGTGCCGATGAACGGCAGGCGCCGGGCGCAGCGCGAGGACAGGATCGAGGGCGGCTACGTGCACACCATGAAGCCGGGGCTCTACCACTGGGTCGTCGTCCTCGACTTCAAATCGATGTACCCGTCGCTGATCATCGCCAACAACATCTGCTTCACCACCCTCAGCGACGACGGCGAGATCGCCGCCCCCTCGGGGGCCCGCTACATGTCCCCCCAGCGCAAGCGCGGGCTGCTGCCGGCCATCCTCTCGGGGCTGATGGAGCAGAGGGACTCCATCAAGAAGCGCATGAAGGCGACCTCCGACCCAGAGGAGCATGACTACCTGAACGGCCTGCAGGCCGCGGTGAAAGTGGTCATGAACACCTTCTACGGCGTCTTCGCCAGCGATTTCTACCGCTTCACCGACAAGAGCATCGGCTCGTCCATCACCAGCTTCGCCAGGTTCTACATCACCGGGATCATCAAGCAGCTCGAGGCCGACGGATACCCGGTGATCTATGGGGACACCGACTCGGTCTTCGTGCTCTCGCCCTACCATGACGTCGAAGGGGCCGTGAAATTTGGGAAGGAGCAGGCGGACAGGTTCTCCAAGGACGGCAAGACGCTCGAGTTCGAGAAGCTGATGGAGCCCATGTTCTCCCACGGGATGAAGAAGAGGTACGTCGGCCGCATCATCTGGCCCGAGAAGCAGTATGAGCTCCTGGTCCGCGGGTACGAGATCAGGAGGTCGGACTCCTTCGACATGCAGAGCAGGGTCCTGACGAAGCTCTTCGAGATGATACTCGACGAGGACACCGACGGAGCGCTGAAGATGGTCAAGGATTCCATCCGCGACCTGATGGCCGGGAAGGTCCCGGCCGGAGACCTGGTCATCTCCCGCACCTGCAAAGGGCTCGATGCCTATGAGAACCCCGAGAGGATGGCCAACGTGCAGGCCGCCAGGAAACTGGTCGCCAAGGGCTACAATTTCATCCCGGGGATGAAGGTGTCCTGGATCGTCACCGATGCCTCCAAGACGCCCCAGGAGGTCGAGCCCTACGTGAGCGGGGCGCCGTTCGACGCCGTCCCCGACTACCGTTACTACGCCGAGCGCATAGCGCAGATGGCCTCCAGGATCACCGAGATCTACGGCTGGAAGGAGGAGGACCTGCTGGCAGGGTCCCAGCAGACCACGCTGCTGGAAGGCGGGTCTCGCCGGAGAAGCCGAAGAAAGTGTCCAAAGGCAGCGCCAAAGAGAAGGCCGGCGGCGGGAAGACGGCATCGCTCGACAGTTTCTTCAGCTGACGGCATCAATAATCTTTTGACAGCAGGAAGTCCTTCAGCAGAACGCATCTGATGCCGTCGGAGTCCCCGAAGAACGGGTTCTCCTTCATGACGACGACAAACTTCGGGAAATTGTCGTCTATCTCCCTCAGCGGGCTGTACTCCCTTTTCGCCGTGTCCGGGCTGGACATCTCGAAAGTTGCCTGGATATAGACCTTCTTCCGCATCTTCTCCGCGATGAAGTCGATCTCCTTCCCTTTCGCATCGCCGACCCAGACGCGATACCCGCGGCTCCTGAGCTCCATTTCCTGAATCCAGGAAATACCTGCTGAAAACCTACTGCATTTCCTGAATCCAGGAAATTATTGCAGTGGAACCCTGCTGTTTGCAGTATCACATGCTGCTGAAAGCAATCGCGAATCCATCAATAATCCTTCGATGCCAGGAATTCCCCGAGCGTCCTGAACCTGAACCCGCACATATCGGCCGTGAGGGAGATCGGCTCCAGGGACACGATATGCTTCGGGAAGAAGTCCGGAGCGTACCTGAAAGCGGCCAGTTCCCTTTTCGCGTTGCCGTCATCGAGCTTCTGCACCGTGCGGACATATATCCTCAGGCCGTTCCTGATGCCCATGAGGGAAACGCGGACGCTGCTGGCATAGGCGTCGAAGACCGTGTACCCCCGGCGGGCCAGTTCCGCGGCGATGAAGCGCTCGGCATCCTCGGGACTAATGCTTCATTATCCGGAAACGAAGCGGGCAAAGACCTGCTCTTACCTGAAATGGGCTTCCCTGACTCTATGTCGAATGCTTGAATTTTCAAGTACCCTGTGCATTCAGAATCGGAACTCATCATTCGCCTCCGCACAGTTGTCTGAGGCCTCGAAAGATTTGGTGAAGCAATAATCTGAAGCAATTTGCAATTTAAAAGAAATTCAGACATCTGGCACATGCAATCGCATTGATGATTCTTAAGATTCTTCGGTTGTTTGAGGAATTTTTCTTCGGTTACTTGACGGCCAATCCTTCATCCGTCTGCCGGATCCCCCGCGGCCGCCGCCCCGCGCGCGGGTGCCTTTTAAATAAGGGGTAAGCATCGGACATGGCACGGGATTCTGTTCCCGTCGGAAATGTACCGTCTAACGGCGAATCCGGAAGGTGATTATCATGGCAGAAGAGTCTACCGAGAAAAAGGCCCCCCAGGGCAAGAGCATGTACAAGTACATCGCCGAGGCCTGGGCCGACAGCAGGAACACCTATGTGAAAGCCCTCAACCAGGAGAGGCGCATCAAGTGGAGGAGCGAAGAGAACTTCCTCCGCATCGAGAAGCCCACCAGGCTCGACAGGGCCCACGCGCTCGGCTACAAGGCCAAGCAGGGATACGTCCTCGTCAGGGCCAAGGTGAGGAAGGGTGCCTACCGCAAGAGGCACATCAACACCGGAAGGAGGGCGAAGAGGAAGGGAGAGGAACAGCTCATCGTCAGCAAATCCCTCCAGTCCATCGCCGAGGAGAGGACCCAGAAGCGCTATCAGAACCTCGAGGTCCTGAACTCCTACTGGGTCGGAGCGGACGGGCAGAACGAGTGGTACGAGGTCATCCTCGTCGACCCCGGATGCCCTGTCATCCAGCATGACCCCAAGATCAACTGGATCTGCAACAACAAGCACAAGAACCGCGTCTACCGCGGACTGACCGCGGCCGGAAGGAGAGGACGCGGCCTCCAGAACAAGGGTCACGGCGCCGAGAAGGTCAGGCCTTCCGGCGGTGCCAACGGCAACAGGAACAACTGAGTTCCCTGCCCCGCCAAACTTCTTCCCCGTCCCCTTTACGGGGCGGGTTTTTCTTTCGTTCGATTTGATGGCTGCAGGTGGCTTGCAGGCTTCGGCGCCTGTCCGATCCGCGTCCGGCAACAGTTTTAACGCCGCTCCATGTTCTCATGGCGGGATAATCAATGGACCGCATCGCCGCCGCACTTGAACTGACCGTCAGACCTGTTGCGATATACCGCTCCGCGGAGATCCCCGCGGATGCCGATGTGCCGCAGGGCCACTGCTCCATTCCCCCTCTCCTGCTGAAATGTGCCAGGACCGGGAAGAAGTGTGCCGCCGACAAGGCACACATCTATTGCCACGGAGCTGTCAGCGGGTTCGGCTTCGGCGGCATCCCCGATAGGGAGTCGACGGCTTGCGCCCTGTCCACCGGCGTTCCCAGGTCAAAGCATCCCGCTAAGCTGCATTTCAGGAACCCTGACATCGCGAAGGCCCGCCTCTCCGGGATCCCGGACATCGGCGACGGGAACGACGCCATAGTATTCCAGGACCTCAGAGAGGCCGAGGCCGAGAAGAGGCCCGTGGAGGTGGTCGTCTTCATCGCCGACCCGACGAGGATCTCGGCTCTGGCACAGCTCGCTTCCTTCGGCTACGAGGGCGAGGGGCAGGCAGTGATCATGCCTTACGGGCACGCCTGCCAGCAGATCTACGCCATCCCCGCCGGAGAAGGGATGAAGGAGCACCCCCGCGCCGTGGTCGGCTTCACCGACCTTTATGCGAGGCGCTTCATCGACCGCGATAAGATGACCTTCGCCGTGCCATACAGCCTCTATCGGAGGATGGAGACCGATGTGCCCTCGTCCTTCATGGGGGCCGAGGGCTGGAAGGACACCCTCGGCAGATGCCTCTGACCGGCGGTCAGGCGTGCCTGATCCCGGTTGCCGCGGCGATATCGCTGTCAGTGGTGCAGAGGTCGTCGAGACCCAGATCATGGATGTCGTCGTGGCCGGTGACCCTGGCGAAGACCCTGAGCTCCTCGGAGAGCGCTTTGAGGTAATTCCCCACGCGGACCGCTCCCTTGGAGAAGTCCAGCCTCGATTCGAGCTCCGGGTCCTGGGTGGCGATGCCCATGGGGCAGCGGCCGGAACCGCAGGCCCTGTACCTCTGGCACCCGAGGGCGATGAGCGGCCCCGATGCGAGCGCAACGGCGTCCGCCCCCATGGCGATGGCCTTGGCGCAGTCCCCTCCGGTCCTGAGGCCGCCCGTGATGACGAGCTCCTGGGTCATCCCGTGGGCATCCATGTACCTCCTGGCGCGGGCGAGGGCGTAGACCGTGGGCACCGAGGACGCGTCCCGGAGGAACTTGGGCGAGGACCCGGTGGCCCCGCCCCTGCCGTCGATCGTGATGAAATCGCACCCGGAATGAGATATGAACTCCAGGTCGTCCTCGATTCTCTCGGCGGCGATCTTGACCCCTATCGGTTTGCCCCCGGTCCTCTCCCTGAGCGTCGACACCATGTCCCTGAGGTCCTCGGGGGAGTTTATCTCGGGGAACCTCGACGGGCTCTGGATGTCCTGCCCCGGAGGCTTCCCGCGCATCTCTGCTATCGCAGGCGTGACCTTGCGCCCGGGAGATGCCCGCCCATGCCGGGCTTGGTGCCTTGGCCGATCTTGATCTCCACAGCAGAGCATCTCCCGAACGTCGCGTCGCTGACGCTGTACTTGTTGGGGACGTACTCGAAGATGTAATGGTCGGAGGCTCCATCTCCGCGGGAAGGGCCCCGCCCTCTCCCGAGCACATCGCGGACCCGGCGGCGGAAGCGCCCATGGCGAGAGCGGTCTTCGCCGTCGCGGAGAGCGCCCCGAAGCTCATATGGGATATGAATATCGGATTGTCCAGGACCATGGGCCTGGCGGCCGAGGTTCCGATGACCGTGCTTATGTTCACCGGGGCGCCGTCGTCCAAGGGAGGATGGGCGAGCTGCCCTCCCAGGATCAGGATGTCGTCGAACTTCGGCACCGGCAGGAGGGTGTCCATGGCCTGCCCGGGGCTCTTCCCGGTCGCGGCCATCTCGTGGATCTCGTCCATGACCCCGCCGTCATGCTTGATCAGGCTCGGGTCGAACTCCGTGTCCCGGCCGCCGCG
This sequence comes from Candidatus Methanomethylophilus sp. 1R26, assembly GCF_001481295.1. GTDB lineage: Archaea > Thermoplasmatota > Thermoplasmata > Methanomassiliicoccales > Methanomethylophilaceae > Methanomethylophilus. Next base: position 17,658 of record NZ_LOPS01000021.1, read on the forward strand.
GGGCTGCTCGGGACCGGATTGGCCGGACTGACCGGAGGGCGGGCAGTCCTCCAGGAGGATGAAGTTCTCCTTCCTCTCGCCGCACATGATGCAGACCCAGTCATCGGGGAGGCTGTCGAAGGGAACGCCCTCGAACGCCTCATCGTAGATCCAGCCGCAGGTCGGGCACTGGTAGCGCCTGGGCGCCCTCGGGCCGCCGGAGCCGCCGGAACGTTTTCCCGGCCCGTCGGCGATCCTCTTGAAAGCGCTTTTCGGCGATCCGCAGACGGGGCAGACCCAGTCATCTGGGAGGCTGTCGAAAGGGACCTTCTGATCAGCATCGTCGTAGATCCACCCGCACAGGGTGCACTGGTATCTCGCCATGAGGCTGATTGGCGCGGCGGTTAATAATGTGAACGACGGCGGACGGTCACTCGGCGGAACGGTCCCAGGAGGGCGATTCCTCCGCCTCTTTCCTGATCGCCGCCACCCTCTCCGCCACCTCGGCATCGGTCATCCCGACGGTCGGGAAGAACGCCGGCCGGTCGCGGGAGGCAGGGTCGAACCCGGCGGCCTCCTCGAGCCCATAGCCGAACACATATCCCAGGTTGCGCTCGACGCGGAAACCGGGATCGATGACCTTCAGGCGGGGATCGTACTGCCTGAGCACGCCGAGCCCGTAGTCTCCGACCACGTAGACCCTGCATCCCCTCTTCATCATCAGCCAGGCGCTCAGGAGGCCGCGGTCGTCATCCACATAGGCCACGACCCTCCCCTGGGTGCCCAGGGGCAGGCCGGCATGGGCGTAGATGTACTCCTGGAAGTAGTAGGTCTTCTTCGGCCTGACCTCCACCCAGAAGGTGATGTCGGGCTCGCTGAGGTTCACCTTCGGGTGCTTGTCCAGGTTGGCGTCCCAGATGGCGTCGCCGACCTGCCTAGCTATGTCCATGGAGGTGTACTTCTGGCCCCCTTCTCTGCGGGCGCGGACGGCGAAGGTCTTCCCGTCGACCATGCGCGTCTTGGAGTACTCCGCGAGCGCGGCGCATATCTCCTCCGGGTCGGTGCTGTCCAGTTCCTCGGCGACGCTCAGCGAGGAGACCCCGAAGACCTTCCTCACGGACCTTATGGCCGCCGAGATGTCCCCGGCGGTGATGTAGAAGCGCGCCTGGCCCTTCTCCACCAGGGACTCGACGCCGTCGGCCTCCAGCATCTGCATGAGATTGTCTTTCATGCGGTTCTCCCAGCGGTTGCGGACCGCCGAGCCCTTGAGGCCGATTTCCGAATACCTGATCAGCAGCACTGCCATCGCATTCCCAATCGGGCGGAGGTCTTTCTACTTATCGACCCCGGCCGAGATGATGCGCCGTGCGGACGTTGGATCCGACACCCGACCGTTATTGCAACATGCATCGGATGCCGACGTCCGTAGAACATTGCTTATCGTTCCTCGCGCATAGCCCCGGCATGACCTCGACCGTAAAGGTAAACATGCGCGTCTGCGACAAGAAATGCAGGATCACCGCCACCCACAAGGAGAACGGGGACCTCATCGAGATCGTCTCGGACTGCAGCAAGCTGCAGAAGATGGGGGAGGACCTGAAAGAGGTGTCCTCGGACGATATCATGGACGTATACCACAGCAGGATCATGTCCCCCGAGGTGCGCGGGAACGTCTGCTTCGAGTGCCTCGCCGTGCCGGCGGTATTCAACGCCGCCTGGCTCGAGGAGGGCATGATCTCCAAGAACCTGGCCCGGAAATCCGGAAGCAACTCCGTGAATTCGACGAGCTCTGAAACGTTTTTCCCCCGCCGGGGGGCATCGGGCCCGCTCCCGGCGGAGTTCGCGTCAGTTTATTATCTGTCCCCTTCATGGAGAGGCCCGATGGAACCCTTCCTGCTCCTGGTGCTCATGGTCATCGCGGTCGGCGCGGGCATAGTGGGCGCCCTGTTCGGCCTCGGAGGCGGCATCGTCTTCGTCCCGGTGCTGACGATCCTCTTCGGGCTCGATGCCACCGAGGCGACCGCCGCCTCCCTCGTCGGGATTGTGGCGACCTCCACAGGCTCGGCCACCAGCTACATCAGGAAAGGGATGTCGAACGTCCGCCTCGGGATGATGATGGAGATCACGACGACCCTGGGAGCGGTATCGGGTGCGATAATCGCCGCCTACCTGGACAACACCGTCCTCATCGTGCTGTTCGCCGCCGTGATGCTGTACTCCGGCATCAAGATGGACCTGTCCCCCGAGAGGCATTATGCCAGCACCGACGAGAAGGACTCCCGGTTCACCTTCTCCTACGTCGAGGCGGGCGCGGAGCCCTCTGAGCAGAAGTACACCGTCCAGCACGTGCGCGGCGGGATGGCCCTGTGCACGGTGGCCGGAGCGGTATCGTCGATGACCGGCATCGGAGGGGGGTCGATAAAGGTCCCCCTCATGAACATCTACATGCACCTGCCCATTAAGGTCGCCACCGCCACCAGCAACTACATGATCGGGATAACTGCATTCTCCGGGGCGGTTATCTACTTCCTGATGGGGGAGATCATCCTGGACGTCGCCGCCGCGGTCGCCATCGGAGCATATATCGGGGCCAGGCTGGGCACCCGCATCAGCTCCAGGATCAACGCCAAGGCGCTCAAGAGGTACATGACCGTGGTCTACTTCTTCATAGCCGCCGTGATGCTGTGCCAGGCAGGAGGGATCATATGAGCCTGAACTCCGACACCTCCAACGTCCTCCACTGGGGGACCCTCATAGGGCTGTCCATCATGTGCGTGGGATTGCTGCTGAGCGTCCTGGACGTCACGGACCTCCTGCTGGCGGCCGGGATACTGGTCCTCATCTTCACTCCGGTCGCCGGGATAGCGGCGGCCACTTACAACCTGAGGAAGGAGCACGATACGTTCTGGACGAGGATCGCCTACGCCCTGTGCTGCGTGATCGTGATAGGCATGCTGGCGACCGTGTTCCTCTGAACCGCCCGCCGGGGAAACCGAAGGCTGTCCGGGGCCCGGTCAGGAGAGCGAGGTCCCGATCTCCTTGATCCTGGCTATGATCGAGTCGATCGTAGCGTGGTCCAGGTTGGGGTTGAGGAGCGTGAACTTCAGCATCACGCGGCCGTCCATGACGGTCTGCCCGATGACTGTGCCCTCGTCCATCAGGCGGCGCCTGATCCCCTTGTTGACCCCGTCGCCCCTGTCCAGGGCGAACACGACCGAGGAGATCTCCGGTTCCACGGGGGCGATGAAGTCCGGGTCGGCGGAGATCCTGCGGTAGAAGTAGGCGGCGTTCTCCACGGCGGTGTCGATGAGCCTCCCGTAGCCTTCCTCTCCGCGGGTCTGGAAGGCCATGAAGACCTTCAGGGCGTCGAAGCGGCGGGTGGTCTGCATGGACTTGCCGACCAGGTTGATGTATCCCTCCTCCTCGTCCTCCTCGCGGTTGAGGTAATCGGCGTGGAGCTCGAAGCATTTCAGCCTCTCCCCGTCCTTCATCAGCAGGGCCGAGCAGGAGATCGGGAGCAGGAACATCTTGTGGAAGTCCACCGTGACCGAGTCGCAAAGGGAGACCGCGGAGATCCTCTCCCTGTACTTCCTGCTCATGATGAGCCCGGAGCCGTAGGCGGCGTCGGCGTGGAGGTGCATGCCGTAGCGGTCGCAGAGCGCCCTCATGCCGCGGGCGTCGTCGATGGACCCGAAGTCGGTCGTCCCGAGGGTGGCGACGGCGCAGAACGGGAAGAGCCCCGCCCTGACGTCCTCCTCGAGCATCTCCGCGAACGCGCCGAGGTCCATCCTGCACTTGGAGTCCACTGGGACCTTCCTGACCGCCTCATACCCCATCCCGAGGATGTGGCAGGCCTTCTCCATGGTGAAGTGGGAGACATCGGACGCATACAGGCGCAGCTTCCCGAACTCGGGGGGCAGGCCTTTCTTCTTGACGTCCCAGCCGAACTTCTCCATGCAGTACCAGTCGCGGGCGGCCAGTATGGCCGAGATGTTGGACTGGGAGCCGCCGGAGGTGAAGTACCCGTCGGCGGTCTCGGGCGGGAAGCCGTAGAGCCCCTCCAGGCCCCTGATCATGCTGACCTCGAGCTCGGTGGCGGCGGGCCCCTGGTCCCAGCTGTCCATGCTGTCGTTGAAGCAGGCGATGATGAGCTCCGAGCAGATCGACTCTGTCAGCGCGGGCGAGTGCAGGTGGGGCATGTACTTGACGGACCAGGTGCGCAGCATGTTCGGCAGGATGACCTTCTCGGTCTCCTCCAGGACCTTATCGAAACCCTTCCCCTGAACGGGCAGGAACCCCAGGTCCCTGACCTCCTTCCTCAGCTCATAGGGGCCGATCCCGGAGAAGGCGCTCCCGTCGGAGTACGATGAGAGGACAGCCCTCAGGGTCTCCTCTATCATCTCTGTGAATCTTTTCTTCACATCCTCCGAATCGGAGAGGAGCACCGGGATGCTGTCAGACGCGGGCATCGGCGTCCACCTGCCTGATGACCTTCTCGAGGACGGCCATTGCCTTCTCGATGTCGGAATCGGGTATGTTGAGCGCGCAGAGGCACCTCATGACGGCGCCGTTCCTCCCGCCCCTCTCCATGATGAGGCCGTTCTCGAAGCACAGCCTCTGCACGCGGGCGGCGATGTCCCCGCTGGGCTCGGGAACGCCCATCAGGTACTTCGGCCCGCGGGGGTCGATGAGCTCGATGCCGTACATCAGGCCGCGGCCGCGGACGCGCCGATGATGGAGACCTCCTTCTGGAGTTTCCTGAGGCGGCCCATCATGTACTCTCCCTTGCGGGTCACCTCGGCCAGGAAAGCGGGGTCGCTGATCCTCCTGATCACGACGGTCCCCGCCGCCATCGCCAGCTGGTTTCCGCGGAAGGTCCCGGTGTGCGCCCCGGGGCCCCATTTGTCGAGGTCCTTGTTGTAGACGACCACGGACAGGGGCTGCGATCCCCCTACGGCCTTGGAGATGAGGATGACGTCGGGGACGATGCCGGAGTGCTCGAAGGCGAATACGTTCCCGGAGCGCCCCATCCCGCACTGGATCTCGTCGCAGATGAGGGGGATCCCGAGCTCCTTGGTGACCCTGCGGACGGCCTGCAGGAACTCGTCGGGAGCGGGGATCACGCCTCCTTCTCCCTGGATGGCCTCGAGGATCACGGCGGCGGGCCTGGTGACCCCGCTGTTGGTGTCCTTGAGGAACCTCTCGAAGTAATTGATGCAGGCCCTGGTCCCCGCCTCGCCGCCGATGCCCATCGGGCAGCGGTAGGAGTACGGATAGGGCATGAACTGGACCCCGGGCATGAGGTTCTGCACATGTTCCTTGGGGTGGAGCTCCCCGGTGAGGGCGAGGGCGCCGTGCCCCATGCCGTGGAACCCGCCGGAGAAGGCGATGACGGTGCCCCTGCCGGTGGCGGTCTTGCAGAGCTTGATCGCGGCATCCACGGCGTCAGTGCCCGAAGGGGAGCAGAACTGCACTTTGGCCCTGGAAGCGAGCTCTTTGGGGATGATGGAGAGGAGGGCATCGACGAACCTGTCCTTGACGGGTGTCGCAAGGTCCAGGGTATGGAGCGCGGCTCCCGACTGGATCAGGTCGACCATCGTCCGGTTCACCTCGTCGTCGTTGTGCCCGAGCGCAAGGGTCCCGGCCCCGTTGAGGAAATCGATGTACTTCCTGCCGTCCGCATCCTCTATCCATGATCCTTTCGCGGACTTGATCGCGATAGGGAATTTGCGGGGATAGCTCCTGGCGGAGGATTCGTACTCGTTCTGATGCTCAACGAAGTACCGGTTGTTCTGCATAAGTGCTCGAAAAAACCCATCATATAAAAAACATATAACTAAAAATTCTGAATAAAATAGATATTTGTCTAAAATTATTTTATAATATCCATTGCCCATCTAACAAAATAGACTACAAACAATTGAAATATCCGTAACGGAAAATTCCGGGCCGGAAGCACCCCAGATCATGGGAGATGCGCATATAGGTGCATTCGCGAACTCGCAGGAGAGATGAAACCAGGCCCGAAAAACAGTAACAGTAACCCAATTAGTCTGACATGCTTCTTTGCGATGAGTTCCGATGTTGCGGCCCCGAACGCCCAGCGTCTGTGTCGCACTGGGTCCGGGGAGGCTCTTATAATATTAAAATTGGCCCCAGCAGGCGGCCTTACGGATGCATCATCCATCCTGGCGGGCGTTCAGAGAGGCGGGTCCTTCCTGATGCCCGCCTTCCAGTCCCTGATCGCCTTCAGCCTGCGGGCGTAATACTTCTCGTCGCCCTTGGTGCCGGGAACGTAGTACCTCCTGTCCCTGAGCGAGTCCGGAAGACACTGCATCTTCGTGATCTTCTCCTCCGAGGCCTCGGCATGCTGGTACCCCTTCCCGTAGCCGAGGCCCTCCATGAGCTTGGTGGGCGCATTGCGTATCTGCATGGGCACAGGCTCCCCGGGGGAATGGTGGACGTCCCAGAGAGCGTGCCCTATGGCCATGGGCACCGCATTGGTCCTCGGGGCCATCGACATGTAGATGGCCGTCTCCGCGAGGATTAGCGCGCTCTCCCTCTCGCCGAGCTCCGAGCAGGCCTCGTAGCAGGCCGCTGCCATCTCCATGGCGGTGCTGTCGGCCAGACCGACGGTCTCCGGGGCGGCCTCCATCAGCCTCCTGGCTATGTACTTGGGGTCCTCCCCTCCCGCGAGCATCCTCGCCAGCCAGTAGACCGCCGCGTCCGGGTCGGTGTTCCGCATCCCTTCGTGGAAGGCCGAGATGATGTTGTAGTGCTCCTCGCCGTTCCGGTCGTAGCGGACCGCACGGTCCCCGAGGCTCCCACTGATCGCCTCCTTGGTAACGATATCCCCGCCGGACAGCTCGACCGCAGTCTCGAAGGCGTTCAGCGCCGCGCGGGCATCGCCGTCGGCGAAGGCGGCGATCCTTCTCAGGCCGGCGTCGGAGCACTCGATGCTCCTGCCCGGGAAGCCCTCGGCGGCCGCCTTCTTCAGAAGGGCGGTTATGTCCCCCTCGGACAGCTTCGAGAGGACGAAGACCTTGCAGCGGGACAGCAGGGCCGAGTTCAGCTCGAACGAGGGGTTCTCGGTGGTGGCGCCGATGAGGGTTATGCTCCCCTTCTCCATGTACGGCAGGAACTCGTCCTGCTGGGTCCTGCTGAAGCGGTGGATCTCGTCCACGAAGAGCACGGTCCTTCCGCCGCGAGAGGCCCTCGCCTCGGCGTCCGACATGATCCTCCTGATCTCCGGGACACCGTCTTTGACGGCCGATATCGATACGAACTCTGCCCCCGTGGAACGCGCGATTATCCCTGCCAAAGTGGTCTTCCCGGTGCCGGGAGGGCCCCAGAGGATCATCGAGGGCACCCTGTCCGCCTCGATGGCGTGCCTCAGGAACTTCCCCTTCCCGAGGAGGGCCTCCTGCCCCACATACCCGTCCAGGGTCTTCGGGCGCATCCTGCTGGCCAGGGGCTCGGGGTCCTCGGTCCCTGTATCCAATGATGTCTGGGTCATTCGGGAGGCTCCCCGCGGCGGCCGGCCTTCCAGTCCCGGATCCCCTGCAGGCGCTTGGAGATGTACGCCTCGTTGCCGCGGTTCCCCGGCTCATAGTAGATCCTGTCCTTCAGGCCGTCCGGGAGGCACTGCATCTTCGTGACCTTGGCCTCGGTCCCCTCAGGGTACTGGTATCCCTTCCCATATCCCAGCTGCTCCATGAGCTTCGTCTCGGCGTTCCTGAGCTGCATGGGGACGGGTTCGTTCGGCTTCCCGCGGACATCTGCTATCGCGCCTTCTATCGCCTTCGCGACGGAATCCGACCTGGGAGCGAGGGAGAGGTATATCGCCGTCTGCGCGAGCGCGAAGCGGCATTCGGGCATGCCCATGTTCTTGCAGGCGAAGAAGCAGGACACCGCCTGCAGCATGGCATTGGGGTCGGCCATGCCGACGTCGTCCCCCGAGAACTCAATCATCCTCCTGGCGATGTAGCAGGGGTCCTCCCCGCCGTCCAGCATCCTGGCCAGCCAGTAGACCGCGCGTCCGGGTCCGAGTTCCTCATGGATTTGTGGAACGCGGATATGAGGTTGTAGTGCTCCTCGCCCGTCTTGTCGTAGAGAAGGGAGCGCCTGCTGACGCAGTCGGCGACGGCTTCCTCGGACACCATGATGGCCCCGTTCTCCGTCGGGGAGTCCGAGGCGGCCGCCTCCAGGGTGTTGAGGGCGGTGCGGGCATCGCCGTTGGCGAACCTCGCGATGACATGCGCCAGATCGTCCGATATCACCGCCTTCGTCCCCGGGAACCCCTTCTCGGCGGCGCGGAGGATCAGCCCCGCGACGTCATCCTCGGACAGCGGCTTCAGGACGAACACCTTGCAGCGGGACAGCAGCGCCGAGTTCACTTGGAACGACGGGTTCTCGGTGGTGGCGCCGATGAGGATGATGCTGCCTTTCTCCACATAAGGCAGGAACGCGTCCTGCTGGGCCTTGTTGAACCGGTGGATCTCGTCCACGAACAGCACGGTCCTCCTCCCGGACGCGCGCCTCTTCTCGGCGGCGTCCATGATCGCGCGGACCTCCTTCGCGCTGCCGGTGACCGCCGAGAAGGGGATGAACTCGGCCGAGGTGCGGACGGCGATTATGTGCGCCAATGTCGTCTTCCCGACGCCCGGCGGGCCCCAGAGGATCATGGACTGCATGCGGTCCTGCTCGATCATCATCCTCAGCACCTTGCCTTCGCCGAGCAGGTGCTCCTGGCCGACAAAACCGTCCAGGCTGTCCGGGCGCATCCGCCCTGCCAGCGGCTCCCCCGGCCCGCGGACGGGCTTCCGGGCCGGTTTCGGCTCGTCTCCGAAAAGCGTTGTCTGCGCCGTGACCTTCCCCTCCTTTTTCATGGACAGCATAAGGATTAACTAGATAAACGCTAGACGGAGGGCAGATGCACGGAACCGATGTCCTGACCTCTGAGCCCCGCACCGCTCTCAGGGCGATGGCGGTGCCGATAGTGATCTCGCTCCTGGTGGCCCAGATTAACGCGTTCGCGGACACCTTCTGGTGCTCCGGGCTGGGAGGGGAGGCGCTGGCCGCCCTGGGGCTGGGGATCCCCATGTATGCCGTCGTCGCCGGGATCGGGAACGGGCTGGGGATCGGCATCTCCGCCGCCGGGGCCAACAGGATAGGCGCGGGGAAGAGGGACGAGGCCGCCGAGATCGTCAGGCAGGCCATCCCCGCGATGCTCATCGTCTCCCTCGCTGCCGCTCCGCTCTTCCTTCTGGCCGGGAGGCCCGTGGTGGATTGGATGGGCAGCGGCGGAAGCGTCAGCGGGGAGGCCTGGGAGTACTGCATCCCCTGCTTCATCTGCTCGGCCGCCATCATCATGCCCAACATCTACGCCGGGGCCCTGCGCGCCGAGGGGGACGCGAGACGCTCGATGTACATCCTGGCCTTCGGAGCCCTGCTGAACATGGTCCTGGACCCGGTCTTCGCTTACGGCCTCGGATACGGGATATCGGGCCTCGCATGGGCGACCTCGGTTTCCTCCGCGGCGGCGGCCGTGCCCGTGGCCTACTGGTACCATGTGAAGAAGGACACCGAGCTCCGCATCTCCTACGGAGGGTTCAGGTTCAGGAAGGGGCCGGTGAAGGCGTTTTTCCTCCATCGGGGTGCCCAAGGCCGTCGAGCTCGACATCTTCTACATCTTCAACATCCTGATGCTGTACTTCTTCGTGAAGGTCGGAGGCCCGGACGGGTCCGCCCTCTACAATTCCGCGTACAAGTACGTCGACCTCATCGGAGTCATACCTGCGGGGATCGGCGGGGCCATCGCCACCGTCTGCTCCGCCCAGTTCGGGATGGGGGACTTCGGCAGGATACGCAGGACCGTGTCCGAGGGGCTGAAGATATCCCTCATCGCCGTGACCGCTGCCGCCGCCGTGCTGTTCGTGTTCTCCGATTGGTTCGCGGCCGTGTTCGCATCTGGGGACTCGGCGTACCTGAGGGCGGACCTGGCCCGCACCATCGCCTGTACTGCCTGTTCATACCGATACTCGTCCTCAGGGACATCGGATCGGCCCAGCTGCAGAGCATAAGGATGGCAGGGTCCTCGATGGCGTCGCGCTCATCAGGAACCTGGAGATGACCGCCGCGTTCTGGGCAGCATCGTATTTCTCGCTCGATGCCGAATGGTGGGCGCTGATAACCGGGCACTGGCTGGGGGCCCTGCTCATGTGGGCCTGGGCAGAATGGGGGCTCAGGCTCAGGGAGCGCGAGCACAGAAAAGCAGAAGCGGGGAGAGAGGCTACATGACGGGGCCGCCGGGGGGAAATGCCCTCAGGCAGGCGGAAATGAGAGTAATGGTGCAGAGAGCGGGATTCGAACCCGTGGACCGCTAGGGATTAGACCCTGAATCTAACGTCGTTGGCCATGCTTGACTATCTCTGCAGGTGGGGTTCCCCATCGCGTTCTTCTATTAAAGGATAAGTGTTGGAAGAAGTTTGTGGAGTTTGATTTCCTGTCCGGAGATGTGCGTCCGTTCAGGCGTTCATGATCTTCATCCAGCCGCCGGACTCGTAGACGGCCAGGTTCCTCTTCTTGAGGATCGCCTCGAACTCATCCCAGGAGATGACGTCGAGACGCCCGTTGGTGCCCTTGGTGAACTGGACGCCCTCGGTGCCCTTGACCTTTCCGGGGTTCAGACCCTTTATCTTCGCTATCTGCTTGGCCTTGGCTATTGTTATTCTCTCCATCGCCATTTCAAAACCTCATACTGCAGTTTCTCTTAATGAAGATAAACTCGCTGAATAGTATATAAGACTTATCGAAAATTCAGGTTCCGAGTTGCAAAAACGTCATATCTGGGTCTTTTTGGCTGCGAGTTTGCCGATATATCCCGGCCCGTTCTCCTGCCGTCTGGGGCCCTGCCAAAAACTATTATCGGCGGTGCCCATCATGAGTCCATGGACGGCAGCGGCGGAGCGGTATCCCTGACGGACGACATGACCCCCTCGAGGGCGCTCTCCCTCGGGACCAAGCTGGGGTCCGTATGCCTGAAGGTGGCGGTAGGGCGCGACGCGAACCCGAGCAGCCAGATGATCGCGGCGGCCTTCATGGCCGGCCTGACCTCCGCCGGCGCGGACGCATCGACGCAGGGATAATCCCTGCGCCCGGCCTCTGCATAGCGTTCAGGGACCGGGTCGACTGCACGGTCCATGTCGGCTCCCCCGACGATTACGGGCACATCGCCGGCATCCGCATCCGCCTCCCGGAGGGCTCCCCCTTCCCGCTCGAGCGCCTGGACGGCGCGGACGGAGAGCTCCCGCCTTTCAGCGACGTCGGCTGCATACGCTCCGAGCCGGGAGCGGTGGACGCGTACATCGATTCGTTCCCCGAGGGCGAGGGCGGAGGCTACATCCTCTCGGACACCGGAGGGAACAGCACGTCCGTCTGCGCGGACCGCATCCTGAAGAAGAGCGGGGCGGACCCGATCGGCCTGAACGCCCACATAAGCGGCGGCGCCCCTCCCCGCTCCCCCCGGCATAGACAGGGCGGAGCTGGCGGGGCTGTCTAGCTTCGTGAACGCGAGCACCGGATCCATAGGCATAGCGTTCAACGGCGACGGCACCAGGCTGGCCCTCCTGGACGAGAGCGGGAAGTTCGTCCCCGGGGACAAGCTCCTGGCGATAATGCTGCTGGCCGTCAAACCGTCCAAGGCCGTGGTCCCCTATGCCTCCCCCAGCATCGTCGACGATGCGTTCTACAGGTACAGGCCGCGCGGGAAGAACGGCGGAGGGCTGATCCGCCACGGGAACTCGCTGGAATCGATAATGAGGCCGCGAAGGACAGCGGGGCCGATTTCGCCGGCACCCTGGACGGCCTCTTCGTGTTCCCGAAGAGGACCCAGTGCCCGGACGCGCTGGCCGCCGCGGCCGAGATCTCCAAGCTCGCGGGGGCCAGGAGCATAAGGAACGTGCTCGAGGGTTTCCCCAGATACACCGTCAGGAAGACCTACGTGGACTTCGACGGGTATTTCAGCGCCTTCACCGACCGCTTCCTGAACTCTGTGAAGGATGCGGACGTGAGCAGAGTCGACGGCGGCGGAGGGCTCTGCATCCAGATGAGCCGCGGGATCCTCTACGTCAACCCCGACCCGTCCGACCCGAAGAGGATCGAGATCTCGGCGGAGTCCGGGGACCCTGTTTACCTGGCGACCATGCTCGATGAGGCGGAGGAGCTCGTCCGCGGCTCGATCTGACCTTCGCGGGGCCTGCGGGTCGGCCTTGGTGCCGTCGGCGTACAGCATGTCGAGGCGGACCTCATCGCCCGCTGAATTATAGGCTTTCCAGCTGGTCCTGTCGTACGGCTGGCAGGTGATGAAGTGCACCCCGCCCATGCTCCCGAAAACCTGCAGGTCGTCCTCCGACGCCTCGTTGGAGTACCCTGGATGGGAATGGGCCGAGCCGGTCCTCTGGAAATCGATGGGGTCCATCCAGTCCATGATGAAGCTGTGAGAGTCCCCGAACACCGTCCCCGGGAGCATGACCATCTCGTCGATGATGCCGCCGTGCGCCCGGTGCAGGCAGATGAACTCGTCCGGGTAAACGGACCTCGCGGATTCGTTCAGGGCATCGATGAAATCGATGCTGACCCCTTTGATGTTCATGACGAGTTCACCAGCTTCTCCGTCAGGCTCTTGTAGAAGTCGCGGTCGAAGCGGATGATCCTGAAGCTCTGGGAGGACCTGACGAACGTCAGCCTCGATCCGCCCTCGACCTTGTGCTCCAGGAGCCCGTCGATGACCAGCAGGCATCCCTTGTCCAGCACGCAGTCGACGTCCACCTTGCTCCAGCTGGGCACCACGATGGGCCGGGAGGAGAACTTGTAGGCTGCCATCGGTACGATGACGAGGGCGTCCACCCGGGGGTCGACCACGGGGGCGCCGAGGCTCATCGCATAGCTGGTGGACCCGGTCGGGGTCGAGATGATGATCCCGTCCGCCCTGACCTCCGTGGCTAGCCTGTCGTCGACGTAGATCCTGAACTTCCTGATCTTCGCGATGGAATCGGAGTGCACCACGGCCTCGTTGACGGCCGGGTCGAACATCTCGTCCCCGCAGGCGGTGTCCAGCTTGAACCTCTCCTCCATGGTGTAGTCGCCGTTCCTGAGCCTGGCGATGCCCTCCTCTATCTGGGAGGGCTCGAGGGCGGCCAGGAACCCGACGCCGCCGGCGTTGATGCCCATGACGGGCGCCGAGTTGGCGTTCAGCGTCCTCAGGATGGTGCCGTCGCCGCCGATCGTTATCACGGTGTCCGCATGCATGTCGGAGATCTCGAGACCGTCGTCCCTCCCGAGGACCGCGGCGGCGGACTTGTCGAGCACTATGCTGGCGTCCCCCAGGGACTCGATGACCCTCTCCACGTAGCCCCTGACGCCGTCCACCTTCGGGTTGGCGACGATGCCGTAGACCCTTCTCCTGCCGGACATGAGGTGCTTGCGGGTGATGAAATCATAGAGGGACGGGCTGGAGACCGCGATGAAGTTGCCGCGGGTCTCGAGGTCGAACGGCATGTCGAAGTCCGCGCCCTCCAGGGTGTAGATGTATCCCCCGGCCTCCCTGAGGATCAGGTACGAGGCGGCGATGTCCACCACGCGGATGGCGCGGGTGTACCTCTCGGAGTTCATGTAGAACCCGTCGGCGGTGCCCTCGGCGACGAACGCCATCTCCAGCGAGGAGCAGCCGTAGGAGCGGGAGGATTTCACCCTCTTCCCGAGCTCCCAGGCGGACGGATGGGCGCCGTTCCCCGTGTAGATCATCATGAGGAGGGAGCTCTCCTTCGGGGCGCGGACATGCAGCCTGCGCCCGTTCTTGTACGCCCCCTTCCCCTTCTCGGCCCAGTACTCGTCCCCGGTCGCCGGCATGAACAGGTAGGCCAGCCTCTCATCGGACAGCCTGGCCGACCCGATGGCCATGGACACGGTGTACAGCGGGACCCCGGCGATGGCGTTGTGCGACCCGTCGATGGGGTCGAGGACCATGGTCTCCTCCGCGCCGTTGTCGATGAAGCCGATCTCCTCGCTCAGGACGTTCAGGGCGATGTCGTTCCTGACGATGTAATCGAGGACGGTGTTCTCGGCGACCTTGTCGATGAGGGCGGTCGGCGTGCCGTCCGCTCCCATCTCGATGTCCCTCCCCTTCTCCTCCTGCGTCGGGATCTTGTCGATGTTCTCCTTGACCGCCGCCCCGATGGCCTTGAGGACCTCCAGCGTGACTTCCATATGGACCTTGCTATCATACGTGCGCGTATAAAGACAGCGCACCGGCGCACTTTTTTTTTTATCGCGGCG
>NZ_LOPS01000022.1 GCF_001481295.1 Candidatus Methanomethylophilus sp. 1R26
CCCTGTCGTAGGATCTTGACAACAGGTCTTCTTTGGTGAAGGAACGATGCATGAACACAAGCGGCCCGATGCGGTAAAACTCCTTGAAAGGCTTATGCTCCATCCTGCATGACTACTCGCAGATGTCTTCAAGTTTCAGATCGGTGATGATGTAGGTCGGCATGGTCTCTCACATGTTCATTGGGCCATTGTATTGACAGAATATCAACAGTCTGCCGGCACATATTTCTCAGCCCTCAGTATTATTCGTTTCAGTACGACGCACAGATATGATACGGGCCTGTTGAGACTGCCGTCGCTCGAATGTCTGTCGACCAACTGCATCCGGTATTTCTCCACCTCTCCGAGCTCCATGGCCTCGTCGAGGGGCGCAGTGTGCCATCTGCTGCCGTCCTCTGACGGGCGCCTGTTCTCCACCGTCACGAAATCATAAACCGGTCCGAACCTCTCTATGAGGCCTTTCACATCGGTCTTCTCCCTCGGGAACATCCAAACATCATGCCCTTTCATTTCCGGACGGTCGCTGCGGAGCTCGTCGAACAGATGCGCCATGGGCTCATATGTTCCTCCCTGTGAGCGGAACATGAATATCCCGTCCATGTCCAGGGCGCAGTATTGAAGCTCTTTGATTCCCTCAGGGGTCACGATCGGTCTGATGGACGGATGGTAGTGAGGATGCCAGCCGCCGCCCCACTGGTGGATTGCTATGAACTCTCCTTTCCGAAGGTACCAGCAGGCGAACGGGACCAGCAGACAGCTTCTCGCCATACTGGGCATGAAATTGCTTTCGAGTCTGCCGCCGACAGTATCGACAGGGCCGCACCGATAGAAGTTCAATTTATCCGGATCGGTCCCGAAATCGGCCCTGTCATAGGTTTCAGACAGCAGCTTTTCTTTGCTGGAACCGTATTTTTCGAAAGCAAGAGGGCCGAGGAGATGGACTTCGGACGGTTTAAATCCTTCCGATGAAAACCATAATAACCCTATGGGGGAGACAACAGGCGATTTGGGAGGTTCCGTAATATATGACGATTCGCAGAGACTCTCCATCTTCCGGTCTGTTATGATGAACGTCGACATTGTTTCTCGCGTATTCTTTTATATTCACTAGTTCAAACATATATGAGATATCCATAGAAAACATGGGCGGGGTATTGCGTTTCTGTGTGAAGTGCATGATGATAATGGCAAAATCCTGTATTTTTGATATCTGTATGTAAAATTGCATTTCCAGAAACTTCTTCACATATGACTGTCGGGGCGATCTTTCCCAATAAGCCGTATGAACGGGGGCGTGCAGCGTCCAACCGGAAATTTCCTAATTCAGGAACCTCTTCCTTCCATTCCTTTACCCTTCCAGATTCCCCGCCTCTGATAGGTCGGCCACCTCTTCCGGGATCGCCCTCAATGGGTACGGCTCCTCGTTCCTGTCGAAGTATTATCTCATCCTCCCCCCCATCATAGCAGAGGAAGCATCCTCCCTGGTAGAATTCCCCGTCCCTGCCCCATCTGTCGATGTACCGGTTCCCAATCGACCTTCTCCCGTTGAAGATCAGACCGTCCTCCGTCATGTCCCGGTCAAAGAAAACCTCGGAATCGTATTCCGGATCGGCTATGCACCCTGGAGTCCCGTCTTTGAACAGAATGGACCCGCTCGGCGAATGCTCCTCTCTGAACACACGGTCTGCGGGATTCCCCAGTCCTCCGTCATTTCGATACGGCCTGTAAAAGGCCCGTCTCGTTTCATCCTTGCTCCCGGATGCCTGACGAAGCGCTCATGGAAACAGGGAGCGCTGTCTGCTGAGATCCCCCCAGCGGTCACCTGAACCGCTGCCGTACAGTTCATGCGTCAGATACCTTGGGCGCACGGAATCGATGATCTCGCGGACCCTGGGGCTCGTGAACGGCCTGTGCTGATCGATCTCGGATGCGCGCCGGTAGGCGCGAGCGGTGAAGTCCTTCCAGGATTCGCCGTCATGCCTGCCGTCATCCTTTATCGAGCGCCTGAAGCTTCCGGAAAGGCTCAGCTGCAGATGCATCGTCATGATACGGTCGTCCATGTCCAATGGATACCTGTCTGTGACGGCGAGGACCGCATCTATGGCATCATCCTCTCTGTCAAGCCCGTCGACGGTGTTCATGAGGTGTCCGGTGTCGAGGGTGAACCCCCAGTTGTCGAACTCCAGCTTCCGCTCGAGGACCTTCCATTCGCCCGGGCCGCGGAGCTTGAGGCCTTCCCACCACAGGTTCTCGAACGCCAGCGTGAACGGGGGCTCCCCCAGGGGGAAGGGGCTTACAACCCGGTTCATCAGCTCGGCGAAATCCTCAATGATGCGCAGGTCGTCGCTCTCGTGCTTCCTCTTCAGGACCTGCCTCATGTCCGTGTTGCCTGCATGCATGACCCCGTACGCGGGCTTGACCGCTGCGGCGCAGCGGATGGCCTTCCTCACCGTGGAGACGACCTCCTCCCTGTCCCTGCCGAACGAGAAATATGTTAGGTCCTCGCCTTCCGTCCCCTCGTAGAGGCGGCCTTCCCATGCACTGTGCCAGTCAATCGCATAAGGCAGATGGACCGATGTTATGCCTGGAACTCCGATGTATTCCCTGCCGACAGGGGAGACCAGCGTGAAGAGCTCCAGCCCCCCGATCCCCATCCCTGCAAGCCGGTCCCCGAGGGGACCCTCCCCCGGCACATCCGCGAGAGGCTCGAAAACCGACCAGCTGTGAAGATGCTTCATCCGCGTCAGATGAGATCGAAAGCAGCATTGAGGGCCGCGACGACGGCCTGGATCTTCGTATCGCCGCTGCCGACGATGATCGCGTCATCAGGCGTGATGGCCGTGCCTTGCGGATCTTGTAGGCAAGTTCGGGGGAGTGCTCATCGAGGCTCCAATCCGGCGGTATCATGAGCTTGCCGTCGCGGATGACCAGGGTGGTGCATCCGGTGGCCCCGGCCTTGATGCCTGCATCCCTCTGCTCCATGCCGTTGACTATCTTCTTCGCCACCCCGTATACGATCACAGACTGCTGGACCGGACCGGTGATCGAGAGGGCCTCGAGCTGCACGTCCGACAGGCGCAGCGGGATCTGCTCCAGGAACGCCTTGCCCGAACTGGTTATGGAGATCCCGGTCTGGCGGATCAGGACGAACCCCCACTCGGTGAACTTCTCGAGGATGCGGCGCATGCTGCCCTCGCCGACGCCCACCTCCGCCGCCAGGCGCTTGCGGCCCATCGTCCTCCCGTCCGAGAGTATGTAGAGGGCATAGTAGACGTTCGCGTCGGTAAAGCGGAACATCGGACCGTAGGCCGGAATATCCATGATTTTCATGTTAACGTCGGACTCCTCGGGCCTAACGGCCCAGATATGATGGATGATGCTGCTGTTGGAGCAGTAATCATTATCAGTTTGTAATCCAGCTCGTCAGTATAAATAATTGATTAAGTGCATGTTTGAAATCGTTTGAGAAGCGGTCCGGAGGGGCCTCGCGGCCCCCTCCGGACTCAGAAGGTCTGGATCTTGCCGGCGATGATCTTCTCGGAGACCTTGTCGATGTTGTCGAGCCAGTCGGCGGCGATCTCGTAGGCCTCGCCCTTCCATTTGCCGATCTTGGAATCGAGCAGCTTGGAATCGTCCGAGATGATGTTGATGCTGGCGTTCAGCGGGTCGGAGATGGTGTGGCCGATCTGCGAGAGCAGGCGGACATTGATCTCGGCGTCCCCGCCGACGACCTTGGCGACATCGTTGGCGATGATGTTGGACAGGACGTTGTAGATCTTCCCCACATGGGTGATGGGGTTCTTCCCGGATGTGGCCTCCATGGACATGGGCCTGAACGGGGTGATGAGGCCGTTGCACCTGTTGCCGCGTCCGACGGACCCATCGTCCCCCATCTCTTGGGACAGCCCGGTGACGGTGAGGTAGTAGACCCCGCGCTTGTAGTCATCGCCGGTGTTGACATCGACCTTGAGCTTCTCTTTCTTGCCGTACTTCTCGATGATGCCGGCGCCGAAGTCCTCGACGGACTTGGTGAGCTGCTCGATGGCGGATTTGTACGCGGTGGGGTCCTCGATGAACCTGTCTACCATGGCGGCGGCGATGGTCATGGTGATCTCGCTGCGACCCTGGAGCACATGACCTTGACATCCTGCCCGACCTCGGGAAGGGTCTTCTTGAGCTTCCCGTTGATGTAGTTCTCGGTCTGCTTGGTAAGCTGGTCGGTGACAGAGAAGGGAGCATATCCCACTCCGAACGAGGTGTCGTTGGACAGGAAGTTGGATGCCTTGTAGACCCCGGTCAGGTCGTCGGAGCCCATGCCGAGCTTGGTATCTAGGATGACATCGGAATCGACGTCGAGGTACGGGTAGGTCTTCTTCAGGTATTTCCTGACTCCCTTGAGGGCGGTGGACTCGACAGGGAGGCCGTACTCCTTGCCGTCCTTCTCGATGTAGGTGGTCGCCCTTCCGTCCATGAGGATGTAGACGGGCTTGACGATCACTCCTCCGCCGAAGGCAGGACGGGAGATACCGGCCACGACCTCGGTCTGGTCGGTGTTATGGTGGAGGACGTGGCCGACCTCCTTTATGTACATGGCGCAGAGGGACTCGGACACGGTCTCGGCGACACCGTCGGCGACGGAGTCGGGATGGCCGATACCTTTTCTCTCGACGATCTCGATCTGCCTCTTGGGGACAGGGACCTGCTCGATCCCGTTGACGTAGATATTCTTCTTGGACGCCATATGCTTCACTTTAAAAATTCGTAGACTTTAATGGTAAATAATATGGATTGATGGTTATATTCAAATAAGCATAAATGATAACCTCCCGACATGAAATTCCCGCCTGCATCCGATATCCGGAGAATGAGAAAGGCGATGGATGTTACCCAGACGGAACTCGCAAAACAGTCCGGCGTCTCGCAGAGCACTATCGCCAAGATCGAGAGGGGCCGCATATCGGCCAGCTATGATACGGTGGTCAGGCTGTTCGAGACCCTTGACGACATGGCCAAGGGCGGCAAGCACGATATCACCGCGGCCGACGTGGCCTCCAAGGACATCGTCAGCGTCCAGAGCACCGACAGGGTGCGCGTGGCCTCCGAGCTGATGAGGACGACCGGGTTCTCCCAGCTCCCAGTACTGAAAGGGGACACCCCCGTCGGCAGCATCTCGGAGAAAAGCATCTTCGAGAAGATCCGCGCCGGGAAGACCATGGAGGAGCTAAAGGACGCCCAGGTGTCGGCAGTGATGGACGACTCCTTCCCGGTTGTCAACGAGACAACCCCGGTCTCCTCGGTGACCGCGATGATGAGCGACTGCGGCGCGGTCCTCGTCGCGAAGAAGGGGAAGCTCGTCGGCATGATAACCAAGGCCGACATCCTGAAACTGGTCTGACCCAGCCTCGGCGGATCTCGGTCAGCCCGGCCCTGGAAAGACGGTAATGGCACATGTCCGACGGTATGCGGAGATTATCCCCGAAGACCGCGCGGGCATCGTTCTCGACGGGCCCGGCATCCTTCCCGAACCTCCCGCTCAGGTGCACCAGGAACAGGTACCTGCAGCCGGCCTCCAGCGCGTCGCGGGCCGCCTCGGCCGCCGTGCTGTGGAAACGCTCCTCGGCCATGGCGCCTCGGCAGAAGAGTAAGTCGATTCATGGATGATCGCATCTGCGCCCCGCGACGCTTCCACGATCGATCTGCAGGGACGCGTATCGCCGGTGTAGACCACCGACAGACCTGGATGGGGCGGGCCCGTGATGTCCTCCAGCCTGACCCCCCTGACGGCGCTCCCCCTTTCCAGCTCGGAGAACTCCGGACCGGTTATGCCGTATCCCTTCGCTTTCTGGGCATCGATCTTCCCGCGCGAGGGCGGCTCGGACAGCCTGTATCCTACGGACGGCACCCCGTGGACGGTCTCGAACGCCTTCGCCTCCAGGTTCCCGACGGCCACACTGTCTCCGGGCGACAGGTCCCTCGAATCGACCTTGTAATCGAACTCCCCGCCGCAGACCCTGTTCACCTTGTCCAGGGCATCGGAGAACCCCTCGGGCCCGCATACTGTGAGCGGGTCCTTCCTGCCCAGGAGCCCCATCGTCTGCATCAGGCCCGGGAGCCCGTAGAAATGGTCCCCGTGGAGATGCGTCACCAGGACCGCGGAGACCTTCATGAGGGAGAACGGGGAGACCATCAGCTGGCGCTGGGTCCCCTCCCCGCAGTCGAAGAGGACCACCTCCGGCCCGCTGCGGACAGCGACGCAGGGAAGGGCCCTTTCCCTGGACGGGACGCTCGCCCCGGTCCCCAGGAAAAGCAGGTCCATCATCCCGTGCGCCTCGGATAAGATCCCGGAACGTTCTCAGTACACGGAGTCCAGGGACCTCTCGGTCTTGGTCTCCTTCTTGTACTGCTTGTAATGCTCTTTGCAGAGATGGACCGAACGCGCCCCGCTGTCCTTCAGTTTCAGAGAGCATTTCGCAACCTGTTTCATATTGAGGGAGCGCTCAGCTTCGCAGCTGCAGCCCTCCACATCGCATACATCGACCTTGGCCCCGTGGCCAGCCGTTCCCGACATGCTGCGGTCATCGCCGTCGGACTATAAATTTCGGACGGTCGTTCAAAAGACCCAGCATACGTATGTCAGACGGCAATACTTTTTACCTGATTCAGCGATTGGCGGTGCATGACAAAGATTGCCCCGTCGATGCTCTCGTGCGACTTCTCCCGGCTCGGGGAGGAGCTGGCGAGGATAGAGAGGTCCGGGGCCGACTGGGCCCACCTTGATGTGATGGACGGGATGTTCGTCCCCAATCTGACCTTCGGAGCGCCTGTGATAAAATGCGCCAGGAAATGCTGCGGGCTGCCGTTCGACGCCCATCTCATGATCGAGGACCCCGTGCGCTATGTGGAGGACTTCGCGAAGGCAGGATGCGATTCGATCACCGTGCATGCGGAGGCCGAAGGCGACGTGATGGCCGCCGTGAAGAAGATCAAAGACCTCGGCCTGAGGGCCGGGATCACCATCAACCCGCCCGCGGACATCAGCATGCTGGACCCGTACCTGGACAAGGTCGATATGGTGCTCATCATGACCGTGACGCCGGGTTCGGCGGGCAGAAGTTCCATCCGGAGTGCCTGCCCAAAATAGAGGCGGTCAGGAGATGGGCCGACGACCACAACCCCGGCTTGGACATCTCCGTCGACGGGGGGATAAACTGTGAGACCGGGAAACTGTGCACCGATGCCGGCGCCAACGTCCTCGTCGCCGGAAGCGCCCTGTTCGGCCTTCCGGACATGACCGGTGAGATAGCCGTGTGGAAGAGGTTCGGGAGGGACTGATACGGGGGTAAACCTGTCCGACCTCATCGAGGCCAAGCAGATCGAGCCTTCGGACCTGGGCGGCAGGAAGGTGGCGATAGACACCTACAACATCGCCTACCAATTCATGTCGGCCATCCGCCAGCCGGACGGGTACCCGCTGTGCGACAGTAGGGGGAGGACCACGTCGCACCTCACGGGGCTCCTGCACAGGAGCGCCAGCCTCGTGGAGGCCGGCATTGAGCCGATCTTCGTCTTCGACGGCAAGCCCCATCCCCTGAAGCGCGCGACCCTCGATGAGAGGAGAGCCCGCCGGGACGAGGCCGAGAAGGAATGGAGGGAGGCGGTCGAGCGGGGGGATTTGAAGACAGCCCGCACGAAGGCCCAGCAGACATCGAGGATGACCGAGGATGTCAGGGAATCGGCGAGAGAGCTCATCGGGCTCATGGGGTTCCCTATCGTCCAGGCGCCCTCGGACGGGGAGCAGGAGGCCGCGTACATGTGCATCAGAGGGGATGTCTACGCCGCCGCGTCCCAGGATTACGATTCCCTCCTCTTCGGGACCCCGACCCTGGTGAGGAACCTCACCCTCACAGGCAGGAGGAAAGTACCGGGAAGGGACGTCTACAGGGAGATAAAGACGGAGATCATCGACTCGGCCGAATGCCTGTCCGCACTCGGGATCACCCGCGGGCAGCTTGTCGATATGTGCATGCTCATGGGAACGGACTTCAATGCCGGAATCAAGGGAATCGGGCCCAAGAAGGCGCTGAAGTACATCCGTGACAACGGGGACTTGGAGCATGTCCTCGCCAGGATCGGGGAGGACATACCCGACCGCGATGAGATCAGGGACATCTTCCTGAACTACAAAGGAGCCGACGGATACGATACCCAGTACTCCGAGCCGGACCGCCAGGCGTCATCGATATGCTTGCCGGGTACGATTTCTCCGAGGACAGGGTGGCGGCCGCCCTCGACAGGATCGATAAAGCGCGCGCCGAGCAGAAGAAGAGGCGCCAGCAGAGGTCCCTGGACGCGTTCTTCTGAAGCGGCCTGCGGACAGGCGCATGAAGACCCAGCAGTCCGATGCAGTTCCGGGCTTCGGCAAGCTATATAACATCGGAGCCGATGGTCGGGCCGTGAACGGCGGCAAGATATACCCCGTTCAGAAGGACGAGCGATGATAAAGCAGATCCAGGCCAGTTATTCCGCCCCCAAGGCGGAGAAGGACGTCCAGGAGCTCTGGGCGTCGGAGCATGCATACGAGAAGACCAAGGAACTGAGGGAGCACGGACCGGCGTTCTACTTCCTCGACGGCCCCCCTTACACGACGGGATCGATCCACCTCGGGACGGCGATGAACAAGACGGTCAAGGACATCCTCATCCGCTACTGGAGGATGAACGGCTACAATGTCCGCGACCAGCCCGGGTTCGACATGCACGGCCTCCCCATCGAGGTCCAGGTCGAGAAGAAGATCGGGGTCCACTCCAAGAAGCAGATCACCGACGAGATCGGCATAGACAAGTTCGTCACGACCTGCCAGGACTTCGCCTACGGGCTGCATGCCAGCATGACCGACGCGTTCAAGAGGCTGGGCGTCTGGATGGACTGGGACCGTCCCTACCAGACCCTGAAGCTCGACTACATGGAGTCCGCCTGGTGGACCGCCCAGCAGGCGTTCAAAAAGGGCTGCTGAAGGACTCGTCCAGGGTCGTCACCTGGTGCCCCCGCTGCGAGACCGCCCTCGCCGAGGCCGAGATAGACTACTGGGACGAGACCGACCCCTCCGTGATGGTCAGGTTCCCCCTGGCCGACGGGAGCGGGACGTCGCTCCTCATCTGGACCACCACCCCCTGGACCCTGCCCTCCAACGTGGCCGTGGCCGTCCACCCGGACGAGACCTACGCCAGGGTCCTCATGAAAGCGGAGGACGGCAGGTCCGAGACCGTCATCATAATGAAGTGCCAGGCAGAGTTCGTCATGCAGAAGGGAGGCTACACCTCCTTCGAGATCCTCGGCGAGATGCAGGGGAAGGACCTGGTCGGCACCGGCTACGTCCCGCCCTTCGAGATCGGGGACTGCCTGAAGAGGACCGACTACACCTACAAGGTCGTCACCGCCGATTACGTCGAGAAGGACAACACCGGGCTGGTCCACACCGCGACCGGGTTCGGTCCCGACGACTTCGAGACCGGCAGGAGGTTCGGCATCCCCGCGTTCTGCCCGGTGGACGAGTCCGGAAGGTTCACGCAGGACTTCCCGATGATGGCCGGCAAGAAGGTCCGCACCTGCAACGATGAGGTCATCAAATACCTGCAGGACAAGGGCATCCTCTACAACACCTCCAAGATCAAGCACAGGTACGGCCACTGCTGGAGATGCAAGACCCCCATAATCTACAGGAACACCCGCCAGTGGTTCATCGAGGTCCCCAAGGTGAAGGACACCATGCTATCCGAGATTGACCGCGTCAAATGGACCCCCGAGTGGGCCGGCGCCGCCAGGGAGAAGAACTGGGTGGAGGGCGCCCGCGACTGGTGCGTCTCGAGGCAGAGGTTCTGGGGCATCCCCCTCCCCATCTGGGAATGCTCCTGCGGCGAGAAGAAGGTCGTCGGCCAGTACGACGAGTTGAAGGAAGGCGAGGGGTACACCGAGGGCATGGACACCCACCGCCCCTGGATCGACGGCGTGACCTTCAAGTGCCCCAAGTGCGGCGGCACCATGCGCAGGATCCCCGACGTCATGGACGTCTGGTTCGATTCCGGCGTCGCAGCATGGGCGGACCTCGGTTACCCCCACAGGAAGGAGGAGTTCCAGAAATGGTGGCCCCCGAAGTTCATCGTCGAGGCCCAGGACCAGACCCGCGGATGGTTCTACACCCAGCTGGCGGCCGGCGTCGTCTCCTTCGGGCGCGCCCCGTACGACGAGGTGATGATGCACGGGTGGATGCTCGATTCCAAGGGCAGGAAGATGTCCAAGTCCCTCGGTAACGTCGTCACCCCCGAGGAGGTCATCGACCAGTACGGCGCCGACGCCCTCAGGTTCTACATGATCATGGTCAACGCCCCCTGGGAGGACACCTCCTTCCAGAAGACCGGCCCCAAGGACGCCTGGAAGGTGCTCAACACCTTCTGGAACGTCATCAACTTCGCGGCCATGTACATGTCCATGGACGGGTACGACCCCGCTGAGCACAGCCTCGAGAGCATCATGCCCCACCTCAGGAACGAGGACAAATGGATGCTCTCCAGGACGGAGAAGATGAAGGCGGCCGTGACCGAGGGCATCGAGAGCAGGGAGCTCCAGAAGGTCGCCCGCGCGCTGTCCGACTACATCATGGAGGACCTCTCCCGCTGGTACCTGCACCTGATAAGAGACAGGAGCTGGGACGAGGAGAGCTCGGAGGACAAGACCGCCTCCTACTTCATGCTCCACCGCTCGATCATGAGCGCGGCCATAGCCCTCGCCCCGGTCTGCCCGCACATCTCGGAGATCGCTTACGGCGCCATGGACGGGAAGAAGCTCACCGTCCACATGGAGGACTGGCCCAAGCCCGATATGAGCCTGGTGAACGAGGACCTCGAGCACAGCATGTCCCTGATCCAGAACATCATCGAGACCGTCGCGGCCGAGAGGGCCAAGACCGGGTCCAAGCTCAGGTGGCCGCTGAAGGCGGTCTACGTCCGCGGGGCCGACGAGAAGGTCAACTCGCTCGTGAAGGTCTTCGATTCTGTCCTGGCGCAGCAGGGCAACATCAAGAGCATCGATTACCTCCCGCCCAACGGAGAGGTCGTCGGCAAGAGCGATATCGAGCCGGTGCCGTTCTCGGAAGGGGAGCTCTTCATCGATTTCGAGATCACTCCCGAGATCGAGGCCGAGGGATACGCCCGCGAGCTGATCAGGAGGATCCAGCAGATGAGGAAGGACATGAAGCTGAACGTCGAGGACTACATCAACGTCGACGTGAGGCCGAGCCCCGCCTCACCGCCCTGTTCGAGACCTGGAAGGACCACATCATGTCCGAGGTGCGCGCCAAGCAGATCGTCTTCACCGACGAGCCCGCCGCGAGTCCGTCAAGGACTGGGACATCACCGGGAAGAACGTCACCATCGGAGTGGCGTCCACCAGGATCTGAAACCCTTCGGGAAAGGGGAGCGCCCTCCCCCGCACCTTTTTATCGGTTTTCGACCGACAGCCGGCTCCAGTCGAAGACCTTGTCGGGGCAGTTGTCACGGCACCTGGCACATGCTGTCCCCAGGCACCTCCCGGCATTGATGGCGAACTTCCTCCCGTTCTTGGTAAGGGCCTTCTCAGGGCAGTTGCGGACGCATGCCATGCACCCGCTGCAATCCCATTCGCCGGCCAGGGACGTCTGCAGATCGAACATCTCGAAAGATTCCCCGATGTCGTCTATGTCCCGATCGGAGGTCTTCACAACATCCGAATCCGAGATCTCATCGAGATATCCGTCAAGACCCAGATCGGCGAGAGTGCGCCTGTAGCGGTCTGGAGGCATACCCTCGGTCCAATAGGCGAGCTCGTTCACATAGAGGTCCCTGAACACGTCGGATGATGCGAACATGACGTGCTCGGCGAGAAGCTTCTTCCTCATCTCGTTCAGCTGCGCCAGCCTGCCCGGGTCCAGTGCCAGGCTGCGGGCGAGACGGAGAGAGGTGTTCCCCACCTGTATGATGCGATGGGCCTGCGGGGGGACCATGCCCAGGGCCTTGGCCTTGATCGGGTCCACATAGGTCCCGGAGGCCCCGGCCATGTACATCGTGCCTATCTCCTTCTGAGATACGCCCGCCTTCACCATGAGGGTCATCTGCCCGGCGCGTATGGCCCCGATGGCCTTTCCTGCCTCCTGCAGGTCCTTGGTGGAGAACGATATGCCGCGTGCCACCGGGATGGAATCTCCGCGGACCTCCGGAAGCACGATGCGCTCGTCCTGGATGCCGGCATAGATGAGGGCGACGGTGCCGGTGCCGGTGATCCCGACTGGTGCCAGACCGCCCTTCCGGACGAAACAGCTCCTCATGTTGATCAGGGGGCCGTCCTGGGCCTCCATGGACCTGTTCAGGACCTTGCACCTCCAGCCTTCCGGGATCCTCTCCAGGTCGCTAAGTGCGCCGGGCCCCGCAAGCATCCCCGAGGAGATCTGCTGGCCTTCGAGAGCAGGCCCGGCAGCTGCCGAACCGGTGCAGATGCGGTCGCCCACTTTGATCGCCATCTCGGCGTTGGTGCCGTAATCCGTCACCATGCACATATCGTCGTCCAGGAACCCGGAGCATACCATCATGGCAAGGGCGTCGGCCCCGATCTCATGGCGGACGGCCGGCGGAATGACGACCTCCACATCCGGGCCGAGGCCGACAGCATCCCCTGATATGATGCGCCCGCTCCGGTCCACCTCCGGGACACCTTCGTCAGCGAGCTTGTTCTTTCCGGCATAGGCGAGGTCGCGGATCTCCACCCCCTGGAACAGGGAGAGCTGTATCGGGTTCCCGCAGACGGCCAGGCGGCAGATCCCCTCCGCCTTCAGCCTTGACAGGAGCTCGCCGACGGCCGACCGGAGGATGCTGCCTGCAGTGTCGGTCCCGCGTTCGATGGCGAACGTGAGGTGATCCATCACATTGGAGCCGGGAAGAGGTTCCTGGAGGTCACGCAGGTGCGCACGACCCCGCCCGATTCCAGGTCGAGCAGTTGTGCGCGCATCCCGCTCGTGCCGATATCCAGAGCTACCGCTGTTCTCCCCATATCATCTCACGACCGCCGCCGGCTCACTCCCTGAAGTCCTTCCACTGCTTCGTGCCCTGGCATATGCCGGTGGCATCGCGGACGGTCTCCAGGGGGGTCTTGGTGTACAGAGCGTTGCTGAAGGTATCGACGAAGGCCTTGGAGACCGCCGCCCCTCCGCACGCCACCGGAACGCCGGTCTTCTGGAGCTCCAGGAGGAGCGCCGTATCCTTCAGTCCGGCCTTGGTGGTGCTCATGAGGGTCGAGCCGCATACCATCTGCACATTGTTCTTCTTCACGATCTCGAGGACCTTCTCCTTCGGAACGTCTCTGCCGATATCGATCACCTCGAACCCGTTGGCCCTGAGGATGGCGGCGCAGATGTTCTTCCCGATATCATGGAGGTCTCCCTCGGCCACGAAGGAGGCGATGACGCCCTTCTTCGGAACATCTCCGATCTTCTTCTGGCACAGTGAGATCCCTCCCTGCATGGCGTCGTTGGACATGAGGATCTCGGGGACATACGACCTGCCCTCGTCGTAAAGCTCGCACTGCACCTGGATCCCGGGCATGAGCGCGTGGCTGACGATGTCCACCGGATCGTATCCGTTCTTGAGAAGGGCGCTGACCTTCTCCTCAACGATCTTCCTCTTCCCGTTGAGGACGCCGTCGGATACCTCGGCATACTCCTTCTTGTCGGAGTAGTACATCTTCTTGAGCTTCTTGGCATCGGCCGCCTTCTTGGTATCGGGCTCGACGAAGCCCAGTTCGGCCGCCATGCCCTCGTTCACGAGCTGATTGAACCTCACCGGGTCCTTTTGCTTCAGTTCGTACATTCCCTGCATCATGACGTCCATGTGCATCAGAAACCGCCTCCTGCATTGATGCTGATATTACCCATCGCCCTGAGGCTCTTGGCCTTGGCCGCTCCGAGAGCGCGGACACAGTCCTCCACATCGCAGCAGTCGGGTATCGGCGTGTCGTGGCAGGCCTTCACATAGGCCTTCAGGTTGGCGAGCGGGGTCCCGTTCGACACATCGCAGGCAGTCCCCACTACATCCACGCCCTCGCGGATGCACTGGGCAGTCCGGCGGTAGACCTGCTCCGGAGTCCCGTTGGGCATCAGATCGATGACATCGAGGCTTCCGAGGCAGCGCATCTCGTTGCCCAGCTGCATCCTGACATACCATGCCGGCGGGGCATCGAAGGAGAAGCAGTCCATGTGGCTCTGGCGGATGTACGGCAGAAGCTTCTCGGTATGCCCGCACATATGGAGGATCTTGGGGGCGCTGATGCTCCTGGCCATCTTCTGATGGTACGGGAGGACGAATTCCTTGTAGGTCTCCGGTGAGATCAGGTCGCCTGATGCAGACGGGTCCGCAGGGAACAGGATGTGCGCTCCCGCCGCCACCTGGCGCCGGCCGTATTCTATGCAGAATTCGGTCGCCGCCTCGATTGCTTCGTGAGCCTTCTCGGGGTTGGTGACGGTCATCATGACCAGGTTCTCCACCCCCATGATGTGCCCGGCGACGGTGAACGGCGCCGTGATGACCGGGATGATGGGCAGATCGCCGCAGTACCTCTCCCGGAGGATGCTTATCGCCTCCAGAACTACTGCGGGCCTCCCCTTCTTGTAGAAATTGTCATCCCAGGTGATGTCCTTGGGGTCCTTGTAGGCCGGCCCGGTCACAGGCGGCCGGTCGGGCTTGCTCCAGTCCAGCTTGCATCCGAGGACCTCTGCTTCCAGCGAGATATCGAACTGCGGCCTTGCCGCCTCTATCCCGCACACTTCCCATGGGGCGGCCGCGAGATCTGCCATCATCTTCGCGTCCTTGTGCGCCTTCGGCCAAGTTGCCTTGGCGAACTTCATCATGTCCTGCGTGGTCTGCGCCAGAGGATTTGCGGGCGGAACATAATCTGTCCTACCTCCGAGAACCGCAGCCAAAACACGCCTGGTAGGCGTCATCTCAGATACCATTCTTCCACCTCAGTTTAGACCGCCGATAGGCAGCGGCCATGGTATAGAGATCCATCCACAGACTATAAGCGAAAAATTGCGAACTTGTTTATTGCATTACATCAATGATTGATGTATTATTAAAAACGGCCTTTCTGTCAAGTTGTATTGTTTTTATTTAAGTATAGTGGCGAATGTCAGAGATTCGCTCTTGAAATCATGATGATACGGAATGGCCGGCAGCGAAGGGGGCATGCACCCCCATCGCCTCATCCCAGGAGCGACCTGACCAGCCCTGGAACGCCATCCACCAGTTCTTCCTCCGGGATCTCCCCGGGGACCGCCCAGCGGAAGGACTCGTTCTCGCTGTTGAGCGCGACCTTCTCCGAGGGCACGCGGAACAGGAACGGATGCACGTCCCAGACAATGTTCCCTTCCCTCACGAGGATCTCCTCTCCGGCGGCATCCGGGAACCCGACGGAGATCCCGGTCTCCTCGGAGATCTCCCTGCGGGCGGCCTCCTCGGGGGTCTCCCCCCTCTCGACGCTGCCCGACACTAGTGATATCTTCCCGGGGAACGAGTGCGCATGATCGGGCCTTTTCAGGTACAGCACCTTCCCGCCGCAGACGAGGGCGGAAGAGACGGTGTGCCTGAGTTCCACGCCCTTCAGCTCCACGTACCCGCGGGACCCGTCGACGGCGACCTCATCGCCGTCGCGGAAGAGGGAGACGTCGATGCCGTCGACCATGGGCACGGACGAGATGACCGCCCCGGTGGTGACGATGGTCTCGGCGCTCCTGTTCACAAGTGCCAGAGGCGCCTTCCCGTGGACCATGAGTCGTAGACGACGTACGATCCGACGGTGGACCCCTTCCCGTTCGGGAACATGAACACCCTGCCGGCGATGTTCCCGTCTCTGACATGCAGGTCCCCGGTGGAGCCGTCCACGCCGCCAAGGAAGCTGAACGCCTCCGGATAGGTCACAGCGGTGCCCTCGGCGAAGCCGGGGGGATATCGCCCTGCCCTTCATGATCATTCTATCACCTTCAGCAGGTCGGGGATATCAGCGAACATGACCTTCTGGGAGCAGAGGGTGGGCAGGTAGTTGCCGGCCTTGGCGGAATTGGTGGCCGTCCTCCGGAAGGTGCCCTCGATGGGCGCCACCACCATGCAGGTATCCGCCAGGACGGGGCCGAACTCCTCCATGATCTTCACGTCCTCGGTGCACTGCTCGCGCACGGATTCCGAGGTGCAGAACCAGATCTCCGTGTCCCTGTTCCTCTTCTTCTTCCCTTTGAGCATCGATGCGATGTCGTGCATCTCCTTGGGGGAGAGGTGGGGGCATCCCAGCGCGATCAGCTGGACATCGTCCGCGGTGTTCAGCTTGTCGTACGCGGCCTTCATCTCCTCCTTCCCTATGCTGATGTGCTCCAGGCCGGAGATGTCGAGGCCGTCCTTCGCCTCGGGGGTGCATCCCTCGACATGCCAGAGCGCCACGGAACCGGCGGCCGCCATGGCCGCCGAGAGGGTCTTGGCATCCTCGATCGCGATGTCCCTGAGCCCGCGGAAGTAAGGGACCCCGCGGCCCATCTCCATCCCGACCGCCTGTCCCAGAAGGGAGTAGTCGAACACCGACCCCCCGAAATCCGAGACGTCTATGACCTTGGTCGGTCTCCTGTTGGCGTCGAGATGGAGGCCGTAGTTGGCGGTCTTGCCGATGATGGCGGCGGCCAGGGCGCCCGGCCCGCCCTCGCGGTTGGTCCTGGCGCCGAAATACGAATTGGCGACGGAGAGGGCGGAGGACTCTGCCCAGGCGATATGCTGTCCTTTCTTCGGGACGTTGTCCCCGAGGTACGGGGTGCAGGAGCAGGTCTTCCTTATCCCCATCTTCCCGTACAGGTCGATGATCTCCAGCTGCTTCTCCGCGAACTCAGGGGAGATGTGCATCTCCTTCCAGCGCCCGCGGTCCATGCCGACCGGGTTGAGGGTCGAGGGCACGGAGACCTTGGCCCCTCCGGCGGCGAGATCGGAGAGGTACTTCAGCCCCCCGTCGCCGATAGTCTTGTAGGATGCGCCCGAAAGATGGGCGGATGCGATGTCCACGAGGCTCTCCGCGCCGTAGACCTTGCCCAGGGCCACGACCAGCTCCATGGCCTTCTGGAAGCCGGCGCCCTTCTCGCCGTCCAGGACGGCCTGCTCCTCATCCGTCAGTATCATGGACGGACCATGGCGTTCCGGCTATTATAGGCTGACCTCACGCCCCGGCCGCGCCTGAAGCATCGCGGCGCTTCATGGCCGCGATGAGCACAGCGGCGGTGAACATCGCCGCGGCCATGCCGAGGATGCCTCCCACATACCCGATGTCGCCGACGGACAGATTGTCGGTGACCGCCCCGCCCAGGATCGAGCCCATGGCGATCCCTACATTGTATATCCCGGACTGGAGGGACATGGCGATGGCGGCGGAGTCCTGCTGGGAGGCATGCAGGGTCTCGTTCTGGAAGGAGATGTTGAACATGGTGTGGGACATCCCCCAGAGGATCACCAGCAGGAGCACCGCGATCTCGAGTTCCGCGGCGGCGGCAAGAGCCAGCATCGACAGCGACGAGAACGTCAGCGCGGACATTATGAAGCATACCTCGCGGAGCCGTACTTCTTGGTGAAGAGAACGCTCCCGATCAGGCCGGCGAGCCCGAAGATGATGAGCGCGACGGTGATCATGTTCTCCGACATGCCTGCGGTCTGGAGCATGAAGGGCTCGATGTAGCTGTACGCAGTGTAATAGCCAGTGACGTAGACCGCGATGACCAGGTATATCCCCATCAGGACACGGTTCCTGAATATCTCCGGAAGCCGCCTGACGGTGAAGGTTCCGGGGTTCTCCACCCTCGGGAAGACGGCGGCCAGCATGATGAGGACCGCCGCTGCCGCCAGCGCCATGGCGATGAACGCCATCCTCCACCCCAGCGCGAGCCCGATGACCCTTCCCAGGGGCAGGCCGATGACCATCGCGAGAGAGGTGCCGGTGGCGATCAGGCTCAGCGCCACCTTCTGATGCTCCCTGTCCACCACCCTGACCGCCAGCGGGGCCGCGATCGACCAGAACACTGAATGCGCCACGGCCACTCCGAGACGGGACGCCATCAGCATCCAATAGGACGTTGAGATGCCTGACATGAACTGGAAGACGGCGAAGAGGACCACCGTCATCAGGAGCATCCTGCGGTACTCCATCTTCCTGAGGAGGAGCATGATCGGGAGCGACAGGATGGCGACGGCCCAGGCGTAGACGGAGATGATGAGCCCGGCCTTTGATTCCGAGATGCTGAAATCATCCGAAATGGCCGTGAGCAGCCCGATGGGCATGAACTCGGACATATTGAAGATGAAAACGCTGAGGGCGATGCCGATCAGCGGTAGCCACTGCCTGCCGCTCATTTATCTCACTCGGACGGGCTTGTTCTAACCTGTTGAAATAACCATCGCCTGTACGCCGGCAGACGGCCCTCCGGGGGATCCGGAAGCATCGCGGCATCATGCTCCCGGAAGCCCGTATCACTCTTCAGGGAGCAGCCTCCCATTCTTCTCGACTATCTTCCCGTCTTCCAATGCGATCTTGATCGCCAGTGTAAGGACCTCAGTGATCTTCGCGCCCCTGCGGCCGTATCCCAGCACGCGGGCGGCCGCCTGGGCTGCCGTGTCCTGGGTCAGCGAGCCGTTTATCCTGACGGCGTCCTCTATGGCGTTCTCCAGCTCTATGAGGGGCACGCAGTCCACCTGCCTGTTCAGTTCCGGATCGCCTGATACACGGTAAGTCTTGAGGTCCTTCGCCGCGTCCTTCCCCCAATAGGTCACGAATCCCCGTTTGACATCAGGATGAATATATTGCGGAGCCGGTACTGCAGCATGTTCCTCTTTGCTTCAGACAGGCGTTTGATGCCCACCTTCCTGCAATAGAGTTTCACAAGGTAGGTCTCGTTTATAGGCGATTCCGCCTCGATTATCTCGGATGCGTATTTCCCTATGAAATCTACGTTCGATACCGCCAGATCGGGGCTCACGCCTTCCAGGACCGTTATGGCGGCCGGCACATATGCGACCGAATTGGACAGCTCGGTCTCCGATGCCTCCGGCTTTCCGGTCTCCTCCGGAGGAGCATCCTTCAGACCGTAGTTGGGATCTATCTCCTGGGACTCTTCGCCCGCATCAGTTCTGTTCTCCCTCAGGTCCTTCAGCCTGCTCAGGATGTTCTCCAGCGCCTTCTGCTTGTTGAAGTACCAATCGACAGACCATACATGCATCAGGTTCCATCCCAACCCCCTGAGGACGTCGGCCCTGGCATACTCCCTGTCCCTGGTGTTCTCGGATGCCCTGTAGGACTCCCCGTCGCTGAGTATCCCGAGAATGTAATCTGAGGGGTTGTCAGGATCGATGACGCCGATATCGACCTTGAACTGCGACGTGCCCACGTTGTAATGCGAGCTGTACCCGTTATCCTTCAGGGTCTCCGCTATGTCGGTCAGGATCATGGTCCCCTCTGCAACCGGGGCATCTGCCGAAGAATCCGGGAAGTGCCCGCGGTTCTCTGCGAACCTCAGGAACTCCCTCATGTCCCTGACCCCCTTGCTGGAGCTCGACGTGAGCGCGATGTCCGTGTATTTCATGGAGGTGAACACGATCATCTCCGACCTCGCGCGCGATACGGCGACGTTGAGCCTCCTCTGGCCCCCGTCCCTGTTGATGGGGCCGAAGTTCTGGTACACGTGCCCTTTGGAATCCGGCCCGTAACCGATCGAGAACAGGATCACGTCCCTTTCATCGCCCTGCACAGTCTCCAGGTTCTTGATGAACATCTCCTCCGGCATCATGTTCAGCCTGTCGAAGAGCTTGGAATCCCTCTTGATCATGTCATCGAGCATATCCTGTATGCATGTCTGCTGGGAGATGCTGAACGCGATTATCCCGATGCTCTGCTTGACCAGCGTATCGTCCATGACCCGCCGGTACACCTCGTTGATGACCGCCTTGGCCTCGATGGGATTGCATCTCTTCCCCCTCTCGTAGACTCCCGGTACGAACCTCATGCCGACCTTCGTCTCCAGGTCGTTCGGCGACGGGAAAGTCAGCATCTTGCCGCCGTAGAACATCCTGTTGCTGAACGCGATCAGGCTCTCGTGCCTGCTGCGGTAATGCCATTCTAGATAGGTCTCCGGCATATTGAGCGCCAGGCAGTCATCGAGGAAACTGTCGACGTCGATCTGATCGTCGTCATCGTCGTCCGATTCGATCTTCTTCTGGAAGAACGAGGTCGGAGGGAGCTGCTTGCTGTCTCCGGCGATGACGGCGTTCTCCGCTCTTCCCAGAGCGCCTATCGCTTTGCTGGTCGTTATCTGGGACGATTCGTCGAATATGACGAGGTCGAACCTGGGATAGTCCATGGTGATGTACTGGGACACCGACTGCGGGCTCATCAGGAAGCAGGGGCAGAGCTTGGGGAGTATGTTGGGCACCTCTGACAGCAGGGTCCTGATGGACTTCCTTATCCTGGAGCTGTTCACGGCCTTGTTCAGGATGTAGGCCTCAGACCCGGATATGGAATCGTCCATGTTCTTGGGAACGTTCATGGCCAGTTTGTACTTCAGCGCGTTCCTGTTGAGCTGGGTATAGGTCTGGTCCAATTTCCGGAACTTCCTGATGAAGCCCTCGAAGGTGGACGAGCTGAACATCCTCAGCGCCTCCGATTCCTGGCGGACCGCTGTGATGAACGTCTTGTAGATCGACCTGTAGACCGAATCGACCAGGAGCTCCGGGTCGGTCCCGTTCCGGATCTCCGGCAGCACGGACTGCAGCCCGTACCCAGATACTTTGCCGGCATAATGGTTCCAGTTCGTCCAATCGAACAGCTTGGGCATCTGGGCCTCCAGCTTATCGCAGAACGGGAGGGAGACCGCCGGATCGGAAAGGTCCAGATCGGTGTCCAGGTACTCGGCGAGAGCGGAGGCCGAGGCGTTCATGGACTCCCGGGCGGATTTCAGCTGGGACAGTATGCCGCCGGCCGTGACCGCCAGTTCGCGGCACCTGCCGAGGTCCCGGGGATCGATGCCGTAATCCCTGATCGCAGACTGCGCCGCCGAGGCCATCCTCGACCTTTCCCTGAGCTTCTCCACCTCGGCCCCGACCCCGGGGCTGTCACGATATCCGGCAGGGACGGACGCGACCGCCAGCAGGCCCGGCCCGATGCGGCTTATCGCATCGGATGAGGAGGACAGCGAATCGAAGGGGGTATCGGGGTTCCGGAGATACGGCGCGGCCGCCTTCATGAAGGCCTTCCTGGCCTTCCCTTTGCCGAAGAAACCGGCCCTGCCCACTGCCGAATATTCCTGTGCCAGATTGTAACTCTCGTTGAACCTGAAGACATCGAGCTTCCAGAGCTTGGCAACCTCTCCGATGTCCTGCCTAGCGCCCGATACGGCCGTGCAGAACCTCCTCGCTTCATCGAGCATCCTGACGGTCTCCGGCGAATCGATCATGAACCCGCGGGACACCGCCGACGAGATCTCCTCCTGGGCATCCCTCACAGACGCCTGGGTCCTATCGATGTCGGCAGGATTGATATTGAAACCCAGGTCCGCATATGCGCGCAGGTCTCTCAGGACCGCCTCGACCCTGTCCGATATGGACCTCAGGCCGGATTCCACCGAAGGCAGGTCGTTCTCCTTCGACATCCGGTCATCGATCGAGAGCATCGCGCCGATGAAGGAGTCGCGCCGGCGCTCGTCCGCCGTATCGATCGGAAGGCCCAGCGCTTTCAGCTGGTCCTCGAACCCGCGGTATGCCCGGACCTTGCTGCGGAGGTCCGCGATCATATCCTCCGTATCGCTTGCCACCGAGGCCGCTATGCATCCGGTCCTGACATGCTGCAGCGTATCGATGTCGGCATCCTGCACCAGGGAGAATGCCTGGTACGCATCGCGCACGGCCTCCTCGATATCGGCGAGGTTGGATGCCTTGGGCTTGAGTCCGCCTTCGAGATCGACCCTCAGGTCCCTGACGCCCGGCACGTCATGAGCCTCGAACCTCGAGATCGCCTCATATGCCGACAGCCCGAAGGACCTCTCCTTGTGGAGCTCCGTCACATATGCATCGAGCTTCTTCTTCTGAGCGTCGATCTCGGACAGCAGCTGCTGGGCCTTCGATTCGTCCAGGGGCTGGCATTTCGCCAGCGAGCTCTTCAGCTGGTCTATGACCTTCGATTTCTCGGTCTTGTTGGAATGCAGTTCCAGGCAGTGGTTGCCTATCCCGACCTCTTCGAGACGTTTCTGGACGACCTCGAGAGCCGCACGCTTCTCCGCGACGAAGAGGACCGTCTTGCCATTGTAGAGGGCGTTCGATATGATGTTCGTGATGGTCTGCGATTTCCCGGTCCCGGGAGGACCGTGCATGACGAAGGTCCTGCCTTCGCCCGCTGCCCTCACGGCCTTGATCTGGGACCGTCGGCCGAGACAGTGAGGCACAGGCCGTACGGGTCCGCGTCGGCATCCATCTCCTTATCGGACGGATAGGGGACGCCGGCGACGAGGGACCTGACCACCGGGTTCTTCTCGAAAACCGGCATGTTGCTGTCCAGGTCTTTCCACATGGCGAAATTGCTGAACGAGAACACTCCGATGGACGCCCCCTGGAGGACATCCCATCCTTCCTTCCCGGCGATCTGCTGCCTCACGACCTGAAGGACCATGTCGACGTTCACCCCGCGGTCGTCCGCCGGGAGGGGGTCCATGTTAGGGAGATCGATGCCGTACTCCTGGCGCAGCTTCTCGGCCAGCGTCACGTTGAACACGGTCTCCTCGTCCAGTTTCTTGACGGCGAACGTCTGCTGCTTCTTCTTCATCTCTACCGGCAGCAGGATGAGGGGAGCGTAGCGCGGGACCCCGGTGCTCTTCCCTTCGTACCACCGCAGAACGCCCAGGGCGATGAACAGGCAGTTGCAGCCGCTCTCATCCATCTCCTTGTTGGCGAGACGGTAGATGCTCCTGAGCGCCCGCTCCGTCTCGGTATCGGTCAGCGGGGCCCTGAGCTTCCTCCTGGCCAGCTCCTCGCCGAACGCCTGCTCGAAATTCCCTATGTAGTTCTCGGATTCGAAGGGCCTCTCGTTGAACAGGGCGGTCCCCTGCCATTCCTGGGGTTTGGGGTACAGCGTGTATTCGGAACCGTCGGCCAGCTCGTCCTCGAAATGCGCGATGTCCTTTACCAGCAGGGGGACTATCTTCGAGCCCTGCCTCATGTTGATCAGGTTGTTCTTATTGGTGATGTCCAGGAGCTCCCTCTTCCACCTGTCCACCTTGGTCAGCGGCCTGTCCTCGGCCGCCGTGTAGACCTGTCCCAGGGATTGCGGCGCGGCCGTCCCCTGCCTGCCCTCGTCGCGCTCGATGATCCATTCCCCGTTGATGTTCTTCTTCACGGGAAGGGGCCTGACCGCGGTGCGGGCCTTGGCCACATCGACGGCGCAGATGAAGTTGTCCGCGTCCTCCAGCCTCATGAGGGCCTTCTGGCACGCTTCATCGAAGGGAACGGCCGCCGAATTGGTGAAACAGGTGCATTCCACGGCGCGGATCTCCTTGTTCCGGTACATGCGCGTGTAGCTCGCATTGTCCCAGTTGATGATGTCCGCGCTGAAATCGTCCACCAGCCAGAACCCTGCGAACGCATGGCCGTTGACGATGAAGATGATCGGGTTCAGCCCTATGGACTCGAGGGCCGCGGCGTACACGACCGCCAGGTCTATGCATGTGCCCTCGTGCTTGGTCAGGACCTCGTCCGGGATGCGGATCCTCTGGCCAGACCTTTCGAACCCTGCCGGAGGATTGACGTAGTTGATGTTCTCCTTCTCCAGCGCCGCATAGACCGCGGCCGCCATCGTCAGCACCCTGTCGCGGTCCTCGGATTGGTGTCCCTCCAGCGACCTGTCCTTGCCCCATTGTCCGAGGATGTCCGATGCCTTGGACCTGACATCGGCCAGGGAATCCGCATTGGGGGTGACGAATGACGCGACGGCCTCCGGCATGTCAATCCCCGCCCAGTAGTCGAAGGGCTGCACCGTGACGTCTCTGTCGGCGGAGCCAAGGATGTTTCCGTCCCTGTCCTCGGCGGTGAACCTGACCTTGCAGGTCGCGGCCTCGGTGATCGATGATATGTATCCGGGGTCCAGCTTCAGGCTGACGTTGGGCAGCGACAGGAGATCGACGGAAGCATTGGGCAGAAGGGCCTCGTACCGGCATTCTATATCGTCGAAGAACTTCGGATCGGAAGATATCCTGAACGTCACAGCGTCCTTGTAACCGTCATCGTTCACCGCCGAAGCCGTGAGCAATACGTCCATCCGGTTCTGGTACTGAACATAGCTGACTTTTTCATTGAAGACCAATTCCAGTTTCATCATTCGATCACGTTCCGCGGCGTTCGAGAGCAGATTCGATCTCTGCACGGTTCCTTTGGCTGACAGGCCTGACATTCTCTGAGTTCCAAAGCATCTCATAGCTCATGCGAAGCTCCCTGACGACTTCCGGAACGTCGCGTTCCAGGAGCTTCACGACCCATTCCTCCCCATCGGTAAGGGCCGTTTTCGATATGTTCGCGGACCCGACGAAGACGACGCTGTCCCCGTCAGGCCTGTTGAATATGAACGATTTGGCATGCAGACGGGTCGACTCTGCATTCAGTTCCATGCGCACTTCGGTGTTAGGAAGCCGGAACAGCTCGTTCAGGGCCTCGTATTCGGTAGCGCCCATGTATGCTGTGGTGATGACCCTCAGCTTCCCGCGACGGCTGAAATCGGCCAGCCTGCCCAGCAGGAGGCTCAGGCCCGATTGTTTGATGAACGACACGACGATATCAATGCTTTCCGCAGTCTCGATCTGCGCATTCAGCTCATCGGCCAGTATCGTAGGGGTGCTGTGCGTTATGGCCGCGCTCCTGTCCTCGATCTCTGCCTTTTCCTGATATTGGGGCATTCCGGCACAGGATTCCCAGCCCGGATTGGTCTTGCAGTATATGATTATCCGATGCTTCCTCAGAGATACGGCCTGCGGAAGCAGTTCCTTCGGCATGCAGTACGGACAGACCATCCCGTCTATCGTCTGTATGGTTCCGACGCGCTCATCGCAGATGATGCAGACACTGCGGACATCAGCAAACTTGTACGCGTTGAGCATATGTCCCTAAAGGATAATTTACTATAAACAATAGGCACCGGGCCGGGATCCGCTGCGCGGCGACAGTGCCAGGATCGAACTTGGATCATACGGATCATTGTCCGAAATGAAGACAAGGTGCTTTCATGATCGGGAATCGAGAGAGGGGCTCGGTCCTTTTTGCTATCCGATCGGCAGCCGATACCGGAGTCAGAAATGCCTTGCAAAACGCACATCGGCTTGATTGCTACACCTTTTTTCAGTCTCTGGTTGACGGCAGATGTTCGTGTCTGGGTCTTATTCGGTCTTGAATCCATTCCTAAGATTTCGGATTTTCTATTCCTAAGATTTCGGATTTTTCAACACGAAGATTTCGGAAGCGCAATGAACTCCACTCCCATATTGCACACTTGAATGAGCGCTTCATGACATCGTGAACGAGAGATCCATCGGATAATGATGAAACGTGCAGGCAGACACAGCGGATTTCTACAATCCAGAGTTGAAAAGACAATCTTACGAAGTCAATCATCGGATCCGGCTTCATCTGAACTGATCGCTGTTCAGCTCATTCAAGGTGCTATCAGTACATTTTTTTCTCGAACCGGAACATCTCGAAATCATCATCTGGGTTATCAGGATCGCGATGGTTCGCGTTGAAGAATTCGGTTATTTTGAAACCGCACCTGTTCAGATAGAAATGGATGTTCCTTTTCTCGAAATAGGGAGTGCATGTCTCCCAGACCCTCACCTGAGGATATGCCTTCTCGATGCAGCACCATGCTTCGTACCCTATCCCTTTGCTGTGCTCCCCGGGCGAGACGAACAGGATATCCAGATCGCCTTTGTCTCCGGACACGTTCACTATGGCCCCTCCTACGGGCCTGCCGTCCAGCATGATCCTGTATGCGGTGCCGTGATCCAGGGACTCCTCGATGGTCTTCCTGGATATCGTCTCTCCGGGTTCTTCGAAATGACTGTCGCGGAGACCGAACTCCTCGGTTGCACCGTATTTGAAAGCTTCCTGGTTGTCTTTTATGAACTGCTCGCGATCCGAATCCTTCAAAGGTTCAAGCGTAACTGAGGACACGGCATTTCATGAAAATCTGCGGGTATATGAGCGATTGCATCCGAGTCTCATCGATGCCATAGATTGACACAAGACGTCGATATTCGCGGACGAAAACCATGAACCCTTATCCGAAATTGAATTCAGAGTTCGTGCATGAAATATGATATGTCTGAATCTGTTGATATGCGGATTCCCTGGCATTTTCCTGTCCTCGATATTAAAATCGTAACACTATACTTGCCTATACGTGGACTCCTCTGATATCAGGCACGATGAAGTGCCAGACACAGTCGAACAGCATATGATAAAAAATTCTCTCCGTCGGAAAAATCCTATTGATTCTCTATTGGTTACTTTTAGAGGG
This sequence comes from Candidatus Methanomethylophilus sp. 1R26, assembly GCF_001481295.1. Classification (GTDB taxonomy): domain Archaea; phylum Thermoplasmatota; class Thermoplasmata; order Methanomassiliicoccales; family Methanomethylophilaceae; genus Methanomethylophilus. The sequence goes on from NZ_LOPS01000022.1 coordinate 26,638, forward strand.
AATAATAAAGGAACAATAAAAGGAATAATAAAGGAACAATAAATTACACTTTATCAATGGACACCGAAGGAAAAATCTCTGAAAATCTCGGCATGGAAGACGAGTTCAGAGAATTCAAGGAGAGCACTACAGAACTGGAAAAGGGACTTGCTTCTCTGACCGCGATGCTCAATAAGAACGGCCGCGGAACAGTATACTTCGGAGTAAACGATAAAGGCGAAATCATTGGCCAAGACGTCGGCAGGAACACCCTGAAGAGCATATCTCAGGCAATAAACAATATGGTCGATCCTCCAATCATCGCAAAGGTGGAGGTCAACTCGTCTAATGACGGAAAGAAATACATATCCGTCTCTGCAAAAGGCACAGACAGGCCGTATGCCTGCCGCGGATCAATATTCATCCGTTCAGGAGAGGAAGACCGTAAGGTGCCGATGTCCGAGCTCAGAAAGATGTTCATGAGTTCTGGAGATAATTTGATCCAGACAACATCCAGCAATCAGGAGCTGAGCTTCAGAGAACTCTGTGACCTGCTGAACGAAAACGGCTTGCATGCCAAAGATGATGAAAATCTGCACAAAAGCCTCGAACTCCTGAACTCTGAAGGGAAATATAACCAGCAGGGCCAGCTCCTTTCCGATCAGAACCCTGCTGTTCTGGCAGTCGTCATCTTCAGAGGAAAAGACAGAACTTTCATGTCAATGAGGAAGGAATTCTCCGGGCATTCCCTGCTTTTGGAGGTTCGGGATGTCATCGGATATGTGGAATCCCTGAACGAGACATTCGTGGATATCCGGCCTGAGGGACGCATCGAACAGAAATTATTCAGCATGACGGCATTCAGGGAAGCTTGGATCAATGCTTGCGTGCATAATTACTGGGTTAACATGATACCTCCTGCGGTCCACATATTCGATGACAGAATGGAGATCATATCCTACGGCGGAAAGCGTACTGGCTGAGCGATGATGAATTCTATTCCGGCAGGAGCATGCCTGTCAACGAATCTCTCATGCGCATATTCATATCGACGCGTATGTCAGAGCATACCGGCCACGGAATCCCTGTCATAATAAGCCATTACGGCAAAGATTCCATCCATCTGTCCAATTCCGGGATCGTGGTAACACTGGAATTCACCAGAGAGCGTGCCGCAGCATCCTTCAGGTCTGAAATGCCCACTCTCACCGAGAACGAGAAAAGAATCCTCGATACACTGAGGCTCCATCCTGATTACACACTGACGAAGATCGCCTCATTATCAGGCATGAGCAGATCGTACGTCGGAAAAACTGTCTCCAAGATGAAGAAGATGGGATTGGTCGAACGCATCGGTTCCAATAAATCAGGTTCCTGGGCTGTTAAAGACCGAATTGACAGGAAAAGATGAACCTAGATCGATTCCCTATTGATTCCCTTCCGAGGGAATAATAAAGGAACAATAAAACGAGAGATCTTCCGTTGTTCGGTGTAATGAGAATGCGGCAGGCGGGCCCGCCGGGATTCGAACCCGGGGTCCCGGGGGCTCCGGGAG
>NZ_LOPS01000023.1 GCF_001481295.1 Candidatus Methanomethylophilus sp. 1R26
GCCGGCATCCTGAAGCTCATCTGCGACCTGGTGCAGTACAGCGCCGTGCACCTGTCGATGGATTCTGACATGTGCCCCTCGCAGTACCGCGACTGGGCATCCAGACTGCTCTCCAGATGCGAGGTGGCCTCCAGGTACATCGAGTACGACGGGAAGAACGCGGCGTACGCCGCTCAGATGGAAAGGCTCTCGGAACTCGTTTCCGAAGCAGAGAGCGATGCCCGGCTGACCGGTCTCCAGAAGGCCAGGAACGAAAGGTACCTGGCGGAGAACAGGAAGATCATCGCCTGGGGCCGCAGCAACGTGGAGAAGCTGAACCTTCAGCTGGAGCTCTGCGACCCCTACGATATGACCCAGCGCCGCTATCTGATGGAGCTCATCAACACCACCAACGGCTGGCTGGACGGTTTTGAGAAGGATCACTGACCGTTCCCGAACTTCTTCTTGGATTTCTCCAGGGCGTCGATGACCGGCAGGGGCTCCCTGAGCAGGAAGGTCTCGAGGGCCCCTCCGCCCGTGCTCACGTAGGACATCGAGTCGGCGAGGTCGAACCTCTCGGCCGCCGCCGACGTGTGCCCTCCGCCCAGCACGGAGAGCCCTTTGCTGTCGACCATGGCGTTCATGATGGCCTTGGTGCCGTTCTCGAAGCCGGGCTTCTCGAACATGCCGGCAGGGCCGCTCATGAACGAGGTCTTGGCCTGCTCTATGACCTTCCGGAAGATCTCGAT
>NZ_LOPS01000024.1 GCF_001481295.1 Candidatus Methanomethylophilus sp. 1R26
CGGGGCGCATCCTTCGCCCTTCGGCGAAGGTGCCTTACAGCTCCTTTTGGCGCACACAGGTGCGTATGCGCATGATCGATTATGAGCCTGCTCCTCTGCCCGATTCCACACGAAATGTTATAGAACCATAAATAAAAGCGGAAATTAGGGGGAGATGGGAATGTCCTTGACAGGATCGTGCACTATAGTCATCCCGACATACAATGAGAAAGGGAACGTCGTGAAGATGGCAGAGGCCATCAGGAAGGCGTATCCGGAATTCAAGATCCTGTTCATGGACGACAACTCCGAGGACGGCACCATCGAATTGGTCAGAGGCCTGAACGACCCTCTGACCGAGATCCGGCCCAGGAAATAGCCCAGAGGGCTCGCGGCCTCGGTCATGGAGGGGTTCTACCTCGCAGACACCGATTACGCCCTCTGCATGGACTGCGATTTCCAGCACCCCATTTCGGCGCTTGGAAGCATCGTCGCAGAGATGGACAAGGGAGCGGACCTCTGCGTGGGAGTCAGGAACAGCAGGATGTCCATGGGATTCACCCGCGCCTTCGGCTCTGAGGCAGTCGAGGCATTCTGCAAGATATTCTTCCGCATCCATGGGAAACAGACCACCAAGGACATGATGTCCGGTCTCTTCGCGATCCGCTGCAGCGAGTTCCATGACGTGATCGGCGGATGCTGGGACAAGTTCGAGTACAATGGCTGGAAGGTCCTGATGGACCTCATGAAGTATGAGACTCACGACGTGAAGGTGTCCTATGTCAGGTACGATTTCGGCACCCGCGCCGAAGGGGAGTCGCACATCAATTCCAAGGTCATCGTCATGACCTTCCACCAGTGTGGGGCTTCGGGAAATGGTGCTCGCGCGTCCTCGCCAGGCTGTACCATGTCGATTATTACGAGATGTACCCAGACGAAGCCAAAGGGAAGAAGACTGGCAAGAAAAAGTGATTTTCCCCTTCTCCCGGCGCTTCCCGCGGTTCTCCGTACGGAAATCCCGCATGACCCAGATATCGAAAAATAACGGAGGGCAGGCACCCTCCTTTTGAAGTTTCAGTTCACGTAGTCGAGCCAGGCATCGTACTTGTGGTCCCTGCCGTTCGCGATGTCGCTGAACTTGGCATGGATCTTCTGGGAGACTTCTCCGGGCTTCCCGTCTCCGACAACGCGGCCGTCGATGCTGGTGACGGGGGCGACCTCGGCCGCGGTCCCGGTGAGCCAGACCTCATCGGCGGTGGTCAGCTGGAACCTGGTGACGGGGCACTCGCAGACCTCGTAGCCGAGGTCCTTGGCGATCTGGACGATGGACGCGCGGGTGACTCCCTGGAGGATGCCCTCGGCAGCGGACGGAGTGAAGACCTTGCCGAACTTGTACATGAAGATGTTTTCTCCGGTGCACTCGGCAACGTGGCCCTGCCTGTTCAGCATGACCGCTTCGTTGGCGCCCTGGCGGATGGCCTCCCTCTTGGCGAGGCAGCTGGCAACGTAAGAGCCGTTGACCTTGGCCCCTGCCGGGCCGCAGAGGTAGTCAGGCCTCTGCCACGAGGAGGTGATCAGCTTGATGCCGGCGTCGGCGTTCTTGCCGAGGTAGGCTCCCATGTGGATGCAGGTGATAGCGAAAGATGCGGGGACCCCGACAGGGTTCAGGCCGACCTCCTCTCCGGAGAGGAAGATGCAGGGCTTGACGTAGTCGACGTTCTTGTTGGCACGGACGGCCTCCTTGATGGCGTCCATGACCATCTCATAGGTGTACTCCTTCCCCTCGAAGACGAGGTCTATGCCCATGAGCTTGCAGCCGTCGACCAGCCTCCTGGCGTGGTCCTTGAGCCTGAAGATGGCGGGGCCCTTGGGAGTGTTGTAGACCCTGATGCCCTCGAAGACGCCGGTACCGTAGTTGAGGGCATGGGCGAGAACGTGGACCTTGGCATCCGCCCACTTGACAAGCTTTCCGTTCATCCAGATGTATTCGCATTTTTCCATAGGATTCCCTCAGTGACACACATTTCAGAGCGCGTTCAGGGCCTTGACGTACTTGTCAGGCTCGGAGCGCGCGATGATCTCCTCGACCTGGTCCGACCCGCCGACGACGCCGACGTTCCCGTTGGAGGTGGAGATCAGCGCGTAGGCCGACTGCCCCTCCTCGGGGACGAGCTCGCAGCCGTAGACGTCCTGCAGCTTCTGGAGCCTTCCCATGGCCAGCTCGGCCTCGCCTCTGTCGATGACGGACAGGACCATCCTGGACTTGCCGGGGACCTCGCATTTCCCGACCACGATCGTCTCGACGTTGATCTTGTTGCGGGTGAACTCGCCCATGACTCTCTGCATGACGCCGAACTCGTTCTTGACGATCAGGGATATGACATACATGTGGGTCAACCTGGGGCGGATTAAGGCATCGTCCTATTTACCATGTGCGCGCGACTAATAAGGGAATCAGCGCGTCGCCGGCCTCCGGCGTTCCCCAGGATCTCGTCCACAGCATCGGCAAAAGTGAATGTGCCAGATACGCGGATGCAGTGCATCCCGAGCCTCCTGCCGAACTCCATGTCCCCGTCGCTGTCCCCGACCATCCAGCACTTGGACGGGTCGAGTCCGAGGTCCGATATCGCCTTCAGGCCCATACCGGTCTCCGGCTTGCGGCAGGAGCATTTCTCATCGGGGCGGTGGGGGCAGAAGTAGACCGCATCGATGCGGCCGCCAGATGATTCCGAGATCTGCCTCATGAGCTCGGCGTTCACCGCTTTCATATCTTCCTCGGTGAACATGCCGCGCCCGATACCCGATTGGTTCGTCACCATCACCACAGGGAGGCCGGCATCGTTGAGCCTCCTCACCGCGGCCGGCACCCACGGGTAAACGCGCATCTTCGCCGGATCGCCGTTGTGAGGGACGTCCGGGCAGAGGGTGTCGTCCCTGTCTACGAGTACCGCCGCTCGCCCGAACATCTTCTTCTCGACGATGCCGCACATAATGTGGCAGGCAGCGAGATAGCCTTCCTGGATGTGCGCCGTGTCGGTGCTGGGTATGATGACCGCGACGTCGGCGATGTCCTTCAGCTTCCCTCCGGGACCGGTGAAGGACAGTGTTCTGCAGCCGAGTTCCTTGGCCCTCTCGAGAGCGAGGATGACATTCTTCGAGTTGCCGGAGGTAGACATGCCGACGACGGCGTCACCGGGCCTGGCGAACGCCTCGACCTGCCTCTTGAACACGATGTCGTAACTGTAGTCGTTGCCGATGGCGGTGACCGGCGCGATGTTGGACAGGCATACCCCCGCCATGGCGGGGCGTTCCATCTTGTACCTGCCGGACAGCTCGGCGGCGATGTGCTGGGCGTCGGCGGACGACCCGCCGTTCCCCATGAAGATCGCCTGGCCTTTGCCTTTGAGCGCCTCGTAAACCAGTTCTGCCGCGGCCTCTATCTGCCCGGGGTCTATCCCCAGGATGGCCTCGGAGCTCTTCCTGAGCTCTTCAACGATACCGTCAGTCATATCTGCTCCTCCATGAGATCACGCCCTCCGGCTCGAATTGGAAGTCGGTGACGTCGGCACCCGCCTTGGCAAGGGCCTTCGATACCTGGGATTTCTTGTCGTACTTCGTTACGAAGTACATGAAGCCTCCTCCCCCCGCGCCCGAGACCTTCCCTCCGATGCGCCCGCCTTGATGGCGGTGTCGTAGAGGCTGTCGATCTCCGGGTTGGAGACCTTGTCCGAGAACATCTTCTTGTACTGCCAGGATTCGCCGAGGAGATCGCCTACATCGTCGATGTCCCCGTGCCTGAGCGAGGAGCGCATCCTTATGGCGATGTCCTTGGCATGGTCGAGGGCATCGTCGTTCTTGCCCTCTTTGTACGATTTTATCTGGGTATCGATGACGGCGGCGGAATCGTGGGTCATGCCGGTGAAGCACATGACCGAACGGCACTGGAGCTCGTAGATTATGTCCTGCGGTATCTTGGCGGGGAGGACGGCAACACCATTGCTGTCGAACCTCAGAGAGTTGAAGCCGCCGAAGACGGCCGCGTACTGGTCCTGCTTGCCCCCTTTTAGGCCTATGACCTCCCTCTCCAGATGATATGCCAGAGCGGCCATCTCGAGCTTGGACATGTCGACGTCCTGCCAGTTGGCGATGGCCCCGATCATCGAGACGATCATGGTCGACGACCCTCCGAGACCGGATCCGGCGGGGACATCGGAGCGGATGCTCATGTCGAACCCGTCGGTCACATCGAAGTGGTTGGTGACGGCCTTGATGAGGTCCATGTTCCCGTCCAGGGGGAGCGGGCCGTCGCCGAGGGGGGCCTTGTAGCGGCCGTAGTACTCGGAGTTGACCGTCATGGTCTTGTCCTTCCTCGGCTTCAGCGTGCTGTACGCATACTTGTTGATAGTGGTGTTGAAGACGTAGCCTCCCTTCTCCGAGGCATACGGCTCAACATCGGTCCCGCCTCCGGCCAGGCCTATCCTGAGGGGCGCCCTGGACCTGATGATCTCTACCATTCACTCCGACCGTCCTATGACTTTCTCGTTCTCTCCGACGACAGTGCCGTCACCGAGGACGGCGTCGGTCACGACGCAGCCCCGCCCGAGGATGCAGCCCTCGCCGATGACGGAACGCTCTATGCGGGCCCCGTCAGCGCGGCAACCTTTCATCAGCAATGTGCCAGATATGTACGAATCGTTGATAATGCATCCCTTGCTTATAACAGATTCGCAGGCTTCCGAACGTCTCATGAAGGCGTCCTCGCCTATATAGAACCTGCCTGTGATCTTCGATCCGGCCACCCTGTCCTCCCATCCCGGGGCCGGACGGGCCCTGCCGGCCATCTCGAGGTTCATCCTTATGAGGTCGGCCGGGATGCCGATGTCCGTCCACGGGCCGGGGGAGACGTAACCGGTCAGGCGCTCGCCGCGCGAGAGCAGGAGGGGGAACAGGTCCTTGGAGAAATCGTAGAACGTGCGGGGCGGGATGTACTCCAGGACGCGGCGCTGGGCGATGTAAACCCCGGTGTTCACCAGATCTGATATCTCCTCCCCAGGGCGGGGCTTGTCCTGGAACTCGGCGATCCTGCCGTCGGGTTCCGTGCGGACGACCCCGTATCTGCTCGGATCGTCAACTTTGGACAGGGATACCGTCGCAGCCGCGCCGGACGAGAAATGGGCGTCGATCATGGCGCAGACATCGACCGAGGTCAGCGTGTCCCCGTTGGCGGCCGCGAACACCGGGTCCAGACGGTCCTCCAGCAGTTTCAGCGCCCCTCCGGTGCCCATGGGCGATTCCTCGTCTGAATAGGTCAGTTCCACGCCCATATCGGACCCGTCCCCGACGGCCGCTGCCAGAAGGTCGGACTTGTAGCCGCAGGCCATGATGACCTCGCGGACACCGGCGGAGGCCAGGGATCCGATGAGGTACTTTATGAAGGGCCTGTCGAGGATTGGCATGGCAGGCTTGGGACGGGTGAGCGTCAGCGGCAGGAGGCGCGTCCCCCTCCCTCCGACGAGGACGACGGCCTGCTTCACTCTCGGGGCCATGGTTTGCGATGCTCCAGCCCGTATTAATACTCACAGGTGCGGCGCCCGCAGGTGCGCCATGCGGACAACATTGGTCCCGACTGGCACATCCAGTGACGACGCCACCGGAATGCATTTGGCGCGCAGCAGGTGGGCCACCGGTAGCGGCAGGTCCATCTCCGACAGGGACTCGTAGTTCGCCATCCCCTTGGCGATCATCACACCGGCGGAGGCCATCTCCTTCCTGAGCTCAGGCGGCATCAGCCTCTCGGAGAATCCGATGCAGAACCCTCCGGTGTCGAGGATCCCGTCCATGTCGCGGTCCAGCCCTATGCGCAGGGCGTCCTCCCGGGTGACGTCGTTGAGGATGGGCGCTCCGCGCACGATCCCCACGACCCTCTTCCCGTCCGATCTCATCTCGCGCATAAGCAGACGGTCGAACTCATCCTCCCCGCAGTTGTCGAATGCGTAGAGGACGGTCCCGGAGGCCTTCACGGCCTTCTCCAGCTCGGGGGTCTGATCAGAGCCCACCCCCTGGTCCAGGAGGGACTGGAACATCTCCCCGAAGCGGTCGGGGCTGTCGATGGCTATGCCGGATCCGAAATCCATGATGTTCCCGATTATCGAGACCCTAACGGCGGCGGCGAAGCGGTCGTCCGATGAATCGATGAAATCTGCGGCGGCCGGGACATAGCGGGCGGCGACCCTGTCCGCCTCCTCCTTCATGGCGCGGTAGGGGTCGGCAACGCCCATCTCCGCGTACGCTGCGGAATGGGCCTCGGTCGCCAGCTCCGCCGAGCATGCATCGGGCGAGAAACCTGCTGCATATGCTTTCAGGGCGGCGGCCATAGCAGCGGACTCGGTGCCGTTGCCGGCGAGGCGGGCCTGAAAGAGGGCCCTCCTGAGGAGGCACGGGGCGCAGTCCGCGCGGACCTTCATCTGAACCTCCCGCTCATGTCCGGGCCGGGGATCTTCTTGTAGAGGAGATGGGCGCGGTAGAACAGGCCGCCGGCATAGACGAACGCGTAGAACACGATGAACACGTCGAGGTACCCGAAGAGCGCGAAGAACGGGATCAGGAACAGCATGTTGGTGAAAGGGAATGGGCTGAAGGGGATGACCTTCTTGTAGAACGATTTGTGCCTGACGTACTCCCCCTCCATGCCGGTGGTCCCTGCGTTGGTGACCATCTGGTTCTCCGGCATGATACGGTTGTAGATGTTCCCCACGTCTATGATGAGCACCATGCAGGTCCCGGCGATGCATCCGAGGAACAGGTAGACTGCAGGGTCGAAATCGAACCCGAAGATGCTGTCCATCCCCCATCTGTAGGACCAATATCCGAGGCTGAACATGAGCAGCGGGTAGGTCAAACGGTGGTTGAAGCCGTCGATATAGTCTCCGCGTCCGGACTTGAGATTGGTGTAGCGGGCCAGCGACCCATCGGCGCAGTCCAGGGCATATGATATGACCCAGCCGATCCCGCCGAGCACATTGATCCAGCGGTCGTCCGTCCAGAAGCAGAGGCTGCTGAAGAACATAAGGCACCCCCAGAAGATGGTCAGCTGGTTCGGCGTGATGCGGGTATGGACCAGAAGCCTGACGAAAAGGCTTCCGAGCGGGATGTAGAAATAATTCTCCGAGGCATTGTTTGACTCATCGTGATTGAGCGCTTCCTCGAGCCTCTTCTTATCGACTGCCACGCTTATGAGCATCGGTGCTGCCGATTTAAGTATTGCCTTATCTCCGGAGCCGTCCCCGGGACCGGGGCACGGCGGCGACCGGAACGGAGGACTGTCCAATGTGCCAGATACAGCAGCGGGCGCTTAGCGGCGCACGATGCGATGCCTTCTCGGAAAACACATTCTGGACGGCATCCCAACCCCGTCGTATTTTAATAGAGGAACCATTATCGTACGCACATGGCTAACGAAAAGATTTGCTCTTCCTGCGGGAAGAGGCTTATCGGGCACGGCAACACCTTCTTCAAATGCCCCAACTGCGGACAGGTAGAGATCGGCAGGTGCGCCGAGTGCCGCGACCAGAAAGTCCCCTACAAATGCCCCAACTGCGGATTCTGCGGACCTTGAGGTGAATCCATGGGACAGATCGTCAGCACCTATGACATCCTGCCGGAGAGCACCGACATCGACCTGAAGAAGATCATGGCGGACCTTCCGAACATCATCCCCAAGGGCGTCAAGCTCATCGAGGAGGACACCAAGATCGCCCCCGTTGCCTTCGGTCTCATGAAGATCGTGGCTGCCTTCGTCATCGATGACAGCATCGAGACCATCGGCGGCGACCTGGAGAACGCGCTCACCTCGATCCCCGGGATCCAGAACGTCGAGTGCGTCTCTTCCACCAACTACTGAAACCTTCAGGGGCCGGAAGGCCCCTCCCCATCTTTTCGCTGTCCGGAACATTCCGGAACGGCCGTTCTTTCTGTTGAAAATATCAGTTGGCGTTCAGTGCTTGGGGCCCAGGGCCTTCCTGAACACCCTGCCGTCGGTCCGCATGTACGTCTTCCCGTCATGCTTGTAGAAATGGCGGATGTAGAACCTGATCCCCCAGTGATACACCGACGGGAAATGGAAGCAGCCCCAGCCCTCGAAGCCTCTGAGGTACTTCTCCCGCATCTCGGCGAACTCCGGGCTCCTGACATACTCCACGAAGCTCTCCCTGCCCATATGGCCGGCCGAGCGCATCTTCATGTAGGCGTTGCTGCGGAGGACCTCCTCTCTCACCTTCGGGTCTTTGATCATCCCGTCTGCGGCACAGTAGGCCGCGACCTCGTCCCGGCCGCGCCTGTCGGCCTTGGACGGATCGGAGGTGAGGGACCCGAGGTTCCTGCGGTAGGCGTACATCGGGCGGAGGGACACCGTGACCGTCCCGCAGACGGACAGGAGGGAATAAGTGAACTCGACATCCTCCGCCAGGGAATCCCTGAAGCGCAGGCAGGCGCCCTCGATGACCGATCTCTTCACGAACTTCGACCAGGCCGTGACCGGGACGGCGGCCTTCCTCATCAGCCTCAGGCATTCGGACGCCGGCATCGTGTAGGCACCGTAAGAAGCGGACGCCATCCTCTCCGGCACCTTCCCGCCGGGGCCGACGTTGACGGCGTTGAAGATCACCAGGTCCGAACGCTCCCTCTCGGCCAGGCCGATGCAGCTCTCCAAAAGGTCCGGGACGAACCAATCGTCCACATCCAGGAACCATACGAACTCCCCGCGGGCATGGTCGAGGCCGAGGTTCCTGTTGCCGGCGAGATGGGTGCCCTCCTTCAGGGAGAGAACGGAGAATCTGGAGTCTCCGGCGGCCGCGGACAGGGCCGCCTCGGAACTGCCGTCAGTGCTGGAGGCGTCCACACAGATGAGCGCCTCGAAATCCCCGAAGGTCTGGGACTTCAGGCAGCCTATGCATTCCCCGATATAATCTGCCCCGTTCTTCACGGGAACGATGACCGAAACCTTCGGGGCGCGTCCGTTCTCCTGCATTTCGGGCTTCCCCAAAGGCTGGCTGTATTTAAATTGCGGAGGGGGCTCAGCCCCTCCTCCGTCCCGTCACTGGGCAGGCTCGACGTACTTCTTGATGAAGCCCTGGTCCATCATGGCGCGGGTCAGCTTCCTGGACCTGCCGATGATGGCCGCGGCGCGCTCGTACTCCTCCTGGTAGGTGGTCTTCTTCCTGGCCAGGCCCTGCTCGCACGCCTTGACGGCGACAGCGGCGGCCTCGCGGGCGAAGACGTCCTCCTCGGACATGTTGGGCACGATGTACTCGGGGGTGAGGCCCTTCTCCTCGGCGCACTTGGCGAGCTCGGTGGCCGCCGCGATGCACATCTCGTCGGAGATGGACTTGGCCCTCACGTCGAGCACTCCCCTGAAGATGGCGGGGAAGCCCATGGAGTTGTTGACCTGGTTGGGGAAGTCGGCCCTGCCGGTGGCGAACACCTTGCAGCCGTGCTCCTTGGCCTCCCAGGGCCACATCTCGGGAACGGGGTTGGCGGTGGCGAACACGATGGGGTCGTCGGCCATGCCGTCGATGTACTCGGCGGGGATGGTCCCAGGACCGGGCTTGGAAGCGGCGATGACGATGTCGGCGCCCTCCATGGCCTCCTTGATGCCTCCCTTCTTCCCGGCGCCGTTGGTCTTCTCGGCGATCATCTTCTTGAGGCGGTGGGCATCGTCGATGTCGTCTCTGTCCATGTTCAGGATCCCCTTGGAGTCGCACATGCAGAGGTGGTCCGCGCGGAACCCGGTGCCGAGCAGGAGCCTGGCGGTGGCGATGGAGGCGGCGCCGGCGCCGACGATGGCGATGTTGGCATCCTCGAACTTCTTCCCGACGAGCTTGAGGGCGTTGATAGCCCCGGCGACCTCGATGGTCGCGGTACCCTGCTGGTCGTCGTGCCATACGGGGATCTTGCAGTCGGCCCTGAGCTCATCGAGGATGTCGAAGCACTTGGGGTTGGAGATGTCCTCGAGGTTGATGCCGCCGAAGGAGGGGGCGATGAGCCTGACGGTCTCGATGATCTTGTCAGGGTCCTTGGTGTCGAGGCAGATGGGGACGCAGTCGACGCCTCCGAGGTACTTGAAGAGCATGGCCTTGCCCTCCATGACGGGCATGGCGGCCTCGGGGCCGATGTCTCCGAGCCCGAGCACGCGGGTGCCGTCCGATACCACCGCTACGGTGTTCCACTTGCAGGTGTGCTCGTACACCATGTCCGGGTTCTTCTCGATGTCCTTGCAGGGCTCCGCCACTCCGGGAGAGTACCAGATGGAGAAGTCGTCGAAGTTCCTGATGCATGCCTTGGGGACGGTCTCGATCTTGCCGCCGTAGTACTTGTGCATGATCATGGCGTCCTTCCCGGGCTTGGCGGCCAACTCCAGGCGCTGCTCCGGGGTGAGGTCCTCGTACCTCGGCTTCTTGGGCTGCTCGCTGCCGGCGCTCTCGCCAGCTTCCTTCTTCTTGAATTTGTCCATGAATCCCATGTTCACACCTTCTTCTTCGAAATTCGTACGAATTCCTGCGAACTTTCTGTCCCGCCGATATGACTTCCCTTATTAATATTGTTGTGAAAAACGGCTCTGCTCCGCATCCTGAGAGGACATAACTCTGACTGCAGCCGTCAGTCCCTATATACTTCAGAGTGTTAGAGGCGCTCATGAGCAGGACAACCAAGGCGGCCATCCTCGACGGGTACATCGATGACCCCGCCGCACTGGGGGTGCCGCCCTATATCTCCCCCATGATCAGAGCCGTGGCCGGTGCTGCGAAAGACGCAGGGTGTTCTACGGAATACGTCACTATCGATATGATCCGCGGAGGCCGCGCGCCGCCTGACGCCGACGTCACCATCCTGCTGTCCGGCAACACCGTCCCGGGGAAATACCTCAGGTCGATGCCGATGTCCCTGAAGGAGATCAGGGAGATATCCCCCAAACTCTCGGGCCTCACTGTAATCGGAGGTTCGTCGGCGTTCGCGCCGGAGGCACAGAGGTTCGACCGGCGCATCAGAGGGGACCTCGCCGCTGCGGTCAGCGACATCCTGCACGGGAAGGAGCCATCCGGCCGCTGGAGGACGCTGGACGAATGGAACAGGTGGATGCTCCTGGGGGCGGACATCGCCGCCTGCCACCAGGACTTCCCGGACCCTCTCGAGGCGGAGATCGAGACCTACCGCGGATGCCACCGCTGGAAATCCGGAGGGTGCTCGTTCTGCATCGAGCCTTCCAAGGGCCGGCCCCTTACCAGGGAGCCTGCCGACATCATCGCAGAGGCCAAAAGGCTCAGGGAGATCGGCGTGAGGAACATCCGCATAGGCGGGCAGACCGACATCGTGTCCTACGGGAGCGCCGACGACGACTCGGGATGCCCCCGCCCGAACCCCGGGAAGGTCCGCGAGCTGTTCGAAGGCATAAGACAACTTAATTTTGACAACGTCAGCGTGGACAATGCCGACCCCAATGTGATCTCAACGTATCCTGAGGAATCGGAAGAGGTCATCCGCATCCTCGCGGACACCTGCTCCTCCGGCAATGTCCTCGCCCTCGGGCTCGAATCTGCCGATCCGGAGGTTGCCCGCCTCAACAACCTCAACTCGACCGCCGAAGGCGTCCTCGAGGCCGTCCGCCTGATCAACCGCGTCGGCGGAGAACGGGGAGAGAGCGGGATGCCGAAGATACTCCCGGGGATCAACATCATCTGCGGGCTGGACGGCGAGACCGCGGCCACCTATGAGATGGACCTCCGGCTGCTGAGGAGGATCCGCGACGAAGGGCTCCTGCTGAGGAGGATCAACATCCGCCAGGTCATACCGTCCCGCAGGCCGTTCGATGTCAAAGTGAACGAGAAGAGATTCAAGAAATTCAAAGAAACAGTCCGCGAGGAGATCGACCGCCCCATGCTGGAGCGCATGGTGCCCGCAGGAACCGTCCTCAGGGGCGTCATGGCCGAGCTTCACGACGGGAACATAACCTTCGGCCGCCAGGCAGGGTCGTACCCCCTGCTGGTCGGCATCCCGTACAAGATAGAGCTCGGCAGGCGCTACGATATCACCGTCACCGGCTGGGGCTTCCGCTCGATAACGGGCATCACCCGCCCGTTCGACATCAACACCATGCCGATGTCCGCCCTGTCCGCCCTTCCCGGGATCGGGAAGAAGAGGGCGGCCGCCATCGCCGCCAAGAGGCCGTTCAGCGGCCCGGAGGACCTCGCCCGCGCTGTGGACGACCCCCTCGTCATACAAGGTCTAAAAACCATGATAACATTCGATCGAGGCGATCAAGATGGTCGATTCCCTCCGTGCCGCAAGATATCCGTTCGTCTCCGACGCGGCCGCGTTCATCGACGAGAACGGCGTGAGCATAGAGGATCTCCTGACCTCTCCCATGTACGCCGATGCCCGCCGCCGGGGGATGGAAAGGGTCATGGGGGCGCTGAAGAAGCACATGATCGAGGATGTCCCCCTGAACGTCTCGCGGGATTCCGCGAACTATGTGCACCTGATGGAGATCCTGTCGTACGGATACGCCAGAATGATCGTGTCGGACATCAACGACCGCCTCCTCACCAAGAGGTACGCGCTCGCCGAGGCAGAGCGCGTGAACAGGCTCCTCGAGAGCGATGCCGAATCGATCGATGCCATATCGGCGGAACTGGAGATCAACGAGCATATCAACCCGAATGATACCGTCAGCATACATTTCGCCGATTATCTGCGCTATTCCGTTGTCATCAGCGCGGTCGAATGGAAGCTGATCAACCGCGATGTCAGGAACGGGTTCGTCATCATACCCAGGAAGGATTTCGGAAGGCTGGTGCAGAACGCATTCCTCAGGAGGCTGGAGTCGGAGATCCCCCTGAAACTGACAGATGACATGAAGAAGATGCTGTCGAAGAACTCCCAGTATGTCCGCCTGGCGCTGGCGGAGCTGAAAGCATCCCTCAGCCCGACCGGCGGCAAGGGCATCGACAACGACTGCCTGCCGCCCTGCATCAAGGCCATCATCAAGATGGCGCAGGCGGGGCAGAACCTCCCCCACAGCGCCAGGTTCGCCCTGGTCTCGTTCATGCACGCGATGGGCGCGGACTACGATCAGATAATCTCCATATTCGCGGAGTCCCCGGACTTCGACGAGAGCAAGTCGAAGTACCAGATCATGCACATCACCGGCGAGCTGAACGGCAGCGAGGGGTACACCCCGCCGGGATGCAGCGCTATGAAGACGGACGGCATCTGCTTCAATCCCGATGCCCTCTGCGAGAGGGTGAAGCATCCCCTGAGCTATTACCGCCTCAAGTCGCGCGACATGAGCTTCGTGAGGAAGCCTGAAGGGGAAAAGGCCGGAGAGGGGAAGAAGGAGCGAATCACTCCTTCTTCTCTTCCTCCCCGTTCCCCTCTGCGGCAGAACGCTCGGCCTCGCCGAGGTTGCGCCAGGTCATCAGGACACGCTGAATCGCGGTAAGGTTCCCGACCACGGCGAAATAGAGCATCATGAGCTCGATCAGGGACATCGCGTGCCCGAAGACATCGAACGTGTCCTCCCACACCGCGGACATGATGAACTGGAAGATGGGCACGATGAAACAGAGGATGACCCTGTCGGCCCTGCCGAGGAGGCCGTCGTAGAGCCTCTTGGCGCCGACAGCCTGCGCCTGGGTCCCCATGTAGGACGTCAGCAGGACACCGATGATCGCCATCATGCCGATGTAGTCGTTGCACCATCCGCAGAGCGCGAACGGCACGATCATGAACATATCGGCGTACCTGTCGAAGACATGGTCCAGATAATCGCCCTTGACCGAGCATTTCCCGGCCAGCTTCGCTATCTTGCCGTCGAGGGCGTCGAAATACCCGGACACCAGCACCAGGGCCGCGCCCAGCAGCAGGAGCCAGTGCTCGTCATAGCTGAAATAGAACACGATGCCGCAGATGAGCGCCGTGATCAGGCCGAGCCACGATACCGTGTTCGGGTTGACGTTGATGAAGCGCTTCGCAACCGGCGCGATGAAGGGGTCTGCTTCTCTCCTGTGCTTGTCTAGAACCATTCTTCCATCTCCCCTGACCAGTCCACGTTCCCGGGCCTATAAATATCCCCGTTCCCGCAGATTATCCTCTCTATAATGTCGGCCGCCTCCGCAGGGGTGCCGCGGGTGCAGTCGATCTCGTTCACCGGGATGTCGGTGTCCGTGCTCTCGCACAGGATGACATCCAGCACCTCGGCCTGCACGTTCTCCAGGACCTTGCCGTCCGAATAGCCGCGCTTCCTCAGCCTCTCGGCGAGGACGACGGGGTCGCACCTGAGGACGATTATCCTGGAGCAGTCGCACTGATGTGCCAGATGCGAATCCATGAACACGACGGAGTCCTTTTTCCGATACGGCTCCAGCGAGGCGTTGAGAGCATCCATGTCCACGTTGTAGGTGTCGCGGAGGACGTCCCTCTCCCCGAGCAGCCCGTGCTCCCGGAGATGCCTGTTGATGTCCACGACCTCGTAGCCGCGCTTCCTCAGCTCCTCCGATACGGAGGTCTTCCCCGTCCCCGGGGTCCCGGTTATCGCTATCAGCGGCGTCTCAATCCCTCATGTATCCCTTGGCGCGCTCCTCGACCATGTCCCAGGTGGGGGTGTTGGTCAGGGCGCCGGTCTTCTCGAGGACGAACGACGATACCGCGGCGGCCAGGACCAGGCTCTCCTTCTCAGAATATCCGTGGTAGAGCCCGGAGTAGAACCCGGCCCTGAAGGAGTCCCCGCAGCCGGTGGCGTCCACCGCAGCGGCCCCTTTGACCGCCGGGATCCTGAAGATCTCGCCGTCGATGGAGGCCGTGCTCCCCTCTTCGCCGTCCGTGCGCACCACCAGCCTGGGGCCGATGTCGAACACCGACTTAAGACCCAGGCGCTCCTCGATGGCCTTGGCCTCGAAGGAGTTGCAGAAGAAGATGTCCGACGTGTCGGCGAGCTTCCTGAGGTTCTCCTTCACCCACCTGCGGTAGGTCTCCTGCGACGGGTCGCCGGCCACCTTTATCCCTTCCGCGCGCAGCTTCCTGGCCAGGGCGATGTAGTAAAGAGGCTCCCCGGTGCAGAAGTGCACATGCTCTGAGTTCATGGCGTTGCGGGACAGGTCGATGCCCGTCTTGATGATCTCCGCCTGCGGGCCCTGGTAGAAGATGACCTTCTGCCTCAGGCCGCTGTCGTTCATGATGATGCACGATGATGTCTCGTAACCGTCCACCGGTATGATCTCGTCGTCGATCAGGCCGCTGTCCCTGATCTCGTCCCGGTACACCTGGGGAAGGTCGGGGCCCACCAGCGCGGCCAGCGCCGTGGGGACGCCCAGCCGGGCCGCCGTTATGGCTATATTGGTGCCGGTGCCGCCGAGCGTCGTCTCTTCGAAAGGATGTCCACAGTCTCGTTGAGGGCGGGAAAGTGGGGTATGGAAACGATCTGGTCTATGGTGACGTGGCCGAAAACTGTCAGGAAAGGCTTCATCTCATTCGCTCCTGCGTCCGTCCGCCTCGGTGTACTCCCCGGATACGACCTTGGCGTAGACTTCCTCTATGGCGGGCAGATGGATGTTCCAGTCATAGTACTTCGCCCTCTCGGCCGATGCTCTGGCCAGCTCCTCGCATCTTTCCCTGTCCTCGAAGAGGGCGTTCATGGCATCCGCGAGGGCGGCAGCATCCCCTCTCGGGACCGCCACCCCGGCATCGCCGACGGTCTCCTTCAGGCCGCGGCGTCGGAGCAGACGATGGGCCTTCCGCGCGCATGAGCTCCTCGGCCGCCAGACCCAGGCTCTCGAACATCGACGGCATGACGAAGAACCGGCAGCTTCCCATGAGCTCCCGTTTCTCCTCGTCGGAGACGAACCCGCGCATCTCCACCCTGTCCTCCAGGCCGTACTTCGAGATGAGCCTGCGCAGCTTCTTCTCCTCCGGCCCCTTGCCGCAGACGATCAGCCGGTGGTCCACCTGCTTCATGGCCTCCATCAGGACGCCGAGGCCCTTGGTGGCCACGAGCCTTCCCAGGCTCAGAGCGAAGTCTCCGCTGCCGCTGCCGGGCTCGACCGGGCGGTCGAGGCAGGTGGGCACGGCGGTGACGTAGCGCTCCGGGTATCCGCGGGCGATGAGGTCGTCCCTCACGGCCCCGCTGACGGCTATGATGTGGTCGAACGACCTCAGCGAGGAATCGAAACGGGAGTCGTTGATCCTCGACAGCGCGCCTGCGATCCCCATGCCCTCGCCCCACATGTTATGGTAGGTGAACACCTTCTTCCCGTCGTAGGCGCGCATGGCCTTGGTGTAGCTCGGCGCCCAGCGGTAGTTGAAGTTGACGACGTCCGGGTCCAGCGACTCCACCGCCTCCCCGACCCCTTTCGATGAGATGTAAGGCGGGTTGTACAGCTTCAGCTGCCTCGACTTCAGGCGGATGATGCGGTACCCCTCGGTCTTCTCCTCCTCCGGGTCGTCTTCGGAAAGCCTGCCGGTGACCACCGTCACCTCGTGCCCTTCGGCCGCCAGCCGGACGGCCGTGTCATGCATCCTGCGCTCGATGCCGCCTTTGTACGGATAATAGAACGGATTGACGTCGGCGATCTTCATCGCATCATCTCCCGGGAACGGGCTCCTCCGCTCCCGAACCTATGGCCGACCGGTACGCTTCCAACAGCCTCTCGGTGGTCGGCCGGATGCCGTACGAGAGAGCGGTCGCCCTACCGGCCTCCCGGACCTCGGAAGGGGCATCGAGCGCTTTCTCTATCGCGGCGGCGCATTCTTTCTCCGTGAGATTGAACAGGTATCCGTTCTCCCCGTCGCGGATGAAGTCCGCGAACGCCCTGCCGTTGCCGCAGGCGACCGGCAGGCCGCAGGACATCGCCTCCTGCACCGTGAACCCCTGGGTCTCGAAGACGGACGCGGACGCGAAGCAGTCGGCCGAGGAATAGCAGGCGACGAGGTCGGCGCCTGTCTGATAGCCGGTGAAGAACACCCTGTCCTCCACCCCGGCTGAATGTGCCAGCTCCTTCAGGCCGTCCAGTGCCGGGCCCTGCCCGACCACCATGAGGACCGTGTCCCGGGGGAGGAGGGCCATGCTCCTGACCAGCAGGTCGGCGTTCTTCTCGAAGGACACCCTCCCGACGGTGATGACCTCCCGGGCGCCCTCCGGGATGCCGAACCTCTTCCTGGCCTCCGCGCCCGCCGCCGGATCGCGCGAGAAATGGTCCGTGTCTATCCCGGTGGGGACGACCTCCATGCGTCTGGGACGTGCCTTCAGGTTCTCGGTGACCTCCCGTCCGGCGGACGGGGTGGGGACGAGGACCGCGGCGGGGCGCTTCAGCAGCTGCCTCAGGTACACGGAGGCGAGCTTCACGAGCCAGCTCTTCGGGAGCCTGATCGGGGAGTACTTATCGATGACGTCGGTCACGAGGGTATCGTAGGTGAGGACCACCGGGACGCCTGTCTTCCTGGACGCCCAGAGGGCCTTGACGGCCATGAAGGCGATGCCGCGCACATGGATCACGTCGGGGCGGAGCTCCCTTATGAGGGCGGCGGTCCGGGAACGGTAGAACGGGACATAGTACCCCGGATAGGAGCTCAGCTCCTTCGCTTTGAAGTAGTATACCCCTTCCTCGCGGTGCTCCGGGCCGGGGTCCGGCGCGATGACGAAGACCGTATGCCCCAGGGCCTCCAGGGCCGCGCGCGTGACCACAACGGCCGTGGCCACCCCGTCTATCGTCGGGCGGTAGCTGTCGGTCATTATGGCGATGCGCATGCTTCAGGTTCCTTCCTGCCAGCTGTGGATGTAATCGTACTGTTCCTTGGTCTGGACGTCGATCTTTATCCCGAGGGAGGCCAGCTTTATCCTGGCTATCTCTGTGTCGATCTCCTCCGGGACGCGGAAGACCCCGGGGGCCATCTCGTCGTGGTGCTGCACCATGTAGACTATGCCCATGGCCTGGGAGGCGAACGAGGTGTCCATGATCTCGGCGGGGTGCCCCTGGCCGGCGGCCAGGTTCATGAGCCTGCCCTCGGCTATGAGGTAGAGCTTCCTGCCGTCCTTCATAACATATCTGTCGACGAAGTCCCTGGCCTTCTCCTTGGACACCGACATCTCCTCCAGGTCCTTCTTGGAGATCTCGTTGTCGAAGTGGCCGACGTTCCCCATGATGCACCCGTCCTTCATGACGGCCAGAGCATCGCGGGTGACGATGTCCTTGCATCCGGTGACGGTCATGATGATGTCGGCGGTCTTGGCGGCCTCGGCCATGGGCATGACATCGAAGCCGTCCATGCGGGCCTCGATGGCCTTCACCGGGTCGATCTCGGTGACGGTGACGAGCGCCCCGAGCCCCTTGGCGCGCATGGCGATGCCCTTGCCGCACCAGCCGTACCCGGCGACGACCAGGCGCTTCCCGGCCACGATGAGGTTGGTGGCCTCCATCCATCCGTCGAAGGCGCTCTGCCCGGTCCCGTAGCGGTTGTCGAAGAGGTACTTCATCTTCGCGTCGTTGATATCCATGACAGGGAACTCGAGCTTGTGCTGGGCGGCCATGGCCTTCAGCCTGACCACGCCGGTGGTGGTCTCCTCGTTCCCTCCCTTGATGCTCTTCAGCACCTCCCTGCGGGAGGTGTGGGCCATGGTGATGAGATCGGCCCCGTCGTCGATGACGTAGTCCGGGCCGATGTCGAGCACCGCGTTCAGGTTCGCGTAGTACTCCTCCTGGCTCTCCCCTTTCTTGGCGTGCACGTCGAGCCCGTACTCCTCGCGGAGGGCCGCGGCCACCGAGTCGTCGGTGGAGAGCGGATTGCAGCTCGCGAGGCAGATCTTCGCGCCGGCGTTGGCCAGCGTGACCGCCAGCATCCCGGTCTTGGCCTCAGTGTGGAGTGCCATGCCTATCTTCAGGCCCTCGAGGGGCCTCTCCCTGCGGTAGCGCCTGTCCAGCTCCTGGATGACCGGCATGTGCTCGTACGCCCATCTGAGCCTCAGGCTCCCTTTCTTCACAAGTTCGTCCATTTTCTTCCCTTCCGGTCATTCCTTGCTGAACTCTGACATGAGGTATCCGCAGATGGCCTCGATCTCCCCTTCGCGGGTCTTCCGCGCTGAATACGAGGATATCAGCGCGTCGATCTCCGCGTCCTTCCCCCTGAGCTCCTTCACGTAGGCGGTGATGTTCGCCAGCGCCCTGGAGATCTCGTCGGAGATGGGCACGGTCGCCATTCTCGAGGTCCTCGACAGGGGGTTGAGATCGAGCGAGATGACCTTCTTCCCCATGGCCACGAGGGCCTCCGCGCGGTCGCCGTCCTCGATGGGGACCACGATGACGTCGCTGCTCCCGACCCCTTCCTGCGTGCAGAGGGCGCGGTCGTGGTTCAGCCCGGGGATCCTCGTGTCAGGGTCCCTCCCGAGGACGTTCTTCGCGCCCTTCGACTCCATGTACGAGATGAGCTTCTCCATCCGTTCCGGGGTGCGGTGGAAGAGGTTGACCTCCATCTTGGCCGGGACCGCCTCGGCAAGGGCGATCAGGCCCTCGGGGTCCAGGACCACCGAGTTGCCGTTCATGCACACGACGGGGTTCTCCGCCCTCAGAAGCATGGCGGCGGCCACCTTCTCGGCATGCCTCGCGGGCTCCGTGGTCCTCTCCCCCATGAGGTAGTCGAACGCCTCTCCCCTGCCCTGGGATATCAGCCCGGTGGGGTCGGCCATTCCCTCCTTCACGCCCTCGGCGAGCTTCTCCCTCGTCACGAGCGATTTGTAGCGCGGATGATCCTTCGGAATAGAAGACACAGCCGTTGAATGAGGGTGCGCCTATTATAATTGCGCGTGCGAAGAACACATCGCAGCGCAGGATGCCCGAAGTATTGTCATTATTCGATGCGCTCTATGACAATAGACAGCAGGGAAGCCGATGCCCTCCCGATGCAATGGCATCGAGAGCTGGAAATACAGGGTGGGCAGCAGAACACCTCTGAGTCACGGCTTCCGAACCAGAACACTCCGTCGAAACGCGAATCTCTTTTGACGCATATCTCATACTTTTGGACATCAGTAAATTCCCTGAGGATCATTGCAACACCGCAGTCCGTCAGTTGTTTGTTCGCACACCTCTGCTATGGGATGTATGCTGGATCGGCTCACAGGCAGCCGGAATCCAGCATGTTCGAAGATTTGCCATTCTTCTGAATACCGTCTTTTTGAATGTTCAGTTCGGCCGGATAATGATTGCATATCCTGAGTCACGGGTATTGCAATGCATGCGCTTCATATGCCGTGTTCAATGATTCAATCCCCATGACGGAGCGGCATTCGGTCTGGATTCAAAATCTGAAAAAGGCCCCGCAAAACGGGGCCGAAAAGGTTTGCGCCGGACTCTTCAAGGCCTGATTACATTATAGTGCACGGCGGCGACGGCCCCGGCTACGAACAGCACGATCAGGATCGCTGTGGCCAGCGCGAGCAGAGCGATGCCGGCTCCCGCTCC
Source organism: Candidatus Methanomethylophilus sp. 1R26 (assembly GCF_001481295.1). Taxonomy (GTDB): domain Archaea; phylum Thermoplasmatota; class Thermoplasmata; order Methanomassiliicoccales; family Methanomethylophilaceae; genus Methanomethylophilus. Next base: position 20,478 of record NZ_LOPS01000024.1, read on the forward strand.
GTCGTCCTTCTCCCACTGGGCGTAGAGGACCAGGTCCGCGGTCAGGTCGGAGATCTCCGCGCCGTCGGCGTACGAGGTCCCGCTGCCGTCGGCGGCGGTGTTCCATCCGGCGAAGGAATAATCGTCCCTGGTGAATCCGTTGGCGGTCAGGGCCTTGGCGGCCTCGCCGTAGGTGACCTGCATGGAAGCGGTCGTTCCAGAGGTGCTGCCGTTGCCGTCGAAGGAAACGGTGTAGGTGTCAGCGGTCCACTGGGCGTAGAGAGTAAGATCAGACAAAAGGTCGGAGACCGAAGACCCGTCGGCATACGAAACTCCTCCTCCGTTCGCCTGAGTGTTCCAGCCGGTAAAAGTATAGCCGGTCTTGGTGAATCCGTTGGCGGGGAGAGTAACCTCACCGGCACCGTAAGTCACGGAGACCGATGGAATACTACCGGAAGTGCTTCCGTTGCCGTCGAACGTGACAGCATAGGTGTCTGCAGTCCACTGAGCATAGAGTGTGAGGATGGAGGTCATGTCGGCTATCTCGTCGCCTGCGGCGTACGAGGTGCCTTCTCCGTCAGCCTGGGTGTTCCAGCCGGCGAAGCTGTAGCCGGTCCTGGTGAATCCATTGAGTGAAACGGCCAATGTGCCCCCGTACTCAACGTTCTGCGCGTCGGTAGAGCCTCCGTCAGCGCCGTTCCCATCGTACGAGATCGTATAGGTGATGATTGTCCACTGGGCGTAGAGGGTAATGGCAGAGGTGAGGTCGGACACTGAGTCCCCGTCAGAGTAAGCAGTTCCTTCGCCGTCCGCCTGAGTGTTCCATCCAGAAAAGGTATAGCCAGTCTTGGAGAAACTGTTGGAAGTGAGGGTAACAGCCCCGGCACCGTAGGTCACGGAAACCGGGTCCATGGTCCCGGAGGTGCTGCCGTTGCCGTCAAACGTAACAGTGTAGGTGTTCGCGGTCCACTGGGCGTAGAGGATTATGGACTCAGTGAGATCGGACACCAGTGCCCCATCGACGAACACTGCGCCTTCGCCGTCAGCCTGGGTGTTCCAGCCGGAGAAGCTGTAGCCGATCCTGGAGAACCCATTGAGGGTGAGGGCCTTGGCAGCCTCGCCGTAGGTGACCTGCATGGAAGCGGTCGTTCCCGAAGTGCTTCCATTCCCGACAAAGACCACTTCATACGTGTTCGCAGTCCACTGAGCGTAGAGTGTGAAGGACGATGTCAGGTTCGAAACCTCCTGACCATCGGCGTATGCAGTGCCTTCTCCGTCTGCCTGAGTGTTCCAGCCGACGAAGCTGTAGCCGATCTTTTCGAAATTGTTGAGAGTCAGGGCTACTGGGTCTGCGCCGTATGTTACATTGGTCGCCGAAGTGGCGCCGGACGTACTGCCGTTGCCGTCGAACGTGACGGTGTATGTGTTCGCGGACCACTGAGCGTAGAGGGCGAGATCGGACAGAAGATTGGAGACCGAGGTACCGTCGCAAACGCCGTCCCTTCTCCGTTCGCCTGAGTGTTCCATCCCGTGAAACTGTATCCTGTCCTGGTGAAGCCGTTGGAAGTGAGGGTGACGGCCCCGGCATCGTAAGTGACCGAAATGGAAAGGGTGGATCCGCCGTCGGCACCGTTGCCGTCGAACGTGACGGTGTAGGTGTCAGCGGTCCACTGAGCGAAGAGGATGAGATCGGACAGGAGATTGGAGACCGAGGCGCTATCAGCATACGTTTCTCCTCCACCGTTCGCCTGGGTATTCCATCCGGTGAAAGTGTAGCCGGTCCTTGTAAAGCCGTTGGCTGTAAGAGCGACAGCTGCGGCATTGTAAGTGACGGAAACCGAAAGGGTGGATCCGCCGTCGCTCCCGTTCCCCTCGAAGGTCACAACATATGTGTCAGCAATCCACTGAGCGTAGAGAGTAATGGAAGACAGAAGATTGGAGATCAATGCCCCGTCATCATATGCATCGCCGTTTCCGTCAGTCTGGGTGTTCCATCCCGAGAAGGTGTATCCTGTCTTAGTGAAGGTATTGGCAGGAAGGGTAACAGCTCCCGCACCGTAGGTCACGGTGATCGAATCCATTGATGACCCGCCGTCGCTCCCGTTGCCGTCGAAAGATACTGTCTGATTAACCCCGGTCCACTTAGCGTACAGAGTTATGTTCGAGGTGATGTTGGAGATTGTGTCGCCTACGGCGTAGTCGGTGCCTTCGCCGTCCGCCTGAGTGTTCCAGCCGTTGAAAGTGTAGCCGGCCCTGATGAAGCCGTTGTCCGAGACCGTCAGAGAGCCACCGTACGAAACGGTCTGCGAAGATACCGAACCGCTGTCGCTGCCGTTGTCGTCGTAAGACAGAGTCTGGTATGCAAGAAGCGGATCGGATGCGGAATCCCTCTTCCATGTGTGACCGGAAAGGTTAGCGGCGGTAACATCAAGAGCAGCCCCATCGGATGTGTTCTTGAAAGTGCCCACGCCAGAGAATGCACTGCTGCCAATAGTAGTTACTGAATCCGGGATGTTGATAGACAATATTGCACTGCAATCGAAGAATGCGCTGATGCCGATTTCTTCAAGTCCATCTGGAAGGGTTACTGATGTGAGGGCGGTGCAATAATAGAATGCGCCACTGTTAATAATCCGTACTGAACTCGGAACTTCATATGTTGTCGATGCTGACTTTGCCGGATATTGAATCGGTTTCGTCATATCCTTGTCAAAGAGAACGCCGTCTGCGGAGCAGTATGATTCATTTTCGCTGCTGACTATAAACGATTCAATAGATGTGCATCCGAAAAATGCATAATCTCCGATTAACAACACCGATGATGGAATATTCACCGATGTGAGGGCTGTGTTAAGATAAAATGTGCCACCGTTAATAGCCGTGACTGTATATGAAGTGCCAGTGTCGGAATCGGTCGCTGTGCTCGGAATATCGGCAGATGTAATGCTGGTATCTGTTAGTCCGGTGACAGCGACGGTCGTTCCGTCCTCGTTCACTGTGTAAGTGAACGTTCTGTCGTTGAAACCTGACCTCGCCACTTTGTGAATGCTGAACGAAGTCTGGCCCATTCGCCACTTGACATTTTCCATGGCTCACGCTAGATGATGACCCGTTGTTTCCGATTCCGGAGGGGCGTTTTCAGGTCGGAAATGCCAGGTTTCCCTCGATATCGGCACGGATATGGGAGAAGATCTCCCTGGAAATCTGGTTCCAATTGCTGTAGACGGCCTGTTTCCTCCGCCCTTTATCGATTATCCTCGTAAGTGTCAAATGGCCCAGGGACCAGACGATGGATTCGGTGTTCGGCTTCTCGGTGACTGTCCTCCTCCTTCCCCGTTCCTCCACTGTCTTTGTTTTGCCTTCCGCCTCATACCTCGCCATCGCGATAGCCGTCTCCGAAAGGAGAGCCAGCATCATGGAACCGCGGATCGATGATTCGCTCCATACCCTCAGAGGTTTGAGCCCCGTGACCCTCTTTAAGGAGTGGATCAGGTGTTCCACAGTGGCCCTCGCACGATACTTATCTAGTGCTTCGAGAGGTGTCAATTGCTCCGAGGATTCCAGTTTGAAAATCCCTGCACGGGTCCCCATGATCTCCCTGATTATGCCTTCCCGTTCGCTCTCGTCGAATGCGAATTTGGTTTGAAGGCTCACCTTCACCTCCACGTCCGCGAGGACGTTCCTCCTGATCGTGACGAAATCCGATTTCCTGAAATGCCCGTCCTCGTAGGTCTTTACCGCTTCTACCATGCGGTCGAAGCTCCTCGAAGCGGAATGGTATGTGCGATACCAATTGTCCATGGAGAAGAACAGGTACGTGGTCCTTCCCGAGGAATCGAAGGTGTGCCTCTTGCAGCACACCCCGTCCTCAACATATTCCCACTCGCAATCGGAATCGGATATCCGTTTGTCATCCGAGACGTTCATCTTCACCCTTGTGAGATACCTGTGACCGGCCTTCACGATGGAATCCAATATGTCGCCGGAGGCTCCCCCGTTATCCACGATTATCCACGAACCCTCCCGGATCATGGAGAAGATGTCCGGAAGCGCGTCCCTGTATTGCTCCGGGTCGGAAGTGTTCCCCTTGTATGCCCTCATGAAGAACGGCATCTTCGATTTCTGCAGTTCGGCGGTGAGGAACTCCACCTGTTTCCTGCTCTGGTCCCTGAAATCCCTGGGATAGCCTATGGCCCCGAGTTCCGCCTCAGGGCCGTTCACAACCACCGCGGAACCGTCGATGTTCACATCGGTGTTCTCGAAATGATATCTTGCATCCAGGCCCTCCCACAGCTTCACTATGATCTCATCGCTATGCTCCCCGATGATGGATATCGCACGGTTGATCGTCCTCTGTGAAAGACCCGAATCCAATCTCAACTCCGTTCTCACATCCTTGTTCCTCAGCCAATCGGAACACCTGCTCATGGAATTGCTTCCCATCAGGATGTGTGTGCACATGGCCGTGAGGATCCTGCTCATGGGAACTCCGCGCTGCTTGAACGTGTCCACGAAGTCCAAAACACCCGTGGAGCCCAGATAATGCTCCACGGTCCTGACCAATCCGTAAGGAACCGATATATTGTCGTTAGGACTAGGGAGGTCTGCCCCAGTCGCGAAATGAGTTTGCTTCACAACATCGCATGAGCGCTGGGCGCACATTTCTGTTTCGGTTTGCCCTTTGCCCATCGACAAAAAGAATTACTCAACTGGCGAGGTCAGGGTTGAAAGTGTCTCCCGCAGCTGCATCCGAGTCTTCAGATGACGCCGACAGGCTCCAATCGCGCAGCAGAGCAGCACGCAGACCGCGGCCGCGATGCCGATGATGAGCCGGCGAGTTCCCCGGCCGGCGGAGAGGAATTCACACCTTCCCATATGTCCATGTTCAAGATTGTTCATAGAACACCTCTGATTGTATATTGAAAATTGCAATCGATAGCCGATTGCCTAATCAAAACAATATTATTAGGTTCTATAACATTTCGTGTGGAATCGGGCAGAGGAGCAGGCTCATAACGACCTGCAGCTGTCGCGGAAGAACACTATCCTTCCGAGACGCATCTCCTTCCCGTAACCTCTCGCCAATCCCTTGGAC
>NZ_LOPS01000025.1 GCF_001481295.1 Candidatus Methanomethylophilus sp. 1R26
CCCGGTCAACCCGTTTCGAAGTATTATTTTTCGGGATCTAAGAATGTCCCAGATCCCAGATTTTCCTGCCGGATCAGAACATGCGGGATCCGCTGCCTGAACGGAAAGGATTCAAGATCCGCAGCGATGCAGAATCAATATGCCAGATAAAGAAAACTCAGGTGCAGAGGCGGGGATTCGAACCCCGGAAACGCTAAGTACAGGATCCTAAGTCCTGCGCCTTTGACCTGGCTCGGCTACCCCTGCAGCTGAACCGCAGATGCTTACCTGGTTTATATCGTTCGCGTCTGCTCCCGCGTGCGCGGAGCATGACGCATCCCTGAGGACAGGCCTGCTTCATTCTCCCCTGATGCAGGGGCGGGGCATCGGCTTCCGAGCCCGGCCCGGTTCAGAAGCGCCTTCTGTGCCCGCTGCCCCCGTTCCCTTTCCTCGCTTTCGAGGCGGCCTTCGGATCGTAGGACTTCAGCCATTTCACGAGATCGGCGTCGGCATCGGTCCACTGCGGCGTCTCCCCTCTGTCGATGTACTCGTGGTACCATGTCTCGGCATCCTTCATTGGCTTGGCCATGTCCGGACGGTCGACGGCGATGACCGCGCAGTTCTCCGGCGAAGGGACCCAGTTCCCGGGACGGTCGTAATCCTGGTCCTCCAGGAAGCCGACGGCGAAGACGATCCTGTCAAGGCCTGACAGCTGGGCGTACAGCCCCGCCTGGAGCATGTAGGTCTCCGGGATGACCGATACCTTCCCCTCGGAATCCAGCCATTTGGGGCGGTTGCCGGAGGTCTTGATCTCCAGGACGGCCTGCCTCCTCCCTTCGTACCCGATATAGCCGTCGACCAGACCGCCGAAGACTTTGCTGTCGTGGAAATGATCGTATCCGCATTTCTCGCGGGGGACCGGCTCCTCCACCGTCAGCTGCTCCGACTGCGGTATACCCAGTATGCCGGGAAGGAGGGATTGGGCGTTCTTCCTCACGTAATTCCTGATCACCGGTTCCAGGGCGTTCCCCGCATCGATGTACTTGTTCCTGGGGTCCCCCGGATATATGCCGGCGAGTTCCAGGGATACTTTGAAGGGGGTGGAGAGGTCGCTGACGCCCAGGATGGGGCCCAGTTTCGTCCCTGAGATCTTCTTCTTCCGGTAAAGATCGAAGACGACCACCCTGTCGCTGTCGTCGATCTCGACGATGTTCGCTCTGCCGTCGAATGCCATGCTCGGACTATCCGTTCTCTGGGTATATACACGGAACGGTCTGCATGCAGCGGGAGCGCCGATATCAGGTCTGTTCCGGCGGTCTGCGGGCAGAACGCATATGCCTGTGTCCCCGCCATATATGTCCATTCCCGCGCGCATAATATAAAGGAAGATTCCATGCGGAAGCATGTTGAAGGGTTTTCGGCCTTCCGGGAAATGAATCGCATGGCAGATCTTCTAGCAGAAAACGGGAAGCAGCTGCTCCTCGGGAACGAGGCGATCACCCGCGGCCTGTTCGAGGCTGGGGTCAGGTTCGCCTCGACATATCCAGGCACTCCTTCGTCAGAGGTCGGGAACCTCCTCGAGGTATATTCGGACAAGGCCGGCATGTACTTCGAGTTCTCGTCCAACGAGAAGACAGCGGTCGAGGTGGCCGCGGCCGCCGCATCGTCGGGCGTCAGGTCGTTCACGTTCATGAAGCATGTCGGGCTTAACGTGGCCGCCGACCCCATGATGACCCTCGCCTACGCCGGCGTCAGGGCGGGTATGCTCATCATGTCCGCCGACGACCCCTCGGCGCACAGCTCGCAGAACGAGCAGGACAACAGGTACTACTCGACCCTCGCCCTCATCCCGATGGTGGAGCCCTCGAACCCCCAGGAGGCGAAGGACTTCATCGCCCCCGCTTACGAGATATCGGAGCGGCTCGGCCTCCCGCTGCTCTACAGGACCACCACCCGCGTCAACCACGCCAGGTCCCCTGTCGAGCTCGGGAAGATCCGCACCGATACCCCCGCCAAGGGGCACTTCGACAAGGACGATGCCTGCTTCGTCAACATCCCGGCCTACGCCATCCACAACCGCGTCAGGCTGCTGGAGAAGATGAAGGCGGCCGAAGAGCTCTCCGAGAGCTCCCCCCTGAACCGCATCGAGGGCAGCGGGGACGTCGGCGTCATCACCTCCGGCGTCGCCTACTGCTATGTAAAGGAGTTCGTCTCCGGTGTCTCCATCCTCAAACTGGGGTTCACCAACCCGGTGCCGGAGAAGAAGATCGCCGATTTCGTCAGAGGCAAGAGGATGGTCATCGTCGCCGAGGAGCTCGAGCCCTTCCTCGAGGACCAGGTCCTCAGGATCTGCGCCCAGAACGGCATCTCCGTCCCGGTGCACGGCAAGAGGGACGGCACCCTCCCGAGGGAATGGGAGTACTCCCCGGACACCATGAAGAGGCTGAAAGGCCTCGTTGATGTCAGGGAGACCCCCGAGCCCATGCCCAAGAGCTCGCTGAAGATCCCCGGAAGGCCCCCGTCGCTCTGCGCCGGATGCCCCCACCGCGGGATGTACGCCGCCGTGAAGAAGGCCGTCGGCAGGACCCCCGTGGTCTACTGCTCAGATATCGGCTGCTACACCCTCGCGTCCAGCCTCCCTTCCGCACCGCGGACTTCATCATCTGCATGGGCGGGGGCGCAGGGGCCGCCGGAGGCTTCGCGCAGGCCACCGACCAGAAGCCGATCTCGTTCATCGGGGACTCCACCTTCTTCCACGCGGGCGTCCCCCCGCTGACCTCGGCGCTGTTCAACCACCACAACATCGTCATGGTCATCCTGGACAACCGCACCACGGCCATGACCGGCCACCAGCCCAACCCCGGCACCGGGCGCCACTTCGGAGGCATTGACACCGATGCCGTCGACATCGAGGGCGTCGTGAAGGGCCTGGGAGTGAAGTTCGTCCGCACCGTCAACCCGTACAACGTCAGGGCGGCCGCGGACGTCATGAAGGAGGCCCTCGCGTTCGACGGGGTCGCAGTGGTCATCAGCAAGTGCCCCTGCCCCCTGCTCCTTAAGAAGGAGAAGAGGCTGGAGAAGAAGGTCTGCGTTGTGGACCAGGACAGGTGCGTCAGATGCTACACCTGCCTGAACACCATCGCCTGCCCCGCCCTCATCAAGAAGGACGGCGCGGTGCAGGTGGACCCGTCCCAGTGCATCGGGTGCGGGATGTGCGCCGATGTCTGCCCCAAGAAGTGCATAGAGGTGAGGCAATGAAGTACTCAGTCCAGATCGTCGGGGGTCGGAGGGCAGGGGGTCCTGCTCGCCTCCATGGTGCTCGGGAACGCCGCGATGCGCGCCGGGCACAGGGTGATGATGAGCGAGGTCCACGGGATGGCCCAGAGGGGCGGCAGCGTCACCTCCACCGTCAGGTTCGGGGACGAGGTCTACAGCCCCCTCGAGGCAGCCGGCAATGCCGACCTCATCATGGCCTTCGAGCCGGTCGAGGCCGTCCGCAGCCTTCCGATGGGGAACCGCGGATCGGTCGTCCTCATGAACCTCGATCCGGTCTACCCCGGGAACGTGGCCGCCGGGTTCGATACCTATCCGGACATCGGCAGCCTGGTCGCCGAAGCGAAGAAGAGCTGCAGCCGCGTCCTTACCGTCAGGGCAACGGAGATTGCCGTGAAGGCCGGCAAGGCCGTGGCCGCCAATGCCGTCATGATCGGCGCCGTGGCCGCCGCCGATGGGTTCCCGATCGGGAAGGACCTGCTCAAGGAGGTCCTCCTCGAGACCGTCCCGGCCAAGTTCAGGGACCTCAACGCCGCCGCCTTCGACATGGGCTACGACGCGATGAAGAACAGCGCCTGATCCGAGGGATTTCTTCCCGGCAAACCTCTTCCCAAACCTCTTCCCGCTTCTGTTCTCATCCCGCTTTCTGCGCCGAACCGCTCCTGGCAAGCGGCCTCTCCGACGCATTCTGCACCTGCGCATCCTGCATTTTTGCGCATAATAATGTATACTTATGTTCATTAATACCATTTTTGAGACATATGTTTATATCCCTGAGCCAGATTCCAAGTATCGTTCTTAAAACATCATTAATGTACATAAGAATACAGAGATGAGAAAAATGCTCACACCAACCATCGAGGAGGTCAGGAAGTACGCCGCGGACGGCAGGTACGACATCTGCCCCGTGCGCAGGGAGATCCTCTCCGACTTCAGGACCCCCATCGAGGTCATGAGGGCGCTGATGAACGTCTCGGGCCACTGCTACATGTTCGAGAGCGCGGATGCGACCAAGAGGAGGGGACGCTACACCTTCCTCGGGTTCGACCCCAAGATGGGGATCAGCATCCGCAACGGGAAGATGAAGGTCGGCGACCTCGAGTTCGAGACCCGCGACCCCAACAGCTACATCAGGCAGGTCCTCGGCAAGTACAGGAGCCCGAAGGTCGACGGGTTCCCCCCGTTCACCGGCGGCCTCGTCGGATACTTCTCCTACGACTATCTGAAATACGCCGAGCCGTCGCTGGACCTGGACGCGAAGGATGATGAGATGTTCAACGACATCGACCTCATGCTCTTCGACAGGGTCGTGTCTTCGACAACTTCGCCCAGAAGCTCCTCCTGATCGCCAACGTGAACCTGAGCAGGCTGGACACCGATTACAACCGCGCCGAGTCCGACATCCGCCAGATGGAGGAGATCGTCAGGCACGGGGGCGCCCAAGCCGGACCTCTCTGGCCGCCTGAAGTCCGAGATCAGGCCGTTCTTCACCGAGGAGCAGTACTGCTCCATGATCGAGAAGGCCAAGGAGCGCATCTACGAGGGGGACATATTCCAGGTGGTCCTCTCGAACAGGCTGGAGGCCGATTACGAGGGCAGCCTCTTCAACACCTACAGGGTGCTGAGGACGGTCAACCCCTCCCCCTACATGTTCTACTTCTCCGGTTCCGACATGGAGGTCGCCGGCGCCTCGCCGGAGACCCTGGTCAAGCTGGAGGACGGCGTCCTGCACACCTTCCCCCTGGCCGCACCCGCCCCCGCGGGAAGACCGAGGAAGAGGACAGGGAGCTCGCCGAGGGCCTGCTGAAGGACCCCAAGGAGCTCGCCGAGCACAACATGCTGGTGGACCTCGGCAGGAACGACATCGGGAAGATTTCCGAGTTCGGGACGGTGAAGGTGGAGAGGTTCCACTGCATCGAGCGCTACTCCCATGTGATGCACATCGGGTCCAGCGTCCGCGGAGAGATCGCCCGCGGTAAGGACGCTCTCGACGCGGTCGGCGCCGTCCTCCCGGCCGGGACCCTGTCCGGGACCCCCAAGATCAGGGCGTGCCAGATCATCAACTCCCTGGAGAACTGCAAGCGCGGGATCTACGGCGGCGGGTTCGGCTACATCGGCTTCGGCGGGAACCTGGACCTCTGCATCGGCATCCGCCTCGCCTACAAGAAGAACGGCAAGGTCTTCATCAGGTCGGGCGCAGGGATCGTCGCCGATTCCCAGCCGCACAGAGAATACAAGGAATGCCTCGACAAGGCCGCGGCCGTGGTCTTCGCCCTGAAGAAAGCGGAGGATGAGGACCTGTGATACTGCTCATCGACAACTACGACAGCTTCTCCTACAACCTGTACCAGTGCATCGGAGAGCTTGACCCAGACATCCGCGTGGTCAGGAACGACGAGATGACCGTGAAGCAGATCGACGCCCTCGCCCCCCAGGCCATCATCATCTCCCCCGGCCCCGGCAGGCCGGAGGACGCGGGCGTGAGCGTGGACACCGTCAGGGAGCTGGGCGGGAAGTACCCCATCCTGGGCGTCTGCCTCGGCCACCAGGCTATATGCCAGGCGTACGGGGCGAAGATTGTCCACGCCAAGCACCTGATGCACGGCAAGACGTCCGAAGCAAAGATCGACACGGAGGACCCCATATTCAGGGGGCTCCCGGAGCGCATCACCGTGGCGAGGTACCACTCGCTGGCGGCGGACCCGTCGACGATGCCGGAATGCCTGGAGACCATAGCAGAGACGGACGACGGCGAAATTATGGCCGTGAGGCTGAAGGGGGGCCGCGTCTACGGCCTCCAGTTCCATCCCGAGTCGGTGATGACCCCCGAGGGGACGAAGATACTGGCCAACTTCCTTGCGATAGCGGGGATCGAGACCGGGAAGAAGGAGCGGACAATATGATAAAAGAAGCAATCATCAAGATCGTTGACAAGAAGGACCTCACCTACGATGAGGCCTACCAGGTCATGGACGAGATCATGACCGGCAAGACCACGCCCACCCAGAACGCAGCGTTCCTGGCGGCGCTGTCCACCAAGAGCACCAAGGCCGAGACCATCGACGAGATATCCGGGTGCGCCGCGGCCATGCGCGACCATGCGCTGAAGGTGGACAACCCCTACAAGACCCTCGAGATCGTGGGGACCGGCGGGGACGGTGCCGGGAGCTTCAACATCTCCACCACCTCCGCGTTCGTCATCTCCGCATCCAAAGCCAAGGTGTCGAAGCACGGCAACCGGGCAGCGTCCTCCAAGTCGGGGGCGGCCGACGTCCTCGAGGCGCTGGGGGTCAACATCCACCAGAGCCCGGAGAAGGCCGTCAGCCTCCTGAAGGACCCTGGCATGTGCTTCTTCTTCGCCCAGGACTACCACAGCTCGATGAAGTACGTCGGGCCCATAAGGAAGGAGCTCGGGATCAGGACCGTCTTCAACATCCTCGGCCCGCTCACCAACCCCGGCCGCCCCGCCTACATGGTGCTCGGCGTCTACGACAAGTCCCTGGTCGACCCGCTCGCCCGCGTGCTGACCCAGCTGGGCGTCGAGAAGGGCATGGTGGTCTACGGGCAGGACGGGTTCGACGAGATCTCCTGCAGCGCCCCGACCTCCGTGTGCGAGGTCAACGGGGGGAAGTACGACTCCTACGAGATCGCCCCCGAAGACTTCGGGATAGGGAGATGCATGAAATCCGATGCCTCCGGCGGTTCCCCCGAGGCCAACGCCAAGATCACCCGCAACATCCTGAGCGGAGAATACGGGCCTAAGCGCGACATCGTCCTCCTGAACTCCGCGGCCGGCCTCTACTGCGCCGGCAAGGCGGCGGACATGGCCGACGGCGTCGAACTGGCCAGGAAACTGCTGGCCGACGGTTCCGCGCTCAGGCAGCTCGACTCCCTGAAGGAGCTGTCCAACATCTGAGAACATGAGCAGCAGCATCATCGACGACATAGCGGCCGACACGAGGGCCAGGGTGGAGGAGTCCCGCAGGCGCGTGCCCATGAAGGTCCTCCGCGAGAGGGCCCGCATGATGGGGTCCGATACCGGCTTCCCCTTCGAGAAGGCCCTCCGTTCGCGCGGCGGCATCTCCTTCATCTGCGAGGTGAAGAAGGCGTCCCCCTCCAAGGGCATAATAGCCAGGGACTTCCCGTACCTCAGCATTGCCGAGGACTACGAGGCCGGAGGGGCCAACGCCATCTCCGTGCTCACCGAGCCCCGCTGGTTCCTGGGGAGCACCGAGTACCTGCGCGAGATCGCCTCGTCGGTGAAGATACCGTGCCTGAGGAAGGACTTCGTGGTCGACGAGTACATGATCTACGAGGCCAAGGCCCTGGGCGCGTCCGCAGTCCTGCTCATCAGCTCCCTGCTCGACGATGACAGGCTGTCCTACTTCATCCGCACGGCCGACAGCCTGGGACTTTCAGCATTGGTGGAATGCCGCGACGCCTTCGACATCGACAGGTCCGTCTCCGCCGGCGCGAGGATAATCGGCGTGAACAACCGCAACCTGGCCGACTTCTCCGTCGACCCGAGGAACAGCGCCCGCCTGAGGTCGCTGGTCCCGGACGACGTGATATTCGTGGGGGAGAGCGGGATCAGGACCCCGGAGGACGTCCGCACGCTCGCGGACTCGGGGGCGGACGCCGTCCTCATAGGGGAGACGCTCATGCGCTCCACGGACAGGAAAGGCATGCTGGCACATCTGAGGGGAGTCTGTTGACCAAGGTCAAGTTCTGCGGCAACCGGACCCCTGAGGACGTGAGCTTCGTCAACGAGGCCCGCCCGGACTATGCCGGGTTCATCCTGGCGAAGGGCTTCCGCAGGACCGTCGACGACATTACGGCCGAGAAGCTGGCGGAGGCCGTCCGCCCGGGGATTTCCCGCGTAGGCGTCTTCGTGGACGATGCGCCGGAGAGGGTCGCCCGCTTCCTCAACGAAGGGATCGTGGACATAGCCCAGCTCCACGGCAGCGAGACGGAAGAATACATAGGCCGCCTCAGGGGGATGACCTCCGGGACGGTCATGAAATGCTTCCGCCCGGAGACCGCAGAAGATGTACGCCTGGCCATGGGGTCCTCGGCGGACCTCGTGATGCTGGACGGGGGTTCCGGGTCCGGGAGGGCCTTCGACTGGTCGCTCCTGCGGGAAGCCGACAGGGACTATTTCCTGGCCGGGGGGCTGACGCCGGAGAACGTCGGGGACGCCGTGAGGCGCCTGAGGCCGTTCGCGGTGGACACCAGCTCCGGGACGGAGACCGAAGGTAAGAAGGACATCCGCAGGATGCGGAGGTTCATGGATGCAGTGCGGGATGCGGACAGGGATGTCCCCGCCCGGGACGGACGCCCCGAATGCGCAGAAGATGATTGAGATGACAAATCCAAACGGAAGGTTCGGCGAATACGGCGGGCAGTACATGCCCGAGACACTGATGAACGCGGTCAACGAGCTGGAGGAAGCCTACAACAAGTACAGCAAGGACCCGGAGTTCCAGAGGGAGCTCGCGGACCTGCTCAAGAACTACGCCAACAGGCCCAGCATGCTGTATTATGCCGAGAGGATGACGAAGGACCTCGGCGGCGCCAAGATCTATCTCAAAAGGGAGGACCTCAACCACACCGGCGCGCATAAGATCAATAACGTGCTGGGACAGGCCCTCCTCGCGAAGAAGATGGGCAAGACCAGGCTCATCGCCGAGACCGGCGCCGGCCAGCACGGGGTGGCCACTGCCACCGCCGCGGCCCTGATGGGCATGGAATGCGTCGTGTTCATGGGCGTCAAGGACATGGAGAGGCAGGCCCTCAACGTCTACAGGATGCGCCTGCTGGGCGCGGAGGTCCGCGGAGTGGCCGACGGGACCGGGACCCTCAAGGACGCGGTCTCCGCCGCCATGAGGGAATGGACCACCCGCATAGACGACACCCACTACTGCCTCGGGTCCGTCATGGGCCCGCACCCGTTCCCGACGATCGTCAGGGATTTCCAGAGCGTCATCGGCAAGGAGATCAGGGAGCAGCTGATGTCGAAGGAGGGGCGCCTGCCCGACATGCTCATCGCCTGCGTCGGCGGCGGGTCCAACGCCATCGGAACGTTCTACGACTTCATCGGCGACAAGTCCGTGGAGCTGGTGGGCGCGGAAGCGGCCGGGAAGGGCATCGACACCCCGGAGACCGCCGCGACCATGAACACCGGCAGCGTCGGCATCTTCCACGGGATGAAATCGTACTTCTGCCAGAACAAGTACGGGCAGATTGCGCCTGTGTACTCGATCTCCGCCGGGCTGGACTATCCGGGGATCGGGCCCGAGCATGCGTTCCTGCACGATATCGGCAGGGCGAAGTACGTGGCGATAACCGACGAGGAGGCCGTGCAGGCCTTCGAGTACCTCTCGAGGACCGAAGGCATCATCCCCGCCATCGAATCCGCCCATGCGGTGGCCTATGCCATGAAGGTCGCTCCGACCATGCCCAAGGACAAGATCATCGTCGTGACCCTGTCGGGGAGAGGGGACAAGGATGTCGCAGCCATCGCCAGGTACAGGGGGGTCGACCTCCATGATTGAACTGTCCCAGGCGTTCGGCCACGGCAAGGCGTTCATCCCGTTCATCACCTGCGGGGACCCGGACCTGGAGACCACTGGGAAGATCATCAGGGAGGCCGTGAGGAACGGCGCCGACCTCATCGAGCTCGGGATACCCTTCTCCGACCCCACCGCCGAGGGCCCCGTCATCATGGAGGCCGACAGGCGCGCCCTTGCGGGCGGGGTGACCACCGACGACATCCTCTTCTTCGCCAAGGAGCTCAGGAAGGACGTGAAGGTCCCGATGATCTTCATGACCTATGCCAACGTCGTGTACTCCTACGGCCCCGACAGGTTCTGCGAGAAGGCCGCCGAGGCCGATGTCCGCGGGCTCCTCCTGTGCGATGTTCCGTATGAGGAGAAGCAGGACTTCCTCCCGGCATGCGAGAAGCACGGCATCAGCCTGATATCGATGATCGCGCCCACCTCCGAGAACAGGATCGGCATGATCGCCAAGGAGGCCCAGGGCTTCATCTACATCGTGTCCTCGCTCGGGGTCACCGGCGTGAGGAAGAGCATCACCACCGATATATCCCCCATGGTGGACGTCATCAGGAAGAACACGAACGTGCCCTGCGCGGTCGGGTTCGGCATATCCACCCCCGAACAGGCCAGGAAGATGGCATCTCTGTCCGACGGCGCCATCGTCGGGAGCGCGATCATAAAGATCATCGATGCGGGAGGGCCCGACATGGTGAAGAAGGTCGGAGAGTACGTCAAGTCCATGAAGGACGCGATCTCCGACCTCTGAAGGGGACCGGCCGCCGGCCGGCCCTTCCTGCTTTCTTATACTTCCTTTTATACTTCCTCGGACATATCTTACATCATGTCCGATATTCTGGTCGCATACTATTCCCGCGCCGGGGAGAACTACTTCGGCGGATCCAAGCGCTACATCAAGGTCGGCAACACCAAAAGAGCGGCGGAGTCCATCGCTGCCTCCGTCGGGGCGGATATCTTCGAGATCCGCCAGAAGGTCCCGTATTCGGATGTCTACGACGAGTGCATCGCGCAGGCCAAGGACGACCTGAGGAAGAAGGCGAGGCCCGAGATAGAGGGCTTCCCGGAGAAGACCGGGTACCGGACGATGGTCCTGGCATACCCGAACTACTGGGGCACCGTGCCCATGGCCGTCCTCACGTTCCTGGAGGGCTTCAGCACCGACGGCATGAGGATCCTCCCGCTGTGCACCAACGAAGGAAGCGGTATGGGCCGGAGCGAATCCGACATAAAGGCCGCATGCCCCGATGCGGAGATCGGGGAAGGCCTCGAGGTCCCCGGCAGCAGCGTCGGAACGGCCGGGGCCGAGAAGAGGATCTCCGATTGGCTGAAAGCGGCCGGCCTCTGAACGGCGGCCGGGAATCATCAGCGTGATGATGCAGGAAGAAAAGAAGCTCCCCGGGATATGGCACGAACCCGGGGAGCCAGGAGGACATCGGCTTCTGAGAGCCTCTTAAGAATGATTCAGGAAAGCGTCTTGCCGGACAGGCTGCCGACGGTCTCCGGAACGGAATCCCCGGACCTCTTGGCAGAGCTGCTGCCTGCGGCGGCCTTCCTCGCCAGATGCTCGGAGGAGATTATCGGAGCATCCTCGATGAAACCGAATATCAAGTTCACAACAGCGGCATCGACGGCGCGGAGCGCCTCGTCCATGGTCCTGTAGCCCATGCTGAGGGCGTTCTCGTTGTTGACCTTGATGACGGTCTTGCAGATGGAGTGGAGTCTCCTGTAACCCTCGGCGGCCTTGAAGGCCCTGTCGGATTCGAAGGAGAAGGGCATGATGGCCATCGCGGAAGCGTCGACCCCGACCCTGTCGCAGAGCTCTGCGATGACCGGCGCGGCGCCTGTCCCTGTTCCTCCTCCCATCCCTGCCACGATCAGAGCGTAATCGTATCCTCTGACGGCGGCCATGATCTCGTCCTCGTGGATTTGGGCGCACTTCTTGCCGAGCGCGGCGTCCCCGCGGGTGCCGAGACCCTGGGTCACTGCCTTGCATATGTATATGCGGCGGTCGGCGGAGGTCTGCTGAAGGGCCTCCCTGTCGGTGTTTATGGCGATGATATCCGCACGGCATGCCCTTTCGTAGAGCGCCGAAGCGATACGGCATCCTGCGCCTCCGACAGCGATCACCGCTATCCGGGGGTCGCCCCCGATCGCGATATCTGACGCGATATCGTTCCCCATACCTGCAATTCCCGACATGTTCCATCCCATCGAAGACGTTTCTGCAAATGCGTTTCAGCCGATAGGCGGCTGTCCATCCCTTCTGACTGGCTGGCCTGTACCGTCTTTCAGAGCATCTGCGCTTTCTGCTGCGCGGCCCTGAAGGCGTCTGCTGCGGAGCTTTCCTTGGCATCCTTGGGGATGATCTGATCCAGGACGAGCTGCCTGATGAAGGACTCCTCGTCGAAGATTATCCCCTGCTTCTTCATGTTGTCAAGGGTCAAGAGCTGAACCTGGCTCAGTCTGACGTATATCCCATCCTCGCCCGACCTCTGCTCAGATTCCGCTCCGACGCTCCTGATGGCGCTGCGGATGGCCTCCGAACGGGAGTCGATGCCGGTCTCCGACATGTACTGGTTGAGGATCTTGATGTCCTCATCAGTGAGTCTCAGAGAGATCAGCGTCATCTTGTCGTTCTCAGCCATTTCACATCGCCTTTGCGAGTGCACTCTAGGTCCCATCCCTTCGTGCGTGGGCAGTTTCCTGCTTGGAGAATCTATATGGTGTCCTACTATTTATAATGTGATACACGGAGATATCTCTTCGATATCTCTCAGATATCTCTTGTATTTCAAGAGAAAGGGCATCTGTTTCAGAAAATGCGCCGAAAGCGACCGTTTTCCGAATACAGTACCATTATACACCGGCTGATATAAAGCCTATCTGCCGGATGACAGCATTCGATTCGGGCACGTAATACGCAGACTGCTCCCTCGATCGCCCATCCGCTGTCATGCCTGCGAGTGACATGCTTATATTATACCAAACAATCGCGCGGGCATTATAAGGTGTGCAGATGAGCCGCGATTACGCCGAAATGGAGAAGAAGTGGCAGGCCAAATGGGCCGAGAGAAAGCTCAACGAGTCCGAGAGGATCGACGGCAAGCCGAAGTTCATGATGATCTTCGCGTACCCCGGGCTCACAGGGTACCTTCACGTCGGCCATCTGAGGGGATACTCCTACACCGACGCCATAACCCGCTACAAGAGGATGACGGGTTACAATGTGCTCTTCCCCGTGGGGACCCATGCTTCGGGGAACGGAGCGATCAGCCTCTGCAGGAAGATTGTGTCCAAGGACCCCAAGACCATAGACTACCTGCTCCGCAACGGCGCCACCCAGGAGGAGATCGATTCGATCAAGGAGCCGATGGACGTCGTCCATTTCTTCAACAACGTCTATCAGAACGACTACTGGAGGAGGTTCGGTTTCCTCTCCGATTGGAGGAGGTTCACCTGCACCCTCTATCCCGACTACTCCAAGTTCATCGAGTGGCAGTTCTCCAAGCTGAAGGACGCCGGCCTGCTCATACAGAAGCCGTATTACGCCCCCTTCTGCCCCCAGGACGGGCCTGTCGCCGTGGACCCCAGCGAGACGGACATCTCCAAGGGAGGCCTCGCCGAGACGCAGGAGTACACCCTCCTGAAGTTCCGCTGCGACGAGAAAGGGTTCTTCCTGGTGGCGGCCACCCTCCGCCCGGAGACGGTCTTCGGGCAGGTCTGCTTCTGGGCCCGCCCCGACATCACGTACTCCGTCATCTCCAAGAACGGAGAGAAATGGGTGGTATCGAAGGAGTGCGAGGAGAAGCTCGGCCTGCAGTTCGACGCGTCTCTCACGTCGGAGAGATCGCCGGGAAGGACCTCATCGGCCTGAAGTGCGTCACCCCGATGACCGGCAGGGTCATCCCGGTCTTCCCGGCAGGGTTCGTCAACCCCGACGTCGGCACCGGGCTGGTCACCTCCTGCCCGTCCGACGCCCCCGACGATTGGAACTCCCTCGCGGAGGCCAAGGCGAACCCCGACCTGGAGAAGGTCTACGGCATCCCCAGGGATGTCATCGACTCCGTGAATCCCATCTCCATCATCTCCATCAAGGGATACGGGGACTTCCCTGCCGAGGACATCATCGAGAAGCTCGGCATTCCGAAGGTCTCCGACCCCGAGAAGAAGAGGCAGCTGCTGGACGAGGCCAAGAAGCAGGTGTACAAGGACGGCTACCACATGGGCGTCATGAGGGAGGCCGCCGGGGACCTGGCCGGCGTCCGTGTGGAGAAGGCCAAGGACATCTGCCAGCAGAGGATGCTCGATTCCGGCGAGGCGGAGATCTTCCGCGACCTCACCATGGAAGTGGTCTGCAGGTGCGGGCGCAGGGTCCACATCAAGAGGATCGACGACCAGTGGTTCATCAACTATGCGGACAGGAAGCTCACCGAGGCGACCAAGGAGAACGCCAAGAAGATGACCATCTTCCCCAAGATGTACTATGAGAACGTTCAGAACGTCCTCGACTGGTACCGCGAGAGGGCATGCGTCAGGCTCGGCAACTGGCTGGGCACCAAGTTCCCCTATGATAAGAAATGGACCATCGAGCCCATCTCCGATTCCACCCTGTACCCCGTATATTACACGATTTCCCTGTACGCCAACTCCAAGCAGATAACCCCCGAGCAGATGAAGCCCGAGTTCTTCGACTACGTCATCCTCGAGAAGGGAGATGCTGCCGCGGTGTCCGCGTCTACCGGGATAAGCGCCGGTCTCCTCGATAAGATCAGGAAGGACGTGCAGTACTGGTACCCCCTGGACATCAACCTGGGCGGGAAAGAGCACATGACCGTCCACTTCCCGGTGTTCCTGCTGAACCACCGCGCCGTGCTGCCGGACAAGATGCAGCCGCGCGGGATCCTGGTCAACTGGTACGTCACCGGGAAGAACAAGGACAAGATCTCCAAGTCCAAGGGCGGCGCGCAGCCCATCCCCGGAGCCGTCGCGAAGTACGGCGCGGACTCCATGAGGCTGTACTACGCCAACGTCGCTTCCATGGACTCCGATGTCGAGTGGGACGAGGATATCGTCTTCACCTACAGGCAGAGGCTGGAGAGCATCATGAGCTCCGTGGAGGACCTCATCGGGCAGGAGGCCGACGTCCCCTCGGGCGACATCGACGCCTGGCTCATCTCCAGGTTCAACACCCACCTTGCCGAGATCAGGGAGGCTATGGACAGGTACGACCTCAGGGCGATGACCACTGTCGTGTATTACGACATGGCGAACGACATGCGCTGGTACGCCCGCCGCAGCGGCAGGAACAAGGACACCGTGAGGAAGGCGCTCCGCATCTGGATCAACGCCATGATGCCGGTGACCCCGCATGTGGCCGAGGAGCTGTGGTCTGAGGCCGGCTTCGAGGGACTCGCCTCGGAGGCCCAGCTCCCCGAAGCGGATTCCTCCATGAGGGATGCATCCGCGGAATACGGCGAGGGCCTCATCCAGGAGGTCATCTCCGACATCAACGAGATCAGGAAGATGGCCAAGACCGAGGTGAAGAAGGCATACGTTTACACGACCCCGGCCTGGAAGGTATCGGTGCTCAAGGACGCCATCTCCATGGCCGAGAACAAAGAGCTCACCATCCCCGCCCTCACCAAGAAGTGCATGGCGGACGAGAACCTGAGGAAGATGGGCAAATCCGTCTCCGAATTCGCCAAGAAGACCGCCGTGGACCTGATGCGCTCGAACCCCGAGGACAGGAAGGCCCTCGCCGGGCTCGACGAGGAATCCCTTCTGAAATCCGCCGTCGGCTTCATCGCGGCCGAGACCGGGATGGAGACCGAGGTGTTCGGAGCCGACGAGGAGAACAAGTACGACCCGTCCGGGAAGGCGCGTGTAGCGGTCCCCGGAAGGCCTGCGATATACCTCGAGTGAAACCTCTGCGGGGCTTTCCGCCCCGCTTTTCCTTTTGATCCGAGACGGGGTTTCCGCGTATCTCATGCGAGGTCTCTCGTCCGGCGGTCCTCCTGCCTGCCGAAGATGCCCCGGCTGCCTCTTCCGAACATCTGGCACATTCGGAATGATGGGTCCGGAGAGACCGATTCGTATACGACAGCAGTTCTGCCCGTACGCGGCCGCTGCAGTGCATCTGCGGGGCGCGGACGTCTGCCGAAGCCCTCTCTCCGCATTTACCGTAACTGGCCGGACGGGATGACAGCGCCATCCCTCCGGCGGCCGCCCTGAAGCAGTGCGGGCTTCAGTCGGAAGAGCCCCATCTCTCGAAGAGGTCCTGGTCTATGCCGGCCTGCATCAGGCATCTGCCGACAATGAAATCGACCATGTCGGACACCGTCTTGGGGTTGGGGTAGAACGCAGGGTTGGCGTCGAGGATCACGACGCCCAGCCTGGCAAGCTTCAGCTCATTCTCCAGCATTATGGCGCTCTTGGGGGTCTCCCTGGGAACGAGGACGGTCTTCCTCCCTTCCTTGAGAGCGCACATGAAGGCCCTGGAGATCAGGTCGTCGCCCATCCCGGCCGCGAACTTCGCCACCGAGGACTCGGTGCAGGGAACGACGAACATTATGTCGTAATCGAACGTGCCGGACGCGATTGGTGCCATGAGGTCGTCCTGGGAATAGACCTCATCGGCCATCTTCTCCACCTCCTCGACGGAATGCCCGGTCTCAGCGGGGATTATCTTCTTGGCGGTGTCCGACATTACCAGGATCTTCTCGCCCGGGAGCTCCTGCAGGAGCCTTATGCCGTAGATGCGCCCGAGGCGCCCGTCATGGCGACGACGGACTTCATCTCAGCCTCACCGTCTCGAGGTTCTGGGGAGCGACCGTCGAGATCCTGAACTTCTGGGATATCGAAGATGCCAGATCGACGCACTTGCGGTCCTCTCCGTGGACGATGATGATCTTCTTCGGCCTCGGCTCGAGCTTCTTGATGTAGTCCATGAGCTGGTTGCGGTCCGAGTGCCCCGAGAAGCCGTCGACGGTCTCGCGGTTCATCTTGATCTGGACGGTCACCGGCTTGCCCTTGAAGGGCAGGGTGATGTCCGCCCTCCCGCGCTGGATCGTCCTTCCGAGGCTGTTCTCGCTCTGGTACCCGACGAACAGGAGCCAGTTGCGCTCATCGTCCGCCCATTCCCTGAAGTACTCCAGGACCGGCCCTCCGGACATCATACCGCCTGTCGCGAGGACGATGCACGGGTCGGGGGGAGTGGCATATCTCCTCTCTCATGGCCGCGGTCTCGACCCTGTGGAATATCGGCGACAGGAAGGGGTTCTCGTTCTTGTTGAAGATCTTCTCCTTCAGGGCGCTGTTCAGGTACTCCGGGTAGGCAGTATGGATGGCGGTGGCCTCCCATATCATACCGTCGAGATAGACCGGCAGCTGCGGGATCCTGCCTTCCCTTTCAAGCTCCTCTATGACGAGCATGACCTCCTGTGAACGCCCGACGGCGAAGACGGGGATGAGGATCTTCCCGCCTTTGCTGCATCCTTCCTGGATGAACTCTCCGAGCTCGTCGGACGCATCTTTCCTGGAGGGCTGGAAGTCCTTCTTCCCTCCGTAGGTTGACTCGAGGACCATGGACTCGAGCCGGGGGAACTTGGTGTTCGCCGGGTTGAAGAGCCAGGTCTTCTCGAACTTGGTATCGCCGGTGAAGGCGATGTTGTGCAGGCCGTCGCCGATGTGGAAGTGGGCGATGGCCGAGCCCAGGATGTGCCCGGCGTTCTGGAAGGTGAGCTTGACATCAGGGGCGATATCGGTGGTCTCGCCGTACTTCAGGGTGATGGTGTGGAGGATCTCGTTCCTCACGTCCTCGCCCTTGTAGAGGTTCTTCTTGGCCTCTCCGTACGCGAGCTTGATGTTGTCGAGCTGCAGCAGGGCCATGAGGTCCCTGGTGGGCTCGGTGCAGTACACCGGCCCCTTGTAGCCGTACTTGAAGAGCGCAGGCAGGGTCCCGCAGTGGTCGAGGTGCGCGTGGGTGATGACCACGGCGTCGATGTCCGTGATGGGCATGGCCTCCGGGACGGAGAAGTACGGGGTGTTGTCGGACCCGGGGTCGAGGCCGCAGTCGATGAGGATCTTGGAGTTCCTGGTGGTGAGGAGGGAAGCCGACCTCCCGACCTGCCTGTAGCCTCCGAGAGCGGTGACGCGGACCCACTGCTCGCCTTCCACCAC
Source organism: Candidatus Methanomethylophilus sp. 1R26 (assembly GCF_001481295.1). GTDB lineage: Archaea > Thermoplasmatota > Thermoplasmata > Methanomassiliicoccales > Methanomethylophilaceae > Methanomethylophilus. The sequence continues at coordinate 18,006 of NZ_LOPS01000025.1, forward strand.
CGGGCGGAGGAGGTTCCTCGCGACCTTCTTGAGCATGCTCTGCCTCTCGTCCTTGCTGTAGCGGAGATATCCTCTCACGTCAGAGATCGTCTTGGAGGGTATCGGAGGGGAGCGCATGACCTTGACGTTCCAGCCCGTCTCCTTCTTCATGTTGTCGAGGACGTCGGTGTGGGTAACGGCCGCCGGGTTGATGGCCTCGACGTAGCAGACCCCGGTCTCCTCGATGAAGTTGATGTCGGTGAGGCCGGCGCTCTTCGGGATGAGCTTCCTGACGGCCTTCTCCGTCTCGTCAGTGTCCCCCAGCGTGGAGGGGTCGGGGCGGATGTCGACCCTCCTCTTGAGGGCGCTGACTATGTTCTTGGTCACATCCCTGTTGTCGGCGAACTTGTCGTAGTTCCTGACGTATATCACTACGACTGCCGCTTCGAACTCTACGGAGACGACCTCCATGTCCGAGGGGATCAGGCCCATTACCTGTTCCCGGAGGCTGTCGAAATACCTGTCTGCGTTCATGATGTTGGCTTCCTGAAAAGATAAGTGAACGAAAAATAGGGGAAGAAGTTTGAAAGGTCCGGCGATGCGCGGAACTCAGTTGGGATACCTGAATCCCAGCTCCTCGCACCTCTTCTTGATCTTGCTCTGGTCTATCCAGTGGTACCCTTTCGAGTCGAACACGAGGATGAGCATGCCGTCGCCGGTGTAGTTGTCCCTCCTCCTGGCGGCGTTGAGGCCGGAGATGGCGACATCTATCGCCTCAGCCTCGGTCATGTCGGGCTTGTAGAGGGTCTCGAGGGCGCCGTACGCGGTGATGCTGCCGGAACCGGAAGAGGTGTAATCGTCCTCGATCACCCCTCCGGCGCCGTCGACGCTGAAGACGTGCCCGCCGGTGCGGTCGACTCCGGCCAGTATGGGGCCGAGGTAGAATCCCTGGCGGATGACGGAGCCCATGAGGGTGGCCGCGGTCTGCACAGAGATCTTCGCCCCTTTCTGCATCTCGTAGAGGGAGATCTGGCTGGACATGAACCTGACCATGAGCTGAGCGTCCCCGACGAGGCCGGAGATGGTCATGCCGATGTTGTCGGACAGGGGGTAGACCTTCTGAACATGGCTGTTCGCGATGAGGTTGCCCATTGTTGCCCTCTGGTCGGTGGCGAGCACCACGCCGTCCTTTATCTTCAGCCCGATGGTGGTCGTTCCTGTCTTCACGACGTTATCAGAATCAGCGTTAGCGTTCATGAGATGCTCCTCGAAAAACTCGATAGGCGGACTTGCGCCCGCAGAACAATGAGATGAACATTGTTCTTCTACATAAATATTCAGGTCAGGCTAAACGGATGGCCCATCCATCCCTGCATATGCGGGTCCGTGCTCCGAGGGGCGCGGGAAGGCCTTCCGGCCCGCTCGGCGCGCTTGTCCGCCTGGCACATCGAAAGCGCGTTCGGAGGCCGTTATAGCAGGAAAATATGTCCAATTCATTGGTTTTTAAAGTAGTCGCCTATGCTTTTTTAATCTCCCCTGCGATAGCCCGAGAGAAAGGGGAACTCCATGGAAATCGAGCAATGGCTGGGGGCTGACAACAATCTCGGGATCGACATCTGGAACAAGAAATATTGTTACAACGGGGAGACGTTCGACCAGTGGCTGGACCGTGTCTCCGAGGGCGATGCCGAGCTCAGGCAGCTGATCATCGATAAGAAATTCCTGTTCGGCGGAAGGATCCTCGCGAACCGCGGCCTGCAGAAGACCGGCCTCAAGGTCACGTTCTCCAACTGCTACGTCCTCTCCCCGCCCGAAGATTCCATTGAATCCATATTCGATACTGCCAGCAAGGCCGCCAGGACATTCAGCTACGGCGGAGGGGTGGGGATCGACCTCTCCAAACTGGCCCCCCGCGGCGCGAAGATAAACAACACCGCCTCCGAGACCTCCGGCGCGGTATCGTTCACCGACCTGTACTCCATGGTCACCGGCCTCATCGGCCAGCACGGGAGGCGCGGGGCCCTGATGCTGACGCTCTCCTGCGAGCACCCCGACCTCGAGGAGTTCATGCAGGTCAAGATGGATGTCGACAGGGTCACCAAGGCCAATATGTCCATCCGCGTGACCGACAAGTTCATGGAGTGCGTGAGGGACCGCGAGACCTTCGTGCAGACGTTCGTCAGGCCCGAGACGGACAGCACCGTCACTAGAACCTCGATGCCTACGCGTTTTTCAAGAAGCTCTGCTACGCCAACTGGGACTTCGCCGAGCCCGGCTGCCTGTTCTGGGACAGGATCAGCTCGTGGAACCTCCTCTCCGAATTCCCTGATTATTCTTATGCCGGGACCAACCCCTGCGCCGAGGAGCCTCTCCCGGCAGGCGGGAGCTGCCTGCTCGGATCGATAAACCTCGCGGCGTTCGTCCATGACAAGAAGTTCGACGAGGAGGACTTCAGGAAGACCGTGAGGATCTGCGTCAGGGCGCTCAACGACGTCCTCGACGAGGGCCTCCCCCTCCACCCGCTGCAGGAGCAGCGCGATTCCGTCAGGAACTGGAGGCAGATCGGCCTCGGCATCATGGGCCTCGCGGACATGCTCATCAGGATGGAGCTCGTGTACGGGACCAAAGAGGCCATGGACTTCTGCCACAGGCTCGGGTTCATCATGGCCGACACCGCCATCGCCGCCTCGGCCGAGCTCGCCGCCGAGTTCGGAGCGTTCCCCAAGTGCAACATCGACGAGCTCATGGCCTCCCCGTACTTCCAGGAGAACACCACGGAGGAGACCCGCGAGCTCGTCAGGAAGCACGGGCTCCGCAACTCCCAGCTGCTCACCATCGCACCCACCGGCACCCTCTCGACCATGCTCGGGATCTCCGGCGGGATCGAGCCCATCTTCGCCACCCACTTCGAGAGGAGGACCACGTCGCTCTCCGACCATGACGTGAGCTACACCGTCTACCCGGCGGTCGTCAAGGAGTACATGGACAGCCACGGGCTCAAGGACGATACCCAGCTCCCGCCGTGGTTCGTCACCTCCCAGAACCTCGACTACAAGCAGAGGCTCAACCAGCAGGGAACCTGGCAGATGCACATCGATGCGTCCATCTCCTCCACGGTCAACCTGCCCCAGGACTTCCCCGAGGAGGACGTCTACGGCCTCTACATGTACGCTTGGCAGATCGGATGCAAGGGCGTCACTGTCTTCCGCGACGGATGCAAGAGGCTAGGGATCCTCACCCCCAAGGAGAAGGAGGCGAAGAAGAAGGAGCAGGAGGCCAAGAAGGAGGAGGCCGTCGAGAAGAACGTCCCGAGGACCCGCGGCGTGATCAGGATCGTCGACGACAACGTCATCGGGAAGAAGAGGAAGCTCATGACCGGCTGCGGCAGCCTCCACTGCACAGCGTTCTTCGACCCCAAGAGCGGCGACCTCATGGAGGTCTACCTCAACAAGGGATCCACCGGCGGATGCAACAACTTCATGATCGGGCTCTCGAGGATGATCTCCCTGGCCGCCAGGAGCGGATGCCAGGTGGAGGACATCGTGGACCAGCTCAAGTCATGCGGCACCTGCCCCTCGTTCGCCGTCAGGAGCTTCACCAAGAAGGACACCAGCAAGGGCTCCTGCTGCCCCATGGCCGTCGGCTGGGCCCTGAGCGACATGTACGAGGAGATGAAGACCCAGATCAAGACCTCGTCCCTGGTGGCGCCTCCGGCGGCCCCCAAGGAGAAGAAGAAGGTCCTCAACCCCTGCCCGAAGTGCGGCGACGAGCTCACCTTCCAGGGCGGCTGCAACATCTGCAAGTCCTGCGGATGGACCAAGTGCGAGTGAAACCTTTCCGGGGGCGGGCATCCCGCCCCCGTTTATTTTTCTCGATTTTCAGAGCTGGATGCTCATCGACACCAGGAAGACCAGCGCCGACACCGGCAGGAACATCGAGATGCGGCGGGCCACGGTCTCCGGCCGGGCGTCGCCTTCCAGGAACGAGTTGAGCGCGGAGATCAGCACGCAGAGCTCCGCGAGGTAGAGGACCAGCACCGACGAGGTGCCGGAGATGTCGGACCCGGAAAGGGAGGATACAGGCGCCAGCATGGCGACCGATAGTCCCAGCACCATCGGCGCGAAGAACACGGCGGTGGCGGACATGGTGTCCGTCATGCTCCTGAGCTCGGCGCGGATGCCGTTCCTGACCGACCTCTGGTCCTTCATCTGCCTCCCGATGGAGATCGCCAGCTTCCCGGCGTCCCTGAGGTCCTTCGATGCCGCGCGGCATATCGCGCGGAACGCATCGCTGACGGTCTCGGAGACAGGCGACAGGGCCCTCGCAACGGCGTCCTCCTCGTCGCCGCGGCATACGGCGAACTCCCTCCTGAGGGCCTCGGCGACCCCCGCGCATCCCTCCCTCGAGGCGATGGCGCCGACGGCGGCGTCCTCGAAGGTCCCGCCGGAGAGCAGGCGGTTGCCGGCGTCGAACACCGCGTCCTCCAGGTGGACGGCGATTTTCTTCCTGGCCGATTCCCTCATATAAGCCGGGAGCACGGCGGCGAAGGATGCCGCTCCTCCCGCAATGCACCCGATGCATCCTGCGGTATCAGCTTCCATCCCGGCGGCCATGCAGACGGCGGCCAGGACCGGGACGGACATGAGGGGAGCGTAGTTCCTCAGCCCGGCATCCCCGTTCCCCGGTTTGAGGAACGGGTTGCGCCGGCTTATCATGAGCACCACGCAGGCTACCGCCGCCGGTACGGCGACCAGCGTCAGGACGGCGATCTGCTCTATGCCTATGGGCGAAGAGCCGAACAGGCCCCCGAAACCCAGCATGGGGACGATGCACATGAGGACCATCGGCACCATGATGCCGAGGGCGAACACCGCCATGCAGGGGGCGTTCAGGGATGCGCTGAAGGACTTCCCGGCCTCTTTCAAACCGGTCAGGGCGATCTCGGAGGCATCGCGGAGCGAGCGCTCCCTCTCATCCTCGGCGTGGGCCTCGGACGCCGAGACCGCCATATGGATCGCCATAGAGTACGGCGAGGCGGAATCCGGGAGCCGGGAGAGCTCTGATATAAGCGACGCCCGCATGTCCGGCCTGACCCTGGTGTCGGCGAGGTCGGCCACCCTGCGGAATATCTTCTTGGAGATCGGCGGGCCGTCCTCCGCGACCGCGCGGACGGCCGAATCGAGGGACCCGCCGCCCGATATGGACGTCGACATGATGCCCACGACCCCGGGGGCCTCGTTTAGGAGCTTCGGGACGTCCTCGCTGCGGACAGGCGGCCGGTCCTCGGCCTGCCGCGTCCGCACCCTCCTTTTGATATTCTCCCCGAACTCGGGCGCGTATGCCGCTCCGGCATCGTTCATGACCCGTCCCCCATGTCCTTCCCGGTCTCCGCGAAGACCTTGTTCCGGAACGATGCGAGGATGTCGTCGGGGTTCCTCCCGGCCATCCTCGACAGATGGTCGTTCGCGGCGCTGATCCATTCGGGGCTGAAGAACTGCTCCCCCCAGCGCCCGCCCATGGACGCCAGGTACCCGCGGAGCATGGACCTCGCCTTGATCTCGTTCCTGGCCTCCTCTTCTGTCTCCACGGACGAGGCCAGCGCCCTGCGCATGACCGGCACCGAGAAATCCAGGCGGTTGCCGGACAGATCGGCGAACTCCCCCGGCCTGTCGGTGGTGGCCGCCACCTCGCTGACCCTCCTGGACTGCGCCCCCGTCCTCCTGTCGCGGAACGAACCCAGCGTCACGAGGATGTCGGTGGCCATGAACGCCTCGGGCGAGATCCCCATGTCGTGGACCACTCTCTCGTACACGGTCCTCGCGCTGTCGCCGTGGATGGTCCCCAGGATCGAGCTCCCGGCGCGGCCGGTCCTCATGCTCTGGTACAGCGTCCTTGCCTCTTCCCCTCTGACCTCCCCGAGCACGATGGCGGACTCGCCGAGCCTCAGGGAGACCCTGAGGGCCTCGTTGGCCCTCGACAGGCTGTCCCCGTCCATGCGGTCGTCCACCAGCATGGACTGCACCTTGTACCCCATCTTCCTCATCTTCTCCCCCCGGCAGCTCGATGGTGTCCTCGATGGTGAGGATCCTCTGGGACAATGGGAACTCGAACATCAGGGCCGAGAGCAGGGAGCTCTTCCCGGCGCCCCTCGCTCCGCAGATCATGAAGGTCGCGCGGTTCTGTATGAGGAACGACAGGAGACCGGCGGTCGCGGCGTCCATCGTGCCGTTGGAGATCAGGCGGGTGAGCGTCCATGGATCGGAGGAATGCTTCCTTATGGCCACGGCGTCGCCGTTGGGGCTCATGGGGTACCCGACCACCGTCGCCCTCGCCTCCTGGGCCTTCATGTCCGTCTCCAGCACGGGCGATGATTCGCAGAACGGAAGCCCCGATTCCCTCTTGAGCACGTTGATGAGGTTGTCCACCTCCCTGCGGTCGACGATAAGATTGGTGCGGCAGCGCACATGGGAGTTCCCGTCGCCTATCCCGCGCATGGTGACGTGGATCCTGTTCCTGTCGCAGGGGGCGTCGATGTAGATGTCCTCGAGCTTCGGGTCCGCGAGCAGGATGTCGAACACCCCGAGGCCGACAGAATAGCGGTAGACGATGTCGCACATCCTCTCCATCTCGGCCTCCATGGCCTCGACGCTCCCGCCGCATGAGAGGAGGACGTCTCCGGAGAACGGCTCGAGAATATCCCTCGCGAGACCGGCGATGTACATCCTGTCGGTGCGGCCGCCGCTCTTCCGGAACTCGGCGCGGACCTCCGATATCGCTTCCTCGATCATCCTGTCCGCCGCATCGGTGCCGGCATATTCCGACGGCGTCAGGTTGTACTCCATCTCCCCGTCGGCCGCCGTGCCGATGACCACATGCCCGCTGGGCGTGTCGTACTCGGCCGATTTCTCGAGCTCCCCGATGCTCCCGACGAGCCAGCAGTCGGCATAGACGGGCTTGCTGAGGACATTGCCGGAGATTATCCTGCGGTAGTCCTCCATGAAGGTGCTCCTCGATATGACCGAGGGAGCGCGGCGGGAGGCCGGCTGCATCGGGGGCGCCTGCCTGATGCCCGCCATATCCCCGTCCGGGACGGAACGCCCCCGGCCCCGGATGTCCGCCGGCCAGCCGCGGATCACAGCGCATCCCTCCTGCGGGATGCTATCCTGGCGGCCTTCTCGCGCACTTTGGCCATGCCGTCGTCGGCCATCACCAGGGCGGCGCGGGTCCTCTGCAGGCATGCGGTGCACTCGGGGGAATCGCCGCGGATGCTGTACAGCCGGTCGCAGGCCGATGCGAACGACGGGTCCGGGAAATCCGCCCAAGCGTCGCCGATCACCCTCTCCGGAGAGCGGCCGCATGACGAGCATCTCCTCCCGCCGGCGGGGCGGAGCACCGCCCTCACCTGTGCCAGATCGCAGAGTATCTCGGCGGCCGGCCCGTGGATCTCGGTGTCCTTCCCGCCTTCCAGCCATATCCTCT
>NZ_LOPS01000026.1 GCF_001481295.1 Candidatus Methanomethylophilus sp. 1R26
GTGAAACGGCGACTCCTCGTCGGAGCAAGCTCGCACAACCGGGATGACATGCCTGTGACCGGTGGGTAGAGTGCGTTAGTTGAATGCCGTCTGAAACAGAAGGGGGGCTACTACTCTCAATTGACACCTCCGCCGGCGCACCGGCGGACCGATTTCCATTATAAGCCCGATGGGCATTCTGGTGCATGGCTCTCGATCCTTTCATAAAAGCCGTCGGCTTCGATATGGACGGCACGTTCATGCACACGAAAGTGGACTATCCGAAATTGGCCCGCGTGGTGTATGACGAATTCGAGAGCCTCGGCGTCCCGGAGGATATCCTCATCACCGACAACTACAAACTCACCATGGACAGGGGCATAGAATGGCTCAGGACCCATGGAGGTTCGGAGCATATCCCAGGGATCAACGAACGTATCGGAAGGAGGGCAACGGAGATCGAGATGGAGAATGCGGCCATCGCCGTCCCGTATCCCGGCGCGGTCGAGGTCCTTGACATGCTCATCGGCAAAGGATACAAGGTAGGGATCCTGACCAGGGGGGGCCGCAGATACGCCACCACCGTCCTCGGGGAAGCGGGAGTGCTCACGAAGTTCAATGCTATCGTGGCCAGGGACGATTATCCGGAAGAGGAGGCCAAGCCAAGCCCTCTCGCCATGGACCATCTCGCCGCCGCCTTGGGCGTGAGGAGCCGCGAGATACTGTATATCGGGGACGGCATCGTCGATTACATGACCGCCGATGCTTCCGGAGCCTCGTTCATAGGCGTCGAGACCGGACCCAACAGCGCAGAGATGTGGCGCAGGAAGGTCGGGAAAGATGTCCGCACCATCCCGAGCGTCGCATCCCTCGCCGAGATGATCTGAGCATAGGAAGGACCTGCCTCAGACATTCCTATTGTGCCGCGGGACCGTCATCACGAACGGCCCTGAGGTCAGTTCCCCTGTTCCGAAGGACGCCTGTCCCTATTGACCCAGATGTTGCGGTCGTCGAGTTGGATGTCCCTGTACCTCAGGTCCGTCCTGTCGCGGAAATCTTCGGATTCCCAGAACTCGTTGGCGGGATTCTCCTTGAAGATCACCGCATCGGCGCCGCAGATACCCTCTTTCCTCAGCTGTTCCAGTGACCTGCTGACCAGCCCGTGGCCTATGCCGCGCCTGCGGTACTCCGGGTCCACGATCAGATGGTAGAACCTTCCGCTGCGTCCGTCGCTGCCGCATAGCACGATGCCGACCAGACGGCCTCCGGCGAAAGCCGAGAAGCAGAACTGCCTGTTGCGGGCGAGGAATCTCGCTATGCTCTCGGCGGAGTCCTCCTTCGATCCGACGCCGATCCCTCCGCTGTCCATCCACATCCGATAGGCCTGGGCGTAGTCGGACGCCTCGGTGTTGCGGAAGATGATGCCGTCCTCAGAGAGCATACCTGTCTATCGGCTGTTCGGTATAAATCAGATGCGCCGGATGTGCCAGCGCGGAAAAGGTAAAGGGGAGGGCGGCCGCCCTCCCGAGGGTTTCACTCGTAGCCGCGTCCGAGGACGTGCTTCCTGTCCTCTTCCTTCTCCTCTTCGAGGCGGTTGTATTCGAACCTCTCGATGTTGTCGGCGAAGGTGGTGTTGGGCGGCAGGAGCTTCTTGGCCATCTGCATGACGGTGCTCATCATGGACATGATGCCGTGGCTCAGGTTGACCCCGAACCTCGACATCCCGCAGGTGACATGCCCGGGGTTCATGACGTCATGGGGGTCCTCGAAGGTCTTGAACTCCCTCATGAGCGCGACCGTGTTAGGGTCGTGGACGTTGTCGAGGTTCCAGGCGAAGAAAATCCCGAAGCCGGTGGTCCTCCCTCCGTACTCGGCGGCCCTGTCCCCGAGGTAGAAGTTGAACGCGAAGGCGGTCATGCCCAGCATGGACTCGTCGTCCTTGAAGTAGTAAGGCATCCAGAGGACGGTGTTGTCGTCGACGACCTCTCCGATGATGCCTCCGAGCTCCATCTTCATGTCGTCGAAGCCCTTGTAGCAGACAGGGACGAAGGATCCCCATCTCTTGGCAGGGATGATGACCTCGGCGGGGATCTCCCCGACACCGGCCTTCCTGGCCCTGAACTCATAGCACCTCTCTTCCCACTCGTGCTCTCCGACCTCGGGCGCGGTGGCCCTTCCGCCGGCGCGGGCAACGAGCTCCTCGACCGCCGCCTCCTCGAGAGCGATGTGCTTCTCGTCTCCCTGATAGGTGACGAGGAGGATGTTCTTCACATCGGGGGCGTGCACGCGGGCGCGGTGCTGGTTCCTGAAGTGGTTCTCGTCGGACCAGCTGATGTGCAGGGGGGTCACGCTCGCGTTGGCGATGATGCCCTGGATGACGGGGTCGGCCTCGGAGAGGCAGTTGAGGAACTCGTATGCCACAGGCTTCACGGTCCCCTTCGGGTAGATCCTGAAGGTGGCCGAAGCGAACAGGCAGAGGGTCCCTTCGGAACCGGCGAAGAACTGGTTGAGGTTGTATCCGGAATAGTAGGAGCCCATGTTCCTGTAGCCGGTGTTGATGACGGTCCCGTCGGGGAGGACAGCCTCGATGCTCAGCACGTTGTCTTTGGCTGAGCCGTACTTGTAGGAGCCGATGCCCATGCCGTTGGTCCCGAGCCAGGCGCCGATGGTACCCGCGGGGAAGGAGGAGGGCATGGACCCGATGATGAACCCTTTCTCCTCTGCGGCCTCAAGGGCCTCTTTCCAAGTGGCACCGGCCTGCACGGTGGCGGTCATGGAGACAGGGTCGACAGTGATTTTGTTCATCTTCGACGAGAAGTCGACGACAAGGCGCGCATGGCGGGCTGGGAGCCTCCCAGTCCCCAGGTGGAGTTGCCGCGGGGGGTCACGGGGATGCCCTCCCTGTAGGCGACCTTCATGATCTGGGACAGTTCGGAGGTCTTGCTGGGCCTGAGGACCGCGTCCGGCATGTTGTCGAAGGCAATGGTCGCCAGCTTGGGCAGCGGGGCGAGATCGTGGGTATAGAGGATCTTCTCCTCGGGGCTGGTGTTGACGTTGTCCTTGCCCAGGAGCTCCTTCAGCTCATCGAGGATCTTGTCGCTGAAGCAGCGCTTCAGCCTGTCGCCGGAACGTGCATCGTACTCTCCGGTCCTGAAGAACTCCTTGAGGGCCTTCATGAAGGCCGCAGTGCCCTCATCGCGGATCCCGTCGATCCTGCCGCCGAAGAGGACCTTCCTGGCCTCCCTGCCGCCGAGCTTGGACGCTTCGCAGACAGCGTTCTCTGCATCGGCGATGAAGTAGACGGTGTACCTGTCCGCCAGGGCGCCGCGCGCTTTCCCGCCGACAGCGGCGATGTAGGCGCAGGCGTTGGCGAGAGGCACGACGACCCCGGCCTTGCCGGCAGGCTCGAAAGCGGCCGGGGCCTCGGTCTTGGTCCCGTTGGCGGCGGCCGCGAGGCCGTCGGTCTGGATTGTATCGAGCTCGACGAACTCTGGCTCCCCCTGGTACTCCAGGGTGAACACGGTCCTGCCGCCCTCGGTGCAGAAGGTGAAGTTGAGCGGCTTCAGCCCGGCATCCCTGATGACGGAGCTCTCGAAGGCGGCTGCATCGTCATCGGAGGAGAACGCATAGGAGACGCTCTTCCTGACGCCCGCAGGATGGAGCTTCAGGGTGACGGACGTGATGATCCCGAGGGTTCCCTCGGACCCGGGAATCAGCTGGATGAAGTTGTATCCGGACATGTAGCTGCCGATCTCGTCGTAGCCGGGCTCGATGACGGTGCCGTCGTTGAGCACGATCTCGGCGTTCAGCAGGTTGTCCTTCGCGGGACCGTATTTGTACGTCCCATTCCCGACGGCCTCGGAGGCCGCCCAGACGCCGACGGGCTCGCTGAGGTCGAAGGGCATCGATCCCAGGACCATGCCCTCGGCCGCGGCGGCCGCGATGATCTCCTTGAATCCTGCACCGGCCTGCGCCTTGACGGTATGGTCGGCCTTGCTTACGGAGACCTTGTTCATCTTGGACAGATCGACGGCGATCCCTCCTCCGCAGAAGGCGGCGGTGCCGAGAGCGGCGACGCGTACGCCGGCGGCCATCCTGACGACGGCTGCGACCTCCTCGGCGGAGGACACTGTAACGACCACGTCGGGAGAGAACTCCTTCTCGTCCTCGATCCTGACTTTCGCCTCACCGACAGCATTCCTGATGTTCTCCGCGGCGCTGAGGGCGGCTTCGCGGTATTTGTTCTTGGACTCCATGATGATACACTCCACTGCAGGGGCAGCGTGTCTACTATATGGGGTGCACGTAACCTATCTTATTTAATAAAACTTAGGTAGCGCCAGCCGGCCCCGTCCTGACGAACGGGGACAGCCTGGCCCTCCGCGTCATGGCGGCCTTCTGATAGGCGTCCATGCGGTACAGATGGGACCTGCATCCGCAGTCCGAGCAGCCGAAGCCGTCCATCTCGCGGTCCCGCCGCAGTCGGACGCTATGCGCCCGAGCTGGCACTCCGATATGGGATCGGGATAGGATATCCAGGCCTCAGAGGAATCGCACCGCACCGTCAGATAATCGATGTGCCAGCGGAGCTTCTTGTCATGTGCCAGATGGCGCGACACGCGCTGATCTATTCCGCCCATGGCGCTGCCCACGTAGCAGTATGTGCCTGCGCGGAAAAGATGCCTGCCGAGGGCGCCTACGGCGATCTCCTCATCGTGCCTGAAGGTGATGAAGAGGGCGTAGGTCCCCCGGCGGACGCTCATTGCTTGGCCTTCAGCGAGTCCTCGTACTCCACCTGTGACCTGGTCTTGATGCGGATCAGCATGGAGCTGTCGTTGATCTTGGACGGGGAGATCTCGCAGACATCGCCGAGGCGACGGCCGTAGATCTCCATGTTCTCGATCTGCTCATGGTACTCGTCGTACGATATCTTGGCCCTGAGGCCGTCGAGGTGCATGACCAGAGGGGCCGGCCTGAGGCACATATCGATAGGCTCGAAGTTCTCGAGGAGTGCCTTTATCTCCGACGGATGGACGAAGGGCGGGTCCTCCTCGATGGCTTTCTTCTTCTCCTCCAGGACCTCGCCGACGCGGTCTCCGACCTCGGAGAGCTTGGCCCTGTCGGCGGACTCCCTCATGCGCGAGGCCTTCCTGCCGATGCCGCTGACCACCGCGTCGCAGGTGCCGTCGACCTTGTCGCTGTCGGGCTTCGGCCCGCAGATCAGCACGGTCGGGACGTCGATCTTGCTCAGGATCAGATCGGCCTTGAACTCCACGCAGGGCTTGAAATTGCCCAGCATGAACACGCAGGCATCGTACTCATCGATTATGGATGACTCCTCGAGGTTGATCTGCGAGGTGTGCTTGCCGCGTCCCCTGGCAAGGCCCATGACGACGGTGACCGCCCCGAGCCTCCTCAGGTACTCGGCGACATCGCATATCGGGTGCGGCATGTGGTGGCGGCCCAGCGTGGGGCCGACGACAGCGATCTCGGTGCCCGCCAGCGGGACGTCTTTGACCTGGCCGCCTATATCCTTGCAGAGCGCCTCTATCATCTGCCTGTCCTCGCTGGGGACCGACATGGTGACGGTGAGCATCTGCGCGCTCCTGTTCTTGAGGAGCACGACGCCCCCGACATCCTCGATCATCTCGAAAAGCTCGTCGGAACGGTACACTCCGCCGTCGTACATCAGGACCTCATACATCGGGAACCGCCCCCTTCGATACTGCGGCATGGATCTTCTCGGCAGTTGCGATCTGCTCCGGCCGGACGATCTCCTCGGTGGCCATCACGGTGACCGTGCTGCTGCCGCTGATCACCCTGCGGTTCCTGATGCCCTCGGGGAGCACCCTGGCGAGCGCCCCGAGAATGTCCTGGATGGGCTGCTCGGCGGACTCGACGGGGAGGGCATCGACCTCGGCCGAGGTATCGACGCCGTCGACCGTTATGTCGAGGCGGTCCGTCTGCTGCACGCGGTCCCTCCCGTAGGTGTCCCAGAGCTTCTTCAGCATGCCGGGCGCGTACATCTCGTCCCTGATGCTGATATAGACCATGCCCCTCTCGGCCCTGGTCATGGCGACGTCGCCGATGCTCTTGGCGGCGGGCTTGGACCTGAGCCTGACCGACACGATGAAGAGGGGGTCCTCCGGCCTCAGCAGGAGGTAGGACCCCTCTATGGCGGTCAGTTTGCCGACATCGTACATTATCTCCTCGTACAGGGACCGGTAGCGGTCGTTCCCGTACTCATCGGTCCCGTTGACAGTGGTTTCTGCTGGCATATCGCGCCTCACATCAGCCCGGAGCTCAGCAGCGCGCCGCCGACGGCGCCGATGTACTGAGAGTCGGGCGGGACGATCGGGGGCTCCCCGAGGACCGATCCGACCTCCTTGACCAGTCCCTGGATCAGCGATGTGCCCCCGACCTCGATGATCGGGTGGCGGACATCGATCTCCTGGAGCTGCTGCTCGTACACCTGCTCGGCGACCGAATGGCAGGCCGCGGCCGCGACGTCCTCGAACTTCTTCCCCTCTCCCAGGTTGGTGACGAGGTCCTGGATGCCGAAGACCGAGCAGTAGGAGTTCATCCTGGCGTTCGCCCAGTTCCCTTTGACGGCGAGGGCTCCCAGGTCCTGGATGGGGATCTTCAGCCTGTTGGCGGTCATCTGCAGGAACCTGCCGGAGGCTCCTGCGCAGATGCCTCCCATGGTGAAGTTGTCGGGTATGCCGTCCCTGACGGTGATGGCCTTGTTGTCCATGCCGCCGATATCGATGATGGTGGCCTCGCCCTTCTGACGGTCCGCGAGCCAGACGGCGCCCTTCGAGTTGACGGTGAGCTCCTCCTGGACGAGCTTGCATTTGTCGGCGAACTCCTTCCCGAGGGTGTAGCGGCCGTACCCGGTGGCCCCGATGCACTCGATGTCCGAGTACTTGTACCCGGCCTGCTCCAGGGCCTCGTCGAGGACCTGGTGGGCGGTCTGCGTGACGACCGCGCCGACGGGGTCCAGGACTTGCCGATGATCTTGTTGTCCTCCATGATGACGGCCTTGGTGGTCGACGATCCGGAGTCGAGCCCGGCGGTCAGGCCGGACTGCTTCTCCCTGGCCAGCAGGTCCTTCCTGGTGACGATGGTGACGAGCGCCTCCATCCTGGTCAGGAGCTGGGCCGCTTTGAGCCTCTCGGTGAAGGAGTAGGTGACGACCGGGAGCCTGGTGTTCTCCTGGATGAACCTCCTGAGCTCGTTCCTCACCAGGGCGGCCTCCGCGCACCTGAAGCAGGTGGTGATGAACACCGCGTCCGCGTCGTACTTGCCGTCCACGAGGCTGGCGGCGCGGGCGATCATCAGCTGGAGCTGCTGGGACTTCGGCTTGAAGCCGAACCTCTTGATGGCATCCTGCACCTGGCTGTAGGAGACGTCTGGGTAGACGATCTTGGCACCGACCGCGCGGGCGGCGGACTCGATCTCGAACTGGACACCACTGTACTCAGTCCCGCAGGAAAGCTGGGCGATCCTGATGGTCACTGCGCCGCCCCCTTCGCGCCGAGCCCGGCCAGGAAGTCCTTTATCTGGCCGACCATGGCCTTCGCCTCCGCCTCGTCCTCCGGGTATTTCACGGTCAGGGCGGGGATCCCGCGCCTGTGGATGAGGTACTTGGTCATGCTGTTGGAACGGTCGCACCCGACGCAGCCGAAGCTGAACGGGGCGTCCTCGATGATGATGGCGGCGTCCGCGGCCTCGATCATGGGGCCCCAGAGGGCCATCCTCCCGCGTATCCCCGAGGGCACTTCGACCCCCGCGTACTTCAGGCCCTTGATGACGTCGTCGAGGGTCACGTTCATAGGGGGCATGTCGACCTCTATGTTGTCCACTTTCTCCTGGATGACGGCCATGGAGCTCAGGGGCTCATGGCCGAACCTCTCGACGAGATCGAAAAGGATCATGCTGTTGGGAGGGTCTATGAATACCTTCATCTGAATGCCTCGCAGATTTCTTTGAGTTGGGTGACTGGAAGGGGTTTGCGCTCGGAGGGCACGCTGTAGGACGCGTCCCCGGAATCGAAGCTGTCCAGGGCGGCCTGGATGAGCGGAAGGCACTCCCATTCCGCCTCCAGCTGGGCGAACCCTGGGCGGGTGCCGTGCTGGGCGCGGCATCTGCGGGGGTCTCCCTGGGGGTAGCCCCTCCTCTTCGAGAACACCTGGTTGCGGTAGGTCTTCCTGACCTCCGCCACGATCCTGCGGGATGTCTCGGCGTCCGCCTCGTACAGGCACCCGTAGCATGTCTCCTTGACGCTGATGCCGGCGGCCATCGTGTGCACGGCGCGCACGAGCTGGTCCGGGGTCAGCTTGGAATCGGGGGAGATCATGAGGAGCCTCGTCTCTCTCTGTTCGCTCATTGCCTATCCTCCATGATGTAAACTGTGCTCTCGTCGTCCAGGGTCTCCAGGACCGAGAGGTCCCCGATGTACCTGCCGAGCATGTTGGTGCCCTCCGGCTCCTCGCCGGTCGGGCCGTACTGCTTGCTGTCGGTCAGCCTGATGCCGATGAGGCCGTGGTACGGCCTCGACTGGTTGGTGATCCCGATGTCCCCCTTCCTGCATTTCTTGAAGAGGTCGTCCTGCGGGATCAGGTCCTGGCTCCTCGCGTCGTCCCCGTAGAACGTGCACATGGGCGACCCGGGCATGGACAGCTGGACCTTCAGCTTGCCGACCGGCTTGTGGCTGAGGCCGGTGACCTTCCTGAAGTAATGGGAGGTGGCGGCGTCGCCGGTGGTCACCTTGATCTTGAGGATGCTCTCCTTCGGGACGCCGAAGACCTCGACCTCTCCTTTCTCCAGGGCCTGCATGGTCTCCTCGGGCGCCTGGTCGGCGATGACGGCCCCGTCGGAGGTGTCCCCGGTCCTCCTGACCTTGATGCCGAAGCGGGCGAGGAATGCCTCCCCGTCCTTCTGGGTCATGCCGACGGCGAGCGCCCTCGGCGGGTCGGTCTCCACGGCGATCCTGTCCCCGGCGGCCGCGCGGGAGACTATGGCCATCCCGCCCGCGACCCTGCCGGCGATGTTGAGCGCGGGGCTGAGCTGGCGCCTCTCCCTGTAGAACAGGACGTGCCCCTCCCCGGCGCCGGAGTTCCTGACCGCGACGGTGCGACGTCCCTGACGCCCGCATCCTCCGGCGACATGTCGACGTCCATGTCGTCGCGGCATCCCATGAAGGTGCCGGTGGCCTCAGAGACGTCGATGTAGCCCTTGGACGCCAGGATCAGCAGCTGCTCCGCCGATTTGGGGGAGGAGCGGTCGAGCTTCACCAGCACGCGGGTCTCCACGGAGTACCCGTCCTCGAGGCGGTAGCCAGGTCCTTGGTGACCGCGACGTTCTCCCTGCTGGTCTCCGATACCACGGGATGGATGCCGATGATGTGCTCGTTCTCCTTGAGGACGTTCATCAGGTGCCTTCCGACGGTGATCTTCCCGATCTTCCCGCCTCCGCAGCCGGTGACCTTGTCCATCGGCTTCCTGGCTATCATGAGGTAGGTCGTCTGATTGTCGTTCCCGCCGAGGCTGAAGAAGACCTCGTAGCGCTTGAACGACCCGGACGCCTTGTCCTCGCGGAAATCGGTGGCGAACGAACCGAAGGCGAGCACCTCCCTGGTGCTCCACCTGAGGTTCACGCCCTCGATGGAGGGGATGAGCGCCTGAACCTCTTGGCATCCTCCGTATCGTAGAGGTGCACCACCATCTCCCCGCGCGGGTCAGGAGGGCGAAGTCGTTGGAGACCTCGGTAACCTTCTCGGTAGAGAGATGAACGGAGATGTCGGAGCCGCTGACGTACGGCTCCCCTTCGAGGGCGTCGGCCAGGGTGGCCCCGTCCTTCAGCTCCTTCTGCTTCTCGTTGACGGTGACCTTCATCGGTCCCCCTCCCTCGGCAGCAGCTTCTGCACCTTCGAGGCGATCTCGTCGAGCTTCTCCTGCGAGCAGGTGACGCCCCTGACCACTCCGGTCACGATCTCCATGATGGAGCCGCGGGTGTTGATGTCCTCCGGCGCCGGCATGACGTCGCGGGTCTTGACCCCGATGGCCGCGAAATCCTCGAAATCGAGCGGGCACTGGGACACCACGATGGACGGCTTGTCGACGTTCCTCAGTATGAGCCTCGCCTTGTAGATGACGTGGTTCCTCACGTTGCCGAGGTGGATGAGGACGACCTTGTACTGGTTGATCCTGTCGACCTCGATCGGGTCCAGCCCGAACCTCTGGCCGGTGGTCACGTCGGGCGCATCGGCCGGGGTGCCGTTCCCGGCGTTGACCACGAGGACGGATGCGTTTATGCCTTCCTCGCGGAGGGCGTAGGTTATCTCGCACACCGGTTTGGTGATGTGCCTCCTCCCCGGGCCCATGGCGACGACGCAGACGTCCTTGCCGCTCTCGGAGATCGTGGCCCTCTGCGCGAGGCCGCCACCGATCCCGAGGCCCTGGGACTCCCTGCACTCCACGAAGCTCAGGTGTCTTCCGATTTGCTGCTTCATTCGGTTCCCCTCCGGGGGCTCTCACTCCTGCTGGGGCTCTTCCTCGTTCCTGATGTCCTCATCGTCGCTGCCGCGGAGGTCGAACTTCTCGATCAGGGTGGCGGGATCGCCGATCTCGACGACCTTCCCCTTCTCCATGAAGGCGGCGCGGTCGCAGCAGTTCCTGACGAAGTCCATGTCGTGGCTCACCACGATGAAGGTCTCGCCGAGGGTGTCCCTGGCGCGGATGACCGATTTGGCGACTATGACCTTGGTGATGGGGTCCATGGTGCCGGTGGGCTCGTCCAGGACGATGATCCTCGGCTCCTTGATGAGCACCTGCGCGAAGGCGATCCTCTGGCACTCTCCCACGGACAGCGTGTCCGGCAGGGCCTCGAGGATCCTGGACACGTTCTTCTTGTCGAAGCCGACGCTCACGAGCACCTGGATGGCCTTCATCCTGGCGAGCTCGGCCGGCATCTTGATCCCGATGCTGGTGGTCAGGTTCTGGAGGACGGTGTCGAAGGGATAGAGGGTGTACTCCTGGTGGAGGACGCCGATGTACGGGGTGGCGCGGCCCTTGTTCTCGTACCCGTCCTTGGACATGTCGATCCAATCGTCGCCGATGCGGACCTCGACCTTCCCCTTGGTCGCGTTGGACTGCCCGCAGATGAGCCTGGAGGTGGTGGTCTTGCCGGCGCCGGAATACCCGATGATGCCGAAGATCTCCCTCTCCTCGATCTCGAAAGAGATGCCGTCGACGGCCTTCACCACGCCTCTGTCGACCGAGAAGAAGTGCTTCTCGGCATCCACCAGGCGGACGATCGGCTGTCCGTCGTCCACATGCTCGACCTTGTCGAAGTGGTAGCCCTCCATGAACTTGGAGGTGACATCGGACGGCTTCCCTTCCATCTTGACCTTGCCGTTATCGAGCCAATAGGCGCGGTCGGCCATCTTGTCGATGGCCTCCGGCCAGTGGGAGGCGAAGACCATCGCGATGCTGTGGTCCCTCACGTAGGTGACGAGCTTGTTGTGGATTATATCCGCGGTGTATGGGTCGAGGGTCCCGGTGGGCTCGTCGGCGACGAAGAACAGGGGGTTCTTGGCTATCTGCCTCGCCAGGACGATCCTCTGCTTCTCTCCTCCGGACAGGTCCCTGGCTATGTGCATGGTCCTGTGGGACATGTTGACGAACTCGAGCAGCTGGATCGCGCGCTCCACGCGCTTGGGGGTCCCCTCGGGTATGGCCTCCAAGACGTTCTCGATGACGGTCTTGTCTCCGAAGAGGGCGAAGGTCCTCTGGAGCATGATGGCTATCCTGCCGAAGACATCCTCCCTGAGGTCGTCATGCTCTTTGAGGGCCCAGAAGTCGACATCGATCCTCTGGGAGTCGCTGCCGCATTTGGTGCACGGCTTTCCCTCGAAGGGCAGGTCCAGGTTGCCGCATTTGGTGCAGCGGTTCAGGTGGTAGATGATCTTACCGCTGTCCGGCTTGTAGTCGATGCTCCCCCTCAGCATGTGGAGGAGGACCGATTTCCCGGCACCGCTGCGCCCTATGAGGCCGATGATGTCCCCCGTTTTATGACGGTGCTGAAATCATCGAGCACGGTGCTACCGTTGAACTTCTTGGTCACGTGCTCGACCGTGACCAGTTCGACAGACTTTGGCATGTCTTAAGGGATGGTCCTTTCTTATTTAATATAAACCGCACGCAACAATCGATAATGTCCAGCAGCCAAAATCCCGCCTGCCGGGCAGAGCGGGCGCGGGCGCGGATGCAAAACAGTTTATTGGATGGTACCATTCATCCATCCATGGACAGTGCCGTCTCGAGGAGCCACATGGGCGGTCCGGTACCCAAATTCAACGACTACCACATATGGAAATCTTTATATTGCCTCAGCACCGCGTCGCCGATAGGCCGCAAGAAGCTCGCCGAGCTCATAGGCCTGGGCGAGGGGAGCACGAGGACCCTGCTCTCCATCCTGCAGGACGCCGGCGCCATCTCGGTCAAGAAGAAAGGGGTGACGCTGACCCCCGAGGGCAAGAAGCTGTGGGAGACGGTGGTCATGAGCACCGCGGAGGTGGACCTGGGCACCCTGACCATAGGAGAGCATGACTGCGCGGTCAGGGTCCCGCATGCCGCCGGCAAGATCACCTACGGCTGCGAGGAGCGCGACAACGCCATCAAGAACGGGGCCCTGGGGGCCACGACGCTGGTGTTCTCCAACGGCCAGCTGACGTTCCCGGGGGACAGCTACCCCCTCGACGAGAAGTACGACCGGATCCTGAAGAAGACGTTCTCCCTCTCCGATTCCGATGCAGTCATCATCGGCACCGCCGACAGCTACGCCGCCGCCGAGGAAGGCGCCGTCTCTGCCGGCCTGGAGCTCCTGGGCGGGCTGAACCTTCAGAAGGATAATGCCGCCCCGGTGTCCATCCTCGGTTCCGGGAACGAGCTCCTGGCACTTGCGTTCATGGTGCACGACCTCGTAGGCGGGCTCCCGGTCTGCGCCAAGAGCAAGGACAATCTCGGCATAAGGATCGAGAACGGCAAGGTCATAGACAACGCCTACACGGGGGCCGTCCTCGAGGAGGTCCTCAAGGTGGGGACGACCATCAGGAGGATCGCCACCTCCGGGCCTTACAAGGGGATACGCGTCATCGTCACCCCCCTGGAGGTGAACAACCGCGTGATCGCGGCCATAGGCGTCGTGGACCTCAGGAGCATGACCGGCCTGGACGACACGCTGAAACTGATGGACGAGGACCCGGACCTGAGATGATCCTCGTTCGAAATATTCATATAGAAGCTAAAATAGATTGGGTGGTAATATGTCAGAAGTCAATGGGCCTGAAGAGCCCCTCAAGATCGCCGCCGGACTCAGAGGAGTAGTCCATGCGTTCTACCTGACGCCCGATGTCCTCGATGAGATGAGGCGGAGGAGGCCAAGGTCCGCGCCGCGGGCGGCAACATCAACGTCGACAACCGCGGGTTCTCGGAAGCGCTGACCCGCGACCACGTCATCGCGATAATCAAGGACCCGAGGTTCAGGCCCCCTCCGGAGCCCACGGTCCTGCTGATGGACGACAACGGGGACATCCTGGGAACCGAGGTGTTCCCCTTCACCATCAACAAGTACCTCAACAGGGACGATGTCGTCTGGCTCTCTGATGCCTTCGTGATGTTCCCGCTGGTCCAGGGCCACGGCGGCGAGAAGTTCGTGATGCCTCCCGTCAGCTTCCCCGAGCTCAACCCGAGCAACGGCTGCAAGGACGTCATCTCCTGCAGCCCGGCCCCCACCTGCGACCTCCTCATGAGGAAGCACTACGACTACCCGGACGACCCCAAGCTCGCATCGGTGCTCATCGCCTTCAACGACTGCCCGGTGGACCCGAACTTCAAGCCGGACCTGAGCAAGCTCGTGATCCCGAGGACCGAGGTCATAAAGAAAAAGAAGACCCAGCGATCGGATCCGCTCCGACGCTCCAAACATTTTAACGCTCCCTGACGGGAGCGGCGTTATATCGGAACCAGCAAATAATGAATGATTCTGGGTTCCGACAGCGAATGTCTGCAGAGAAACCCGATTACACGAGGAGGCAGATCGCGAAGAGATGCGTCCTCCTCGCGGCCGCGCTCTATATCATGACGATAGGGATCTCGATGTCCAAGCTTGCAGGCCTGGGCACCACTCCCATATCCTGCATCCCGGCGACCCTTTCGTACTCCACGCCGCTGTCCATGGGCGCCTGGACCGTGATCTTCAACTTCCTCCTGATCTGCATCGAGGCCGCCGTCCTCGGACGCCAGTTCAGGCCGGTCCAGTTCATGCAGCTGATCATGGCCGCGGCCATCGGGATCTTCACTGACATAAACTTGGAGGTCTTCTCCTTCATTGACCCGGGCAGTTACGCGGAATCATGGGCCTGGTGCATCCTGTCCGGGGCCATACTGGGTCTCGGCGTCATGCTGGAGGTCCGTTCCAATATCCTGGTCGCCCCCGGCGAGGGAGTGGTCGTCGCTTTCACGACCAGGTTCAAGGTCCCGTTCCCGAGGATGAAGATCGTCTCCGACACATCCATGGTCATCACGGCCGTCATCCTGTCCCTGGCCATGCTCGGGGATCTGGAAGGCGTGCGCGAGGGGACCATATTCGCGGCGCTGACCGTCGGCATCTGGGTCGGTTTCTTCAGGAAACATCTGGGAAAGGCGGCCGACCGCTTCACGGCCTGAAGGAAAGGCTATATCCGGCCCCGCTGTTAACGATTGTATGCTTTCACTCAACCGCTGCCCGAAGTGCTCGAAGGAGACGGGCATCAGGGTCGTCCCGCCGGAGGACACGCTGTCGAGGATCATACCCCTAATGAAGAGGCCGGCATGCAGCTCCCCGCGACATCACGAACCTTGACCGTGTCGGGATCCCGGTGTTCTCCGTGGACCGCCCGGCGGCCTTCGAAGGCGACAAGAACCATTTTTACAACGGCAAAGGGCCCACACCCGAGCAGGCCGAGGCCTCGGGGATCATGGAGGCCATGGAACGTTACTCGGCGGAGCCCAGGGAATCCGACGAGATCGCCTACGGGACCTATGATGAAGCATGCTCCATCGGCCTCACCGTCAATCCCGAATCGCTGATCCTGCCGGAGCCTTACAAGGGAGTATGGATGAACCAGCAGATCGGCTGGTGCATGGGCTACGAGATGTTCCGCGGGCAGAACGTGTGGGTGCCGGCGTGCGCCGTGTACCACGTGTACAAACCCCAGGGGGACATGCAGCTCTTCAAGTCCCACACCAACGGGATCGCGGCCGGGAACACCATGGAGGAGGCCATCCTGCATGCTCTCCTCGAGGATATCGAGAGGGATGCCTGGTCCATAGCCGAATACAGGGAGAGGGCCCCCTGCGACATCGTCATCGAGGATGAGGAATCCGTCCCCGGGAAGCTGCTTGCCAAGTTCAGGGATGCCGGGATCGATGTGCACCTCAAGGAGATCACCTCGGACATCGGGATCACCACCATCGGAGCGGCCGCCGACGATTACACTACCAAGGACCCGGAGATGCTGACCATCGGCGTCGGGACCCACCTGGACCCGCAGATTGCGGCGATCCGCGCCCTCACCGAGGTCGCCCAGAGCAGGGCCACCCATAAGGACGGCACCAAGATCACGCCCAGCTCCAGAAGGTGACCGACGAGATGGGCTATGAGGGGGTCAAGAAGGCCAACCGCCTCTGGTTCACCGATTCCCCCGGGAAGAAGAAGCTCGAGGACATCCCCAATCTCGCCACCGACTATGTCCTCGATGACATCGAAGTTGTGCTGGGACATCTCATGGATGCGGGATTCGACATGGTCGTCTGCAACGACCTGACCCGCCCCGAGGTCAATATCCCGGTGGTCCGCATGACCGTCCCCGGCCTCGAGGTCTACGCCATGGACCCGGACAGGGAAGGCGGAAGGCTCACCGGCATGTGGCCTCCGAGATACGGCCGGACGGACGCTGATTGAAGGATTAGCGCCCGGATCGCGGCGGCCTGCCGGAAAGACGGAAGCACGCCGCGCTTCAAACGGCAAGATCCAGATGTCCCCTCCCGGCTTCGGGAGATTATCTGGAATATCATATCGGACCATAAACATCCGAAATGGCGTATTCCGGTGCGGCAACGGTTCATTCTTCCGCGGTCGCACCGAGTGCCAGCCTCCTGACGGCCAGGACGGCGGCGAAGGACGCTCCGAGCACCAGCACCACCGTGGCCCCCGGAGGGGTGTCCATAGCCAGCGAGAGCAGAAGGCCCAGGAAGGACATGGCGAGAGCTGAAACGACGCCGGCGGCCATCGTCCCGGCCATGCCGCGGGAGACGATGCTCCCGATGGCCGCCGGCACCGTCATCAGCGCGATTATCATGACTATCCCGACCACGTTGGCGACCATGACGCAGGTGACCGCTATCAGGACGTGGAGCAGGAGGTCCAGGGCCGCCACGTTCATGCCTGAGACCTTCGCGTGCACCCTGTCGAAGGTCATTATGCGGAAATCCCTGTAGAAGAACATCACGGCAGCCAGCACAGACGCGCTGACAGCCGCCATCACGGCAAGTTTCCCCGAATCTATGAGCAGCATGTTCCCGAAGAGGATGGATTCGTAGGACGAGGGGACGATGACGCTCCGGTCCATATAGCACATGAACACCACGCCTGCGGCCATCCCGACAGCCCAAAGCGCTCCGATGACCGTGTCCTCCCTGACACCGTCCGCCCTCCTGCATACAACCATCACGACGGCGGCCGCCACACTGAACAATAGCGCCCCGGCCATGGGGCTCATCCACGATATCCCGTAAACCGACATCACATAGTAGGCGAACCCGACGCCCCCGAAGGTCGTGTGGGCGATCCCGCCCGTAACAGCGACCTTGCGGCCGACCACCACGTAGGCCCCCACGGTCCCGCACAGGATGCAGGCGAGGGCAGTGGCGGCGAACATGTTCTGTATAAGCGGTATGGAGAAGTAATAGGCAAGATCTGTCACAGAAGGCCGCCTCCGCAGGCTGCGCCGGTCAGAGCCGACGGTTCAACCTCCGAGACCGTCCTGTCCACATGGACGGCCCTGTTAACGCAGTGCGTTATCCCTTCGAGATCGTGGGTGATCATGACAACGGTTATCCCGTCCCGGGCCGCCTTCGTCAAAATTTCGTACACTTCCCCTCTGAGGCGGGATCGAGGCTGGCGGTCGGCTCGTCGAGGAGGAGGATGTCCGGCCCGGAGACCAGGGCCCTCGCCAGGAGCGTCCTCTGGATCTGCCCCCCGGACAGTTCGCCTATGCGCCTGTCTCTGAACGATTCCATGTCCGCGTACTCCATGGCCTTGCGAACAGCCTCCTCCTGCGAAGAGGTCCGGAAAGGCAGGATCCCCTGCCTGCACCTCAGGCCCATCCTGACCACCTGCTCGGCGTACACTGGGTACTCTCTGTCGAATGCGCCGAACTGCGGAACATACCCTATCCTGCGGCAGCCCTCCCTCGGAGGAACGCCCATCACCTCGACCGTCCCGGCCGACGGCTCGATAAGACCCAGTATGATGCGGAACAGGGTGGTCTTGCCGCCGCCGTTCGGTCCCACCACCGCTATGAAGTCTCCGGCGCGTACGTCGAGATCGACGTTCCGCGGCACCGTCCCGCGGCCGTAGCCGGCGGAAATGCCGCGGAGGGCGATGAGGGGCGCGGCCTCCATGCGATCACGCGGTCCCGCCCAGGTCGCCCCTGAGATACGACAGGAACTCCGAAACGGATGAGAGCATGTCATCGGCCGTGGGGTTCACCACATGGACGGTTATACCCGCATCCTCCAGCGCCTGCCTGCCCTCGTACCCCTCGTCCGTGACCGATACGTAGATGGCTGAGCAGCCCTCGTCCTTGACGATGGCGGCCGCCTCGGCGGGGGTGACCTCGCCGTCCTCCTCGACGGAGATCATATGGAAATCCGTTCCGAACCTCTCGGCATACTGCTCGAGGAGGTACTTCCATGCCGGATGCCACACCATCACGTGCACGTGTCCCGAGCCCGCTACCTTGGCTAGCGATTCCATCTCGGCATCTACGGCATCGACCTTCGCCAGGTACTTCCCCAGGTTCTCGGAGTAGTCGGAGGCGTTGTCCGGATCGAGCTTCGATATCTCGGCGGCCATGAACTCCGCGATCTTCCTGAGGTTGTCGGGAGAGGTCCATATGTGCGGGTCCGATGCGGAATCGGCCTGTTCCTCCTCCCCGTGATGGTGGTGCCCGTTGGGGAGCGCTGTGTACTCGATGCCGTCGGCTATGCTGACTATCTTCACGGATGATGGGATGTCCTTGGACACAGTATCGAAGAAGGCGGTCTCCCACTCCACTCCGGTCCCTATCTTGAAGTAGATCTCGGACTTGTAGAGGTCGGATATGTTGCTCGGGGTCGAATAGGCCTCGTGGGGACTGACATTGGACCCCATCATTGACACGACCTCGTACCTGTCGCCGACGATCTCCCCGGCGATGTCCTTCTCCCAGCTCATCGTCACGGCGACGGTGTCCTTCTTCTCATCACTGTCATTTTCGAGAAGTACGAAGGCCGCGCCTGCTCCGGCGGCGATGACGGCCGCCGCAGCGATCAATGCAATCGTTGCAGATTTCATCGGGATTCCGATTTTTGGAATTATTATTAATAACCGACTGAAATGTTAATAACAATGCAATGCAAAAGCCGATTTAATTATTAGATTCCGGCTGAAATGTTAATAAAAAAATGCCTGCCCCGTATAAACACATTGATAAAACGGCGCCGAAAGCAGCGCCGAACAAACAAATGAGAAGAACAATGAAAAAATCCCCGCCCCGAAGGGCGGGTAAGAGGTTTAGGAAGGAAGGAGCGCTTACCCTCCGCCGGACGGCATCATGTCGTCGATGTCGACTTCCCTCTCCATCTTCTGGAGATCTTCCACCGACTGACGGCCTGCCATCTCTTTGGACTTGCGCTCCTTGAAGGACACAGCCTTGTATTCGGAGGGGTCGGCCTTGACGACCGTATCGGCGGCATAGTACAGGCCCGTGTTGTCGAACCTGTACCAGGTGCGTCCCCCCTCTTCCCTGATGTCCGTGATCTTGCCGACCCTGGACGTCGGGGCGTACTTAGCTATATCCCCCTTCTGCAACGCCATCATCCCTTGATGACCGCGGTCCTCTCTCCGGCAGGCTGGAACTCCCTGAGTCCGCCGCGCCCGATCTCCTTCGTGATGTTCGCGAAGTCGAAGATCAGGTCCTTGTCGGAGAAGGCGATCTTGATGAGCGGGGAAGCGACGAAGGCATCGCCGCGCGCGAGGTGGGCGGCCTTGGGGATTCCCGCGTAGCCGGACAGGTGTCCGACGTTCATGGCGTAGTTGGGGTAGTTGGGGCCCCTGAGCTCCATGGGCAGGCCCTCATCAGACCTGTAGGCGTAGGAGTTGGCGGAACCGCACTGGTCCTGCAGATCGAATCCGTAGAATCCGAGCCTTCCGGTCCTCTCCTTGTGCTGGAGCATGGACTGGTACCACAGGTTGAGACCGTTGTCGGCCACACCGGTGGCGAACGCTCCGACGATACCGGTGGACGCCGCGGTGACGGTCGCACGCTGAGATCCTCCGAAGTGGGTCTCCATGACGGCCGGGTAGCGCTCGTACATCTCGAGAGCGTAGGACGAGATCTCGTCTCCGAGCTTCATCTGCTTGTCGTAGTCGTCGGGCTTGATTCCGCAGAATCCGCCGTACCTGTCGTTGATCACGTCGATACCGTGGTAGACGTAGTCCTCGAGGATGTTGTCGGTGTAGGCCGCAGAAGCGTACTGGGTGAATCCGACACCTCCGGACATGTATCCGCCGAGGTAGATCTGGTCGTAGATGATGGCCGCGAGCGCGACGGTCTCGAGCGCTGCCCTGGCGGGGTCGTCGGGGTAGACGCGGTCGGACTGCACCATGTCGTCCAGGAATCCGAAGGTGATTCCTCCGGGCTCGTTGGGTCCCCTGACACGCCTTGCGGGCATCATGGATCCCATGGTGATGGACTGGTGCTTCGCGGAGTACGCGAAGTCGGCGATGGCCGCCTCTCCTGCTGCGAGCTTGTAGGAGGAGATGAAAGCCATCGAGATCTGCATGGCAGCGTGCCTGGAAACGGTGGCGCCGTCCATGAGCCTGCCGACCATGGTCGGGACACGGACCGCCTGCATGACGGTCTTGCCCATGGCCTTCTTGAGCTGCTCAGCCTGGTCCTTGGGGAAGTTCTTGTTGATGTCGATGACGAACCTGGGGTCGAGCTCATCGATGAGCTCGTCGTCTCCGGAGAACACCTTGACGTAGGAGTCGTAGACGAGAGCAGGGTTGCACTCGGCCATGTGCTCCTGAACGACAGCTCCTCCGGGCATGGTGTGGTTCACGGTCTCGAGGTACGCGTTGATGGTCTCGGGGGTGACCTCTTTTCCAAGCCTCTTCTGGATGGTGTTGTGCGGGGAGTCGAGTCCGACGAGGACGGTCCTCCTGATGTCATCCCAGGCCTGCTGGATGGCCGGGTTGTTGATGCAGTGGAGGTCATCGGGCTCCACGAAGATGTCCGTGTGGGACAGCTGGTAGGGCATCCAGGCCCTCTGGCCCAGAGGCACTCCGATGTCCTCGTTCATCATGGGGAATCCACGTTTCTTGGCGATCTCCATTGCCTCTTTCTGGAACTCCACCTTGGATTTGGACTGGTGCCATCCGCCGTAGCAGTAGTACTTGGTCTCGATGTCGGTGGGGGCTTCCTTGAACTTCTTCTTGCATGCTTCAAGGAAAAGTTTCTCTTTCGCTTTCTCTGCCATTTCACTCACCTTTACAGTCCAAGGCCTGAATCCTCCCAGGGTCCTGAGCTTGTGGATCCTGATGTAGAAGTCAGTGACCTCTTTGTCATCCCTCATGTCAACGCCGTCAGCCCTGAAGATGGTGGTCCTCTTCTTCAGGTCGGTCATGGACGCGGGCTTCCCGACAGCGATCTTCTTGTCGAGGGGCAGGGCGACCTGGTCTTTCACGTAGACGACCTGCTTGAGCTTGTCGTCCCAGACGTACCTCTGCCAGGCATCGAACATGAGTCCGTGCTCGTCGAGACGGCAGGAGTGTCCGTGAACGGTCGCACCCCTGATCCCGGTCAGAGCGGGGTCGAAGGTCTCGTTGTCGATGAGCTCTTTGGCGATCTGCTCAAGGTCCCTCTCGCGGACCTCGATGATCTGCCTTCCGGAAAGGGTTCCGGTGTCGATTCCTCTGTACCTGGACATGTACATCCATGCCCTCTGGTAGGGGGAGATGGGGGCGAAGTAGACGGAGTCGGTGAACTGGATGTACCTGATCCTGTCACCGGCTTTCGCTCCGGGGATGGGGGTGACGAGTTCCCTGATGGGGCACTTGGGCTCCTTGCCCTCCTCGATCGGGGGGTGGACGCTCTTGTAAGCCGCTCCGGGGACACGGTGGCCCATCAGCCTGACGACGTCATCCATGGGTATGTCGCGGAGTTTCTTCAGCTTCACTTTGGGGTCCATGTACCTGCGCCTGTTTTTCGCAGGGATGGAGTTACCCGGATAGAACTGTCTCTTGTAATCTGTTGCCATGTTTAAGCACTCCTGTAATCATGCAGAGACGGTCTGTATTTGGTGTACCTGCCGATCTCGATCGTGTACCCGAAGGGTACGGTCGCATCGAATGCGTCCTTGATCTTCTCGACGGTTGCCTCGAGCATGTCCTTATCGTCCACCTCGAGTTCGATGTAGAATGCGCCTACCTCACAGCGGAGTTCCACCTCATGTCCGTTGACATTGATGATCCTGCGCTCTGAATGGTTGTTCTCAGCCCCCTTGGCCGGGCCGCTGGAGATCGTCTTGGGCAGGCTCTCGCCTCCCATGTTGATCTGCCTGATGTGCTCGATGCTGTCGATGGCGTTGAGCACCTTCTCGGTGGTTTCCGCCGAGAGGAGCCTGTTCGTCATGATGCGCACCTCGGGGAGAGGGACGTTGGCATATTCCACTTCGATTTTCGCCATTTACAAACCCTTGGTCTCTTCAGATCTTGTTCCTGATCTTCTTGGCCTCGGCTCCGACGAACTGCATCGGAGTGTTGAACTCGGGCATTCCTCCGAAGACATCCTTGAAGAGACCGGAAGTGGCCTCAGCAGAGAAGGTCTGGGTTCCGCCATCGAGGCAGTTTCCTGCGGTGACAGCGGGGATGAGGGTTCCCTTGGCGTGCCTGGTAACGACGTGGTTTCCGTGGAACAGTCCGGGTCCTCCGCCTCCGTAGATGGAGTGAGAGAAGAAGGACATTCCGACACCGACACCCTCAGCACGGCCGTAGTCGACTCCGGGGAGCGAGGACTCGTGCTCGAGAAGGTCATTGTAGTACAGAACAGTGGAGGGTATTCCCTGGGCCGCACGGGCAGCACCGACGTTGACCATGACGGCGGCGACCTCTCCGGCCGCGGCGTAGGCGTTCCACATGGGAAGGTCATCGGTGGTGTACATCTTGTATCCGGACGGGAGGGTCTCTTTCACGCGGATGACTCCGTCGTCGATTGCCCTCTCCATGAGGGAGGCGATAACGGTTCCGACGGTTCCGGTCTTCCCGTTCTTCTTAACGAGGGAGTAGACGAGGTTGTTGGCGTTCAGTCCTGGTAGGCGAGAGCGAGCAGGTGCTGCCTCTCGAAGGGCCCGACGGCGTCTCCCATCTCGTAGGCGGCGCAGGTCTCGAAGATCGAGGAGAGCGCGGCGCCCTGCATGGCGTTCCTCTGGACGAGAGCAACGACGTGGTTCGCCATGATGTTCCTCAGGGCGAATCCGGCACCCTCGTTCATCTGCGGGGGCTCGAGGATGGATTTGACGTTGGCTCCGACGAAGTTCACGGTCTGCGGGTATTTGCCCCAGACGGCGGCCTTCACCATGTTGGCCTTGTACATCGGCACGTTGTACCTGTCGATGATGGCCTCAGTGACGGCAGCGCAGACAACGGTGAATCCGGTGGTGTACTCGACACCGGCGGCCAGCCTGTCCTCGGGAACGATAATGGTGAGCAGCTTTCCGTCGTTCTTCACTTCGACGAGGGTCTCGTCGTCCTCAGTGACCTGAACGAGCGCTTTGATGTCCTCGGCGAGCTTCTTGGCGTCCTTGACGATGGGCGCGTCGATCTCTTTGCCGCGGATGATGCTGCCGGCCATCGCACCGGTCTTGAGAGCCTTCTCGATTCCGGCGAGATTGACCGCGATGGTCCTCTGTGTAAGAGAGGCAATCTTCTGGATTGCCTTGTTGCGCAGCGGACTGATGGCTTCCAGCGGCACATCTTTTGCGATGCGTTTGCCGTAGTCATCATACAGGTCTATTACGTCCTGGTATTTCGGCATTTTAAACCTCCTTTTTCTTCTGCTACACAGAAAAAACAAATCTTCTGTGTTCCCCTTGCGGATTGAAGGAATGGCTGGCACGTTTATAAAACATTGCAAAATCGCATT
>NZ_LOPS01000027.1 GCF_001481295.1 Candidatus Methanomethylophilus sp. 1R26
ATCTTAAAAAAAAAAAAAAAAAAGAAACGGTTTGCCGGGGGAGGCGGTGCCTCCCCGGCCCTCAGGCCTTCTCGGCCAGCCTCAGGGTGCCGTACTTGAACACCTTGGAGGGGCACTCGCGCTCGCACCTGTAGCAGGCGGTGCCGAGGCAGTTCTTGGTCTGCACGGTGGCCACTCCGTCGTCGGAGATGGTCAGGGCCTTCTCGGGGCAGTTCCTCTCGCACTTCCTGCAGACGGTGCAGCCGTCCATCTTCCCGACGAGCTGGGTCCCGATGTCGTGGATGATCGTGAGGCCGTTCACTCCGAGGTCCTGGATGTCCCTGGTGACCATGCGGTGGACGTTGGCGTGCCCGCGGGCCTTCGGAAGGGCCTGGATGCCCTCGACGGCGTTGTTCCTGTTGTATTCCTCGAGGCTCATGCCCTCCTCCCAGAAGGAGAGCTCCTGCATGTAGATCTGCTCGAAGACGTGGTCCGACGCGAACATGACGTGGTTGGCGCGGATGCCGTTGGCGATGTCCTGCAGCTTGTCGAGGAGCTCCGGGTCCCTCAGGACGTCCTCGGCGAGCGCCAGGGAGGTGTTGCCCCACTGGTAGATCTCGGTCGAGGTCGGGGGTATGAGGCCGACGTCGCGGGCCTTCATGGCATCCACATAAGTTCCGGACGCGCCCGCCATGTACATGGTGTGCATGTCGTCGAACTTGATACCGGCATGTTCCAGGAGGGTGAAATGCCCCGCCTCATGGCGCCAATGGCCTTGGCTGCCTCGGATATGTCGTGGGAATCGACGTAGATGCCGTCCTGGAGGTGCATCCTGCCGTCGGAGGTGGTGAGCTGCCCCTTCCGCCAGAGGTGCTCGTACTGGGCGACGGCCACGGCCGCGATGACGCCGGTCCCGGTGATCCCCTTCGCCTTGCCGTCCATCGGGCCCTTCTCCATCTCCTGCTCCAGGGCGAAGTTGATGAGGTCTCCGTCCTGGGGGGAGATGCTGTCATCGAGGACCTTGCATCTCCACGAGAAATCGTATTCGAGGTCGCTGATGGCGCCGGGGGCCGCCAGCATCCCGCAGCGGATGGACTGCCCCTCCATGGCCGGACCCGCGGCGGCGGACCCGGTGTAGATGTCGTCGCCGACCTTGAGGGCCATCTCGGCGTTGGTACCGTAGTCGGTGACCATGCAGTTGGCCTTCTGCTCCAGGAATCCGGACTTGTACATCATGGCGAGGGCGTCGGCACCGATCTCGTGCCTGATCGCCGGCGGGACGTAGAGCTCGGTGCCGTCGGGGACGTCGAGGCCGACGTCGACGGCGGAGAACACTCCCGCATCCCTCTTCTGCTCCTTGATCCCCCTGGCCTTCTTGGCGTTCTCGCCTGCGAAGGCGAGGTCGTCGACGGGGATCCCCTGGAACAGGGACATCTGGATCGGGTTGCCGCAGATGGAAACCTTCTCGATCTGGTGCTTGTCGATGCCGAGCGCGTTGATGACCTTGTTCTCGGTGTCGATGAGGATCTCATGGGCCACCTGGTTGCCGTTGTTGATGCAGAAGGTGAGATGGTCCATCACGTTGGCGCCAGGCAGGGGGTGGCATTCGGTCGTGACGGTTTTCAGCACTTTGTTGTTGGACAGGTCGATGGCGTGCGCTCTGCTGCCTGATGTTCCTACATCGATGGCGATTCCTATGCTCATAGAGACTCCTTCTTGATGTGCCGCCGGTTGGCACGGAAACGGTTTTCCCCCGCGGCCGGCGCAGAGCCGGCCGAAGTCGTTTAACACTACTTAGAGGACAGTTCATCCTATTTAGGATGTCTGGCTCTTGCGGACCTGATTAGGGACTTGGCTGTCACTCGTCATGATGCTTGTGGCAGCAGCACCCGTGATGGTGCTCTTCCTCATCATCATCGTCATGGTGGTGGTGCTCGTGCTCATCATGATGGTCGTGATGGTGGTCGGGCCTCAGCTTCCCGTTCTCGTCGAGAAGGGAGCTCATGTCCTCGTCATCATGGCAGCAGCAACCGTCATGGTGGTGGTGCCCGTCCTCATCATGGTCGTCGTCATCGTCATCATGGCAGCAGCATCCGTGATGGTGCTTTTCCTCATCATCGTCATGGTGGTGATGCTCATGCTCTTCGTCCTCATCATGGTCATCGTCCTCATCCCCGTCATGGTGATGGTGGTGATGGTGATGCTTCAGCGATTCCGGGTCGATGGCGTAGTCGAGCCCGGAATCATCGATGGCATGCAGCATGACATGGGTGAGTTCGTGCTCGTCGACGTCGAGGACGGCGCACATGAAGTTGAACTTGACCTCGTCCTGGCGGGCCATGGTGCCGTGGTGCTCGACCCCGTTGTCCATGTCGATGAGGTTCAGGGTTATCCCGGTGCCGTCGTCCTTGTAGACTGCGGCCTTGATGTGGCCGAGGAGGCAGCCCGACTCGCCCTGGACGTACTTTCCGACGGCCATCAGGGCATCGGCGAGCCTCGCTTCGGCGTCGGTGTTGAAGTTGAAGATCTTCCCGGTGAAGCCGGCGGCGGCGCCCCCGGCCTCCTCGATGGAGTTCTCGTGATGGTGCTCGTGCTCCTCGCTCATTCTATCATCTCGTAGACCTTGTCGAGGTTGTCCCCGGTCTTGACGGACACCGGGATGACCTTGGTCTCGGGGAAGCGCTCATGGAGCCAGGCGGAGGCCTCCTCGATCTGCCCGGGTTTCGCGAGGTCGGACTTGTTGATGAGGATGAAGTCCGAGGCGCGCATCTGGCCGGTGAAGAAGTCCTCCCTCTTGGTGACCAGGTCGTGGAACCTCTGCACATCGGCGATGCCGATGACGACGTCCTTGTCCTCGTCGATGCAGGAGGAGCGGACGAGGTTCTTGACCTTCCCAGGGAGAGCGAGCCCAGTCGGCTCGATGATGATGATGTCTGGGTCGATGTCGTTCTTGATGTTCCTGAGCGCGTTCTGGAGGGTCCCGGCGAGGGTGCAGCAGATGCATCCCTGCGGGAGCTCGATGGCATCGTATCCCTGGGCCTTGAGGGTCGCCCCATCGACGCCGATCTCGCCCGACTCGTTGACGACGATCGCGACCCTCTCCTTCTTCTGGCCGAGCATGGTGGCGAGCCTCATGAGCAGACTGGTCTTTCCGCTTCCGAGGAAGCCGCCGATGATGTAGACAATCATACCCGAAACTAATAAAAAGAAGTATAAATAGAGTTTTCTGACCGCATAACAGTGGTAGTACGGGATGCAGGACGGCCTGCGATCCGGCCGTACCTGGCTGTTCCCATACCTCCTATATTCTATTCTTATCCTATAAGTAGGGAGGAGGGGCAGGGCGGGACGGTTCAGGCCATCAGTTCATAGACCCTGCCGAGGTTCTCGCCGGTCTTGACGGACACCGGGATGACCTCGGTCTCGGGGAAGCGTTCTGACAGCCAGGCCATCGCGCTCTCCATGTCCCCGGGCCCTGCGAGGTCGGATTTGTTGATGAGTATGAAGTCCGAGCCCTTCATCTGCTCGACGAAGAATCCTTCTCTCTTCTTGATGAGGTCCTTGAACCTCTGAACATCGGCGATGCCGATGACGATGTCCTTCTCCTCCCCGGCGCTGTCTGCTCCGCCATCTCCTTTACCTTTCCAGGCATGGCGAGCCCGGTGGGCTCGATGATGATGACGTCCGGCGACCTCTCCTTCTCGATCTGCCTGATGGTGTCCTGCAGGGACCCCGCCAGGGTGCAGCATATGCAGCCCTCGGGGAGTTCATAAGAATCATACCCGCGCTGCTTCAGGGTCTCGCCGTCGACCCCGGACGATCCGGACTCGTTGACGATTATGGCAACGTTCTGCCCTTTCTCCGTGAACTGGGCGGCGAGCCTGATCAGAAGGCTGGTCTTCCCGCTGCCCAGGAAGCCTCCCAGGATGATTATCCGCATGCATCCGATTAGGCAGACCGATTATTAATCAGTTGACGGCGGGCCGGTGCCTGTCGTTATTTAACTGTTTCTGTTTCGAACGCAGTCCGAATCAATATACAATTTATGATTGGATGTATATTCCACTAATCTATTATTTAAATCTATTCTAAAAATACGGTGTTGGATATCCATTAGGAAATAGAATTAAATACCGAAATCAGCATGTTTTACACATCAGGACAAGAAGCGTCCTGTTGGAGGAAGAAGAATTGATCAGCATCGAAGGTGTGGATTTCTCTAAAATCCTGACCCGCTACGATCTCCAGCTGGAGAACGACCTCTCTCCCGAAGAGATGGCCAAGAAAATGCTCCCGACCGACCCCATACTGAAGAACGTGGCCGAGAAGGTCATGTACATGAAGTTCAAGGAGGTCATGCCCGCTGTGTCCGATGCTCTCGCCAAGGGCGTCGACCCCCTCGTCATCATCAACGACGGACTCGTCGCCGGTATGGACATCGTCGCCAAGCTGTACGCTGAGCACGTGTACTACCTCCCCGAGATCATGATGGCCGCCAAGACCATGGAAATGGGAATCAAGGTTGCCGAGAAGAAGATCCAGGGCGGAAGGCAGACCAAGGCCCTCTGCGTCATGCACGCTGTCGAGGGAGACCCCCACGACATCGGAAAGAACATCGCTGCCGTCATGATGAGGGCCGCCAACTACACCGTCGTCGACATGGGACGTGACGTTCCGATCACCGACGTCGTCGCCAAGGTCCAGGAGCTCAAGGACGCGGGAACCCCGCCCATCTTCGTCTCCGGAACCGCTCTGATGACCACCACCATGTCCGCTTTCCCCAAGGAGGCGGCCGAGTTCGTCAAGAAAGGCTGGAACATCCCCCTGATGGGATGCGGAGGAGCAGTCAACAGGGAGTTCGCGAACAGCTACGACCTCGGAATCTACTCCAAGAAGGCGCCTCAGACCCCGCTCATCGCCCAGAAGATCCTCGACGGATACGACTGGAAGAAGATCAGGGAAGACTGGGACAACATCGTGGGAGGAAACTGAAATGGCATCGATCAAATACACCTCAATGGCTTACAAGAACGCGGACGACATGGTCATGGGAACCGCCGTCCACCCCTCTCCCCAGGGATACGGCCTCAAATTCGGAGCCGGCATGGTCATCCCCGAGATCAACCACGCCCCCAGGCCCGGAAGGGAGAAGGATCCTGAGACCCTCAGGAAAGAGTACTGCGACTACATCACCACCGACGAGCTCAACAGGGCGATCACTGCCGGTATGCCTGCTCTCTTCATCGAGACCGAGTGGGTTTCCCAGATGTCCGACCCCAAGCTCTCCATCCCCGTCGTCGAGGGCCAGAACGAGCTCTGCGAGAAGTACCACGAGGAGTACGGAATCGCGACCGGAACCAGGCAGACCATCCCCGACAAGAGGGAGCACGACCACGGACTCAGGACCGGCATGGACACCGTCCACGCCTACCCCGAGGACTTCTGGTCCTGCTGCGACATCGCCTGCGAGAACGGTGCATCCAACCTCTCCGTCGAGTCCGTCGGCGGAAAAGAGTGCGCTGACTACGCCGTCACCCAGGGAGACGTCGTCGCCTTCCTGTACGGTGTCGGATACCTCGCCTGCTACGACATGGAGTACGTCTGGAACGGAATGGTCGACGTCGCCAAGAGGAACAGGGTCGTTCCCGGCGGAGACACCGACTGCTCCGGAGCGAACGTCGCCATGTTCATGGCCGGCGGAATGCTCGACCAGGATGTCCAGAAGACCTTCTCCGCGGTCACCCGCGCCATCTCCGCTTCCAGGTCCCTTGTGGCCCGCGAGTGCGGTGCGCTCGGACCCGACAAGGACTGCGGATACGAGGGAGTCATCTGCAAAGCGATCGACGGAAAGCCCATCACCTGCGAGGGTAAGAACTGCCAGTGCGCCCACTGCGACCTGCAGGGCAACCTGATCGCCGCCTGCTGCGACGCCTGGTCCAACGAGTCCGTCGAGTACCACCCCGAGTTCGGCGGATCCTCTGTCCAGTGCTGGCTCGGATCCCTCGGATACGAGTGCGCTCTGATGAACACCGCTATCCAGACCAAGCAGGCCAAGACCCTGAGGGACCTCTACACCATCACCGACCTGACCAGGTCGCCTGAGGCCTTCATCCTCGCCTACAACAACGCTTTCGAGATCGGAAAGGCCATCGCTGCCGAGGGCAACGACTACTACCTCAGGTCCAGGGCCGCTGCGCTCAAGGCCATCGAGCTCATCGAGGGCGGATACAACTCCAAGCTCCTGCCTCTCACCAAGAAGCAGTACGAGGTCCTCGAGAAGTGCAAGACGGACATCAACGCCCTGCCCACCGAGACCGACAAGTTCGCGGAGCAGTGCGCGGCCAAGTACGTCGGCACCATCCCCAACCTCAACCTCAAGAACTACGGGTTCTGAGCACTGAGCGAGAGTTGATTGCCAAAACCCTTTACCCCCGGCTCAGGCCGGGGGGCTGTTTTCTCCCCTTCTAAATCGGCCGTGTCATTCCTGCACGGCCGTTCCTGTCCCTGCTGCGGTTAATCTATTGTTAAATTATTAATATGATTAACAATTGATAAGCCTGAGGAAACTCAGGAGATCATATTGAGGGAAGATACCCAGCTGATCCACGGATACGGGAAGGAAGACCCCCTCACAGGGGCCGTGAACGTGCCTATCTACCAGACCGCCACATTCAGGCAGCCGGAGCTGGGGCGCTGCTTGGGATACGAATACTCGAGGACCGGCAATCCGACCAGGGCCGCGCTCGAGAGGGAGATCGCCGTTCTGGAGCACGGCACCGCGGGCTTCGCGTTCGCCTCCGGGATGGCGGCCATCGCCGCCGTCCTCTCCCTGTTCCGGAGCGGGGACAGGATCCTCATCTCCTCCAACGTCTACGGAGGAACGTTCCGCATCCTCGACAAGGTGTTCAGCAACTTCGGGATCACATACTCCATAGTCCACACCGAGGATGCGGAGAGGTTCGAATCAGAGATTACGGCAGATGCGAAGGCTGTCCTCATCGAGAGCCCCGCGAACCCGCTGATGACCGTCACGGACATCGCCGCGGCTGCGCAGGCGGCGAGAAGGCACGGGCTGCTGACCATCGTGGACAACACCTTCATGGGGCCCTATCTGCAGAAGCCCCTCGATCTCGGCGCCGACATCGTGGTCCATTCGGCCACCAAGTACATCGGAGGGCATTCCGACGTGGTCGCCGGGCTCGCAGTGGTAAAGGACAAAGGACTGGCGGAGCGCCTGGCGTTCATACAGAACGCTTCGGGAGGCGTCCTGGGACCCTTCGATTCCTACCTGCTCATCAGGAGCCTCAAGACCCTGGGGGTCAGGATGGAGAGGCACTGCTCCAACGCCCAGTACATGGCGGAGCATCTCGCCGCCGACCCGAGGATAGCCAAGGTCCACTATCCGGGGCTCCCGACAGACCCAGGGTATGAGGTGAACCGCCGCCAGGCACGCTCCGGCGGAGGGATGATATCGTTCGAGCTCGCGCCCGGTTACGATTACCGGAAGTTCCTGAACTCGGTGAAGCTCATCGCCCTGGCGGAGTCCCTGGGCGGGGTGGAGTCCCTCATCTGCCATCCTGCGAGCATGACCCACGCATCGATCCCGAAGGAGATCAGGGAGAAGGTCGGGATCACCGACGGGCTGGTCAGGCTGTCCGTCGCATCGAGGACAGGGACGACATCCTGGAGGACATCGGCCGGGCGCTCGATGCCTCGAAGATCTGAACTGTTTCGGAAACAGGAAGAGAAGGGGAGCATACGAGATACCTCAATTCGATACAGGACGGGATCGGGAACACCCCGATCCTGAAGATAAACAACTTCGATATCCCGAACGGGAACAGGATATTCGCCAAGATGGAGCTGTTCAACCCCGGAGGTTCCGTCAAGGACCGCGTCGGGATGCGCATGATCGCCGACGCGGAGGCGCAGGGGGCCCTGCACAGAGGGGACACCATCATCGAGGCGACCGCCGGGAACACCGGCATCGGCATCGCCCTCGCGGCGCTGAACCGCGGTTACAGGGTGGTGTTCGTGGTGCCCCTGAAGTTCTCCAAGGAGAAGCTGGCCATCATGAAGGCGCTGGGCGCGGAGATCGTCCACACGCCGAGGTCCGAGGGGATGCTCGGGGCCGAGCGCAAGGCCAACGAGATCGTCGCCGGGGACCCGGAGCATACCCACATGATGAAGCAGTTCCGGAACATGTCCAACCCCGCCGCCCACTATGCGACAACGGGGCCGGAGATCTACCGCGACCTCGACGGGCGCATAGATTACTTCGTGGCGGGCGCGGCTCCGGAGGGACCTTCACGGGCGTGGTGAAGTACCTGAAGGAAAGGAAACCGTCCGTCGAAGGGGTCCTTGCGGACCCGGTCGGGTCCACTATCGGCGGCGGGGAGCACGGCGACTACGACATAGAGGGCATCGGCAACGACTTCATCGCCGACACCATGGACATCAGCCTGGTGGACAGAGTGATCAAGGTCAGGGACTCCGACGCCATGGACACCTGCCGGGAGCTGGCGAGGCGCGAGGGCGTCATGGCCGGGTCGTCCTCGGGTGCGGCGCTCTGGGCCTCGCTGAAGCTCGCGGAGCAGGTGAAGGACAGCGACATCGTCACCATATTCCCCGACCGCGGGGAGCGCTATTTCTCCAAAGGCCTCTGGGGAGACCTGGACAGTGACTGAGGTCTGCGGCCATCGGCCCGTCCTCCGGGCCGGCCGCGCTCCCTGTCGCTCATGAAAAACGATATAGTTCCGAGCCCTTAGGTCTGCTGGAGGGACTCGAAACGGCCGAAAAACAACTGACACAGGATGCCAAGACCATGCTTGGCGACTACCGCAAAGCGATAGTGGCCATGGCACTGCCGATGTTCGTGTCCCTGATGGTGGCGCAGCTCAACACCTTCGTCGACACCTTCTGGTGCTCGTCGCTCGGCGAGACCGCTCTCGCCGCCGTCGGCATAGTGGCCTCGTTCTACCTGATCATCGTCGGAATCGGTTCCGGCGTCGGAATCGGAATTTCCTCTACCATAGCGGCCAAGATCGCCCGCAAGAACAAGGAAGGGGTGGACAGGGTGGCCACCGTGTCCCTGAAGTTCATGCTCGCGGTCGGCCTGATCTGCGTCCCGGTGTTCCTGCTGATCGGGGACCCCATACTCCAACTGGTCGGAGGGGACGATACCTATGCCGAAGGAAGCGACTACGGGTTCCCGTTCTACATCTGCGCCTGGATCCTCGTGATGCAGGGGGTCTGCGCCGGTATCCTGAGAGGGGAGGGCGCGTCCCGCAAATCGATGTACATCCTGGTCATAGCCGCCCTGCTGAACATAGTGTTCGACCCCCTGTTCACGTTCGTCTTCGACTGGGGGATCGCCGGCTTGTCCTGGGCAACCGTCATGGCCACCGCCATCTCGCTCATCCCGTTCATCTACTGGTACTTCGTCAAGCCCGAATCGGTCTATGCCGATGTGAAACTGAGGAAATACCCGGTGAAAAGGGACGACCTCGACGACTTCCTGGCCGTCGGCATCCCGAAGACAGTGGAGCTCGATGTGATGTACAGCGTCAACTTCCTGCTCAACTACTTCGTGGTCTACTGCTGGGGCTCGTACGGTTTCGCTGTCTATGTGACCGCGTACAAGTATGTCGACCTCATCCTGGTGCCGTCGGTGGCCCTGGCCGGCGCTCTGGTACCGGTGGCCTCAGCCGCATTCTCCGCCCGCAACTACGAGAAGCTCAGAGCGGCTTATGCCTACTCCATGAAGGCCGCTGCCGCAATCACGCTGGTCCTGGCCGTCATCTTCTTCGCTGCCATGGATTGGGCGGTGATCCTGTTCACCTACGATGACAGCACCATCGGCATGCGCGGGGACATGATCCACGTGGCCAGGATCCTCCTGGTGGTGGCGGTGCTGTTCGCCGGCATCAACATATCATCAGCGCTGCTGCAGTCCATAGGCATGGCGAGGGCCTCGCTGTTCAGCACCATCATCCGCAACATGCTCATCATCGTGGCATTCTGGTTCGGCGGGATGGTCCTGGTATCGCCGGACGCCATCTGGTGGGGGTTCGACCTCTGCGAAGTGTTCGGCGTGGCGCTCATGGCCGCCTGGGCCGAATACGGCATACGGCTGAGGACGGGGGGAGAAGGGCCCGGCGAACCATCATCACCGTATCTCGGAATGAACTTCGCCGGACGCTGTCCTGCAGATGTGCCAGATGTTGGATTCCAATCTGTTCCGCACATCCCCCGCCGGATGGCAGGGAGATTATCCATCTCCCCGCCGTGTGTTATCCGGAAGAATGCTGCGCAGCATGACCCAGCCGACATCTTGTTTATACACAGTTTTATAAACGGCGGTTACCTAAGGAACTCCGGAGAGCTATATGTCAGAGATTACCGAAGGAACATGGTTCGCATACCAGCTGACCGCATCCCGCGGCGGGAGATCGCACAATGAGCCCTCCATCGAGAAGTACACTGTCGCCAAGATCGACGGCGACAGCGTAACGGTCAAACTGGAGGTCAACGCTGTTCCCAAGGGAGAGCTCCATACCACCAAGGACTGCGGCTCCTACATCTTCAGCCTCGAAGGCCTGGAGAAGAAAGGCGCGGAGAACATCAAGACCCAGTTCGGGCATGTTTATGCCAACATCTACGAGTTCAACGGGGGTGGCAGGTCCGAGAGGGTCTTCCTCGGCAAGGACAACGTCGTCTTCAGGGATGTCAGGACCGTGATGCAGGAGGACGGTTCCCTGTACACGGAGAACCGCGAGCTCTGCTGGACCAGCATGAAGCTCTGAAAAGCGTCCGATGCAGAATACCCAGTATGCCGGACTGGCGGTTGTGGTCGTTATCCTGAGCATGGGGGTGGCGCTCATGGGGTACATGATGCTGTCGTTGACGGATGACGGCGATGACCCCGAGTACTCCCTGTCGGACACTGCGGTATATAACGGGACGGAAACCGCCTGCAGCGGCACCGTCGGGTACAAGAACTATAATGAATCCGACTGGGAGGACTTGATCGGATTCACGCTGAAAGCATCGTGCGGGGATGACTCGGTGGACGATGAGTACGTTATCATCATCAACGCCGAGAGCAAAGTGCCGGAGAGCGGCTATACCCAGATCGGCACCGACGGGAACCTCAGCATATGGACGGTATCGGACCCCTCGACAAGCAGCGAGGACGGCACCGCGACATACTGGGTCGATTCTGACGGAGCGGTCGCGAAGATGACTGTCCTGCACAATGGATACACTTACACTGTCAGCAGGGTATGAGAGGAGGCATTTGCTCCCTTTTTACGCCTGAGATCAGGAAGGTTCTCTTCAGCCAACCGTATTCTTCGTAGCGCTTCCGCTTGAAGACCTTCTTCTGTACATTTTTCAGGATCCAGACATCCGAGAAACCTGCTGCCTCCATCATGCGGAGGCCCTCGGCAGAGCGGCCCTCATTTCCAGACTGCAGTGATTTAGGGCCCCGTCGGCATTCCTTTCTTTCTTTGAAGTTTCTGTGTTGAAGATGCAGGAACGGGGGCATGGCCCCCGAGATGTTTCACTGGGCGTAGACGAGCAGGGTGATTTCGTAGACGGCCTCGTCGAACTCGTCCTCGACGGCCTTGGACGTATCGGCGTACTTGGCGGCGATCATGTAGGTGCCGGGGGAGTCCACAGGGAACTCGAACCTTCCGTCAGCGTCAGTAGTGAACTTCACTGTATCGGAGGCGCCCTTCTTCACGACGTTCACTCTGAGGTTCGCTTTGGGTTTCCCTTCATAGAATATCTGGGTCTTCACTTTCGAACCTGCCTTGGGCTTAGCGGTATCGACGGTGATGTCGAGGTCGGAGAAGAGCACATCGGGTGCTTTTCCATCATCCGAGACGATCGCCTTGCACGCCAAACTGTAGGCTGCGGAGTATTTCACGTTCCTGAAGTCCCTTTTGATACCGCGGGACCAGCCCTCGTCGTTCTCGATCCACGGCACGGAGTCCGAGGTGTAGTAGACGGTGTACGGACCGGCCCCGGCGTCGGGGAACTTCACGCGGAGGCAGTTGTCCTCCGGCCCCTGCTCATATTTGATGTCGGCCTTGCCTTTGGCGTCGAAGATGGCGACGTGCGCGTAGTCTATCGGCATATGCCTGTCGTTGACCATGTGGTGGCCGTAGTTGCCGTCTATGACGATCTTCCCGTCTTCTTTTCTAGGGTTCTCCAGCCAGGTCTCGTGGCCGTAGAGCATCCTGCACTGGCTTCTGACGAACTCTGGGTCTTGATCGTAATAGGGGTCCATGTGCGGTAATACTAATTTTGAATAAATAACATTCTTCGCTCCAGGCCGGGGCCCGGAGAGGAAGCAGTTTC
The DNA here is from genome assembly GCF_001481295.1 of Candidatus Methanomethylophilus sp. 1R26. Lineage (GTDB taxonomy): Archaea > Thermoplasmatota > Thermoplasmata > Methanomassiliicoccales > Methanomethylophilaceae > Methanomethylophilus. The sequence goes on from NZ_LOPS01000027.1 coordinate 12,346, forward strand.
TCAGGCCCTGGTCTGCAGCCAGAGCTCGGTCATGATGGTGTCAACCTTGGTGATCTCTGCGCTCGGGAACTTGTAGGTCTTCCCGGAAGTGTCCATCAGGGTGATGTGATCGGGTTTGGATGTCACTTTGATGACCTTCTCGGCCACTACGTTCTCATCATCATGTCCGTCCAGGTATACAGTGAACTCGCACATTTCCTCACATCCCTACAATGGATTCGATCCTCTTCTCGACGGCGGTCAGATCTTTCACGGCATTGCTGTTCGGATAGGCATCCAGCAGAGTCCTGTTGTCCCAGTCGGCCTGTATGACTGCGCGGTCGTAACTGATGCGGACGGTATCTTCAGGACCTACTCCGACCATTTCAGCCATCCTGGCGGCATCCGCCGGGTTCTCGGACTTGTTGACCACCAGCAGATTCCTTCTGACATCGAGGTCCCTGGCCAGTTTCATAACCTGCCTGGATACCTCGGCAGACTTCGGGGTGGGCTCCGACAGGATCATATTGAGGTCGAATTCCTTTGCCAGTCCGCGCCCGAAGATCTCCGGCCCTGCCTGGGAGTCGACGATGGCGATATCGTACTTCTCCTCGCAGGCGTCCGATTCGAGATAGTTCAGCAGGACCTTCACCAATGCTATCGCAGAGCATAGACACCCGCTGCCGCCCTCGGGTACGGCGCCCATGACCACCACTCTGATGCCGTCAGGATTCACCCGCGAATGCTTCTCTATGACTTCTTTCCCGATCGCTTCGGCACCCTCTTCTTCCAGTTCATCGCTGATCTCTGCCTTATCATCCGTTATGGTAGGGGTCTCCAGGAAGGGGATGCCCAGCGTCATCGCGAGGTTCATGCTGGGGTCTGTATCGAAGACGATGACCTTCTTCCCTGCACGGGCCATGATGGTGGCCACGGTCGACATGGTGGTGGTCTTTCCCACTCCGCCTTTCCCGGTCGCGATGATCTTCTTCATTGTCTCTGTCTGGTAATAATTATGATTAATTTAAAACATACTAATTGCGATTGATTTTTCAATTCGTAATCGATAGCGCCGCCGATGATTACAGGGGTCATGGTCCTGGGCTTCGATTCAGAGATACCAGAATGCCGCAGGGTCACGGAAGAGTGCGTTCGCAGATTGGCGGAAAGGGGGCATTCCAACGTGGTCAGGGCCTTTTACAGAGGGCATCCCTCGGAAACGGAAGCATTGGATGAGCTGACCGCCCTGCATGCGGACCCTATCGTCGTCCTGCCGCTGGTAGTTTCGGAGGGAGAGCTTTCGGTTCACAGGATGCCGAAGGCGATGGGAATGCCGGATAACTGCTGCTCGTTCACCTATGATTCCGAAGGGCACGAGGCGGCCGTCAGGTTCTCTACCTCATTCAACTGGCACATCAAGGTGACTGAACTGTTGGAGAAGAGGATAATGGAGGCCGGAGGCCGTTCCGGGGACGGAATCCTGCTGATCAGGCACGGTTCTTCCATGTCATACTCCGCCAAGGATTCCGCTAAGCATGCCGAGAGGCTGAGGGAGAAAGGGTACACGGTCGAGGAAGCGTCGCTGTCGGGGCCTGAGAGCATCGGGAAGGCTCTGAGCAGGCTTAGAGCGGAGGTTGCAGGCAGGATCATCGCAGTTCCGCTCACGATCGTATGGACGGAGCGCTCTGCACGGATACTTGTCGGAGCTTCGGAAGGGGAGGAAATGACGATGGCCGCCCCGCTCGGAGCGGACGGCCTTATGATAGAGGTCATGGAATCTAAGATCCCCGAAGGATGGCGACGGACTACCGGATATGCAGGAAAGGCATTGTGCCAGATCTTTGTGGAATATCTCGCTATTGCATTATACGGCGGCGATGATTGTTACGATTATTTGATTTCTTATTATTAAATACATGAAGCCGATACACAAAGGAATGGATGATCGCGATTCGAACCTTCAGCTGATGCTCGGCGAGCCGAAGAGGGCCATCCGCAGCATGTTCGTCGCCTTCATCATCGCCGAGGCGGTCATTCAGATAAACCAGTTCGTGGACACCTTCTGGGTCTCAGGATTGGGGACCGCATCCGCTTCCGCCGTATCGACCGTCGTGCCGATCTACAATCTGATGACGGCTGCGGGCATCGGCATCGCACTCGGCGCCACCACTACGATCGCCTTCCGTCTCGGCCGGGACGAAAGGGAGGCTGCAGAAAGGCTTGCCGGGGCCGCAGTGTTCTTGGGCCTGCTGCTTTCTCTTATTGCTTCGGTTCTCACAGCCGTCTTCCTCAAGCAGGCTGTCCGCTTCATGGGGGCGGAGGACGTCATGGATGAGGCCGTGCTGTACATGCTGCCTTACATCCTGCTCTCTCCGGTCCTGCTTTCGGAAGCGGTTCTGGGAGGGATCCTTAGGGGAGAGGGGGCCGCCCGCAAATCGACCCTCATGCAGATGAGCGCCGCCGTTTTCAACATGGCCCTCGATCCGCTCTTCATTTATGCTCTGGGATTGGACGTCATGGGAGCAGGCGTTGCAACTGTCGCCGCTACTGCGTTGTCCCTTTTGATCGGAATATACTGGTACAAAACCAGGAAGACTGTTGTGGGGATCTCCCGCAGGAGCATCCTGCATCCTGCCAAGGCCGATTTGAGGGAGGTCTTAGGGGTCGGCGGTCCGAAGACGGGGCAGCAGATCATCTCCGATCTGACCGATCTCCTGCAGAGAGTGTTCATCATCATCGCAGGCGGGACGAACGCCGTGATGCTGTACAATTATCCATGGAGGTACATGGGCCTCGCGCAGCTTCCCGCACACGCTTTGGACAGGTCCATGGTGCCGGTCTGCTCTGCCGCCTACGGCCAAGCGCAGACGGACAAGATGCGCGCTGCTTTCCTTTATACTATGAAACTGACGCTGTCGGTCTCGCTGGTGATGCTGGTGCTCATGTATGTGTTCGCGGAACCGCTGATGTCCGTCATGACCGTCGAGGAGTCCATGAGGGAAGTGCGCCCCGATTTCGTGAAGGCGCTGAGGATCTCGGTCTTCGTCCTCCCGTTCGGCGCCATGATGGGCATGGCCTCGTCACTGCTTCAATCGATGAAGAAGGCGAAGATCCCCATGGACTTCTACTTGGTATGGGGTTTCATCAAACTGGGGCTTTATGCCGTGGCGTGCCAGTATTCGATATGGGCGATCCTCTGGTGCATGGTGGCAGTGCACGTCTTCGGAGGGGTGTGCCTTATGATCATCGCGTATGCAGAATTCAAAAGGGTCTCTTCAGCGAAGCCCAGGCCGGAATGAATCGGCAGATCGGGAGGACTGTTCATGGCGATTGCGGACATTCGGGCGATGATCTGGACGGCTGCTGATTCAGAATCGTCACTGAACGGAGGACCGACAGAACCAGAATCAGCGGAGCAAGCAGCGGTCATCGGTCAATCGGGATTGGGTGTGACTCATTTTCCGTTGGTATGCGTAGCGTGTTACTATTTACAAGAAAGTATTATTAACGAGCGTCTGATACAAGGTCCCAGTTCGGAGAGGCCGCACGGCCGCATTTCCGCTGTATGCGCGGCTGCGGAAGGGGTGTCCCGAAACAGGTGAAATGATGGACAACAAAATTCTCGCGATCATCGCCGTGGCTGTGGTCGCTGTGGTGGCCGCAGGGGCATATTTTGCCCTCAGCGGCGACGACGATGACGACGGTGTTAACCTGAGCCTCGATGCCTACCCCGGCACGTATCTCACGGTCCTCGGCAACGCCGATCTCGATACCGAGTTCTCATCTGCAGATGCGACAGCCATCCAGAAGTTCATCGATGACAAGGTGGACGAATCGGACTCGTACAAGTATGAGAACTACTACATGTACGATGCCAATTACGACGGCAAGATCGACTCTGACGACGTGGACAAGGTCAATGCCATCCTGTCCGCCCTCACAAGCGGCGACTGGTCCGAGGTGGGCGAGGTCCATTACGTGAACGTCGACTACAATGTGGTGTCCTATGATATGACCCACAACAACAAGGTCATAACCCTTATCGCTCCTCCCCTGGACACTGTTCTCGCCATGGGCGGCCAGGATCTGATCGTCGGGACCGACAACAGGATCACCACCGGGAAGTACCATGAGGAGTACAAGAGCACTCTTGACTTCAGTAGCCTCGTCGACGTCGGCAGCTGCAATGAGCCAGACACCGAGAAGATCCTGAAGGCCTCCGATGACAACGGCGGCGTCAATGTTGTCTGCGGGACCGCGGACAGCTACGGCTCCAGCATGGAGACTGTGTTCAAGGGCACCGATGTCAGCGTCATCCGCATCGGCTCGTGGGAGTACGGCGCTACCCTCTACGGCCTTATGACCGCCGGGTTCCTGCTCAAGAAGACGGCCGAGAGCCAGTCGTACTATGAATGGTATGAGGGCGTCCACGATAAAGTGGTTGATATCGTCAACAGCGTCCCTGATGAGAAGAAATCCGCAGGGAAGATCGGATCCACTGCCTGCTACGGCTACCTCGACGAGCTGTCGATCCTCGGCGAATATTCCGGCGAGTACACCAACCTGATGGTTCTCGACCCTTACGATTCCACCGAAGCGTTCCTCAACGGAGGAACCACCGGGGGCCATGGGAACACGATATCTACGGAAGAGGTAAGCACTATGGTCGAGAAGTACAACCTCAAGCACCTGATCCTCATGATCGGAACGCCCTTCCAGGTCGTCACCAAGGCCACCGGGTCCGATAATTACCAGTCGTCCCAGGCATACATGAAGGAGATCTACAGCAAGTGGCTGGAGAGGATAGCCGGAACAGAATCCGCTGCGCAGGAGGAGTTCCTCAGCAAGTGCGACATATGCATCACCGGCTACTCGTTCAGCAGCGGTGTATCCGAGGTCCTGAACCAGCTCATCATGTGCTACTACCTGTACCCTGATGAGTTCAAGGCGTACTTCGGCTGCAGCGACGACGCGGCCGCCAAGGAGAAGATCGGGGAATACGTCGATGCTTACTGCCAGAAGATCGGTATCAGCGGCTCCTGGGCCTTCGAATCTTCCGACGGCGTCTACGGGATGAACCTCCTCTACTGCGGAGAGGATGATGCCAGGAACATCATGAACGGGATCTGAAACTTCCAAACTCCTTCAGAGGGGCCCGTGTCCATGCGGCACGGCCCCTCCTCTCGATATGGTCTATGGTCTGCCGGCGGGGACGAAGTGGATCTCGTTGCCCGCTGTACCGCGGGGAAATGCCGCGGACCGGAGCCGAAAAGCATGAAAGTATGGGAAAGAATGAAGATAATCAAGGAGAACGTGAGCCTATCGAGCATCTCCAAACGCGCAGTGAGCGAAGGCGATGCTCCTGCAGAGACTGCCTTCAAGCAGTACAAGGCATTCCGTTACACCAAGATGCTTTTCCTCATAGGGTCGGCGGTCATCCTGCTCTTCCTCATCGGGATCAAACTGGGGATCGGCTCCTACCCTATATCATTCGGCGATGTGTACAGCACCCTCTGGCACCATCTCAAGGGAGATATCGAGAACTATTCTTACGATAACGTTGTCTGGAACCAGCGCATGCCGAGGCTCCTGACGGCCATCTTCGTGGGCGTCGGTCTCTCGGCGGCCGGTGCGGCCATGCAGAGCATGATGAAGAACCCCCTGGCCGATCCGTACACCACCGGTATCTCCGCCGGCGCCCTGTTCGGCGCCACGCTGGCCATGACGATGGGGATCACCATCGTGGGCGGATATTACGGCCGCATCGTCAATGCCTTCGTGTTCGCTATGGTGCCGGCGGCAATAATCCTCATCCTGGCCAAATGGAGGAGGCCCACTCCTGCCATGATGATCCTCGTCGGGATATCAGTCATGTACATCTTCAATGCCTTCCAGGCGTTCATGATGCTCACCGCCGATCCCAACTCGGCATCTTCGGTGTACACATGGAGCGTCGGGAGCATCGGGATGACCACTTGGGAAGAGGTGCCCATGCTGGCCTGCATCGCCCTCCTGGGCGCGGTGGCATTGTTCTTCTGCACCAAGGTCCTCAATGCCCTCAACTCCGGGGATTCCTACGCCAAGTCCCTGGGGATCAATGTCGACCGCGTCAGGATCGTCATCATGGTCCTCGTCTCCCTGATAGCGGCGGGTACCGTCAGCTTCACCGGGGTCATCGGATTCGTCGGTCTGGTCTCTCCTCATATCGCGCGTATATTCGTGGGCTCGGACAACCGCATCCTCCTGCCCGCTTCGGCGATGATAGGTGCCAGCCTCATGGTGCTGTGCGATATCATCGGCTATACGGTCGCCGGCTACAGCCTGCAGATCGGCATCATAACCGCCATGATCGGAGGTCCGCTGTTCCTGATCCTCATCGTCTCGCAGAAGAAAGGAGCGTGGTGAAATGGTCGTGCCGATAGTCACTGAGGACCTGTCCGCTTCCTACGATGGCAGGACCAACGTCTGGAGCGGCATAAACATCACCATCGACCGTCCCGGTCTGGTGGGGATCCTCGGCCCGAACGGGGTCGGGAAATCCACTCTCATGTACACGATCAACAAGATAATCGACCCCAGCGGCGGCCATGTGTACCTCGGGGGCAGAGATATTGCCGAGATGGACTACAAGGATATAGCCAGGTTCGTCGCCTACGTCCCTCAGGTGTCCAACGAGACTTTCTCGATGAGCGTCATGGACACCGTCCTCATGGGGCGCTATCCGGTTTCCGGCTTCAACACCTCCGACGATGACATCAGGATCGCCGCCAACTGCCTCGATCTGATGCACATGTCGGAATTCGCGATGCGTCAATTCGACGAACTGTCGGCAGGGCAGCATCAGAAGGTAATGATCGCCAGGGGACTGGCCCAGGAGCCGGACATCCTTATGCTAGACGAGCCGACCGCGAACCTCGACGTGTACTACCAAATGTACGTCATGAAGATCCTCCGCGAGATCGCCCACAGGAACGGCATCATCGTGCTGACCATCTGCCACGACCTCAATGTGGCCTCGAGGTTCTGCGACCGCGTGATACTCCTGTCCGATGGGCATGTCCACTCGGACGGAACGCCAGAGCAGGTCATCACCGAGAAGAACATCCAGGATGTGTACGGGTCAGGTCGGAGGTCCGCAATGTGGACGGAAGGCCGTATATCATCTTCCACTCAGACGATGCGGCCGAACTTGACAGGGATCCCGGGACGATCTATCGGGTGGGGAACTACAAGGGGAAGGAGGCGAGGATATCGGATGCCAAGAATCATTCATCCGCCTTTCTCAGTGGCCGCTTCGGGAAAAGAACAGGACGCAGAGAAAATGAGGATGAAAGGAAGTAATGGCCTTCCTGCCTTGATTTTCAAATAAACTGCGGGGCGAATGCCCCGGGAATTGCAATTTTCGTTTCGGGATTACGCATTTTATCGTAAGTAATTCATTTTAGGCATGGCATAATATCAAAAATCTACGAAATCCGCAGCAATTTTTTCGGATACTTTTATTTACGAACATCTGTTTTGCCCATCCAGTCGTGTGATTGCATTCGACTCGACCTGCACGCTCTGACGCCGAGCGCTTGACGCGCAGGTTTCGGTGTGATAGCTAATGTCGGGATTAGATTCGTTTATTGACAGTTTAAGTGATAGCGTCAATGACGGCATAGCCTTCCTCAACGATTATTTCTGGGGAATTTCGTTCGTTTTCCTGATCGGCCTCGGCCTCATCTTCACCTATAAGCTGAAGGGGCTGCAGATCGCCAAGATCAGGGAGACGTCGAGGCTTGCCCTCTCTGGCGTCTCGGAGGGGAGGAAGACCAATAAGATCTCCTCATTCGAGGCCTTCTGCATAGGAATGGGCGCGCGCATCGGCGTAGGAAACATCGCCGGTGTTGCCACCGCAATAGTTACCGGAGGGCCCGGAGCGGTCTTCTGGATGTGGATCTTCGCCATCATCGGATCCGCGAGCAGCTTCATGGAGTCCACGCTCGCGCAGATCTACAAGGAGAGGAAGGGGGACGGCCACTTCTACGGCGGCCCGGCATACTATGCTTCTAAGGGACTGGGCAACAGGAATCTCGGTATCCTTGCCGCAATTCTCCTTGTGCTCACTTTCGGGATCGGCTTCGTCGCCGTCCAGTCCACGAACGCCTCCAATGCCCTCTGCGGGGCCTTCGAATTCGACAATAACCACATCGTGTTCGCGCTTATCATCGCGGCCATAGCCGCGCTCATCATCTTCCGCGGGCTCAAGGCCGCTGCCAAGTTCTCTGCGGGCGTGGTCCCTTACATGGCGCTCCTGTGGCTCGTCTTCGCCGTCGTTCTCATCTGCTTCAACCTCGGCGGAGTGCCCCACGCGTTCAAGATGATATTCGAGTATGCCTTCACCGTGCCCAGCGCTCTCGGCGGAATGATCGGGACAGTGGTCCTGACCGGGCTCAAGAGAGGAGTGTTCTCCAACGAGGCAGGTCTCGGTTCGGTCGCCAATGTCGCGGCCACCGCGGACGTGAAGCATCCCATCAAGCAGGGGATGATCCAGTCCTTCGGCGTTCTGGTTGATACCCTCATCGTGTGCACCTTCACCGCTGTCGTCATCCTCTCCTACGGGAACTTCGAAAGCATCCTCGCATTCGGCGAGAAGGGGTCCGTGCTCGTCCAGAGCATCGCCTCGGAGAGCGTTGGCAACGACATCACCAACTACATCATCGCGCTGTTCATGTTCATCTTCGCGTTCACCAGCCTCATCGGATATTACACCATGAGCGAGTCGAACGCCAGGTTCATCAAGGATGACAAGAGGGTCATCAACTGCATCAGGCTGCTCGTCATCGCGGTCGCATTCTGCGCCGCGTGCGTTGAGGACGTGTCCCTGGTCGACTCGTTCAGCGATACCTTCATGGCGGCCATGGCGGCGGTCAACATGACCATCGTGGCGCTTCTCAGCAGGAAGGTCTTCGAGGCCTACCGGGATTACCGGAAGCAGAAGGCGGAGGGCGTGGAGGAACCGGTCTTCCACAAGGATGCCCTGTCGGACAGCACCGGCGTGACGGAGTGGGATTGAGATGGGTTCCGAGCTCACGGCAGAGAAGTGCACCGCGTACATCCGCGCCTGCATCATCATCACTTTCATCCTGGGAGTGATAACGGGCTACCTGTACCACGGCGGCGAGAACAACGCGATGTTCGTGCCCCTCATCATCGGGTTCGTCTCGATCTCCTTCGCCTATTATTTCATAGAGAAGCGCGGAGACATCATCGCCGGCAAGAAGGTCGAGGAGGAGTGACCTCCTTCCTTCCGGCCGCGTAAACCTTTTCCGATTTTTCTCATCGGCCCGGAAACCCTCCGGGCCTGACCTTTTTCTTCAGTTCTCATCCCCGAATGCCGGCGTCGGCCGGCATCCATAAGTCCCAGGCAAGCCGGGGCGCATTCCACTTTGAGCGGAAGAACGGACAGGGCCTGCAGCGGCCGGATTCTCGAAGGGGTGCGCGACAGGAAAAGACCCAGATGTAGGAAAAAGCAATGGGCGGACCGGTTCCCGCCCGAAAAGGTTTCAGTTCCCGGCGCTGGCCTTGTCGATGGCGGCGTCGATCTCCTTCTGGAGGTTCGACGGCAGCCCTTTGATGCCGCCGACCAGGAAGCCGCGGACGATCATCGAGACCGCCTGGTCCTCGGTGAGGCCGCGGGACATGAGGTACTCGATCTGATCCTGGGCGATCTTTCCGACCGCCGCCTCGTGGGTCATGTCGACGTCGGCGCAGGTGGCGATCAACTCGGGGATAGCCTGGGTGGAGCCGCCGTCCTTCAAGATGATGGACTTGCACTCCAGGTGGGCCTTGGCCCCGGGCGCGTTGCCCTCCAGCCTCCCGCGGGCGATCATCTTGCCTCCGTAGGTGATGTTCCTGCTGAGGATCTCCGCGCCGGTGTTGGGAGCGTTCATGACCGCGCATCCCCCGGTGTCGATGTTGGAGTTGCCGTGCGCGATGCACATGGTGTTGAAGCTGCAGGTCGCCCCTTCGCCGTCGAGGTAGGCGGTGGGGAAGGTCTGCACGGTGCCGACAGGGTCCAGGACGATGTAGTTGTTGACGTACCTGGCGCCTTTCTTCAGCATGACGTTGGTCCTCGGCCTGACCGCGGTCTGGGTGTTCCAGCTGTGGATCATGGTGAAGGACATCGAGGAGTTCTCCCCGACGTACATCTCGGAGACGCGACGTGGAGGGCGTCGTTGGCGTGATGGACCGAGGTGCACCCGGTTATGATGTCGAGGGACGCGTTGTCGTCGACGATGATGATGTTGTGCAGGTTCTGTATGGACTTGTCCTGCCCCAGCATCATGCAGGTCTGGACGGGGTATTTGAGGTGGTATCCCGGCTTGACGTAGATGAAGTACCCGTCGGAGTCCTCCTCGTAGGTCTTGGCGGTGTACTTGTCCTTGGCAGGGTCGACGGCCTTCCAATAGTAGTCCTTGACCCAGGGGTAATGCTTGAACGCCAGCCTGGTGGGCTCGATGATGACCCCCTCCTGCGCCCTGTTGGAGCAGTGGGTCATGCCGTTGTCCATGAACAGGATGGTCCCGGAGCGGGCGGAATCGTCGGTGTCCACGCCGACGTTGATCATCTTGAGCTTGAGGTCGTCGGGGGCATCGGCCAGGTTCTCTATCGGGGCCGCCTTGTCCCTCTCGCCCTCTTCGTAGCGGTCCAGGTCGATGTCCGATCCGAACGCGGCCTTCTTGCCGAGTGCCTTCTTTATCTCAGAATCATCGCGCTGGGTCATTCGTCGTCAACTCCGTATCCGTTCTTCTTGATCTCGCCGAGGATCTTGTCGGGGTCGCCTTCGCGGACGACCTTCCCGTGGATGAGCACGAACGCCCTGTCCGCGCTCATGTAGTCGAGGATCTGCCCGGTATGGGTGATGACGAACGCCGAGACCTTCCTCTTGCGGACGATGCCTGTCTCCGTCCCGTAGATGAGCTCATGGACCTTCCTGCCGATGAGGCCGATGTTCTCCAGGTCGACCCCGGACTCCGGCTCGTCGAGCATGACGAAGTCGGGCTCCTGAGCGGCGAGCTGCAGGAGCTCGGACCTCTTGATCTCCCCTCCGGAGAACCCGACGTGACGTCCCTGTCCATGAAATCGGACATGCGGAACTCCTTCTCGCGCCCCGTGGTCCCCTTCCCGTTGGCGGCGGTGGCCTCCACGAGGGTTCCCAGCTTGACGCCGATGACGTTGGGGGGCCTCTGCATCATGATCCCGATGCCGAGTTTCGCACGCTGGTCGACGGTCATGTGCGTGATGTCCTTGCCCTTGAATATGATGGCCCCGCGGGTGACCGTGGTCTGTCCGAATCCCATGATCGCGCTCATGAGGGTCGATTTCCCGGAACCGTTGGGTCCGAAGAGGACGCAGGTCTCTCCCTCTTCGACCGACAGGTTGACACCTTTCAGGATCTCGCGCTCCGGCGGAGACATGCAGGTCCTTGATCTCAAGAAGTGGCATGTTTGAGTGAATTTCGGTCATCCCTAAAAATACTTCTATCGCCACGCGGACTTTTTGTCATCGGCATCAAGCGAAACCATGATTACCGCGGCCGGCATAGGCTGGGTCATGGAAGGGGAGCGGTCCTGCATCAGCGGCATGCCGGCGGATTCCGTCCGCACGCTGATCTCGCCCGGGGGCAGGGGGCGCATCCTCCTCGGCAGGCGCAGGGTGCCCAAGGAGGAGCTCCTCGCCGAGGTGAGGGACAGGATCGCGCAGGAGGCTCCGGGCCTCCCGACGGCAATGTGCGGCCGGGGCCACCCGTTGGAGGAGGTCCTGGCAGGTGCAGAAGGCCCGCTGGCCGTCTGCGTGGAGGACCCCGCCTGCCTGCTGGGCGAGGAGCGGTTCATCGCCTCGTTAGACGATTCCATAATGGTCTTCTGTTGCCAGGAGCTCTGCCATCAGGTCCCGGTCGTCTTCAGGGTCCGCCGAGACGGGACGGCAATGTAATTATCGCCGGCAGACGGTACATCGTCCGATGGAGAAGGAGATCTGGTTCGCAGGGGGCTGCTTCTGGGGGACCGAGAAGCTGATGTCATCCGTCCGCGGCGTCGTGTCCACCGAGGCCGGATATGCCAACGGGGACCCGTCCGTGGAGCCCACCTATGAGGCGGTCTGCCGCAGGACCACCGGCTACCGGGAGACCGTGCACGTGGTCTACGATCCCGCCGAGGTCAGCCTGGACTTCCTCGTCTACGTGTTCTACTCGTCCATAGACCCGACCCTGAAGGACAGGCAGGGCGGGGACTACGGGCCGCAGTACCAGTCATGCATATTCTGGAAAGAAGGGGATCCTGAGTCGGAGGAGACCGTCCGCAGGATATCGGCGGTCGAGGCACGGAGGCACAGCCCGTTCATGACCGTGCTCGAGCCGCTGAAGAGGTTCGTCCGCGCCGAGGAGTACCACCAGAAGTACCTGGACAGGAACGAGCACGGCTACTGCCATGTCGAGCCTTGGACCATCGATGCGGCCGCGGGCAGGAAATTCGATCCGGGCGATTACCGGCGCCCCTCCGAAGAGGAGATCAGGGAGAGGCTCACGCCGGAGCAGTACGAGGTGACCCAGCATGCCGCGACCGAGCCTCCTTTCGATAACGAGTACGATGCTGAGTTCAGGCGCGGGATATTCGTGGACAGGGTGAGCGGGGAGCCCCTTTTCGTATCCTCGGACAAGTTCAACTCCCACTGCGGATGGCCGGCCTTCTCGCGCCCGATAGACCCGAGCGCGGTCGTCATCCGCGAGGACCACTCCCTCCCGGTGACCAGGCTCGAGGTCCGCGGGAGGGTCTCCGACAGCCATCTGGGACATGTTTTCTACGGCGACCGCTCATCGCCCAACGGCGTGAGGTACTGCATGAACAGCGCCTCCCTCATGTTCATCCCGATCGAGGACATGGAGAGGAAAGGCTATGGGAAGCTCATCCCGCTCGTCGGCCCGAAGAGGGAGATGTGGCGAGTTTACTTCCCGCCGTCCGCCAGCCTCTTCGCCGCGTAAGAGCACGAGGCCGTCAGCTTCAGGCCCTCCTCGGCGGCGAACGATTCAGCGCGGTCGACCATCATGCCGGCTATGCCTTGCCCCCTGCATGCGGGATCGACCACGGTATGCTCGATGTCCATCCTGCCGTCTTCGATGGAATAGGTGAGGTATCCGACCTCCTTCCCGTCCGTCATCGCCGAGATGCGGCAGCGGCAGCGGTCCTGGGTTATTTCAGGCTCCATGGCAGAGGATGGCATGCGGAAAAGATAAGCGTTTCAGAAGCGTCCTCTGTTCATGGAACCGAGGGAGCGCATCATCAGAGCATTTTCGGACGGGGACGGAGAGCGGCCTCCTGCCGCCATCTTCACCCAATCGGCGACCGTCTCCCAGATGGACAGGTGCGGGGCCGCCTGGCCGGAGGCCAACTACCGGGCCGATCTTATGGCGAGGCTGGCGCTGGAATCATCGATGTCGTTCGGGTTCCCGACCGTCCGCGTGCCGTTCTCCATCACTGCGGAGGCCCAGTCGCTGGGATGCGGGATAAGGGACTGCGGGAAGAGCAGCCAGCCGATGGTCGTCGGATCGCCTTACAGGGACAGCGGGGCCGTCCCGGACGTGCCCGACATGCCTTCTCCGGAGGAGTTCGCCGCCTCTCCCCTGATCAGATTGGCGCCGGAGGCCCTGCGCCTGGCCGGGAGGGAGCGCCCGGACCTCTTCTCCGTATCCGGCGTCGCCGGGCCGGTGTCCGTCGTCGGCCTCCTGCTGGGCATCGAGAACCTGGTCATGGGGACCATGTCCGACATGCCGCTGATCGGCAGGTGGATCTCGGCGGTGCAGCCGCTCATAACCGCGGAAGCGAAGCTCTGCGCCGAGGCCGCCGACTGCGTGCAGGTGACGGACGGCCTCGCATCCCCCGACATCCTCCCCCCGGATGAGTTCGATGCCGTGTGCGGGGACCGCCTGCGTCCGATATATTCGTCCCTGAGATGCTACAAGACGCTGCATATCTGCGGGGACTGCACGGAGACCGTCGGCAAAATGGCCCGCATCGGCGCCGACGGGATATCGATCGATGTGCAGACCGATACCGCAACGGCGGTCAGGGAGGCGGAGGGAAGGACGGCCCTCATCGGGGGCGTAGGGCCCGTCAGCCCGCTGTACACCGGGACACCGGAAGAAGTGAGGGATGAGGCGCTTGCATCGGCGGAGGCGGGATACGGGATCATCGCTCCGGGGTGCGGGGTGCCGCCGTCGGCGTCCGATGAGAACCTCCGCGCTCTGGCACATTACCCGGATGCGTGACGGTCCTTCCGCCTGAAGGCGCGGCGCCGTTCAGAATAAAAAGTTGAAAAGCAGGGCGCATGTGGTAAGGCGCCCTGCCGGGAATTCATTCGATCTTGAACTCCACGTTCCTCTTGAGGCCGAGGTCGGCGGCCACTTCGAGGGCCTTGTTGAAGGCGCAGGGGACGGGGCATGCGGCGTGGGGCAGCATTTGGCCGCCGCCTGGTAGAAGGGGTTCTCCAGCATGTTCTTGCCCATGACGTCCATGTACTCGACGGACTTGACCTCCTGGGCGAGCTTGTTTATGTGCGGGCAGGCGGACTCGACCTGGAAATCCACATGCATCATGTCATCGCTCATCTTGGCGTTGATGACGGTGCCGAGCTTGCATACTCCGGGGTCGACAGTGACTTTGACATCGCTCATATGAACACTTCGGATGCCCATCCATGAACGCAGGTTATATAATGTTCGCAGCCCGGGTCGGCATCGTGTGGCCCGGACCATGATCCTCATTGTTTTTGCCCTGAGCGGCGACGGCCGCCTGCTTGGCGGCCAGCGCCTCCTGGTCCCCGAGGTACCTCTTCGAGACAACCTTCATCGCATCGTCGAATGTGTAGACGAGCGGCACGCCGGTCGGTATGTTGACCTTGGTGATCTCCTCGTCGCCCATGCCGTCGAGGTACTTGACCAGGGCGCGGATGGAGTTCCCGTGGGCGAAGACCACGACCTTCCTGCCGTTCTCGATGTCCTTCTTTATCCTGGACTCGTAGTAGGGGACCGCCCTCGCCACAGTATCGGCCAGGCTCTCGGTGAGCGGATGGCCCTCGGCAGGAGTGCCAGCATACCTGGGCTCGCGGGCTGGGTTCCTAGGGTCGTCCTCGGCCAGGGCAGGCGGCCTCACGGAATAGGAGCGCCTCCAGATCCTGACCTGCTCCTCCCCGTACTTCTCCGCGGTTTCGGACTTGTTGAGCCCCTGAAGGGCGCCGTAATGGCGCTCGTTGAGCCTCCAGGACTTCTCCTCCTCGATCCACTCGAGGTCCATTTCGGCAAGTGCCAGATGTGCGGTGTGGATCGCCCTTTTCAGGTATGAGGTGTACACCTTATCGAAGGCCATGCCCTCTGCCTTCATGAGACGGCCTGCCTCGGCGGCCTCTTTCCTTCCCTTCTCGGAAAGGTCCACGTCGGTCCAGCCCGTGAAAAGGTTGAGGCTGTTCCACTCGCTCTCTCCGTGTCTGACAAGCACAAGCTGCTTCATGGTACTTCCTGCCCGCGGGGGCTACGGAAGAGCGATGGTCTGCTTTTAGATAAACCAAGCTATGAGAATACTGCGAGAATAAGAGGATCAGAAGGGCTGTCCGGGAACCGCCGGCGGGCCCGATATTGATCTCTTGCCTGTATTGTTCCGACCGCAATCATGCCGCAGAAAGGAATCAGCGATACGGGAAACGGCATTCATGCGCGGTTTCAGGGGAAGTTCCGGGGATGTCGCAGATCTGTGGAGATGTACTGGTTTACAATTGTTTATAGGGATAAATTGCTTAGAAAAATATGGCGATTGTAAACCGAATTATAACTTCTGGATGTTATCCGTCGAAATATTAAATTACTCTAGGTTAGATACTTTTGCCAGGTAGAGGCCGAAGAGCCGCTGGCCTGTTCGTTCAGTTTCTCTGGGTTCGGGAGGCGGCTGAGTCCGACCGCAGGCCGACAAAGGCCTGCAGCCTACCTTGAAACAAGGAATGGTCGTTTATGGGGACTGACTGCCGCAATGAATCGTTCGCATGCGCGATGGCTCATGCGGTAGCGGCAGGCTGTGTTACCTCAGACCTTTATTCAACACCTGAAGAGCACCTGTACATCTTCTGTGATGGGCGGGAAAGGCAGGAGATGCTCCGAAGATGCAGAGTATGATAATATGAATGCGAAGAAACTAGCGATCCTGTCTGCGATCGCCGCGCTGGCGATGGTTTTCGCCGCGGCTGCGGTCGTACAGGGCTCTGAGGATTCAGCTGCAGATGATGCATACCAGACCCTCGTTGTGGGCGACGGGGACGGAGAGTATGTGACCATCGCAGCCGCTCTCGAGAAAGCAGGGAATGGAGACCACATACTGCTTGCCAAAGACGTCGAAGAAGACGTAACGATCGCTGCTGGCAATGTGGTCCTCGACCTCAACGGCCACAAGCTGACCAATGTTTCGTCCGATACGATCACCGTCGCGCTCGGGGCCGAGCTTATCATCACGGACAGCTCCGATGGCAAAGGGACCGTGGACAACGTCACCGACGGCAAGGCCGCTGTGTTCAACAACGGCACCGTCACGATCCAGAACGGCAAATTCATCCGCTCCCTCGAGACCGGGGTCTCTCCCAAAGAAAAAGGAGACAACAGTTTCTACACCGTCCTCAACCATGGGATTATGACCGTCGAGAACGGAACCTTCGAGAACAGCGGAAAGTTCTCCAGTCTATTCGAGAACGGCTACTATACTTATGCCAGCACCGATTCCAGGAGCGGTTATGTCGAGAGCACCAACCAGACCGCGCCCTCGCTGACAATCAACGGCGGTTCGTTCTCCGGCGGAGTCAACGCAATCAAGAACGATGACGGAGGAGTCCTCGAGATTACCGGCGGCACCTTCGAGAACGTGACGCAGTTCTGCGTCATGACCTACTCGAACGCCTCTATCACCGGAGGAACCTACAAGATCTCCGATTCGGCCTCGGCAGCCATCTACTGCGAGGGCGACAAGACCGCTCCCACCGACCTCGGCAAGCTGGGGATCTCCGGAAACCTCGGTAAGATCATACTGGCGAACGACGCCGACGTTACCCTCTCGGGAGACGTCACTACCGATGTGATCGTATGCGGCAGCGGCGCCGCCACCATCGACCTGAACGGCCACAAGCTGACCAACGCCTCCGATGACACCATCACAGTGGCGCTCGGGGCCAGCCTTACTATCACTGGGAACGGCACCGTCGACAACCTCACCAACGGGAAGGCCGACGTCTTCAACAACGGCACTGTCGTCATCGAGAACGGCAAGTTCACCCGCTCTCTGGAAGCAGGCACCATCGGCGAGAATCACACCAACGGTTCCGCCAACGGCAATTCCTACTACACCGTCCTCAACCACGGCATCATGACCATCGAGAACGGCACCTTCGAGAACAGCGGAAGCTTCTCCAGCCTCATCGAGAACGGATACTACAATTACACCAGTACCAACTCCAGGGAAGGTTATGTCGAGGGCATCAACGCGGCTAACCCCGAGCTGACCATCACCGGAGGCTCATTCACAGGCGGTAAGAATACCGTCAAGAATGACGACGGAGGAATCCTCAAGATTGCCGGAGGAACCTTCTCCAACGTCGCCCAGTACTGTGTCATGACCTACGGGAATGCTTCGATCATTGGAGGAACCTACAAGGTCTCCGATTCGGCCACGGCCGTTATCTACTGCGAGGGCGACAAGAACGAACCCACAGACCTCGGCAAGCTGGAGATCTCCGGGGCTATCGGAAGGATCATCCTGACGGACGACGCCGACGTCACCCTCTCCGGCGACGTCACTGCCGACATCATCGTGGCCAAGGACTACGGAGGCTCTGTCACACTCGACCTCAACGGTTACAAGCTGACCAATGTATCGTCCGACACGATCGCAGTAGCGTCCGGGGCCGAGCTCACCATTAAGGACAGCTCGAACGGCAAAGGAACAGTGGATAACGTCACCAACGGCAAGGCCGATGTCTTCAACAACGGCACCGTGACCATCCTGAACGGTACTTTCATCCGCTCTGCAGAAGCAGACAACACGAAAGAATCCGGCAATGGCAACTCGTACTACAACCTGGTGAACCACGGCTCTATGACAATCATGGATGCCACTGTCTACTCCACTGGGCACTTCTCGAGCCTCATTGAGAACGGATACTACGACTACCCCGCCACTGATTCCAGGAGCGGTTATGTCGAGGGCACCAACCAGGCCGCTCCCTCGCTGACCATCGCCGGCGGTTCGTTCTCCGGCGGCATCAACACCGTCAAGAACGACGACGGCGGGGTCCTCGAAATCAACGGAGGAACCTTCGAGAACGTCACGCAGGCTTGCGTTCTGAACCACAACATTGCAACCATCACCGGCGGCATCTTCGATGCGATCGCAGACGACGGCAAGGTCTACCGCGCAATCATCAATTGCGGATGCGATGCTGCCACCGATATCGGAAAGCTGACGATTTCGGGCGGAGATTTCAAGGGCTACTTCCTCAGCGTTTCGGATGATAATGGCACCATTGAGATCAACGGCGGAACCTTCAGCGAATATCCGATTCAGTACGATGGCAATGCAACAATGAGCAAGGCCGCTGATGTGAAGCTGCCTGCTCCTATCGGCTATTCCTGGAACGATGACGGAAAGCTCGTCATCAACCAGTACAAGGTCATCTACCTCGTCAATGGCGAGGCAGTCGGCGAGATTGAGAACTACGATTACAAGTCAGAAGTTTCAGTCCGCGAGGCTCTTGAGGAAATCGGATATACGATCACCCCGTGGTCCACCGATGATATCGAGGTCACTGACGGCAAGTTTATCATCGGCGCTTCCGATGTCACTTTCAAGGCCACTAAGACTCCTAACAAGTACGGTTACACCATCAACTATCTCGACAAGGACAATAATGTTCTTGCTGAGGCAGTCAGCGGCACCGCTGATTTCGGTGCGACTTTCGAAGCCCCTCTTGCGGCTGTTGTCGGTTATACCGCGCCTGAGATTCAGAGCCTTACCATCACGGCTGACCCTGAGAGCAACGTTGTGACCTACGTCTACACTATCAACACCTACGGGTACACCGTGAAGTACGTGGACGCCGACGGCAACGAGATTGCTCCTGACTTTACCGGCAAGGCAAACTATGGAGCCACCGTCGAAGCGCCTATCATCGCTGTCGATGGCTACACTGCGCCTACGGTTCAGGTAATCCTCAAGATTACTGAGAATGAGGCCGACAATGTCTTCTCTTACCCATACACCATCAACAGCTACGGTTATACCGTGAAGTACGTGGATGCTGACGGCAAGTCCATCAAGGACTCGACCGCTGCAGAAGCTGTCTTCGGCAGCATTGTTACTCCGGAGATCCCTGCAATCGACGGATACACCGCGCCCGCACAGACCCAGACGATCACCATCGCCTCCGATGTCTCGAAGAACGTCGTGACCTACACCTACGCCATCAATAGCTACAAGGTCACCTATCTGGTCGACGGAGTGGCTCTCGAAGGCGCAGTCTCCTACGACTACAAGTCCGCGGTCGCTGTCGCCGAGAAGTATGCGAAGACCGGCTACACCGTCTCCGATTGGTCATCCGACGATGTCGCCATCGAGGACGGCAAGTTCACGATGCCCGCGAAGGACGTCGAGATTGAGGCTACCACCGCCGTCAACCAGTACTCCTATACTGTGAAGTACGTGGACGCCGACGGAAACGAGATCGCCGATGCCGCCACCGGCAAGGCAGACTACGGAGCCACCGTCGAAGCGCCCATCATCACTGTCGATGGATACACTGCGCCTGCAACTCAGGGATCCGTCAAGATCACTGAGGTCGAGGCCGAGAACGTCTACACCTACACCTACGCTATCAACAGCTACGGATACACCGTGAAGTGCGTGGACGCCGACGGCAACTCCATCAGGGACGCTGTCGCTGCAGAAGCTGTCTTCGGCACCGATGTCACCCCCGAGATCCCCGCGATCGACGGATACACCGCGCCCGCACAGACCCAGACGATCACCATCGCCTCCGATGAAACGAAGAACGTCGTGACCTACGTCTACACGATCAACAGCTACGGTTACACTGTGAAGTACGTGGACGCCGACGGCAATGAGATCGCTGATGCCGCCACCGGCAAGGCCGTCTTCGGCACCGATGTCACCCCCGAGATCCCTGCGATCGACGGATACACCGCGCCCGCACAGACCCAGACGATCACTATCGCCTCCGATGAGACGAAGAACATCGTGACCTACACCTACAGCATCAACAGCTACGTCCTCACCTACCTCACGGCGGGCGATGTCCTACTCTCCGAGCTCACCGTCGAGTACAACTCCTCTGTGACCGCGCCCGCCGACCCCGTCAGGGAAGGCAGCTACGTCTTCGCAGGATGCTCCTCAACGGCAGTGCCTGCACCTTCCCGTTCGAGATGCCTGCCCACGATGTGACCCTCGTTGCAACTTGGGACGTTGTCATTCCCGATGCCGACAGTGAAACTGACATCATTTCCGTCAATGTTGACGCGGATGGTGCTCCGATCTCCTCCGACAGCATGCAGGCGATCGTCAGCTCCGCCGAATCCGACGAGAACGTTACCCTGGAGGTCTCCATCGGCAGCGGCATCACTGTTGTGTTCGACAATGCGGCCATCAGGAACTTCGGTACCGGGGCTGCAGAGCTCACTGCCGATGAGATTCCCACCGACGAACTGACCGATGCGGTCAGGAACATCGTCGGAGACGGAACTGTGTACAGCATCAGTTTCGGCTCCAACACCAACTTCGGTGAGGGAACCGCGACCGTCACCCTCCCCTACGCCCTTGCCGATGGAAGGGACGCAGCCGGCCTATACATCGCATACATCTACGACGGACAGGTGGCTGAGACCTTCGACTGCGACTACTCGGATGACGGAACGGTTACCTTCACCACCGGCCACTTCTCGACTTACGCAATCATGTACGAAGAGCCCTCCGACGACAATGATGATGAGTTCATCTTCGCGCTCATCGTCGCGGTGGTCATTGTTATCGCCGTCTTCGGAGCGGTCTTCCTCGCACAGCGCAGCGGGAAGTACTGATCAAACCTTTTAACCGGGAGCGGGGGAAACCCCGCCGGCCCCGGGATTCCCGGGGCCCGGCCATCTCCCTTTTTGTTCATCTTCCCCATGATGTCAATCATCGGATCGCCGGTCCGTAACATCGAATCAGTATAATATGCGCAGATGCATACATTTCCATAGGTGTTTAACCGATGGACGCAGCGACCGTAATATCGATTGCAATCGTGATCCTCTTCGCCATTGTCGTGGCAGTGGCGAGCGGAGTGAAGATCGTGCAGCCCTATGAGCAGGCGATATACATGCGCCTGGGGAAGTTCGTGCGCGTACTGAACCAGGGACTGAACTTCGTCTGCCCCCTGATCAACCAGGTGGTCAAGCTGGACCTCCGCACAGAGGTCCTGGACGTCCCCAAGCAGGAGGTCATCACCAAGGACAACTCTCCTGTCTCCGTGGACGCAATCATCTACATCAAGGTCATAGACCCGGAGAAGGCGTTCTTCGAGGTCACCGACTACCACATAGCGACTGTCAACCTCGCTCAGACCACACTGCGTTCCGTCATCGGCCAGATGGAGCTTGACGAGATCCTCTCCAACAGGGAGAGCATCAACGTCCAGCTCAGGGACACCCTCGACGAGGCCACCGACAAGTGGGGCGTCAGGGTCGAGAACGTCGAAATCAAGGAGGTCGACCCGGCCGCCAAGGTCAAGGACTCCATGGAGGAGCAGACCTCCGCAGAGAGGAAGAGGCGCGCAGCCATCCTGGAAGCGGACGGCCAGAAGAGAGCCGCCATCCTGGAGGCCGAGGGTAAGAAGAAGTCCAAGATCCTCGAGGCCGAGGGTACCAGGCAGTCGATGATCCTCGAAGCGGAAGGCAGGAGGACGGCGACCATCCTGGAGGCCCAGGGAGAGGCCCAGAAGCTCAGGATCATGTCTGTCGGTGCCGCCGCCATGGACTCCAAGGCCTTGTCCGTCCTGTCGATGGACACCCTGAGGCCGTCGGCGAGGGCCAGTCGTCGAAGTTCTTCTTCCCGATGGAGCTCACCAGGCTGGTCGAGGGGATCTCCGATTACATGGGGTCCGCCCAGAGGGTCCCGGACCGCGCCGTGTCCGACACCGACAGCGTGAAGAAGGCCGTCGGCGACCCGGACGAAGTGCTTGGGCCTATCCCGACCCAGGAGGACATCAGGCACGAGACCGACTCCTTCAAGAAGAACGTGCAGGACGACCTTGACGAGTCATCCGCCATGGCCGCGCCTGAGATGCCGAGGGTGTGAGCCATGGAGGAACTGGTCGTCGCCGCGGCCATCCTGGCCTTCGGGCTGATCCTCCTGACAGCGGAAGCGTTCTTCCCGGGAGGGTACCTGCTCATCCCGGGCGGAGTGCTCGTCATCGTCGGGGTGTTCGGGCTGGCCGACCGGGACGACCTGTTCACATGGGTCACCGCGGCGGTGGCCATAGTCGCGGCCGTGCCGGTGACCGCCGGCACGGTGTACCTCTACAAGCGCCTGGGGGCCCCGGTGCCGCCGTCGACGACGGTCTCCGAGTCCCTGATCGGGAAAGATGGCGTCGTGACGGCCGAGGTCACTCCCGGGAACATCCGCGGCAAGGTCAGGATCGGCTCCGATACCTGGAGCGCGGACTCTGACAGCCCCATCCCCGTCGGGACCGAGGTCACCGTCGTGAGTTCCGAGGGCGTCCACGTGCATGTGGCCCCCAAGAAGGGCTGATAAACCTCTTACCTCGGGGCCTCAGGCCCCTCTTTTTCAATAAGTGCCAGGAGCTCTCCGACGCTGCGGGCGGTGCGCCCGGCCAGGGGCCCCGATATCATCATGTTGTCCGTCCCGTACTCGGCAGTGCGGACATCGGTCTTGATCCCGAAGCAGGGCTTACCGCGCGCCAGTGCATAGCCGAGCTCGACGCATGCCCCCTCATCGGGAACCCTCCCGTCGAGGTTCAGCACCAGTCCGTCGCAGGATTCCAGGAGCTTTATGTCCTCGCGGAACACCTCGGCCGCCTTTGAGGAGGCGTATTCTGCATCCGCCATGCGTGCCGGGTCTATCTCCGCCTGGCATTCCTGGGGGAGGACGAGCTCGAGGCCTTCCTCGGCGAACGCCTCCCTGAGCTTCAGGTTGTAGGTCCTCTCAGAATTGCAGAACAGCGGCCCGGCCAGGTAGAATCTCTTCATCGGTATTCCCATTCCATATCTCCGAACATGGGTATAGACATTTGCGGAGACTGGGCTTTCCTGCAGTCTGGCACATATCAGGGCTTCTTTCAAGGGCTCGATCTCTGCAGATCCGTACCGATGGATGGCATATGCCTGAGCATTCGTTTTCAATTCATAAGTGCCAGACATTCTTTTCATCACAGGCGGTCAGTTTCCATCTCCTTTCCTGAAACATGCAAAGCTATATTTATCAGACATAGTGTTGTGCAAATCGCACAACACAGTGTTGCATAAGTTGATCGCAACAAGCGAGTGATCTTCATGGAAAGCGAATTCAAACACTACGTCAAGAGGTATTTTCTGAGGCTGCGCCCGATAATCGCAGTTTCTCTGATAATGGGCTGCTTCCTCTGCCTGTTCGTGAACAACATCGCAGTGTCGATGACGAACTACAATGCCGGTATGGGGTCCATGTACAGCCGGATGTACTTCAAAGCCACAGGAGTGGTTCCGGCGATGATCTGCGGGTTTGGGTCTGTGGCGTTTCTCGAGATCATACCGAGGATGAGAGGGCGGCATGTGGTTGCAGACAGGACCAAGTACAGGCTGGCTGCCATCGCCCTTGCGGCAGCAATAATAGAGACCGTCCTGCTGGTCGTTCACACGGTGCTTGTCCTTCTGAAGAACGGGGACCTGGACGGGTATGCGTTCCTTCCTGTAGGATACATGGGGATGTTCCTCCTTGCGATGGGATTCGCGAGCATCGCATATCTGGGGGTGAGCCTGTTCTCAGAGCCGAAGAAGATGCTGATGTTCGGCGGAGGGCTGTCGGCATTGAGCATCCTGTCATCGATGCTTGGCATCCTCAGTTTCCCGACGATGGTCATGGCAGGAGCAGGCGCGGATTGGTGCGATTACTTCTATTGCTTCTCGCTGACGGGATTCGTGGACATAGACTCCCTGGTCAGCATAGGGACATCTTCCCCGGATTAAGGATGCTTAATCGGATACGCGGGGCTGCTGGCGTTCTCGGCCGTGCTGCTGGCTGCTGCGCACTTCATCTCAGTCAGGAAGAATTCTCCTTCATCGCCCGGAGCTCGATGGCCGTTCTTGATGTACTGCCCGATGCCGTTGAGCATGAGCCCGTGGGCCTTTCTGAACATGGCGGAGAGATCGGTGCCGGAGCTGATGTCGAAGAGGTTGTAGGACGCACCCATGAGAGCGGACATGATGAATGACATGATGAGAAGCTCATCCTCTTTGGGGCATTCGATTTTATAAATTTCGAAGACCAGCGGTTTGAGCGTGTCCCTGAGCTTCGGAAGGAACTCGGGGACAGCGCCGCTTCCGATGAGGAATATGACTTTCCTGCTGAACTTCTGGAAGAACTTCGTGATGAATTCCTCGAAGCCCGGAGGCTCGGCCATGATCTCCTCCTCGATGATCTTCTTCCCCTCCTCCCTGATGAAGGCGAGGATGTCCTCCGAAACCTTCTCCATAAGGTCCTGGATGCTGTCGAAGTGCTCGTAGAACGTGGAGCGGTTCATGCCTGCGCGGGCCATGACCGTCCTCACGTTCGCCGTGTTGAGGCCCGACTCGAACACAATGCTCCAGAAGGCGTCGATGATCTTCTGCCTCGAGATCTCCGTGAGCTCCGCGTTGGTGGCCATTATCCTTTCTCCCGCGAAGCATGAAGGCACCGGGGGAAATAACTTTATTGAAACTTTCTGCGGCCGTCTCGTTCGATTCTAAGAACTGCAGCTGGCACTTATGGGCCGGCTGGCAGTCAGATCCCGTTTGCCTGATTGAAAGTTTTATATCCTTTGCTCTGTTAGCAGGCTTCGCCGGGATTTTCCTTGGGCAAGTAGATCAGCCCGGTAGATCGCTGCCTTCGCAAGGCAGAGGCCGCGCGTTCGAATCGCGCCTTGTCCACCATCATATCGCTCCGACCGAGCACATCTCCGAGTTCCTGTATTATCGATCCTCTGCGGCGGATCGCTGCATATTGAGATGTGACTGAAAATCCACTGCAAGTTGCAGCGGATTTTCATTTGCTTTACAGCGCGGACATGATGGTCTCGTCCAGCAGGAAATCCCTGATCCCAACGATGAGGATTCCGTTGTCATCGGTCCACGGACGGACGTCGTCTCCGACGACCAGTATCCTTCTGAATGTGTCGGGAACCTTTCTGAACGGCCTGATCTCCTGTTCCATCTTATCGCCGTCGGGGATACCGTAGGCTGATTGGATATACCATCTGGAATCGGCCCTGTTCACAACGAAATCGATCTCCAGCTGACGGTATTCCTGTTTTCCGCCGACCATCGTCCTGGATTCGACGACGCCCACATCCACGCTGTAGCCCCTCGACCTCAGTTCATTGTAGATGATGTTCTCCATCAGACGGGTAGGTTCCTGCTGTCTGAAGTTCAGTCTGGCATTCCTGAGGCCGACATCTGCTGCATAGTACTTGCACGGCGTATCGAGGAGTTTCTTTCCCTTTATGTCATATCTTTCTGCCCTCTCGAAAAGATATGCGTTGCACAGCAGATCGATATAACGCCCGACCGTGTTGTTGGCCATTTTTGAACGGTTGACCGTTGCCATCATGTTCTGGATCTTCGTCGGATTGGTCAGAGATCCGACTGAGGAGCACAGAAGATCGAACACCGCGGAGAGTTCTCTCGGCATCTTCACCCCGTCGTGCTCCCCGATATCCTTCAGATAGACTTCCCTGACGAGGCTGTCGAGATAGGATGCCTTCTGTTCTTCGTCCGGTCTGCTGAGGAGTTCGGGCATGCCCCCGAATGTCATGTACTCCTTCCAGAGAGAATCGATGCTCCTGTTCGGATATGCTGAACGGAATTCTCCGAGGCAGAGGGCGGACGCGGATTTCGTCGCCTCTTCCGCGGAACTCGGTGAGGATGTCTGATGAGAGGAATTTTGAATTGCTGCCGGTGATGTAGATGTCCGCATTGTCCAGGTGCCTCAGGCCGTTCACCGTATCCTGGAAGCCCGGGACCATCTGGATCTCGTCTAACAAGATGTAGCAGGGCCCGTTGACAGATCTCATCTCGGAGACTATGTGATCGTACAGGGATTGAGCATCACGGAGATGTTTGTTCGAGATGTCGTCCAGGGCGATGCCTATGATGTTGGATTCAGGGACGCCCTCGGACAGGAGATGATCTTTGAACAGTTTGAACAGAAGATAGGACTTGCCGCACCTTCTGATGCCGGTTATCACCTTCACGGAACTGTTCCATTTCCTTTTGATCACTCTGTTGAGATATCTGTCGCGATTGATTTCCATGACGGCCATCCCCAAATGAAAACCTACTGCAAGTTGCAGTGCATTTTCAGTAGATTATCATTGCGGCGGCAGTTGACGGGCCTCGGCCTGCCATCTATCAATCATGCGATTGCGCATCATCCCGCTGCGTCTATCGCAGTACGGGGCGGAGCTGCATATTCATAATCCCTGTCCCGTTACGTTTTTATCTCTATCAAACTAATCTGTGCCCCGATGAAGGATTTCATCCGTGCTAGGACTGCTGAGCAGATCGCTGAGAGGCGTAACGAGATCGTCAACGCCTGCGAGCAGATCTACATGGAAGGAGGATTCGATGCGGTGACCTTCAAGGCCATATCGGAGAAGACGTCCTTCACCCGTCCGTCCATCTACAACTATTATGCGACCAAGGAGGAGGTCATGCTCGACCTCTTCGAGCGCTATTTCGTCAGATGGTACGGCGAGATCTTCGCGGCCACTGATTCCGCGCCTTCCCTGACGGCGAACGCCCTCTGCAAGATCATAACGGATGTATCCGACCGCTATCAGAACCTGTTCCTCATGTTCAGCGATCTGAGGAACATCGAAGAGGGCTGCAGGATCGAGAGGATAGCGGCCTTCAAGAAGAAGTACTTCGAGTTCAACGACCGCGTGGCGGACCTCATCGCCCGCAGGTTCCCGAACACGTCGGCGAAGGTCGCGTGCTGCTTCATCGAGGGGCTGCTCATCCTTTTCCACGGAACATATCCGATAAGCTATCTCTCCGATAAACAGAAGGAAGCGATCAAAGCGGCCGGCGGCACCGTCCCCTGCAGGACGTTCAGGCAGATATTCTACGGCCAGATGGTCCGTCTGACCGGCATGCTCGAATGATACGCCCGCTCCGATCCCCTGTTGTCTTTTCCTGCCCTCAGCATCCTCGGGGATGTCTTTCCAATCCATTGCTCCCGTCTTCTGTAATTGTTTTACTCTTCGGATTTCGTTTTAATAATTGGATGAGTCATCCAATATTGGTGGTATAATCCAAAGCAAATCATCATCGCCGCGGCCGCCGCGGTCATAATCGCCGTTGCC
The DNA here is from genome assembly GCF_001481295.1 of Candidatus Methanomethylophilus sp. 1R26. GTDB lineage: Archaea > Thermoplasmatota > Thermoplasmata > Methanomassiliicoccales > Methanomethylophilaceae > Methanomethylophilus. Next base: position 40,000 of record NZ_LOPS01000027.1, read on the forward strand.
GGGATAGCGGCCATCGCCGTCCTCGGGAATGACGACGGCCAGGATAAGACGTTCAATCCCTACGACTCGGACAGCGTCCGCCTCAAGATCCTCGGCAACGCCGACGGAAGCGACGCCATCGACTCCGATGATGTGGACCTGATAAACAGGATCATCGAGGCCAACAGCGACGAGGATGAGACCAAGCACATCGACTGGAAGACCCAGTACCCGTTCGCCGATGCCGACAACGACGGCGATGTGGATGCAGACGATGCAGCGCTCGTCCAGAAGTTCATCAACAAAGAATCTGCGAAGATGTATTATCTCAACTACTACGGGAATGTGACCTACGTCAATTATCCCATCGGGCAGCACATCGGGGCGGAGTACCTCCAGCTGCAGATCCTCCCCATCATCCATTCCTACAGCATGCTGACCGCTATCGATACCACGACGCCCACCATGTACGGCGACAGCATGTTCCCCGGTATCACCAAACTGGAATCCCTCGGCAACTGGAGGGAGATCACCGTCGAGACCATGACCAAGCTCAACAGCGAGGGCAAGCTGGACACCCTTCTCCAATGGACCGGAGGCCAGAACAGCGATTACCTCTGGGACAAGGCCTATGAATCGGGCATAGCCGATAAGGTGTCGATCGTCATCGTCCCCTGCCAGGGGCCCAGGTGCATCGAGGGGATCCTCGAGGTCGCCTGCATGCTCGGAGACCAGTCCCTCTCGGACGACTACCGCGAGTGGTACGACAACATCATCGACAGCTTCAGCGGCATCACCGAGAAGAAGACGGTGACCGCGGTCAGGGGATACAGCACGGACCAGAGCACCATCGCCGCTTTCGGGTCCGATCAGGGACCTGCTCTCTGGTTCAACGAGATCATCAACTTCCAGGAAGCCTACGTCGGGAAGACCAACTTCACCAGCCTCGGCTACGAGGGATTCTCGTCGAGCGCGACTGATGAGGTCATCGTCATGTTCCAGAAGCCGGCGAGCGTCACCTACGAAGGCTTCAACAGTTATGTCGAGGAGATATACAAGGCACTGTTCCCCGAGACGAGCCAGTACAAGAACCAGACCCTGTACGCGATCTCGTTCGAGATCATGCCTTATGCCGCCGGGCCGGCAGGATGCTACATCCTCGCCTCGTACCTGTACCCCGACATGTTCGACACCGAGAAGGCCCTCGACTGCCTTCAGGAGTACCTGGACAGCTTCGGAATCCGCTCGGGAGCGGACGCCAGGCAGGGATACACGTACACCGGATCCGGATACGGGACCTCCTGAGGAGATGACGGCGGGGCATGGACATGTCGGACGACGACCCGGTGGTCAGATCGGCCAAGCTCTGGTGCGACGGCACCGGGGAAGCTGCGGACATCTTCCGGGCGGTGAAGGAATACCGCACTTCGGCGCTCAGGAAGCTCGGCTTCATGTTCGTCTGCGTCGCCGCGGCCGTAGCGGTCGCCGGGCTCTCGCTCGGATACGGGACGATGAAGATCCCGTTCTCCGAATGCTACAGCATCCTCTGGGACCACATCACGGGGGACATCGGGGACACGCAGCTCGACTACATCGTGGTGAAGGAGCGCCTGCCCCGCATCGTCACCGCCCTGGTGACCGGATGCGCCCTGGGGGTCTCCGGATGCGCCATGCAGACCCTCCTGAAGAACCCTCTGGCCGACCCTTACACCACAGGCATATCGAGCGGGGCCGGCTTCGGCGCCACCATCGCGGTGGTCGCCGGAGTCTCCCTGGTGGCGGGGGACTATGCGATAGTGGTCAACGCCTTCGTGTTCTCCCTCATCCCCCTCGCTGTCATACTGACCATATCCAAGATCAAGGGCGCGGACCCGACGACCATGATCATGGCGGGGATCGCCGTCATGTTCATTTTCAACGCGTTCACCACCCTGTTCAAGCTCAACGCCGACCCCGACTCCCTGGCTAAGATCTACGCCTGGACGGTCGGAACGGTCAGCGACGCCAAATGGAACAGCATAGCGCTGATGGCGGCCGTGACCGTCGCAGGCGTCGCAGTCACCCAGATGTGCGCCGCGAAGCTGAACATCCTCTCCGCCGGCGACGACTCGGCCAAGTCCATGGGGATAGACGTCGAGGACTTCAGGATCGTCCTGCTCCTCGTCGTCTCAGTGATGGTCTCAGTCGTGGTGAGCTTCACCGGCCTCATCGGGTTCGTCGGATTGGTCTCGCCGCACATCTGCAGGATATTCGTGGGGGCGGACAACCGCTACCTCGTGATCTCCTCGGCGATGTTCGGCGCGGTGCTGCTGGAGGTCGCCGATTTCGTCGGCAGGACGATAATCGCGCCTGCTGAGCTCCAGGTCGGAGTGGTCACCGCTCTCATCGGCGGCCCCATGTTCCTGTACCTGATCGTCAAGCAGCGCAGGAGGGCATGGTGATAAGATGCAGGTGAAGATGGAGGATGTCGACATCGGCTACGGCGGGAAAGCGATCGTCCGCGGCGCCGATTTCACGCTCGAGGGCCCGGGGCTGAACTGCATTATCGGGCCCAATGGGGTGGGGAAGTCCACCCTGGTCAAGTGCATCGACGGGCTCCTCCCGCCGATGAAGGGGAAGGTATCGATCGACGGCGCCGACCTGTCCTCGCTGAGCAGGAAGGATATCTCCGCCAAGATCGCCTACGTCCCGGTGCAGGCGGAGGACCTCTTCTCGATGACGGTCTTCGACACCGTGATGATCGGCCGCTCCAACAAGTACCGCTGGAGGGCGAGGGCGGAGGACATCGCCAAAGTGAAGACGGTGCTGGAGGTCTTGGGGATCGGCGATCTGGCCCAGTGCAGGTTCAACGAGCTCTCCGCGGGACAGCGCGAGCTTGTCGCCATCGCGCGCGGTCTGGTGCAGGAGACCGAGATAATCATACTTGACGAACCCACTGCGAACCTTGATCTGGGTCATCAGCTTTTCGTCACCTCTCTGCTCCATGAGATCGCGATGAGGAAGGGCGTCATGGTCATCATGATAAGCCACAACGTGAACATCGCCTCGATGTTCGCCGACAGCATCCTGCTCATGGCCCCGCCCGGGACGGTCAAGAAGGTCGGGACTGTGGGGGATGTCATCGAGGAGAGGACGATCTACGACACCTACAGGGTGAGGTCCACGGTCATCACCCACGAGGAACGCCCGGTGATCCTCCTAAACCGCCGCCTGGAGCCGTGAACATGCCGTCCGCAGGATTCTCAGTGGCCGTCTACGGCAAGGGCGGGATCGGCAAATCGACCGTCTCATCCAATCTGGCATATGTCCTGGGGAAGAGAGGGGAGAAGGTCACGCTGATCGGGTGCGACCCGAAGCACGACTCCTCCCGCTCCCTCCTCTCCGGGAAGGGCCTGCGCACGGTCGTGGGCTACCTGGCCGAGACCGCCCCGCAGGACAGGCGCCTGGAGGACGTTTCCGCCGTCGGGGACGCGGGCGTGACCTGCATAGAGGCGGGAGGCCCGGACCCGGGGGTAGCTGCGCCGGGAAGGGAATAATCATGATGTTCCAGGCGCTGGAGATGATGGGCGCCGACAGGTCGGGGATCACCATCTACGATGTCCTCGGGGACGTCGTCTGCGGAGGCTTCGCGGTCCCCATGCGCAGAGGGCGCTCGGACGCCGTCTACATCGTGACATCCGGCGAGGCGATGTCCCTCTATGCCGCCAACAGCATACTCCGCGGAGAGAAGCGGTTCGAGGAAGGAGGAGGCAAGATCGCCGGCCTGGTCCTCAACCGCAGGGGTGTGCCGGGGGAGGATGCCCTGGTCGATGCGTTCGCCGAGGCTGTCGGCGTCCCGGTGGCCGTCCGCATTGGCCGCTCGCAGCTGTTCGCCGAGGCAGAGAGGGCCGGGAAGACTCTCTGCCGCATGTTCCCCGGATCGGAGGAGGCGGCGGAGTTCTCCGCACTGGCGGACGACCTGACAGCCCTCTCGTCCGGGCGCAGGGCGCTCAGCACGCCTTCGCCTTTGACCGATGCCCAGCTCGACAGGCTGCTGTCGGAAGGGAGGATCGAGGGGAGGGGGGAGTACGTCCCGGCGGCCGCGAAGGCTCCCGCATCCGGGATCCGGATGGTGCCTCCGAGGATCGGAAGAGGGCCGATGTCCGCGGTGCTCGAGGCCGGCATGGTGTCCGACATCCCGGCCGTGGTGCACGGTCCGCGCGAATGCTGGGTCTCTATGATGGGCGAGTTCAGGGGCCGCCGGCTGTACGGAGGGCCCCCTGCCTCCGGAGGATGGAACATCATCTCGTCATCGCTGTCGTCCGCCGGCCTCGCCCTCGGAGGCGCGGACAGCCTCAGGGCGACCTTGGACGGGCTGGCGTCCGAAGGATATCCTGCCGCCATCGTCCTGACGACGTGCCAGACCCAGATGTCCGGGGATGATGTCGCTGCCGTTGCCTCGGAGACAGAGAGGGCCCATCCCGGCATGCATGTCATCATAGCCGACGGCGGGGCCGCCAAGACCGAAGGGGACGCCCACATGGACGTCCTGAGGGGCCTGGCGGACCTCATCGATGCCGACGTATCGCCCGACATGTCATTGCTGGCGGTGATGGACGACACTTTCGAGAGGCTCGGCAGAGGCGACAACCTCCGTTTTGCGGACCGCATCATCGCAGGCACCGGCATCAGGCGCACGGCGGGCTTCCTGGAGGACTGCAGTTCATACACAATCAGGAACCTGAAGCGCGCAGGCATCGCGGTCATGGGGGAGGACAGGACCGGATGCAGGGAGCTCCGCGGGATCCTCTCCGCCAAAGGCATCCGTTTCATGGACGGTGCCCTGCCCAGCGGGTTCTCTGAGACCCTGCGGTGGCTGGATTCCCTGGAGAGGTTCTCCGGGCATGATACCTCTGTTGCAGCCTCGAGAGCGGAGAAGGAGTACTCCGGGGCCCTGGAGAGTTTCGGGAAGGGGGTGTCCGGGCGCAGGGTTGCCGTCGCCACCGGCCACAGGGACGAGGTCTCCTGGATCGCCGAGGCGCTCTCCGACGCCGGCGCGACCCGCTCGTGTACCTCGCAGGCTCGGGAGGGACGGGGGACGGAGGGTTCGCAGGGAGCCCGGAGCAGATCAGGGAGCAGATCGCGGCGGATGAGCCGGACCTCGCGGTCTGCCCGTTCTGGGCGCGTCCCGGAGCGGGGATACGCACCATGGGCCTTCCGGAGACGTTCGTATCGCATCTCGCCTCGGCAGGATTCCTGGAACGTGCCGGGAACGTACTGAGGGCGGAGACAGATCTCGGATGGAGGAGATGGAGATGACAGACGGATTGGGAGGGGCCGGAGGATGCGCCCCGGGAGCGTACGTCGGAGGGGTGATGGCCGCCCAGGGGATACCCGGAGCGGTGCTGGTGCTGCACGGGCAGAACGGATGCAGGAAAGGGCTGTCGCTCTGCAACCGCCTTTATCCGAGGAAGGACTCGCCGAGGGGCCCGGACGGGCACCGCTCCGTAGAGTTCACGGGGGTCACTGCAGCGGATTATACCAATGGGGCCTCCTACAGGAAATTGGAGGAGAAGCTCTCCGCGCTCAGCGGAAGGTACGGGATGTACCTGCTGTTCACGTCGCCGGGGCTTTCGATAGTCGGCGACGACTGCCTCCGGGCGGCCCGTGCGGCCGGAACGGGGGACAGGGTGGTCTCCTTCGATCCCGATCAGCTCGGCACCGGATGCCCGGAAGGCTTCGACACCGTCGTGAGGGAGGTCCTGAGGCGTACCGTGCCGGACAGGGAGGAGGCGATCCCCGGAACGGTCAACGTCCTCGGGCTGAGCATCATGCACAAGGACTGGAGGTGCGTGAAGCAGGAGGTCGGGCATCTTCTCGGGAAGGCGGGGCTGAAAGTGCTGAGCTTCCCGGGAGCCGGCAGCTCCCTGGAGGAGCTGCGCGCATCGGCATCGGCCGAGTTCAACATCGTCCTCTGCCCCGAGCACTGCGCGAAGACCGCCGCCTTCTATACGGAGATGTTCGGGACCCCGGCCGTATCGTCCGGGGAGTCGCCCGTGGGGTTCGATGCCTTCGAGAGGTTCTACTGCCGGGTCTCGGATGAGACCGGGCATGAGACCGAGCACGGCTTCCAGATGCTGAAGAACTCCCGCCGCCGGGCCTACGAGTGCATACTTGCCTCCGACACGGACCTGACGGGGCTGTCTTACAGGATCGATTCCGTTCCGTCCACGGCGGATCCGCTGGGCAGATGGCTGGAATCGTCCCTCGGCATGGTGCCCGCCGCCGGCAGGCCCGACGTTCTCTTCGCGCCGGGGGATGACGCCCTCTTCGCCGAGCGCTCCGGGCGTTGCGGGACGGGCATCGACATCGGGTTCCCGTCATCCGCGTATGTGGACTTCTCAAAGGCCCCTGTGATGGGCCTCGACGGCGCCATGTACATCCTCGGGTCCCTGTTCAATAGGGCCGGGCGCTCATGATTTGTCGAACTCGCCTTCCCTGAGCATCTTCAGGAGGTTGTTCCCCCTGCGGATGCTCTTATCGGTGAGGCTGGCGAGCGATCTGAGCTCCCCGTCCTTGAGCAGGAAGCAGCAGTCGGGGCGGACGTCCTCGCCGGCGATTATCTCGGGGTTGTGGGTGACGAATATGCACTGGGTCTTGTTGCCGGCGATTATCCTCTCGATGAAGCTGTCGGATGTGCGGTAATCGAACAGGTCGTCGAAATCGTCGAGGAAGACGAAGCCCCCGCGCCCGCGGGAGCGTTTCCACCAGCAGTACAGGCGGCAGATCAGGGCGGTCCCGCGGGACGCCGTCTCGAAGAACGGCAGCCTCTTGCTGCCTTTGACGATGTACAGCCTCCCTCCGTCGGAGACGAGGTCGGCCTCTATGGCGCACACGTCCCTGAGGAACGACCGGAAGTCCCCGACGAGGCCGTTGGAGATGATGTACTCCTCGTTGTCGTTCTCGGTGCCGGTGAGGCCGAGATGGAAGTCGTGCTTCCACATGGCCATGTAGTACATCGAGCTCCGGGCGGTCTCGCGCATCCCCTCGGTGACGTCGTCCCTGCTGAGGGAACGGTCCAGGATCCTCCTGAGCAGGGACTCGGAGCCGTCCAGGCCTTCTGTGCTCACGTTCCCGGCCCCGATCGACGCCAGGCTGAACGAATTGCCCGAAGGGTCGTCGAGATCGTAATCGAAGACCGTCCTCCCGTTCACAGAGTACATCTCGGAGGCCAGGAGCGACGGGGATTTCCTCGAATATTCATAGACCGCGGTGGACCCGCCGAAGGCGAACTCGTAATGGAAGACCGCCCGGTCTGACGTTCCGTAGCCGTTGATGAAGCAGTCCGGGTCCTTCTGCCCGACATTATTGTCGAGTCCCGTCAGGGTGGTTATGATGTCGCAGAGGGCATACCCGAAGCTCGATTTCCCGGACCCGTTGTTGCCGATGAGCACTATCTTCCCGAGAAGGTCGCCGCGGACGTACATCTTCCCGAAACGGTAGTTCTTCTTGTCGGTGAAGTCGAGCTTCGCCCTCCCGCGGAAGCAGCGGTAGTTCTCGACCCAGAACCTGATCAGCATCCGAAGCCCATATGAGGTAGGTGTTTTTAGCCGTTATTGGGCAGATGACCCAGTTGGATTCATCTGCGCAGCGGACGGCCTCAGTCGCACCCTTCGAACTGGCTGTCGTAGAGGCTGCGGTAGAACCCGTTGAGGGCCATCAGCTCCGAATGGCTTCCCTTCTCCACGATGCTCCCGTCCCTCACCACGAGGATGATGTCGGAGTTCACGATGGTCGACAGGCGGTGCGCGATGACGAACGACGTCCTTCCGCGCATCAGGTGGTCCATCGCATCCTGTATCCTGCGCTCGGTTATGGTGTCCACCGAGCTGGTTGCCTCGTCGAGGATGAGCAGCGGCGCGTCCTTGGCCATCGCCCTGGCGATGGATATCTGCTGCCTTTGGCCCGAGGACAGCGATGAGGCAGCTATCTTCGCATCCAGGCCGCCGGCGTGCGACTCGAGGAACGGTCCCAGGCCGACGTCTCCGAGGATCTCCTCCAGGCGGGAATCCGATACACCGCCGCATCCGTAGGCCACGTTCTCCCTTATCGTCCCGTCGAAGACCCAGGAGTCCTGGAGGACCATGCAGAACAGGGAGCGCACATCTTCGCGCTTCATGTCGTATATCGAGACGCCGTCTATCCTGATGTCGCCGCTGTCGGCGTCGTAGAAGCGCAGCATGAGGTTCGCAAGAGTGGTCTTGCCGGCCCCCGTCGGGCCGACGATGGCCACCTTCTCCCCCGGCCTCACGGAGATGTTGAGGCCGCGGATGACCTCCCTCCCGGGCACGTAAGAGAACCTGAGGTCATCGAACTCCACCTCGCCCCTGACCTTCCCGGGGCGGGCGGTCTTGGTGGACTCGTCGGGCATGTCGGGGGTGTCCAGGAAAGCGAAGATCCTGTCCGCCGATGCGGACACGGACTGCATCGAGGTCAGCGATTCGGACAGCATCATGAGAGGCCTCGAGAGCATGCCGGAATAGACTATGAAGGCGACTACCACCCCGTACCCGATCTCGCCCTCGACGACCAGCATCGAGCCGAAGACGCAGACCGCTACGTACGAGATGTTGGAGGCGAAATTGATGGCGGCCGGCATTGTCCCGCCCATGGTCCTGGCCAGGAAGGAGCTCCTAAACAGGTCCCTGTCGACCTCGGCGAAGCGCTCCATGGCGCCCGCTTCGCCGTTGTAGGTGCGGACGATCTCGTGCCCGTAGTAGTTCTCGTCCACGATGCCGTTTATGAGGCCCAGGTCCCTGCTCTGCCTGCTGAAGTACTTCCCGGAATGCCTGATGATGAACAGCATGAACAGCAGGCCGGCGGCCGTGGGGAGGGCGGAGAGGGCGGCGAGCTTCCAGTCGGTGTACAGCATCATGATCACCGCGCCGACGGCGATCGTCACCGAAGAGACCGCCTGGGTTATGCAGTCGGCGCTCTGGTTCCCGATGATGTCGGCGTCGTTGGTCATCAGGCTCATGACGTCGCCGGTCGTGCGGCCGTCGTAGTAGTTCAGGGGGACGGTGTTGATCTTCCTGCTCAGGTCCCTCCTGACCAGGTTGGCTATCTTCTCGGAGGCGGCCGGGATGAGATAGTCGCTGGCGGTCATGAACAGCATCGACAGGGCGTAGACGGCCAGCAGGAAGAAGGCGGTGCCGGCGATGAGGTCCGTGTCGATGTCCCTGCCCCCGAGCACGGCGCCGGAAATCTCATCGGTTATGGCCTCGAGGTACTGGGGCCCGATGAGAGAGAAAACAGTGGACAGCACCGAGAATGCTATGCCTGCGTACACCTCGCGGCGGTAATCTCCCATGTAGCCGATGAGCCGGCGCAGGGTCCCCCGTATGTTCTTCGGCCTCTCGCCGGAGGCCGCCCACCTCGGCGCGCTGCCCGGGTTCCCCGGCACGTCAGGCCCCTCCTGCGAGCTGCGATTCAGCTATGCTCCTGTAGATGGGGCAGGATTGCATCAGCTGGTCATGGGTGCCGAGGCCCACGATCCTCCCGCCGTCCACCACGGCGATGCGGTCCGCGTCCATGATGGTCCCCACCCTCTGCGCGATGATGATGCGGGTGGCCCCCTCGGTGCTCTTCCGGAGGGATTCGCGCAGAGCTAGGTCCGTCTTGAAATCGAGCGCCGAGAAGGAATCGTCGAAGACGTAGATCTCCGGGCGCATGCACACGGCCCTGGCGATGCAGACCCTCTGCTTCTGCCCGCCGGAGATGTTCCTGCCGTACTGGGATATGCGGGTATCGAGGCCGTCGGGGGAGGCGCTGACGAACTCCGACGCCTGCGCGATGTCCAGCGCCTCGCGTATCTCTGCTTCTGACCTCTCCCCGCCGTTTCCCCCATACCCGACGTTCTCCCTTATGGTCCCGGTGAAGATGACGGCGTCCTGGGGCACGTAGCCTATCCTGGAATGCAGGGCGGTCTGCCGGAACTCCCTGACGTCCGTCCCGTCCACCAGCACCTGCCCGGAATCAGGGTCGTAGAGGCGCGGGATGAGCCTCGCGATGGAGCTCTTCCCGCTCCCGGTGGGGCCGATGAAGGCGATGGTCTCCCCCTTCCCGACGGAGAAGCTCACATCGCTCAGGGCGGCCGTGTCAGAGCCGGGATAGGTGAAGGTGACGTGCCTGAACTCGACGGTGCCCTCCCTGCCCGGCTCGCCGGATTCCCTGGGCCCGTCCTTCACAGAGGCTCGTGGCCGATGACCTCCTCCACGCGCCGGGACGCCACCATGGCGCGGGGGAACATCCTGACCACGCCGTTCATCATCATGAACGCCGAGATGATCTGCGATGCGTAGGAGGTGAAGACCACCATGTCGGAGAACTCGGACATCTTGGCCGCCGTGCCGGACGACGATGCGATTATCCCTGCTCCGATCCAGTAGATAGCCAGGGTCAGGAAGTTGCTGACCGAGCTGAATATCGGGTGCATCGGGGCCATCGCATGGACGACGGAGAGGTTGTTGTCCAGGAGCTCGTCGCTGGCCCTGTCCAGCTTCTCCCTCTGGACGGCCTCCGTACCGTAGGCGCGTATGGTGCGCAGGCCCTCCAGCTCTTCCCTGGCGGCCCGGTTGACCCCGTCGGTGAGCCACTGGATCCGCTTGAACCTGGGGACTATGAAGTACGTGGTGAAGACAGTGACGCAGATCAGGACGGCGACCGCGGCGGCGGTGGCGGCCGTCCATTCCCAGTGCTTGCCGGAGATCATCACGATGGCGAAGGCCGCGGTGAGGGGCGCCTTTATCATCAGGGTCAGGCCCCTGGCCGTGAACTGCATCAGCTGGTAGACATCATTGGTCGAGCGGGTGGCCAGGCTGGCGGCCGAGAAGGTGTTCATGTCCTCCTCGGAGAAGGACTGCACCTTGGCGAACTCCAGACGGCGGAGCGTGCTTCCCAGGGATGCGCCGATGCGGGCCGCGACGGTGGAGGAGAGGACGGCCAGGATCAGGCTGAGGAGGGCGGCGGAGACCATCTTGATGCCGTTCTCGGTGACGGCGGAGTTCGAGGTGTCCCCGGACACCACCTGCTCCTGGATGGCGTCGGTCATGTCGTTCATGTAGCCGGGGATGCTGATGTCCAGGTACGCCTGCCCCATTATCAGGCATGCCAGGACGGCGATGAGGGCCCACCCTCCTTTCCCCAGGTATCTGAAAATCATGAAACGCCCTGCCGGTTCGGTCGGGCATCGCCCTGCCGATAATTATCCTTTCACAGGAACAACAGGATTGGATTGGAAAAACCTCATCTGAAGGAGAAGGAGGCGTAGTGGCGGTACTCCTCGCCCGCATGCAGGACGCAGGAGGGGAAGTTCCCGTGGTTGGGGGAGTCTGGGCAGAACTCGGTCTCCAGGCAGAGGCCGCTGCGTCTCCCGTAGGAGGCCCCGTCCTTCCCGGTGCAGGGCTTCAGCCCCTCGGCCGTGTAGAACTGCAGCGCCGGGAGGTCCGTCCTCAGCTTCATCGTTATCCCGGTGTCGCCGCAGGAGACCTCGGCCGCATCCTCCCCGTCCAGGAGGTAGCAGCAGTCGTAGCCCCCGTACTTGCGGAGCCTGGCCCCCAGCGAGCGGGGCTCCCGGAAGTCCATGGGCGTTCCGTCCACGGCGACGATCTCCCCGGTGGGGAGGGAGCGGTCGCCGGACGGGAGGTAGCGGGAGGCACTGATCCTCAGAGTGTGGCCGGAGACATCGCCGTTCCCCTGGCCCGCGAGGTTGAAGTAGGAATGGTTGGTCAGCGAGCAGACGGTGTCGGCATCGGAATGTGCCAGATAGTCGATCCTGAGCCCTTCCTCGGAGACGGTGTAGCGGACCGAGGCCTCCAGGTTCCCCGGGTAGCCCTCCTCCCCGTCAGCGCTCCTTATCGAGAGGACGGCGTGATCCTCCCCCGACTCATCGATGTGCCAGATCCTCCTGTCGAATCCCCTGAACCCGCCGTGGATGTGGTCCGGGCCGCGGTTCTCGAGAGCTCCACGGTCCTCCCTTCGAAGGGGAACCTGCCGTCAGCGATGCGGTTGGCGAACCTTCCGATCACCGCCCCCATCCGGCCGTGCCTGTTCTCGTATTCCGAGGCCGTCTGGTACCCCAGGGCGACGTCGGGTGTAGAAGCCTTCGCGGTCGGGAACGGTCAGCGACTGCAGGGCGGCCCCGTAGGTGATGACCGAGCAGGATACCTCCCCGGCCTCCAGGTCTATCTTGTCCGCGGGGCCCTCGGAGGTCATCCCGAAGGGGGAGATCATGCGCCTCTCCTGGCCAGGAACATCTGCGGGCGGACGCGTCGTGGGGATAGAACCTCTCGTAGAGGGCGTCCCCGAGGTCGGCCTCGGAGGCGGTCACGGGCATCACCTGCAGGAACGTGATCGTTTTCCCGAGGCCCAGCCGCAGCTGGAGGATATCCGTGTCCTCTATGGCCTCCGGGAACAGCAGGGTGGCGGCGCTCATGGGCTGGGTGCGGTCCTTGAAGTCGAGGATGTCGGTGGCGACCACGCCGGTCTTGTTGAGCTGCGCGAACGAGGCCGCCCTCCACAGGTACTCGGCGTACCAGTGCCAGCCGTTCTTCCCCTCGCTGAAGTCGATGCCTGGGGGGACGAACATCATGTACTCGTTGTGGAAGCTGGCGGTCTCCCCGTAGCGCACGCCTTCGCGCTTCGGCATCTTGTAATCGGAGGCACCGACGGTGCAGATCTTCCAAAAATCATACTTCCGGTCCGGGGCGTAGATGAGCATCCCGTAGGACGGATCGCTCCCCACCGTCGTCTTCCTCTGCGGCTCCGCCCCGAAGCAGTCGTTCAGGTGCTCTTCGATCTTCCTCGCTGTGCCTCCGTTCGTTCTCTTACCTCCTTACCGTACATGGAGACGTCCTTCCCCATCTTCCTGAGCTCCTCGACCGCCTCGGGGCAGCCCTGCTCGGCAGATTGGCGGTAGTATCTCTCCGCAGTCTCCGGGGACTTCTCCACGCCCTCCCCCAGGCGGTACATATCGCCCAGGCTGCAGGTGGCTAGCCCGCTCCCGTGCTCGGAGGCGATGCCATACAGCTTCTTGGCGACTTCGTAGTCCTTTTCGATGCCCCGGCCGTTCTCGTACATGTCGCCGAGGTTGCAGACGGCGTCGCTGCTCCCTCCGATGGCGGCCACCCAATACCATGAGATGGCCTTGCCGTAGTCTATCCCGACGCCGACTCCCGTCTCGTAGGCCACCCCGACGTTGAACTGAGCGTCGGTGTTGCCGTTGTCGGCGGCCTTGCTGAACAGCTCGAACGCCTTGGCCTCGTCGATCGGGACGCCTCCCCGTCGGAGTACATGCAGGCCAGGAAATACTGCGCATCAGGCAGGTCCTGATCCGCGGCCTCCGTGAAGAGCTCGAACGCCTTGGACAGGTCGCGCGGGACGGTGTCCCCCGAATAATACAGCAGTCCCAGACGTTCCTGGGCGGGGCCGAACCCATCCTTCGCGGCCCTGCTGAGGAGCTCGGCGGCCTCTCCGCGGGCAGGCCCCTTCTCCTCCTGCAGTATGAGCTCGGCGAGCAGCAGGGCGGCCTCCGGGAGGCCCTGCTGGACAGCGGACCTGTACCAGGCCTTGGCCATCGCGGTGTCCTTCTCGGTCCCGTAGCCGTTCTCGTACATGATCCCCAGCTGGGCCTCGGCGCGGTCGTAGCGTGGTCGGCCGCTTCCTGCATCAGGTCGAAGGCCTTCTTCCGGTCCTGCTTGACGCCTTCGCCGTAGAGGTACATGATGGCCAGGTTCAGCCTCGCAGTGTCCATCCCTCCTGCCGCGGCCTTCGTGTACCACTTGGCGGCCTTCGCGTAATCCTGCTTCACTCCGTTGCCATCATAGTACATCAGGCCGAGGTTGAACATGGCTTCCGCCACGTTGCGGCGGGCCAGCCTCCTGAAGATGCGCCCTGCTCTGCGGTGATCGCCTTCCGTGATGTACTTCACACCCTCGGACAGCTCCTGGTCGGCGTTCTTCATGGTATGTTCTATTGCGAGCACCGATAAGATGGTATCGAACGGAACGTCGGAAAACTGGAGAAAGGGGTCCGAGCGTGCGCATACCTTGGACGAAAAGACTGCGTCCGTCCGGGCCCGAAATGATGCTCACACCGCTTGGCTATATAACGGTTGCCAATCGAAAGCCGCAGCGAGCCCAGAATCGATGGAAAATAGTCCTCTCCCGCCGATGGCGGCGGACGGGAGAGGCTATTTGGTAAAATGTTTCGCAGGGTTTCAGTTCTGTTTTTCATTCAGACTCGGATCTGTCGCGGAAGTTGCACTTTCGGAGCTGACCTTCGGCTCTTCCTTGCTCTTGAACATGCTGAGGCCGAATCCCTTCTTGGGCTTCTTCCTGCTCACGATGCCCGCGTCGTCGGACATCACGTTCTGGTTCTCCAGGTAATCGAGGATGTCCCGCCTGAGCTTGGTGAACTCCGGAGACGCTCTGTCCCTGGGTCTTTCCCACGGGACGTCGATGACCTTGTAGACCGTCGAAGGCCTCTTGGTCAGGATGACCACGCGGTCGGACAGGAACAGCGCCTCGTCGACGGAGTGGGTGATGAAGATGATGGTCCTCTCGCTGTGCATGAGGATCCTCGTCAGCTGCTCCTGCATGATGTTCCTGGTCTGGGCGTCGAGCGCTCCGAACGGCTCGTCCATGAGGGTCACCGCCGGGTGCATGACCAGAGCGCGGGCGATGCCCACCCTCTGCTTCATGCCTCCGGAGAGCTCATAGATGCGGGAGTCCGCGAAGTCCTCCAGGCCGACGGCCTTGATGTACCGCATGGCCCTCTCCTCGCGTTCCGCCTTGGGGACGCCTGCGACCTCCATCCCGAACTCGACGTTCTGCTTCACGCTCCTCCAGGGGAAGAGCGCGAAGTCCTGGAACACCATCCCGCGGTCGGAGCCCGGCGCGGTGCACGGCTTCCCGCCCATGGTGATGGTCCCGGATGTGGGCTGCAGGAGCCCCGCGATGCATCTGAGGATGGTTGTCTTCCCGCATCCTGACGGACCTACGATGGAGACGAGCTCCCCCTTCTTCACGTCAAGGCTGAAGTTCTCCACCGCGGTGGTCTCCGACTCGTCGGTCTTGTACACCACGTGCAGGTCCTTGATGGACATCAGGGTCTCGCCCTCGGGGATGTCCTTGTAAAGCAGGTCGGTGCGGTCCGCTCTCACACGGTCCCTGGACCTGTACCTCGGGCCTCTGTCTTTATCCCGTCGTTGGCAGCCATCAGACATCCATCCCCATTCTCTTCGATATGTACTTGTGTATGTAGTCGGCGAGCCCGGAGGTGAGGATCCCCAGCACTGCGATGATGACGATCGCGGCGTAGGCGGAAGGCCAGAAGCCTGCTGTCGCCTGCTCGGAGAGGTAGAACCCGATGCCTCCGAGAGGAGAGGCGTACAGCTCCGCGGCAACGATGCACATCCAGCCGATGCCGAGCCCGACCTTGATCCCGTTCATGATGTAGGGAACGGTGGACGGTATCATGACCTTCACGAAGATCTGGGCGTCGGAGGCCCCCAGCGTCTTGGAGGCATCTATGAGGTTCGGCTCGATCTTCGAGACCCCGAAGATGACGTTGGTCAGCAGAGGGAAGAAGATACCGACGAAGACGACCAGCATGGGCCCGGTCTCGTAGTCGATGGCGACCATGAAGATAGCGCCCATGCGATGGGCGCGATGGGCCTGAGGACCTCGATCATCGGAGTGGCGAACTCCCTCAGGGTAGCGAACTTGCCGAGGACCAGGCCCAGGGGTATGGACACCACCAGGGCGAGGATGAATCCCTCCAGGTAAGTGGACAGCGATGAGCTGATGTACGACCACATGGACTTCCCGCCGGACATGGTGTCCCCGTTGCTGTAGAAGTCCACAAGGGCGTCCCAGGTGTCCGCGGGGTTGGGGATGGTGTACGAGTTTGCGATGATGGATATGACCCACCAGGCCTCCACGAACATCACCAGCGATATCGCGGTGATCAGGAGCTTCCTTCCTGCCCGGTGGTATTTGTTGTGTTTGTCGTATTTGAAATGCAGGACCGCGTCCGCGATCCCGCCTTCCCTGAACTCCAGTGCCAATCTATCGCCTTCAGACCGTCACGAGCTGCCCGTTGACGCAGGTTATGGTCGCAGGGGGAGCTCCCATGAACCCGAAGTCCGCAGAGCCGTTCTGCATGGCGACTGCAACGCCGGCGCCGTTCGACTCGTTGACCTGCTGGATGTTGATCCCGTAGTGTGTGAAGAATCCCTGCGCCACTCCGACCTGGAGGGCGATCTGGTGGATGTCTCCGGAGATGACGGCGACCGTCACGGTGGTGCTGGTCCCGTTGTAGCTGCCGTAGCTCTCCGCCTCATGCAGGTACGACTCGTCGACGAACCTGTTGGCGAACTGCACAGAGTTGGAGAAGCCGAGGTCGGACATACTGTACCTGAGGGTGCTTGAGTTCGCCTCGACGATGTCGGCGATATCGTACTTAAGCTGCGTCAGGGTCCCGTCCTCGTCCGCGTAGACGTAGGTGATGTTGCTGAGGGCGTCCTTGATGTAGGTCTCGCTGAGTCCGGTGGAGCTCACGCAGGTGCTCACCAGTGCATTGTAATTATCGGACGAAGTGTCGCTGAGGGCCGCATTGACCCAGTTGACCGATTCGATGTATCCGGCGAGGAACCTCTCGGTGACGTCCTGGTGGCTGTTCACATAAGAGGAATAACCCGCGAGGACGCAGCAGGTGTGCCCGGGGAAGAAGTAGTTGGTGAGACCCAGGCCCTGGAATGCCGTGCCTTCGGCATCGATGACTGCAGAGTACTGAGGTTCCCATATGATCCCGATGTCCGGATGGGGAGTGTCGTTCATGATCTTGCTGGCATTGGTGAACGTCGAGATGTACGCCACCTGGCTGGATGACACCGATGTCCCGGATTCGTACAGCACGAACGAAAGCCCCATCGAGGTAACTATCTGGTTCATCTGAACGTGCTGGATGGAGGTGTTTCCCGGGGTTCCGCATATGAGGCCTCCCCAGGCAGCCGCATTATCCGAACTGACAGAATATACTAGATTTCCCTCAGAGTCCGCAGAGGGAGTGTAGAAAGGAGTACCGTTCCTGTAGGGGACGTTCACGCTGTATGTTACCTCTGAACCGTCGACGGTGGCGGTGAACGTCGTACTGACAGTGGATTCCACTTCGTCCTTGTCAATGTATATGCCCGATCCCTCGGTGTTCACACGTGCCAATATGTTGTAGACGTTGTTAGAGCCGTTGTCATCGTTGATGGATTCATCGTAGACGATGATGCCGGCCATCGCGCCCATGATGGCGACGACGATGATGGCGGTGGACCAAAATTTAGCGTTCATGGTATGCCTTTCTGTTGAAATCGAATCTGGCTGGATTCTATATGTACCTTTGTAAAATATTTTCCAAAAAGGATAAAATTTCGGGGATTATCGAAATTAATTCCTAATTCGGGGAGAACTTGCAATCAAGGGATAATCAATCCAGTAAATGATATCAGATCGCCTTCTCGTTATCCTTTTATCAATAATCCTTATTGGGAGAAGCATGGCAAGCATCGTCGACACCATATCGAAGGACAGGGTGAAGCCGGAGGAGTTCACCGCCTTCGTCGAGATCAGCAAAGGCAGCAAGATGAAGTATGAACTTGACGAGGAGACCGGTCTTCTCGCTGTCGACAGGATCCTCTACACCTCAACGGCCTACCCCTGGAACTACGGGCTCATCCCCCTGACCGTCGCTCCCGACGGGGACCCGCTCGATGTCCTCATCATCAGCAGCGTGCCTATCCAGGCAGGATGCCTGGCCAAATGCCGCCCCATCGGCATCATGAGGATGAACGACAGCGGCGACCAGGACGACAAGGTCCTAGCCGTCATGCCCAAGGACCCTATGTTCAAGGACTTCACCGACATCGCCCAGCTGCCCAAGCACCTCGGCGAGGAGATCCAGCACTTCTTCAACGTCTACAAGGCGCTCGAGGGCAAGAAGACCCAGACCGGAGAGATCGAGGGCCCCGAGGCCGCGAAGAAGACCATAAAGGACTGCATGGACGCCTACGCGGCCAAGCACTGACCGAAACCTTTTAGGGCCTTTGGACAGGGCCCACAATCGGCCTCTGGCCCGGTAATCAGTTATATATGCCAGAGGCCGTGGCATCGCATCATGGCGAAATACGTCTGCACGCTGTGCGGATACGTCTACGACGAGGACAAGGGCATACCCGAGAGCGGTATCGTCCCCGGTACCCGCTTCGAAGACCTTCCGGACGATTGGACATGCCCTATGTGCGGTTCGCCCAAGAGCATGTTCAAGAAAATCGAAGAAGCCCCTGCACCATCCGAGCCTGTCTCCGCAGGCCCGGTGAAAGATGCCGTATCCATCCCCGCCGGCGAGGGAGGCGACCGCATGAGGGAGATGTCCTTCGCGGAGATGGCCGACCTCTGCTCCAACCTCCAGAGGGGATGCGAGAAGCAGTACCTGACCGAGGAGGCCGGCCTCTTCGGCGAGATCTCGGATTACTACCGCAAGCGCGCGGAGCCTGCCTCGGACCTCACCGACGAGCGCCTTCTGGCACTCATCAACGAGGGGCTTGCCGCCTATGACTCGGCGGATGCCGCGGCAGGAGCGGCAGGAGACCGCGGGGCCAAGCGCGCCATGCTCTGGAGCACCAAGGTGGCCCGCATCCTGCAGGCCCTGGTGGAGCGCCTCGGCAAGGAAGGCGAGGGCTTCCTGGAGAATACCGGCGTCTGGGTATGCGACATCTGCGGGTTCATCTATGTCGGGAACGACCCGCCGGAAATCTGCCCTGTCTGCAAGGTGCCGCGCGACAAGCTGGTCAAGATCGAGAGGAGGCAGATCTGATGCATGCGATAAGGAATCTGAAGATGTGCGAGAAGGAATGCCTCTGCCTGTACGTATGCCCCACCGGGGCGACGGACACCGAGACGGGGCAGATCGACTTCACCAAATGCATAGGGTGCGGGATGTGCGTCCGCAGCTGTCCCAGCAAGGCCCTTTCACTGGTGCCGGACCTGTATCCGCTCCAGCAGCCGAAGGCCGCGGAGATCTGCGATGCCGTGTTCGCGCAGGCCCGCTGCCGCGTCGCCGCCGAATCGCTGTGCCGCGGGGCGGCGGAAGCTGCCCGCGACCCCATCCGGAAGCAGACCGCCGAGGCGATGGAGCTCTCCTTCCGCCGCCAGGCCGAGGACCTCTACCGCGAAGCGGGCTACATGATCCCCCAGTCCCCGAACGTCAGAAAGATGCTCGAGGCGATGGCCGGGTCGGACGACCCCGCCTTCCCGAAGCAGGCGGCCGCCCGTCTGCTTGAGCTCCTCCAGCGCCAGGGGCATTGAGCGCCGGGCGGGCCATGCCCGCCCCCCGCTCTCACCGACCAATTCTTAAATCTGCGTTAGGCCATCCATATGGCATGGCAATGATTACGCCCAAGATGAAGGCCCTGTTCGAGGACCACAAGAAATCGCACAAGTACTTCGCGCTTGCCACCGCCTCCAAGGACGGTGTCCCCACGTCGTCCCCATCGGCTTCCTGTGGGTTGCCAATGACAAGGAGATCTGGGTCATCGACAACTACATGAACAAGACCCTTGCGAACATCAAGGAGAACCCTGTCGCCGCCGTGTACGCCCTGGCGGGAGAGGGCCATGACTGCATACAGGTCAAGGGCGCATGCATGTACTTCGACTTCGGCCCCGATTACGAGGCCGCCGTCAAGATGGCGCACGAGAAGAACCCCGCCTTCCCTGCGAAGGGTCTCATAAAGATCGCCGTCACCGATGTGTACGACACGGCCCCCGGCGAGCACGCCGGCATGAAGTACAAGGAGTGACCGGCGCTCAGTCGTCGGGCGCTCCGTCCATGTACTTGACCGTATAGGCGCCGATCACGGCGCCGAATACGATCATGAGCATGTAGAAGAGCGAGTCGTACATGAGCCACCCGACCCACCCCACGGCGAAGCCCACGGCTCCGCCGATGATGGCCGCCCACTTCATGCGGTGGCGGGTCATGGCGGTGGTCTTGGAGCCCATCACTCGACCTTCCTCTCCAGAGCGGACTCGACAGCGTCGACCATCTTGTCGACGATCTCGCCGGAAGCTCCGGTGTAGCCTGCGGGGTCCATGACTGCGGCCAGCTCTTCCTTGGTGAAGCGGTCGCGGACCTCTTTCCTCTCCCAGAGGGTCTCGGAGAGGTCGATCTCCCTGTCCTCGGCCTCCATGGAGGCTTCTCTCACGATCTCGTGGGCGTCCTGCCTGCCGATGCCCTTGCCGACGAAGGCCATCATCACCGGCTCGGCCATCACAAGGCCGTGCGCCGAAGCGATGTTCCTGAGCATCTTGTCGCGGTGGACCTCGAGGCCGGAGAAGACCTTATTCATCTTATAGAGCATGTAATCGATGAGCGTGAAGACGTGGGGCAGGGTGAACCTCTCAGCGCTGGAGTTGGAGAGGTCCCTCTCGTGCCAGAGGACCTGGTTCTCGAAGGTCGGCATGACGAAGCCCCTCAGTATGCGGGCGAGGCCGCAGACGTTCTCGGAGTTGATGGGGTTCCTCTTCTGGGCCATGGTGGACGAGCCCACCTGGTGCTCCTTGTCGAAGTACTCTGAGACCTCGCCGATCTCGGATCTCTGGAGGTTCCTGACCTCCGTCGCGTACCTCTCGAGGGAGGTCCCGAGGGTGGCCATGAGGCAAATCAGCTCGGTGTACCTGTCCCTGCCGACGACCTGGGTTGCGGCCGGCTCGTAGGTGAGCCCGAGGTCCTGCATGACCATGGCCTGGATCTTATGGAAGTTCTTCCCGAGCGCGGCCCCGGTCCCGACGGCGCCGGCCATCTTGCCGCAGCAGGCCCTGGGCATGATCTCGATTATCCTCTGCCTGTACCTGAGGATCTCAGCGATGTACCCGGCGATCTTGAAGCCGTAGGTAATGGGGATGGCGAACTGAGCGTGGGTCCTGCCGATCTCCAGGGTGTCCCTCTCCCTCTTGGCCAGCTTGGCGAGGGTGTAGGCGAACTCATCGATGTCGTCCGAGACCAGCTTGAGGGCGTCGGCGATCTGCATCGCGGTGGCGGTGTCGACGATGTCGTTGGATGTGGCCCCGAGGTGCACGTACTTCCCGGCATCGCCCCTGCATTTCTCGGTCATCGCCTTGACCATGGCCATGAGGTCGTGGTTGGTGAGCTTCTCGATCTCCTTGATCCTCTCCACGGTGACCTCGCCGGACTCGGCCACGCGGGTGATCTCGTCGGCATCGGCCTGCGGGATCTCTCCCAAGGAGGCATGCGCCCTGGCAAGGGCCGCCTCGACCTTCATCTGGTAATTGATGCGGCTGGTCTCGGAGAAGATTGACTTCATCTCTTTGCGACCGTACCTGTAGTCCAAGGGACAGACGTAATCACTCATGCTTATCTCTGGAATCGGATAGGCTTACATTATTTAATAGAACTTATGCGCGCAGCCCCTGCTCGGCAATCGATTGCAGCCATTGCGGATGCCGTATGCGTCTGCAGAATCACATTATTCTGGCCAACTGCAGCCACTGGTCCTGACATTTTCCGGAGCGCCCGAAAAGGACCGATAATCCTACGTGTTTTGTGATTCCAGTACTAAACTTTATAAGGGATACCATTATAGAGCGCTTAAAAGTGGGCCACGCTTTGAATCATGGCCAAAACGAACGTGAGTGATATTTTTATGACTGACGAGGAAAAAGTCCAGGTTGAAGACACCGAACAGATGGCCGCCGAGCAGGCCGAGAACGAGCAGGAGCCGGAGAACGCCCAGGAAGAGCAGCAGGCCGAGAGCGAGCAGGTCCCTTCCGCTGAAGAGGCGGAGCCGACCCCCGAGGAGAAGGCCAAGCTGGCCGACCTCGAGGCCCAGAAGACCATCCTCAACAACGAGGCCGAGGTCCACAGGCAGAAGAGGGACGAGCTGAACGCCCAGACCAAGGAGTGGAAGTCCAAGAGGGACGCCCTCAACGCCCAGGTCAGGGAGCTCGTCGAGGAGGCAGGCAAATCCCGCGAGGTCCGCGACGGCTTCAACCAGAAGGTCCGCGAGTCCAAAGCAGTCAGGGACGAGTGGAACAAGAAGGTGTCCGAGATCAGGGCCAAGATCAACGAGATCCGCCCCGAGAAGAAGAAGGAAGGCGAAGAGGAGAGCCTCGGCCAGATGAAGGCCCGCCTCGACCGCATGGAGATGCAGCAGCAGACCATGCCCATGGGCGCTGACAAGGAGAAGGCCCTCGTCAAGCAGATCCAGGAGCTTGCCAAGCAGATCGGCGAGCGCGAGAAGGTCGAGGAAGGCGATGAGGAGATCCGCGGGCTCGTCCAGGAGCTCAGGGACGCCAAGGCCAAGGCCGAGGAGGCCCACAAGCAGGTCTCGATCAACGCCGAGGAGGCCCAGAAGGCCCACGACAACATGCTCTCGCTCTACCAGCGCGCCGATGCCATCCGCAAGGAGGCCGATGCCGCTCAGGCGAAGTTCGTCGAGTGCAAGCAGAAGGCCGATGAGGAGCACCGCCTGCACATCGAGTCCATCAAGTCGGTCCATGCGGTCGGAAAGGACGCCGACGGCATCAAGAACAAGAAGAACATCGCCAAGAAGAAGCGCACCGACTACGAGACCAAGAAGAAGGCTGAGGAGATCTTCGAGAAGTTCAAGGCCGGAGAGAAGCTCTCGACCGAGGACCTCATGATCCTCCAGAAGTCCGGGTACCTCTGAAAGTCACTCACGGAAACCCTTTACTTCCTCCGGGAACGGAGGAAGACACTTTTCAATTTTGTATAATCCGTTTCAGAATGCCGAACTGATTCGTAATACTGCTTATCACTCTATCCGGCATATATCCCCATGCAGAAGGCTGAGGCGGAAGCCGAGCCTTCCCAGGAGGAATCTGAATGGACAAGAAGGATCTTCTGAATGCCCTCGCGGATGCAGTGGAGTCCTGTAAGCCCGAAGTCGCGACGGAGGTCGCGAAGAAGCTCTTGACTCCGGAATGGATCCTGTAGAGGCCATCAACGAGGGCCTCGTGGTCGGAATGGACAGAATCGGCGAGCATTACGCCGCAAGGGAGATGTACCTCCCTCAGGTGCTCGTCGCCGCGCATGCCATGTACAACGGGCTGGATGTCCTGCTGCCCGCTATACCCAAGGCCGATCTCGCCGACGCGAAGAAGGCCGAGACCGCCGTGGTCATGGGAGATGTCCATGATATCGGCAAGAACATCGTGAAGACGATGCTGACCGCGTCGGGCTACATCGTCAACGACCTCGGAAAGGACGTCGATCCCAAGGTCATCGCTTCCACCGCCAAGGAGCAGGGGATCGGCGTGGTCTGCCTGAGCACGCTCATGACCCCGACTATGGACAGCATGGCCGCCGCTCTGAAGGCGCTCGAGGAGAACGGATACCGGAAGAAGTGCACCGTGACCATCGGCGGGCCTCCGACGACGGACGGGTTCGCCAAGGAGATCGGCGCGGACCACAGGGATACGGACGCGACCAATTGCGTCAAGTGGCTGAAGGAGGAAGGTCTATGAGCATGAGCTGCAGGGACAGGGTGCTCGCGGCCATGCACCGCGAGTCCCTTGACAGGCCGCCGGTGGCGATCTTCACCACCTGCGACACGATCGACATGATGAACGCCTGCGGGGCGGCGTGGCCGGAGGCTCACTCCGATCCGCAGAAGATGGCCACCCTGGGATGCGCCCAGGCCGATTACTTCGGGCTGGAATCCGTCAGGGCGGGGTTCTGCCTCACGGAGGAGGCCGAGCGCCTCGGGTGCAAGATGAGGATGGGCTCGAAGACATCGTCCCCGATGATCCTCTCCCACCCGTACACGTACGACCCCCAGAAGAGGATATTCGACGACCCCGAGAAGCTCCAGGAGATAATGCCCCTGGATGACTTCTGCAAGGGCGGCAGGGTGAAGACCGCCATCGACGCGATGGCGATCATGCACAAGACCCACGGGGACAGGTACGTGGTCGTCGGAGGGAACACCGGAGTGTTCACCCTCACCGGGCACATCCTGAACGCGGAGAACCTGATCTACTCGGTGTGGACCGATCCCGACAGGGCCAAGTCCTGGCTGAAGGCGGTGGAGCCTTACTGCAGGAAGTTCGGCGAGGAGCTGCTCGCGAACGGCGCGGACATCGTCCAGATGTCGGAGCGTCGGCGTCCACGGATATCCTCTCCCCCGACGATTTCCAGCAGATGTCGATGCCCTACGTGCACCATGCCCTCGGGGAGCTGCCCGGGATGACGATCCTGCATATCTGCGGGGACACGAGGAAGATCATCCCCTACATGTACCAGACAGGCGCCACGGGGATCTCCGTGGAGGAGAAGGTCCCGCCGGAGGAGGCAGTGAAGATCGCGAACGGCCGCGGAGTGCTGGTCGGTAACGTGGGATGCGCGTTCCCCCTGTTCAAGGGAACGCCTGCCGACTGCGCCGCCGCCGCGACGCGCTCTGCGGATGCCGGGTTCGACGTCATCTCGGCAGGATGCGGAGTGCCCATCGGGACGCCTGCGGACAACATCCGCGCGATGGTCAAGGCCATCAAGTCCCGCGCACCCGAGTGAAACATCTTACGGGCATATGCCCGGACCCTCTCCGGCCCATTTTTCCTGGCTCGGGCCGGGGACGGGATCGATGATGAGAAGCGCTCCTGCTCGATCATCTGAATCGCGGAGAGTATTCTCTCCGGCCGGCCGCCGCCAGTCTGACATCACATGCATATGTGTACTGAATCTCCGATGAATGTCAGGCCTGGGCGTGTCCAGCATGGATACGTAAACCTAAGCAGTTAAATATCGGATATGGTTTATGATATAATCGGGAACAGGTCAGTTCTGTAGAGTGCATCCCATCCCTTCTGACTGGCTGGCCTGTCCCGTACTTCTTCTGATCCTTGCTTGACAGGTGTTTTCTCCGCTCCGGCGCATCTTCGATTCGTTCCGGCCATAGTATCTGACGAATCCCTGTTCCGCACACAATCCCGTCCGCCGGCAGGGTTTCGGCCCTATACTAATAATAAAATAACCACCAGCGCATGGGGTGGTGATTAAATGGTAATGGACGGATTGGGAAAATCCCTCAGAGGCGTCCTCGACCGCATCAAAGGTTCATCCACGGTCGACGAGGATCTCATCAAGGAGGTCTGCAAGGAGCTTCAGCGCGCGCTCCTCCAGGCGGACGTCAATGTTCAGCTCGTCCTGAGGCTGACCGGCAACGTCCGCGAGCGCGCCCTCAACGAGAAGCCGGCCGCCGGCCGCTCCGCGAAAGAGCATGTGACCCGCATCATCTACGAGGAGCTCGTGGCCCTGCTGAAGAACGGCGAGCCCCTCGAGGTGAAGCCCCAGACCATACTCCTTGTCGGGCTCTACGGACAGGGTAAGACCACCACGGCCGGGAAGCTCGCGAACTACTTCATCAAGAAAGGGCTGTCCGTCGGCCTCATCGGCGCAGATGTGTACAGGCCTGCCGCTTACGACCAGCTCAAGCAGCTCGGCGACAAGGTGGGCGCGGAGGTCTTCGGGGACCCCACCCATCAGGAGAAGGACGCCGTCAAGATCGCCCGCGAGGGGATGGAGAGGTTCAGGGACAAGAAGGTCAGGATCATCGACTCCTCCGGACGCCACGCGCTCGAGGACGACCTGATCAAGGAGATCACCGACATCGCGGATGCGACCGACCCCGACGAGAGGATACTCGTCCTCGATTCGCAGGTCGGGCAGCAGGCCGGCCCCCAGGCGGACGCCTTCAACAAGGCCGTCGGGGTCACCGGTGTCATAGTCACCAAGATGGACGGGACGTCCCGCGGAGGAGGCGCGCTCTCCGCGGTGGCCACCACCAAGGCCAGGATCGTGTTCATCGGGACCGGGGAGCACATCAGGGACCTGGAGCCCTTCGATGCCGACAGGTTCATCTCCCGCCTCCTCGGCATGGGAGACCTCGCCGGGCTCGTGGAGATGGCGAAGGACAGTTTCGACGAGGACGTGGACGTCGAGGAGATGGCCCGCAGGATGACCTCCGGAAAGTACACCCTCAGCGACATGTACACCCAGATGAAGGCCCTCGGTAAGATGGGCACCCTCCAGAAGATCATGGGCCTCCTGCCCGGCATGAGCAAGATGTCCGACAAGATCGACTACGAGGCCACCCAGTCCAGGCTCTCCAGGTACAGGATCATCATGGACTCCATGACCGCCCGGGAGAAGGACGAGCCCTCGATCATCAAAGGGAACAGGATCGACAGGATCGCCGTAGGCGCAGGAGTGCCGGCGTCCGAGGTCAGGGACCTCCTGAAGCAGTACAACAACAGCAAGAAGACGATGTCCGCCGTGTCCAAGGACCGCAAGATGCGCAGGCAGCTGGCGAAGCAGATGGGCGGCATGGACCCTGATGCCCTGAAGGAGCTCAAAGACATCGAAGGCGGGGAGAAATGAGATACTTCGTCATCACCGGCCACAAAGCATTGGCGGACGGGTCGTTCAAGCTCGACGATATCGCCGGAGGGGCCGGGCGCGCCGACATCCTCGCGAGATGCGTGAACTCTGCGTTCATGCTCAGCCACGGCATCAGGAAGGACGCCGAGATCTACCTCGTCTTCGAAGGCGGGGACGATTCCCCCAAGACGGTGAGGATAAACGGGTCCCTGGTGCGCTACCTCAACCCCGACGAGAGGAGCACGGCCTCCCTCCTCAGGAACGCCCTGCTGAAGAAGATCCCCGAAGGGAAGGAGGCGGTCTCGTCTCCCGGCGTCTTCGTGTCGAAGATGTCATTCTACGATGTGATCGACATGCTGTCCGGGAAGGGGAGTTTCGTCTACCTGAAGGAGGACGGCAGCGACGTGAGGGGCTTCGACTTCCCCGAGAACCCCATTTTCGTCCTCGGGGACAACAGCGACCTGACGCAGAACGAGGAGAAGGCGCTCCTAGAGAAGGGGCCGTCCACCATCTGCCTCGGGCCGGTGAGCCTGCATGCCGACCACTGCATCATCCTGGTGCAGAACGAGATGGACAGAAGGGGGCTCTGAGACGGCCGAGGAGCAGCATACCGCGAAGATCCCGCAGCACAGGCACTGCAGGCGCTGCGGCAAGGCGTTCATCGGGGAAGGCCCCTACTGCTCGGACGAGTGCAGGGACCTCGACGGGCAGGCCGCGAAGAAGAAGCTCTACAGGTACATCGCCGAGATCGCCGTCCTCTGGGCGGTCGTCATCGCGGCGGTCCTGGTGATCGGGTTATGAAACAGTCCGCGGTCGCCGGCACGTTCGACGTGCTGCATGACGGCCACCGCGCCCTCATCGAGCGGGCGTTCGAGGTCGGGGATTCCGTTTTCGTCGGCATCACCTCCGACAGGTTCGCCGCCGCCGGAAGAGGGGAGCACCTTCCCCTCTATCTCAGGCGCAGGGCCCTCGAGGACCTGCTCTCGGAGCAGGAGAAGCCCTGGAGGATCGGGGTCATCGACGACATGTACGGCCCCCGTGAGGAGATGGACAGGGTCTCCGTCCTGGTCGTCTCCGAGGAGACCCTGGAGAACGGCAGGGAGCTGAACAGGGACCGCGCCTCCCGCGGGGTCCCTCCGCTGGAGCTTTCGGTGGTCCCGCTCGTGATGGCGGACGACGGCTCGAAGATAAGCGCCCGGAACATACTCAGAGGGGAGTACGGGCGCACCGGCAGGCACGGCGTGAAAGACATCGCCGTCGGCTCGCTGAACCGCGTCAAGGCGGAGGCCGTCCGCTCGGTCATGGAGCGGATATTCGGCGATGTGAGGATCACCGCCTGCGACGTCCCGTCGGGCGTCCCGGAGCAGCCCTTCGGTAAGCAGGCCCGCGAGGGCGCGATGAACCGCGCCCGGAACGCCCTGGGCGGCCATGAGCTGGCCGTCGGCATCGAGGCGGGGGCCTTCGAGATGGAAGACGGGCTGTACGATTACCAGTACTGCGCGGTCCTCGATAGGAACGGGAGGTTCACCGTCGGCACGGGATCGGGGTTCATGTACCCGCCGAAGGTGGCCGCCCTCGTCAGGGGAGGATCGACCGTGGGGGACGCCATGGGGAAGGTCTTCGGGCAGTCGGAGGTCGGGAAGAGGATGGGCGCCGTCGGGATCCTGAGCGGCGGCATCATCGACAGGAAGGCCCTCACGGAGGAGTCCGTCATGGCCGCCATGATACCCAGGCTCAATGATTCGTACAAGGAGGGAGATCGATGAGGTTCATCGTCCTGATCAAAGCGGGCCCGTCGGGAGAATCGCCCGATGCAGGGTCATTATCCGCCCTCGCCGCGGCGGAAGGTCTGAAAGAGGAAGGGGACACCGTCACCGCAGTGTCCATGGGGCCCGAGACGGCCGCCGGGGCCCTCGGGAGATGCCTGGCAGCCGGCGCCGACGATGCGTTCCTGCTCTGCGATGAGGCTTTCAGTTATGCCGACGTCTACGCGACCGCCAGGTGCCTGAATGCCTTCATCGGCAGGGAGGCTCCCGATTATGCGCTGATAATCGCCGGGGGAGGCATCGTCCGATTCGGGCACGGGCATGCTGCCGGCGGAGCTTGCCGAGATGCTCGGGAGGGACCAGTTCTACTACACCTCGAAGATCGAGCGCGACGGGTGCTGGTTCCTGATGACCCAGGACTACGGGGACGAGGTCCGCGTGTGCCGCACGTGCGGAGGCTCCGTGGTCTCCGTCCTCTCCGGCGCCTATCCGCCGGCGGACGCCCCCGAAGGGGACCCTTCCGCGGTCAAGAGGCTGGGTAGGATCGATCTGGGTCTCGGGACCTTCTCGGTCGGCGAGAGGGGCTCGAAGATCGTCCTGAAGGACATGGGGGCATCGGAATGAGCGGCTGCGAATCCTGCTCGTCCGGATCGTGCTCCAGCTGCTCCAACGGGCGCGTGAGGGACCTCCCGCCCGGGATGCTGCAGGCGTACAAGCTCAACTCTCCCCGCTCGGACGGATTCCTGGTGTGGATCGAGGTGGAGCACCGGCCCGAGGGCCCGCGCATAGCCCGCGTCAGCGAGGAGATCCTCTCCAGGATCCGCGAGGTGAACGAAGGCTCCCGCGTCTGGGGCGTCATCTTCGGCCATTCGGAGCTCAGGCCTCTGCGCAGAGAGCTGTTCTCCTACGGGATCGAGACCCTCTACGAGGTCCACGATAAGCGCCTCGTCGGTTTCGAGCCCGAGGCATACGCCGACTGCCTGGCCAAGATAATCATCCGCACCGAGGCGGCCGCGGTCCTCATGGGGGCCACCCGCCGCGGGAAAGAGCTCGCTCCCAGGACGGCCGCCAGGCTGGAGGCGGGGATGGAGGCCAACTGCGCAGGCTTCGGAGCCGACGGGAGGGACCTGGACATTGAGATCGGCGTGCAGGGCAGGCGCTGCAGAGCGGAATACGCTCATTACCCCCAGTTCGCGACCGTCGTCCCGGGCGCGCTGCCCCTCGGGAAACCGGATACCGGGCGCACCGGGACCGTCATCTATTGGCAGTACGAAGGGGACGACCTGAAGGACATCGTCCCCTCGGAATACCGGGCGTGAGCGCCCGCCGGGAGGGCTTATCCTCCCGGCCTTCTCATCTTATTCTCAGAATTCTGCCGGGCTGTCGTCGACGTAATGCTTCAGGGTGCCGTCGAGGACGCGTTTCGCATGGCCGGTGGCCTTGACGTTGCGCCAGGCCTCCTCTATAGTCCCATCCTTGCCGACGAGGTAGCTGGAGCGGATCGTGCCGGTGACCTCGCGGCCGTAGAGCATCTTCTTGCCCCATGCCCCGCATTCCGCGGCATACTTGTGGCCGGGGTCGCTCAGGAGCTTGACCTTCAGCCCGTACTTGTCCTTGAACTTCCGGTGGGACTCGATAGGATCCCCGCTGACTCCGATGACCGGGACGTTCCTGAGCTGGAACTTGGGGTAGAGGTCGGTGAACTCCTGGGCCTCCTTGGTGCATCCGGGCGTGCCGTCCTGGGAATAGAAGAACAGCACGAAGCGGATGCCGAGCAGGGCCGAGGAATCGATCCATTCCCCGTTCTCGTCCTGCAGGCGGAACGGGGGCATCTTATCTCCCTTCTCCATCAGAACAGCCTCCCGGAGCGCTCGGCGGCCAGCCCGCTGATGTCCATCTCCACGGCGATGACGGGGTGCGTCATCTCGTATCCGGCGATGACCGCGGGCGACATCTCTCCGAAGATGCCGATCCTCTTCCCCTTGTACACTATGAAGGCGCCCCTTCCGGCGATGAAGGTGGGGTAGGAGCAGGGCTCGAGCGAGAAGTCCCCTCCGATCTCACTCAGTATGGCCTCGGTGAGGGACTTGGCCTCGGTGAACGAGCTCTTGGACGCCGCCTGCAGGGCGCACAGGTGCAGGACGGTCTTCGCATCCCTGATGACGAACCCGGTCTCGAATATCCTCTGCGGGAGGTCCCTGTGCTTGTTGTGCCTCAGGATCCTCATGAGACTGGGCAGGAGATAGGAGCGCAGGCAGGTGTGGTCCTCGGTTATCGGGTTCTTGACGGTCACGGAATCGACCTCGGGGAGGCCGGAGATCTCGAACTCGTCCCGGTGGTTGGACAGGGTCAGGGTGGTGACCTCGGTGTAGCCGAGGCCGATCATGACGTCCTTGAGCTTCTCGGAGAAATCGGTCTCAGGGAGGAGCCTGCCGAAGGTCTGGGTCACCGGGACCTTCTGCTTCCCGTAGTTCCCGAAGCCGTACCCTATGGCCACGTCCTCGTAGACGTCGGCGGCCGCCAGGAAGTCCATCCTGTAGGCGGGGATGACGGCGGTGAGCCTGTCGCCTTCGCAGCCGGCGTCCAGCCCCATCCTCCTCAGCGAGGCGACAGCGTCCTCCGGGGAGATCGGCACTCCGATGAACTTCCGGCACTCAGCGAGGGAAACCGTCATCTTCCTGGGCTCCAGGTCGGGGTAGCTCTCCTTCGGAGCGCCTTCCATGTGGACGCGGCAGATGGTGCCGCCCCTCTCGGCCAGGGCCGTGGCGACGATGTTGACGCATTCCTCTACGGCCGATGCATCGAAGCCGGTGACATCGATGAGCAGGTTGCGGGTGTTCACGGTGACGGCGGTGAGCGCCCCGTTGATGATCGGGGGGAAGCTGAGCACGCTGCCGTTGGCATCGGTGATGAGCGGGTACCTGTCGAAACCGTCGAGCAGGCGGGCGTACGCCCTGCCTTTCTCGTGTTTCTCGAGGATCTCCCTCATGGTCATCTTCTGGGTCTTCGCGAGCGGAACGAAGGAGGTCTTATCGGGGTCGGCCGCGGAGAAGGTGAACGGGGGGACGACCTTGTCGAGATCGTGGATCCCGATGGCGACCTTCGTCCTCTTCCTTCCGACGGTGATGTGCAGCTTCTCCTGCAGCTCCATCATCGAGCGGAGGACGGTATCGTCAATCTCCACCCCTTTGACGGCGGCGCACATGAAGTAGGGACGGATCTCTCTGACCTCAGGGGTGACGATCGCCTTTATGTCCGAGTCCTCGACCTTGTAGGTCTTCAGCCCGGGCTCTATTCCGAGGTACTGCCTCATGGCCCTCGCGATGCCCTCGACGCTGTACAGGTCCGGCCGGTTGGGGAAGAACTCCACGGTCATCGCGTCATCGCCGGGGACGGTGTCGCCCGTGTCCGATCCGATCATCTGGAGGTCCTCGAGCGCCTTGTCCTGCGGCAGCTCCTTCCCGATGAGCTTCTCCAAGTCTTTGTAGCTGAAATTGACGTTGGTCATGCTTTGTTCCTCCCCAGCTGTGCGTGGGCCCTGCCGAGCTGGCCGGCGGCCTGGGCGGCCAGGGTCGACAGCTCGCCCGCGAGGACGGTTCCCGCGAGTATCTCGGCCAGTTTCCTGGCCTTGCCCTCGCCCTTGCAGCCCATCATCTCGAGCGCCTCGCGCTGGCACGGCAGGCCGGTGCCGCCGCCGACGGTCCCGAGCTCGACCGCGGGCATCCTGACGCTTATGTACAGGTCCCCGCCGACGTCCTCGCAGTCGGTGAGGGTCATGCTCCCGCCCACGACCTGCGCTGGGTCCTGCCCGGTGGCGATGTAGAAGGCGGCGACCATGTTCGCGGCATGGGCGTTGGCCCCGAGGGTGCCGGCGAGGGAGGAGCCGACGAAGTTCTTCCTCACATTGGTCTCGACGATGAGCGCGGTGGTCGTATGGAGCTTGGACTCCACCAGGTCCTTGGGTATGAGGGCCTCGGCGACCACGGTCTTGCCGCGCCCCTCGATCATGTTGACGGCGGCGGGTTTCTTGTCCGAGCACAGGTTCCCGGAGACCGAGACCATGACAGCTCCCGTGGCCTCCTCGATGACGCGGCAGGCGGCCTCCGAGGCG
The DNA here is from genome assembly GCF_001481295.1 of Candidatus Methanomethylophilus sp. 1R26. Taxonomy (GTDB): domain Archaea; phylum Thermoplasmatota; class Thermoplasmata; order Methanomassiliicoccales; family Methanomethylophilaceae; genus Methanomethylophilus. Next base: position 72,360 of record NZ_LOPS01000027.1, read on the forward strand.
ATGGTGGCCATGTTCATCCCCATGGCGTCCCCGGTCTCGAAGGAGAGCCTCAGGTAGAGCGCGCGGCCGGTGGGGAACTTCTCGATCCTGACCAGCCTGCCGTGCTTAGTGGTCGAAGCGGCGGCCGCCTTGATGTCGTCCTCATGCGCGTCGATCCATTGGATGACCCTGCAGGCGTGCGCCAGCCCGTCCACCCTGAGGACGGGCGCGCGGGTCATGCAGTCGGAGAAGACCTTCGTCCTGGCGCCGCCGGCGGCCGTGATGACGGACATGCCGCGGGAAATGGATGCCACCAGCGCCCCCTCGGTGGTGGCGAGCGGGACCAGGAACTCCCCTTCGGCGTACTCCCCTTCGACCTTCAGGGGCCCGGCGAAGCCCAGGGGCATCTGCACGGCCCCGATCATGTTCTCGATGTTGTGCTCCGCATCCTCTGCCCTGAAGCAGTATTTGGAAATCTTCTCGAGATCCGCGCCGGTGAACTGCTCGACTGCCCCGCGCCTCTCATCGACGTCCGCATGGGTGTGGCCCCTGTTCTTGAGCCCGGTACCGTCAGTCATGCTCCGAGCGAACCTTTCATGGATATTATAATTATTTATGCGCCCGCGGGAAGGCAGCTGATGCGCGGACGGACGCGCATACGGACGGGCGCATCTTCCGGGCCGTCCATGGAAGTTTTATATACCTTCCATGAATCTCCGCAATCACGGATTTGGATGCCGTTCGGTATCTGCCGTGGAAGGAATTGCTCCTTCGGGGCGCGCGGGGCCTTCGGGCGAACGCGTGCAGTGGTTTTTTCGCTATTGCTTCAGTGTCAGCGTTAGCGCCAGTTGTTTTTATATACATGAAGCGGCTATTCCGCCCTGCGGTCGCGCATACTTCACGGTAAGCGCGGCAGAAGGATGAACAAATGGTAACAGTCTACGACGTTCCCGCAGAGAAGCTCATTCTCAGGCTTTCTGAGAAGCTCAAAGAGAACGACAAGATCGTTGCTCCCGACTGGGCCGAGTTCGCTAAGACCGGTATCCAGGCCGAGAGGGCGCCCGTGCAGGGCGACTGGTGGTACACCAGGCAGCCTCAGTCATGAGGAAACTGTATGTCAAGGGCCCCATGGGCACCTCCAAGCTCGCAGGCGAGTACGGAGGATACGTCGACAGGGGAAGCAAGCCCAACAGGGCCGTCAAGGGAAGCAGGAACATCATCAGGAAGATCCTGATCCAGCTCCAGGACGCAGGGCTCCTCGAGGCCACCAAGGACCTCCAGGGACGCAAGGTCAGCCCGGCCGGCCAGAAGCTCCTCGACAGCGTTGCGAAAGAGGTTTTCGACGAGGCCAAGAACTGAAGGGGCGAACGGCATGGACGACGATCCTGAATTGGAGGCTATCAGGCAGAGAAGGCTGCAGGAGATGCAGCAGAACCAGCAGAACCAGGCGGCCCAGGAGCAGCAGGCGAAGCAGATCGAGGCCCAGAAGCAGTCCATCCTCAGGCAGATCATGTCCCCCGAGGCACGCGACAGGCTGGCGAACGTCAAGCTCGCCAATCCCCAGCTCGCCGCCTCTGTTGAGAACCAGCTGATCCGCCTTTACCAGAGCGGCAGGCTTCAGCAGGAGATCAGCGACGCCATGCTGAGAGAGATCCTTCAGAGCATGGTTCCGCAGCACCGCGAAATCAAGATAGAGAGGAGATAAACATGTCATCTACAAAGCCCCCGGCAATGAAAGAGAGGCTCAACAAGAAGATCAAACAGAACCGCCGCGTCCCCGCATGGGTCATGCTCAGGACCAACAGGCAGTTCCTCAGGCACCCGAAGAGAAGGTCGTGGCGCATGGGCAAGCTCAAGGAGTGATTCCGATGGCAGACGAAGTAACCAGGATTATCGTCATCCCCCTGAGGGATGCAAGGCTCGCGCCCAGGTCCAGGAGGACCGAGCGTGCCGTCAAAGAGGTCAGGAAGGCCATCATGCGCCACATGAAGGTGGACGCTGAGCACGTCTGGATCGACAAGACGGTCAACGAGAAGGTCTGGGAGAACGGAATCCGCAACCCCCCTACCAAGATCACCGTGAAAGCGGTGAAGTTCGACGACGGCCTCGTAGAGGTCTCGCTCGCCGACAAGAAGGAGTGAACCGCATGGCAATGAGGCTCTCGAGGGTAGCGGGCACGCCCAACATAGGAGTTGAGGCCGCGGTCAGCGAGAACCTCGCCATTGTCTCCTCTGAGGCCGACGAGGCGTTCATAAAGGACATCTCCGAGGTCCTCGGCGTCAGGTCCGTCCCGACCACGGTCTCCGGGTCCCATGTGGTGGGCTCGCTCGTGGCGATGAACTCGCATGGGGCCGCCGTCTCCGGGCTCATCGAGTCCGCCGAGGCGGACCTCATCGGGAAGGAGCTGCCTATGGTCCTCCTGCCCGATTACTGCAACGCCGCGGGGAACAACATCCTCGCGAACGATAACGGCGCGGTTCTTTCGCCCGAGATCGACGCGAAGACCGCTGACAGGATCTCCGAGGCGCTCGGCATCGAGTGCGTCAGGTCGATGATCGCGGGCTGCGTGTCCGTCGGGTCCGTCGCATGCTGCACCAACAGCGGCTGCGTCGTGACCACCGAGGCCACCGACGACGACCTGCAGCTTCTCAGGGAGGTCCTGAAGGTCGACGTCGTCCGCACGACCGTCAACCACGGTTCCAGATACGTCGGTTCCGGCATCATCGCCAACTCCAGGGGAGCGCTCGTCGCGACGCCACGACCCCCATAGAGATGGGCAGGATAGAGGACGGCCTGGCCCTCTGAGGGCGGGCCCCTTCCTCTGTTCCTTTTTTTCAGGCTTCTTTCTCCGGCCGTCCCGGCCGCTTTCACGACTGGTCGAAGATCCAGTATCCTGTGAAATCCGCTATGTCCCCGGCCGTGAGCTCCACCTCGTTCCCGACATGGACGAACGAATCCGGGTCCTTGCCTTCGGCGTAGCTCGACAGCGGCGACAGCGGCAGCGTTATCCCGCCCGTCCTGTAGCCCACCGGCACGATGACCTTGGGCGATACCGCCGACAGCATCTCGTCGGCGCGGGCGATGGGCAGGGTGCCGAACTCGCCTACCGGGACGAAGACGATGTCCGCGCCCTTCATCCGGGCGATCTCCTCCTCCCCCGGGATGTCCCCGAGGGCCCCGCAGAAGACTATTCTCAGACCGTCCATCTCGAACATGTAGACCGAGTTCCGGCCGCGCTCCTTCCCTCCGGACGCGTCGGCGAACGACGGGAGCCCTTCGAAACTGAAGCATCCGCACTCCTGGCGGCCGAGGGCCTCCGTGAAGTCCTTATGCTTCCCGGTGAGGGAACGGAAGCAGTTCCTCTCGTACGAGTTGTGGGTGCACAGTGCCACATCCGCCGAGGCGGCGGGTTTGGCGATCCCGATGGAACGGCCGTCGTGCGGATCCGTGACGACCCTTACGGAATCGTCCGAGAAGAGGAAGCAGGAGTAGCCGAACCACCTGATGTACATACTCGCCCTCTAATACGTGTCTTCTATAAATCGTCGTATGCCGGGCCCCGCTCCTCCGCGCCGCAGTGCTCAGCATAAAATATGCGCGCGATGATACGAAGGCGATGAAGAAGACCCTGATCCTCGCTGTCGACCGCGATGACGATTTGGCGCCAAAGGAGGCGTCGAATCGCCGGCGATAGGCATGGACGCATGCTACAAGGCGGCCGCCGCCCTGGGCACCGCGGATCCCGAGGATTCCGATACCAACGCGCTCTACGCTGCCATGAACATCTACCGGCAGATGGAGGCGGACGGAGATAATCCGCCTGGGTCCTTCGAAGTGGCGCTCATCTGCGGCAATAAGAAAGTCGGGTACAAGTCCGACGAGGCGCTCGTGGAGCAGCTCGACAGGGTCATCGAGGAGGTCAAGCCCGACCGCGCGGTCCTCGTCAGCGACGGCGCGGAGGATGAGTACATCTACCCCATCATATCCTCGCGTGTCCCCATAATCTCCGTCAGGAAGGTCTACGTCAAGCAGGCCCCCGGGGTCGAAGGTACGTTCTACATCATCCAGAAGACCCTCGAGGACCCTCAGAAGAAGGAGCGTTTCCTGGCCCCGATAGCCTGGATCGTCCTGATAATCAGCGCTGTGTACCTCGTGGTCAACATGTACGACTGCGACAGCGCCGAGGAGTACGTCCTCAAGTCCACCACCCCGCTGATATTCTTCATCGTCGGGGTCCTGCTGATCATCTATTCGTACAGCCTCGACGACAGGATCCACAACCTCATCAAGAGGTCCGACAGGGACGCCCTCGACCTCATCTTCCTCCTGGCTGGTATGGCCTCATAGTCGTAGGAGTCGTCTTCGGTTACTTCTCCCTCTCGGAGTACTACACCCCCCGCATCACCCAGAAAGCGTACATCTTCCTGTCCAACGCCCTGTGGCCGGCCATATTCGGGCTGATGACCTTCACATTCGGCTCGCTGCTCGACGAGTACTTCTCCAAGGGCAAGGTCAAGATCGTCTACGTCGTCCGCTTCCTGGACCTGGTGGCGATCGGCCTCATCCTGTGCGGCGTGTTCGACCTCATCGGCGAGTCGGTGGACATCGTCGACCTCAGCACCACCGTCGTCGGCCTCGAGCTGATTGGCGGCTTCCTGATGGCCATCTTCGCGACCGTTATGCAGATCGCCGTCCACCGCGGGCAGGCCAAGAAAGAGGAAGAGGATGAATTACCAAGAATGGGAGCCTGAGTACCTCGAGATCTGCAGGGACATGGGATACGACCCGGCCCAGGACACGATGTCCGCCAGGGTCCTCCTCGCCGTCACCCAGAACTCGGACCTGCGCATGGGCTCGGACTTCGAAGGGCTCATGAAGGGAACGGTCACGGTGCTCGGAGGCGCCGGATGCCTCGAGAAGGACATCGCCGAGCGCCCTCCCGAGGGCTGCATCATCGCCGCCGGGTCCGCCGCCGGAAGGGCCGGCATAACCCCGGACATCATGGTCACGGACCTGGACGGCGACCTGCAGGCCCAGATCGGCCTGAGCGCGGCCGGGGTCCCCGCCTTCATCCTGGCACACGGCGATAACGCTGAGACGGTCGCCCGCTGCGCCCCGCTGTTCAAAGGGCCCATAGTTCTGACGACCCAGGGGGAGCCGTTCGGCATAGTCGAGTGCCACGGGGGGTTCACCGACGGCGACAGGGCCGTCTGCCTGGCGAAGGAGGCCGGGTCGCAGAGGATCCTCCTCAGGGGGTTCGATTTCGGCAGCCCGATGCCCAAGGCCGGGTCCGACCCGGCGGTTAAGCTTCGCAAGCTGTCCTGGGCGAAGAGGATCATCGAGGAGCACGGCGGCGCGGCCGTCCGGTTCTGAGCGTACGGACGGAGACCCGGGATCGCATCCGCATGCGCAGAAGGGTTCAGGCCTCGGATCCCTCTCTGTTCATACCGTGCGTTCGGGACAGCGGCCCGGCGCCCAATAACGCTATAACCGCGCTCAGGATTAGGGAGGACCGATATGAGCGCGACCGGATGGATACTCCTAATCCTGACCCTTATCTACATCCCGCTGTGGGTGTGGGTGTGGAAGAGCCCCCGCGCTCAGAAGCTGGGCCTCCAGAAGTACGGCCCGATTATCAAGATCAATACCCAGCTCGGCAAGAAGTCCATGGACAAGGTCTGCCGCTTCCATCGTTTCTGGAGGGCGATGGGCGTCTTCTCGCAGGCGGCCTCGTTCATCATGATGGTCCTGATCGTCTACATGGTGGTCGTCGCCGTCATCAACCTGCCCAACCGCCTCAGCAGCGGGACCTCGATAGGCATCGAGTATGTCCTGGCCATCCCCGGCATCAATCCCCTCCTGCCCTTCTGGTACGCCCTCATCGGCCTGATAATCGCCCTGGTCTGCCACGAGTTCGCCCACGGCGTGCAGACGCGCTCCAACGGCATGAGGGTGAAGAACACCGGCCTCCTCTACGGGGTCGTCCCCCTCGGGGCGTTCGTCGAGCCGGAGCAGGAGGATGTGGAGAAGGCCAGCCGCAGGGTGAAGCTCGACCTCTACAGCGCCGGGATCACCACCAACTTCATCATCGCCGGTGTCGCGTTCCTGATAATGTCATTCGGGATGCTGGGGTCGGTCTCCTCCGATTATTCGGACAATTGCGCGGTCTACATGGAGGCCGAGGACTCGCCCGCCTACAATGCGGATATCTCCGCAGGCGACATCATCTCGGAGATTAACGGCGAGACGTTCTATTTCTCGGACGATTTCGATGACGGCCGCACCTATTCTTGGTCTCCCGGGGACCTCGTCACCGTGACGTGCATCTCCGAAAACAGCACCTATAGTGCCCAACTCGTGTGGGGGGTGTACATCAGCAAGATCGCGGAGGATTCCTCCGCGGACAAGGCCGGGCTGGGAGAGGGCATGTTCATCCTATCGGCCGAGCGCGACGGCGTCACGTACAAGTTCTACACCCAGAACCAGTTCTCCGACTTCATGTCCTCCACGAGCGGCGGGGACACCGTGACGTTCACGGTCATGCAGCGTACCTCCGGCGGAACATATACGACAAAGACTGTCGACGCCGTCCTGGACGAGAACAACGGCATCGGATACCTCGGGGTCTATGCCAACACCTCGGGCATGGTCCTCACGACCCCTGAGATCATCCTCGAGACCGCCTCGAATCCCTTCTACGGCGCCGACGGCATGCTGGACTACGTTCAGAGCTCGCTGTCCTACCTGGTCCTCCCCATCAACGGGTTCGACCCCATACCGTCGAGCGTCCAGTGGTGGTACGGTGAGAGCGATGCCTTCTGGATGGCCGCCGAGCTGCTGTACTGGATATTCTGGATCAACATCCTGCTTGGCATCTGCAACGCTCTGCCCGCGGTCCCGTTCGACGGTGGCTTCATATTCATGGGCTGGGTCGACTGGGTCCTCGAGAAGACCGGGAAGAAGGACAGGGCTGCGCGCGAGAAACAGGCCGAGGAGATCACCGGGAACATATCGATACTGATGATCTTCCTCTATGCTATCGTGATCGTAGCGGTGCTCGTCTGATAAGGGCGCAGGCGAAAACTGCTCATTCCTATGAACTCGCATGCTGCAAAATGTCTGCATCCGATGGCAGATGGGTGCCGGAGGACCGTCCCGGGTATGAGATAGGATGGATTGTGTCGGAACTGCAAATTCGAACACTTGGACGATCCCCCGGTGTGCAATCCCATCCGCACACCGAATGACTGGCATATTTCCAGATTACCGCTGGGTATTTAATTAAATTTGAATCCGAACTGATAACATTGCACCCCTGTTAATTTATCCGATTCTTTATCATATCTTTTACCAAATGAAATAGCCAGAATCATAAAAAATCGATTCTCTTGATCAAATGCCCCGAAACAGTGCATGGAATCAATTATAAGAGTGCTGACCATTCATCTCTTCATGTTCAGTCCCGAAAAGGACCTGAGCAGGAAGATAATTGAGCTTCTCGGCAAAGATGGGATGTCGATTAGTTCGCTGGACAAGGAACTATCCAGGCAGGGCATAAAGGACCACCGCCTGGTCCTCACCGGATATCTGAGGGCGATGACCGACCTCGGATACCTCAGGATGAGGGATGTTCCCCCGGCGAAGATCTACGTTCCTGCGAAAAGGCTGCCCGATAACATCTACGATGCCGTGACCGCCGGCGCCCGTGCCTACTCCGGCATAGACACCGACGAAGTGATACTGTACTGCCTGAACCGCCTGTTCCGCAGGCCGGTGTTCGAGTCGGAGCTCCGCCGCTGCGGGATCATGCGCCCTGTAGGCGAGAGAGCGGGCGATGATGCAGTGGCCGACGCCGCGAAGGTCCTGAAGAGGGCCGGCAACATCGTCCCGAGCGATGCCGCCTATGTTCCGGTGAAAGAATATCCTGAGGAATACGACGCGATTGTGGCCGCCGCCGTCCTGGAGGCCACGGACTCCGGGCACCTGGTCATGACGACCAAGCAGACGAAGCTCTTCTGAAAAGGTTAATATCCGCGGGTGCGTGCCTGGGGAATATGGCCCTGCAGGAGGTTATCGACGCCATCCGCGGATTCCCGGGCGCACCAGGAAGGGAAAGATACACGAGGTCGTCGACCTGTTGCCGACGGATTCGTTCGCTAACGTGGCCGCCGCCGAAGGCGAGGACGCCGCCGCCATCGATGACGGCGACCACTACATCCTCTTCGCCGCCGACGGCATCATGGAGTCGCTGGTCGAGTCTGACCCGTACATGGCCGGCTATTTCGCGGTCCTGGTCAACATCAACGACATAGCCGCCATGGGCGGCAGGGCGACCGCCATGGTGGACGTCATGTCCATGTCCGACGAGGTCCTCTGCGGGAGGATGCTCAGGGGCATGGAGGAGGGCGTCCGCAGGTTCAGGGTCCCGATCGTCGGAGGCCACACGCATCCTGACTGCGATTACCATGCCATCGACATCTCCGTCATCGGCAGGGTCAGGAAGGACGCCCTGGTCCGGAGCAGCACCGCCGCCGACGGGGACGACGTCGTCATGGTCATGGACCTGGACGGCCACTATCCAAAGACCACACCGTACGCATGGGAGACCACCCTCGCCAAGGACCCCAAGCTCGTGAGAAGGCAGATGGAGGCCGCCGCCATCGTGGCGGAGAACCACTGGGTGCACGCCGGCAAGGACCTCAGCAATCCAGGCAGCGTGGGCACGCTCGGCATGCTCCTCGAGACCTCGGAGATGGGCGCTGAAGTGGATATCCGCAGCATCCCCATACCGGAATCAGAGAAAGGGGAAGGCCTCATCCGCTGGCTCCTCGCCTATCAGGGATGCGGGTTCGTGTACTCGTGCCCTCCGGAGCATTCTGCCGACGTCATCGCCGAGTTCGCCAAGGTCGGCTGCGCCGGGGCGGTCGTGGGGAAGATCAACTCCTCCCGCAGGCTGACCCTGACCATGGACGGAGAGAAAGGCGTCCTGTTCGATTTCACCAAGGACATCATCACCGGATGCAGGCCGAAAAGCCGCCGCAAATCGGAATGATCCGCGGCCCCTGCATCCGGGCCGGAAGAAATACCGCCCGATCGAGAGAAAAGTGTTAGGCACGGAAAGGTGGACGTCACTTCCGCGGCCGGTAATCCATCTCCCTCCTCAACCCTGTATCCCCGCAAACGTCGGTAGCTCGAGGTTAGGCTGCTCCCGTCAGGGCCTGGCCCGGTCCCCCCGATTGGCGCGCTCCGCGATCCCCTCCGGGAACGAAGGACGCGTACTCCAACTCTGCAGGACAAAGTATCATCGTCGTTCGAAGGGCCGGCCGTTTCCGCTCCGCCGCCCCCTCCAGTCGCCCACGCTGTGACGATTGCGTGTTCAGGGCACGCCAAGCTCCCCGGCCAAGCCTAACGTGGTGGTAAAAGGACGGTCCGTATTTAACAAGTATGCTTTTCGGAAACTTCCTCTTCCTCATATATGATTGAACAAGCGATTTCAAGCACTGCCCTGAACCGCACGGCCATCAGCTCGCCATGGCCGAATTTCCAGATCCGGCCTTGTATCCTCGTAATCAACTGACCGGCCTATATAGCTGCAACTAGGCCTACAGAGACGTTTTCTCTGCAATCATTTATTAACGTCCCGCCCGTGAGGATGGCTGAGTGGTCCATTGAACGATGTTCAGACCTGCCTGCTGTCGATGTACAATGACATTGCCGCCGTCCTCGACGCGCACGGGTTCCGCTATTACGCTTTGTACGGCACGGCCATCGGCACGGTGCGCCACAACGGGTTCATCCCGTGGGACAACGACATCGACCTGGGGGTCTGGGCGGAGGACCTGCCGGCGGTCATGGACGCCCTGGAATCGGACCTAGACAAAGAACGCTACTACGTCCACGACCCTACCGCCGATACCCATCCCCATGTCATGCTCAGGACGGAGGACATGGAGAAGGGCCTGGGTTCCGAACAGACCCCGTTCATCGACATTTTCCCGATCGAACGCTATCCGGAGGGCAGGTTCAGGCGCGCCGTCTCCTTCGCAGCGGTGTGGGGCCTCCACATATGGGTCACGGCACTGAACCGCGTGAGGCCGCTGGCCGTCCACCGCATGCTCTCCTGGATACCGGCAGGGCATATGAGGCTGGCCGAGCTCATGCCCGAGGAAGGCTCGCGCACGACCGCCATCTACACGACAGCGTTCGCGAAGGAGCTCTTCCCCGCCGATTGGTACGGCACCCCTGTCAGGCACAGGTTCGAGGACACCGAGATCCCCCTCCCGGAGAAATGGGACCTCCTCCTGACCGCGGAGTTCGGGGATTACATGACGCCACCTCCCGAGGACCAGCGCACCGGGGCGAAAGGGTTCCCGCTGAGCGTCCTGAAGGATTACATAATGGAGAAACGGGGCATCGACTGCCGCCGCATCCGCAGGCGCCGATTCATCTGTCGCCGCAGAGGATGCAGCTCCCGTGGCCGGAGGCGATGAACCTCGGGTCGGCGCCCTCGAGCTCCTTCAGGAGCTCCCCGTACTTCTCGCGGCTGGGCATGAAGTGCCTGTCCACGGTCGTCAGGACCTTATCCCAGGTGTCCTCTTGGATCTTCCCGTCGGACATGCCGCGGAAGAACAGGTCGGAGCTGTAGAAGACGCCGCTGCCGCGGTCGAGGCAGAGGACACCGTTCTGGAGATGGACCTCGGACGGGTACTTGTAGAACCTGAGGGCGAGCTCGCGTCGTTGATGCCGTTTGCCGAATCGCCGACTATTATCCTGCCTTTGTATCCGAATCCCTGCATCTCCTTCGCGGTGAACGAGGAGCAGATGACGGAGATCTTCGGATACTTTTTGTGGAACAGCATGTACCCGCCGCACTCGTCGGATTCCATATGGGATATGAAGAGGTACTTCAGCGGTTTCCCGCCGAGTATGCGGTCTATGCGCGGGAGTATCCATTCCGCCTGGGACGCGGTGCCGGTGGCGAACATGATGGGGGGATCGGAGGCCAGCAGGTACTGGTGCACCGGCATGGCCATCATCCCCACGTTCTGCGAGAACTGGTAGAGCTTCCCGAATATCGGCGATTCGCGGTCCATCACTTTTTCCCCGGGCCGTCCGCGAGGGACCTGCCGACGGAGAAGGCCTTGGCGATTTCCCCGCCGACATGCATGTACCTCCTGGTCTCCCCGTCGAACACCAGGGGGTCGAGCTTCGCGATGTCTATCTTCCCGTCGGTCAGGATCCTCTCGTCGGCGCTGACATTGACGATCTCGGCCACCACGCGGATCGTGTCCTCGGCGATGGTGTCATGCGATACAACCTTGCACTCGAACGTCAGGGGGAACTCGTCGATGACAGGGGCGTCCACGTGCGCGCTCGGGTGCGAATGCAGGCCGGACCTAGCGAACTTGTCGGGCGTCTTGTTGGCGGAGACGATCCCGAGGTAGTCCGCTTCCTTCACGTGCGCGGCGTCGGCGATGCTGACAGTGACCGCTCCCCTCTCCATGAGGGACACCGACGTGTGGTGGGAGGCGGTGAGGCAGATCCCGATGCGGTAATCATCGTCTATGCCGGCCCACGCGGCCATCAGGGCATCGGTCTTCCCCTCTTTGTCGTAGGCGGCGACGATAACGGCGGGCATAGGGTACAGCAGGGTCTTCCTTCCCAGGTCTTTCCTCATGCGGACCGTATCGGAAGGCGGTTATATCAGCTGTTCGCGCCGATGATCGGTGCCGTCAGCATCTCTGTTTATATACAAGGAGCGGATAATCCTGAAGCGTGCTACGTGTTAGCACGGTGTACGTTGATAGATATGTCTGCAATATTCGGGGAGAGTGCTGAAGAATGAGCATCATGGGCCTCACGGACCCTTGGATCATCGGGGCCTATGCGCTTTGCATCATAACAGTGGTGCTCTGCTGCCTCGTCGGCATTCTCGGAGGAGGACGCAAGAACATCTCCAAAGAGGATGCCGATGAGGGAGATGAAGACGGGGGCATGGACCAATGAGCGGCGTTTCGCTGCCCATATTGGCCGTCATGATCGCCGTCTTCGGAGCGGTCACGGTCTACCTCGGATATTACGGATACCGCAACACGCGCGACAACAAGGAGTTCCTGCTGGGCAGGAACAAGACCAACTCCGTCATCATCGGGCTGTCGTACGGCGCCACGTTCCTCAGCGCCAGCGCCGTCATCGGGTTCGGGGGGCAGGCCGCGACGCACGGCCTCACCCTGATGTACCTGTGCTTCCTCAACCTGTTCGTCGGCCTGTTCGTGGCGTTCCTGTTCTTCGGTCCCAGGACCAGGCGCATCGGCAGGAGGCTGCACGCCTCCACCTTCGCCGACATCCTCGGAAAGATGTACTCGTCCAAGGGGATACGCGCGTTCACCGCCATCCTCATCATCGTGATGATGCCGATCTACTGCGCTGCCGTGCTCAAAGGGGGCGTCAACTCCGTCGCCGTCATCACCGGGCTGAACGACTACTACGACGAGATCCTCGTGATCATGGCCGTCATCGTCGGCCTCTACGTCATCTACGGCGGGATCATCGCGGTCATGTACAACGACGCGCTGCAGGCCGCCGTCATGTTCTGCGGCATGGCGGTGATCCTCGTGGTCACCTTCGCGGAGCTCGACGGCGTCACCGCGGCGTTCGAGAGCCTGGCGGACCTGCCGGCATCATCGGCTTCCGGGGTGCTCCCCGGGTTCGAGGGCTGGGACAGCGTGGCGGACTTCGAATCTTCGGAATGGATGCTGGTGGTAACCACGTTCCTGATGGGCGTAGGCCTGGGCGTGCTGACCCAGCCGCAGCTGATCGTCAGGTTCATGTCCGCCAAGGACGACCGCATGCTCGACCGCTCCCTCATAGTCGGGAGCATCTTCATGTTCGTCATCGTCGGCACCGCCTACACCTGCGGAGCACTGTCCAACGTCTTCTTCTGGAACAACGGAGAGGGGCTGGCGGCGGCGCACGTCGCGAGCATCTACGGCAGCGGGTCCACCGACTTCATCATCCCCCAGTTCATCCTCGAGCTCTTCGACGGGAAGACCGGAGGCGACTTCATCGTCTGCCTGTTCCTCCTGTCGCTGATCTGCGCATCGATCTCCACCATAAGCGCGCTGATGCACACCATCGGGGCGGCCGGGGGGATACGACCTGTACACGCTCGCCAGGCAGCGCAGGGAGCGCAATGAGGCAGATTCCCAGAACATCAGGGTGAACAGGATCTGCACCGCCGTCATGCTGGTGCTCGTGGTCGTGTACTGCTACATCATGCCCAAGGACATCATAGCCAAGGCCACGTCGCTGTTCATGGGCATCACCGCCGCGGCCCTGCTGCCGGCCTTCGTGCACGGCCTGTACACCAAGCGCACCCCCGACAGGAAAGCGGCGCTGGCCAGCATCATCGTCGGCACCGTGTCCTACCTGTTCTGGGCGCTGTTCATCAATACCTCTACCTCGGTGTTCCTGCCGATCTGCAAGTGGATCACCGGGAACAGCGTGCTGTTCACGGATGGCTCCATTCAGTACTGCGATGCGCTCGTCGTCGCGCTGCCCCTGTCGATCATCGTCTTCGCGGCCGTCCTACTCATCGACCGCGCCAGGGAGAAGAGGCAGCCGTCCCTGCAGGCGTCCGCGGCCGAGTGAGGCCGCCGTCAAACATCTTCCTGCATGTGCCAGACCGGCGCCCGCCGACAGCGGGGGCCGGCCCTCCCGGCCGTGTTCCGCCCCGCAGGCGAACATGCCTGCAGGGCTCACCTTTTAGTCATGTCCAGTTTAAGCCCGCGCATGGAGAACGCACTCGAACTCTCCAACGTGTCCGTCGTGAAGGACGGGCATCGCATATTGGACCGCGTCAGCCTGACCATCGGGCAGGACGAGAACGTCGCGATCATAGGGCTCAACGGCTCTGGGAAGACCACCCTCCTCAAGCTGCTCCGCGGGGACATCTACCCCTATGACGATGACGAGGTCCCGTACTCTATGAAGATATTCGGAGAGAGGCACTGGAACATATTCGACCTGAGGACCAAGATGGGGGTCGTGTCGATGGACCTGCAGAACAGGTTCTCGCCCGTGACCACCGTCAGGGAGGTCATCGGTTCCGGTTTCTTCGGCAGCCTCGACATCTTCAGGAACATGGAGGTCAGGCCGGAGATGAAGGAGCTCATCCGCTACCGCGCGACGGAGATGGGGATCGAGGACCTCCTTGAGAGGACCATCGAGGGCCTGTCGCTGGGCGAGATGCGCAGGGCGCTCATAGCCAGGGCCCTGATCACTAATCCCAGGATGCTGATCCTCGACGAGCCGATGACCGGCCTCGACATCGTCATGAAGTCGAAGTTCAGGCAGATGTTCGACATCCTGATCGATTCGGGCGTCCGCATCGTGATGATCACCCACGACCTGACCGACATCCCGGTCAGCATCGGCCGCATCGTGATGATCCGCAAGGGCAGGATATTCGGCGACGGGAAGAAGGAGGACCTGCTCAACGACGAGAAGGTCTCCGAGCTCTACGGCGCGAAGATAAAAGTAGAAAGCACCAAAGGGATATACCGCATGTATCTGGAGTGAAGATGAGGTATTACTGCAGGGAATGCGGACACGAGATCGAGCCCGGGGCCGATTTCTGCTATTACTGCGGCGCTCTCAAGTCCAAAGCGATAGCCATAGACGACGAGGGGCGCGAGGTCTCTCCGGCGTACAGCCCGGACGGGGTCTGCCCGGACTGCGGCCACAAGAACATCGAGGGCGCCTCCTTCTGCTCCGAATGCGGCAGGAGGCTCTCCTCCGAGCGCCCACAGGAGGGGGCGGCGATGGCTGACCCCTTCGCGCAGCCGTACGGCCCCTACCCTGTCAAGACCCTCACCAGGAAGGACTACCTCGCCATGTTCCTGGCCTTCGTGCCTGGGATCGTCAACATCTTCGGCCTGGGGCACCTCGTCATGGGAAAGTGGTCCCGCGCGTTCATGTACCTGATGATCTCCGCCGTGGTGCTGTACCTCAGGTTCACCGTCGTGGCATCGTCCGGGACCGGCGTCTACATGCTCTATTGGTTCATCACCTTCGCCGTGTATTTCCAGCAGTCCATGGAGGTCGTGAGGCTGGTGTACGCCCCTCCCGGCGGCGGCAAGCAGGACGGGCCCGGCGGTGACAGCGGGACCGGAGGGCAGCGATGAGCGAGGACTGGAACGAGAAGTACCGCCCCAGGACGCTGGACGATGTCGTCGGGAACCCGACCGCCGTGCAGACCATGCGCGCCTGGGCGAAGTCCTGGGAGCACGGAGTCCCGGAGAAGCGCGTCCTGCTCCTGAAAGGCGCCCCCGGCATAGGGAAGACCTCCTCCGCCTGGGCCCTGGCCCGCGAGATGGGCTGGCCGGTGGTGGAGATGAACGCCTCCGACCAGAGGAAGGCGGAGGACATCAGGAACATAGCGCTCAGGGCCTCGCATTTCGACACCTTCTCGGACGACGGCAGCTTCTCCGCGGTCCGCAAAGGCGGGATGAAGATGATCATCCTCGACGAGGCCGACAGCTTCTCCCCGTCGGGGGACAGGGGCGCCCTGCCGGCGATCAGCGAGCTCATAAAGACCACCGAGCAGCCGACCGTGATGATCGTCAACGACTTCTACAACATCTCGAGGAGGTCGTCCGCCGTCAAGGACTGCACCCTGCAGGTCGATTTCAAGAAACCCCGTGCCGCTGCCGTCGAGAGGGTGCTCGCCCATATCTGCGAATCTGAGGGCGTGGACGCGGAGCCGGCGGCGCTGGCCGCCATCGCGGACAACGCCGACGGCGACCTGAGGGCCGCGGTCAGGGACCTGGAGTCCCTGGCGTACGGCGGAGTCAGGGTGACCGCGGAGGCGGCCCATGCCCTCTCCATGAGGCAGGCCGCCGGCACCAAGAGCATGTTCGACTTCATCGGGGCGGTCTTCACCAAGAGGGACCCGGCCCTGGCGTATTCCGTCCTGCGCGACGTCGATTCCGACCCGGGCACCGTCTCCGTATGGCTGGACGAGAACATACCGTACCAGGTGTCGGACACCGGGGAGCTCGTCCGCTGCTACGAGCGCCTGTCCCGGGCCGATATCTACCTCGGGAGGGTGAACAGGCGCATGTACTACGGGTTCTGGGGATACGCCAACAACCTGATGGTCGACGGCATCATAGAGTCCCTGCACAGCAAGCCCAAATGGACCCGCATCAACTGGCCGTCGTACCTCACCAAGATGTCCCGCACGAAATCGGTCCGCGCGGTGAGGAACTCCCTGGCCTCCAAGATCGGCCGCATGACCCATACCTCGGCCGCCCGCATCCTGGCGGATTCCCTGCCCTCGTACAGGGCGATGGCGAAGAACGACCAAGGGTTCCGCGTCATGCTGGTGAAGGAAGGGGGCCTGGACGAGGACGAGCTCGCGTTCCTCCTGGGCGCGAAGGTGGATTCGGCGGCGGTGAAGAAGACCTTCCTCGAGGCGTTCCCGCCCGAGGAGAAACCGGCCAAGAAGGCCAAGGGCAAGAAGACTGAGCAGGGGCCCGCTCCGGAGCCTGCTGCAGCCGCCCCGGCCGCCGAGGCGCCTGCAGAAGAAACGAAGACCGCGCAGGAGCCAGCTCAGCAGGCGGCTCCCGAGGCGCCTGCTCCCAAGCCGGCGAAGAGAGTGCAGACGAGCCTCTTCGATTTCTGAGGCACGGCCATGGACGAGGAATACCGCCAGACCCTGATCCGCCAGCATTACCGCGTCTACCGCGACCATGCCGCCGTCAAGCTCTGCGGATGGATCAAGGAGTCCCTCCTCCACGGGCGCCACTGCTACAAGCAGGACTTCTACGGGATAATGACGCACCGCTGCCTGCAGATGACCCCGGCCATCAACGAATGCACCCACATGTGCCCGTTCTGCTGGCGCACGGAGGGGCACGATTACCCGGTGACGGAATGGGCGGAGCCGAAGGAGATGCTGGACGCCCTCATCGAATACCACCGGTTCCTCCTGTCCGGTTTCAAAGGGGACCCGCGCTGCGACCCGAAGATGTTCGAGGAGGCCATGAACCCCAACCAGGTGGCCTGCTCGCTCGCCGGGGAGCCTACCGAGTACCCCTATCTGTCGGAGTTCTTCAGGGAATGCAGGTCCAGGGGGATGACCGTGTTCCTGGTCACCAACGGCACGAACCCGGAAAGGATCGCCGCCCTGGACACCCTGCCCTCGCAGCTCTACGTGACCGTGGCGGCGCCCGACCGGGAGACCTACGCGAAGGCCTGCAGGCCCAAGATCTCTGACGGCTGGGAACGCATAAAGGAGACACTGGCACTTATGCCGTCTCTTGAAACGAGGACGGTCATCAGGCACACATTGGTCCAGGGGATCAACATGTTCCGCCCCGAGGATTATGCCAAGATCGACAAGACCGCCGATCCCGACCTCGTCGAACCGAAAGGCTACGTTTTCGTCGGAGGCTCCAGGCAGAGGCTGACCGTCGATGCCATGCCCTCGTTCGAGGCCGTGAAGGATTTCTCGGCCAGGCTGGGGGAGGAGCTCGGCATGTCGCTGCTGCGCGAGAAGAAGGACAGCCGCGTCGCGCTCCTCGGTTATGAAGGCACGGAGCTGGACACCGCCCGGGCATGGGAGTCCGGGACGGCGTTCTCGCGCCGTTTGCACTGATGATCCGTCCTCTGCTCACGCCGTCAGTATAAGGATGATGGCGGCGATGTGCAGGACGAGGAAGACGTAGTTCGCGAGGAACTTCCGCTTCCTGGTCTTGTGGCGGAACGCATGCATCCCGGCGACCGCTCCCCAGGGAGCGATAAGACCCAGCAGGAGGAGCGTGCTCTCCTTTATCCTCCACTCGCCCTTCACGGCGCGGCGTTTGTCGATGCCGTAGACTGCGAATGATATCAGATTGAGCAGTATGTACGCCGCGGCTGCGGCCTCTGCCGGGCTCATGCTCTGAGCTTCTCGGCGAAGGCGGCCATGCTGATGCCCACTCCGTCCTTCTGCTCGTCCTTGTCCGGGAAGAAGGCGGAGAAATCATCCTTGCCGAACTCGACGGGCATGGACGCTTTTATCTTGTCGAGCTCCGCCTTGGCGCGCTCCCCCTTGTAGAGGCAGCAGATGAAAAGCACGGTCTGCTTCCCCGCGAGGGCCTCCTTGTTGGCCTCCGCCCACGACATCAGGGGCTTGTAGGGCTTGCCGGCATGGACGCCGGTCCCGAGCACGATCCTGTCGTAGCGGGAGATGTCGATCCTGGTCTGGTCCTTCAGGTTGAAAGTGTCGGCGCCGGACTGCTGTGCAGATACTTGGCCGCGGCCTCGACGTGCTTTCCGATGGAAGTCGAATAGATGATCGCTGTGCTTGTCATGATCCCATCCTCGGCACTCTCATGCCGAACTCCGTAAATAGCGTTTCGCAGGGCCGGCGAGATTGGACGGAACGTGTTTCGCAAGGTCGCAGAACGTTAATATTAACGTTCCATGTGCCAGTCCATGGTATATCAGACCGAGCTCATCTCCGAGGAGGAATCAGCGGCCCTCCGCGCCAGATACGCCCCCGGCCTACTGTATGCGGCCAAGGCGGACATCAACGGGGTCGTCATCGAGCTCTGCACCTCGGACAGGGACTTCACGGACATGTGGAGGGACAACTTCTACTCGGCCTCCGACCGCGTCCGCTCCCACGCCAAGCTCTTCGTCGTCAGGGAGCCGTCGGCGGGCGAGAGCGTGCTGAGGTTCGAGCCCAACTCGAAGACCGCGTTCCTCCTGAACTTTGATTACTACGGCTGGGTCAAGAGCATCGCGCTCGGGATCGCCGGGTACATCAACGAGGCAGCGCACGACATCTACTCGGTGCACGGGGCAGCGATCTGCGCCGACGGCGTCGGTGTCACCCTCATCGCGCCTCCGAAGACCGGGAAGACGACCCAGTCCTGGGGGCTCCTGAGGTCGGAGAACGCCTCGCTCATCTCGGACGACTGGTTCTTCGTCAAGTTCGGGACCTCCGGAAGGCCGCAGATCCGCACCTCCGAGAAGAACTGCTACATCGACGCCGACATCGGCGACGTGTGGGGGGAGTACCGGCCGCTGGTCAAGAACGTGAAGTTCGACAGCCGGGGCAGGGGCATCGCCAACATCCGCTGGGTATCCGGCGGGTCCTCGGTGGTGCACGAGTGCTCCCTGAGCCATGTCATCCTGATGAAGCGCGACCCGTCCGACGGGGAGAAGTGCAGGAGCATGGACGCCGAGGCCGCGCTCGAATACCTCTCCGCGGCCGACCTGTGCAACCCGCACCAGATCGTGAGGGATGCCTACAGGACCGGTCTGAGGAAGGAGTTCTTCAGGAAGCTGCTGAGCAGATGCGATGTCCATATGATCAACACTACCGGCACGCCGCAGGAGACCCAGGACATCATCCGCAGCATCGTGGGGGCGCATTGATGAAGCTGAGGGACGAGGAGAAGATACAGAAAGAGAAGGACAGGGCCGAGGCCCGCAGGAAGAACAGGGCCATGAAGGACGAGGAGGCCCGGAAGAGGACCATCGAGACGGAGAGGGACAGGGTGAGGCGCAACTATGCCAAGAACAGCGCCGGCCACCGCGAGATGCACAATCTCGGCGCTACCATCCTGAAGTCCTCGCTCATCATACTCGTCGCCGTGGCGGCGTTCGAGATCGCCTGCTTCATCCTCTACGACACCTGGGGGGACGGGTCCACCCATCTTATCAACCTGGCCGACAACAGCTTCGCGTTCATCGTAGGTCTGACCGCCATGGACGCCATCATGTACATCAACCAGGCGAACGGCCGCAAGAGGTCGGAGGAGAGGGCGATCATACGCCACAACAGGATCCTCCAGCCGGCCATCGACATGTACCTGGCCAGGAAGAACATGATGCTCACCCCTCCGGGGGACACGTCCGCACGTACCTGGTGAAATCCGGCCTGACCTTCAAGAGCCTCTCCAACATGTACGAGAAGTCCGACATCATCACCGATGCCGGCAGGACCAGGATCGAATGCTTCAGGACCCAGCACAAGGCCCTCGCCAAGGCGTTCATGAACACCGTCGAGGACATCGACTTCGACTTCAACCCCGAGATCTGCGATGCGGCCATGAAGTTCATCAACGCCTCCACCTACGGAGGCGCCGCCCTGGACTCCCTCATCGCCTACCAGTCGGACGCCATGAAGGGCGAGAAGGCCGCGGTCATCCGCCAGATCAGGGGATCCGACATATCCACGACCCTGGGCGACGCCGATGTCGAGCTCAAGAACGTCATGCTCCTGGCGGAGATGGTCCAGCAGGAGGAGGACGCCCTCTCGGAGTACATCACCACCGTCCGCGAGATGTCGTCCGTCAAGCTGACGGCCACCCACTACGAGCTCTGAGGTTCCGCCCGTCCGGGCGCCCTCTCAGGAGAGCGGCCCGGGCGTCCCTTTTTAAATACCGTCCTGCGTCAGGTGAACCGTGTACACCGTCCACTTCGACGTCTATCAGACCGCCATGATGGGTGCGGTCGCGCTCGCCGTCGGCATACTTATGGTCAGGCGCTCGAAGCTCCT
This sequence comes from Candidatus Methanomethylophilus sp. 1R26, assembly GCF_001481295.1. Classification (GTDB taxonomy): domain Archaea; phylum Thermoplasmatota; class Thermoplasmata; order Methanomassiliicoccales; family Methanomethylophilaceae; genus Methanomethylophilus. The sequence continues at coordinate 92,896 of NZ_LOPS01000027.1, forward strand.
GCGGAAATACTGCATCCCCGCGGCCGTCATGGGCGGGCTGGTGTTCTCGATAGCGTTCTGCGCCATCTACGAGGCGGACATCGCCGAAGTTTCCTTCGACGAGACCCTGAAGAACGTCTTCATGATGGCCTTCTTCTGCTCCGTCGGCTTCATGCGTCGGTGAGGATGCTGAAGAAGGGAGGGCGCCTGGTCCTGACCCTCCTGGCCCTCGTCGGTGTCCTGATCGTCTGCCAGGACGTGCTGGGCGTCTCCCTGGCGTCCCTCCTGGGCATGGACCCGGACATGGGGCTGGCCCTCGGCTCGATAAGCCTTGTCGGAGGGCACGGGACGGCGGGGTCGTTCGGCCCCGACCTGGTGGACATCTACGGCGTGGAGAACGCCGACACCGTCGCCATCGCCGCGGCCACCTTCGGCCTGGCCGTAAGCGGGTTCGTCGGAGGGCCGCTGGCCAAAAGGAGGATCGAGAAAGGAGATCTTTCCCCCGATAAGGACGACATCGCCATGGCCGAAGAGGAGGAAGAGGTGCGCAAGATCGATTCCGAGCGCTTCCTCTATGCCCTCCTGCTGCTGTGCATCGGCGTGGGCGCCGGGTCGTACATCGTCGCAGGCATCAAGGCCGCCGGCCTCACCCTGCCGGTGTACCTGGGGGCGATGCTCGTGGCCATGCTCATCCGCAACGTCGCCGACTGGAAGGGGATCGAGCTGCCGCTCAAGGAGATCAACACCCTCGGATGGATCTCGCTGTCGCTGTTCCTGTCCATCGCCCTGATGGTGACCCAGCTGTGGAACCTCGCCGATCTGGCCGGCAAGATGGTGGTCATACTCCTGGCGCAGACGGCGCTGGTCGCTGTGTACGCCTATTACGTCGTATTCAACGCCACCGGCAGGGACTACGAGTCCGCCGCCCTGGTGACGGCCACCGCAGGGTTCAGCCTGGGGGCGACCCCCAACGCCATGGCGAACATGGAGTCCCTGTTCGACAAGTACGGCGTCGCGCCCAAGGCGTACTTCGCCGTCCCCCTCGTCGGGAGCGTCTTCATAGACCTGCTGAACGTGGCGATAATCACCGTTTTCCTCAACATTTTATAACAGCCGGCATATACCTTACATCATGTCATCTGAAGAAGTCCCCAAAGACCTCAGCCCGTTCGATGCCGGAGAGCCCAACCCTTACGGAGCCCATTTCGAAGGCAAGAGCTATCTGAAGATGTTCGCCGAGTCCCCCCGTTGGCATCGCAACGTGACCTTCGAGCCGGGATGCCGCAACCACTGGCACATACACCATAAGGGCGGGCAGGTCCTGATCTGCATCGCGGGCTGCGGATGATACCAGGCATGGGGAGAGGAGCCGCGCGAACTGCATCCCGGCGATGTCGTCTCCATCCCGCCGGAGGTGAAGCACTGGCACGGGGCCGCCAAGGATTCCTAGTTCTCGCACATCGCCGTGGAGGTGCCCGCTCCCGGGGCCTCCACCGAATGGTGCGGGCCCGTCTCGGACGCCGACTACTCAAAGCTCCCGTGAGAGCTTCGCGTCGAAGCGCAGGGTGCGGGGAGTCTCGAGATTGTCGAACTTCACGACGTAGCACATCTCGCGCTCGGAAACCTCTTCCACCGTACCTGCTCCGAAGACCTGATGGATTACCCTGTCCCCGCGCCGGAACAGGTCGGATATCCTCCTGGCGCGCGCCGCCTCGGTGCGGACGCGCCCTTCCATCTCCTTGGCCATCTCCGGGTCCAGTTCGACGGCGTAATCGAGGTTCTCCCTTCCGATCTCGAAGACGAAACGCGAGGGGCTCTTGAACCCTCCCGACTCGGCCGGCCCCTCGGAGTCGGTTAGGTACAGGCCGTACTCAGCGCGGGTCATGGCGACGTACATCAGCCTGCGCTCCTCCTCCATCTCCTCCGGGCTGTCCGTCTTCTTCGAGGGGAAAACGCCCTCGTCAAGCCCGCAGATGAAGACGTACGGGAACTCCATGCCCTTGGAGGTGTGGACGGTCATGAGCTTCACCCTGTCCGGTTTCTCATCTCCGTTCCCGTCGAACAGCGACGCATGCACCAGGAAATCCTCCAGAGTGGCGTCCGGGTCCTCCCCGTACTCGGTTATCCCGCGCTTCAGCTCGGCGACGTTGTCCAGCCTCTCCTGGTCCCCCTGCAGCCTCAGGAACCTCTCGTACCCGGAGCGGTCCATCAGCGCCTGCAGAAGGTCGCCGAGCGACATGCTCCCGCGGAGCTCGCGGGCGGCCTCGATGCAGGATACGAAGCGTCCGGCATCGGTGCCCTTGAAGACCGGGTCGCGGATGCTGTCCCTCAGCGCCTCGTACAGCGTCCTGCCCCCGGCCTCCGCCCTCTCTGCCAGGAGCTCCATCTTCTTCCTGCCGATCTTCCTGGGAGGGACGTTGACCACCCTCCGGAAGGAGATGTCGTCGCCGTAGGCGACCATGCGCAGGTAGCAGATGAGGTCCTTCACCTCGCGGCGGGAATAGAACTCCGTCCCGCCGTAGATGACATACGGGATCTTGTTGCGCATCAGGGCCTCCTCCAGCGGGCGCGAGAGATGATGGGCGCGGTAGAGCACGGCGCAGTCCCCGAGCTTCCCGCCCTCCTTCCTGATGTCGGAGATGCGGGAGCAGATCCACTGGGACTCCTCGCGGTCGCTCTTGGCGTGGAAGAAGACGGGCTTGGTGCCCTCCTCTTTCACCGCCTTCAGGGTCTTGGGGTAGCGGACGATGTTATGGCTGATGAGCTCGTCCGAAGCGGCCAGGATCTCGGGGACGGAGCGGTAGTTGATATCGAGGACGATGGTCTTGGAATCAGGGAACTCCCTGTCGAAATCGAGGAACATCTTCGCGTGCGAGCCCCTCCAGGTGTAGATGGTCTGGTCCGGGTCGCCGACGATGAAGAGGTTGCGGTGGACTGACGAGAGTATCTTGGCGATGCCGTACTGCCTCGCACTGACGTCCTGGAACTCGTCGACCATGACGTACTCCATCCTCCCCGCCCATTTGGCGCGGACGTCCGGGAAGCGCTCGAGGATGTAGGTGGCGAAATTGATGAGGTCGTTGAAATCGAGGCCGAAGCTCTTCTTCTGCTCGTACAGATAGCGCAGGAAGATCCCCTCCTCCATGTCGTCCGTCGCCTCGAACCTCGCCCTCAGCTCCTCGTTGTTAAGCAGGTAGACGTTGTCGATGTAGTCCTCGGTGCGCAACTTCCGCGTCTCGAGGATGTTGTCGTTGGCCTTCTTCACGGTGATGTCGCGCGACGTCAGACCCATGTCGGAGAACACCTTGAGGAGGGTGTCCCTCACGTCCTCTTCGTCCATGATGATGAAGTCCTTGGGATAGTTGAGGACGTTGATGTCCTCCCTCAGAAGCTGCACGCAGAAGGCGTGGAAGGTGCAGATCATCCCCAGGTCGAGATCTCCCAGTTCCGCACGGATCCTCCGCTTCATGCGTCCGCGGCGCGGTTGGTGAAGGTGGCGCATAGGATGTTCGCCGGGGATATCCCCGCCTCATCCACGAGGTAGCAGTAGCGGGCGGTGAGGGCGCGGGTCTTGCCTGTTCCGGCACCGGCTATCACCCTCACCCTGCCCTCGGTGGTCAGGACGGCCTCCTTCTGGGCGTCGTTCAGCCTGTCGAGGTATCCTTTCATTCCGGTCTCCGGTCCATGCCGCCGTCGAGGGCTTCCAGGGCCCCGGCGGCGTCCGGGTCCCCGTACATGTCGGCGTACCGCAGGAGAGTGCGGCCGTTCGCCTCATCCTTCTCCACGCCCTCGCCGAACGCGAACATGCATCCCAGCTCGTAGAGCGCCTCGGCGTCCTTCTTCTCCGCGGCCTGCTTCAGCCAGTAGACGGCCTTCGCCATGTCCCTGTCGACACAGTTCTCGCCGTCGCGGTACCATTTGCCCATCTGGCACATGGCCCCTGTGCAGCCTTCGGCCGCCGCATGCAGGCAGAGCTTCACCGCTTCGATGGGATTGCGGTCGACCCCTTTCCCGCGGGAATAGAGGGATGAGAGCAGGTACTCGGCGTCGGCGTTCCCGCGGTCGGCCGCCCTCCTGAAGAGCTTGGAGGCCTCGCGGTAATCCTGCTCCGCGCCGTCGCCGGTCATGAGGATGATGCCGAGCCTCACCATGGCGTCGGCGTTGCCTTTGTCGGCCGACATGCGGTAGAGGGCGGCGGCCTTCTCCTTGTCGACGGGAACGCCGATCCCCTGATAGTAAACGCCGCCGAGGACGTAGAGATCGCCAGGATCGCTGGGCGGAGGTATCTCGCGGGCGCTGTCAGCAGGCTGTTCGCCGGTCATAGCTGACATGATGGAGAATCGGATTTTATAGTCAGCGGAAAGGGCGTGCTGCACCGAACGATTTCTCGACTGCAGGTTAATTCCGAAACGGGGATAAGAATCCCCGCAGCGGATCGCCTTGAATCGCTGCCTTCGCAGGCTGAGCCCCGCCACTTCCTCGAGGAAATAGCGGTGCACTCTGAGGTCCTTCGACAGTTCAGGGTGGAACGTGATGCCCAGTTGCCTTCCCTGGCGGGCGGCGACGATCTGCCCGTCGACCTTCGCGAGGACCTCGGCTCCCGGCCCTGCAGACTCTATTACAGGTGCGCGGATGAAGGTCATGGGTATCTTTCCGATCCCGTCGAAATCCTCCTCTGCGTAGAAGCTGCCGAGCTGGCGTCCGTAGGCGTTGCGCCTGACCTTGACGTCCAGGGTCCCGAACACCGGTTCCCCTCCGACGACCTCCTTCGCGAGGACGATGAGCCCCGCGCAGGTGCCGAAGACGGGAAGCCCGTCCTCGATCATCTTCCTGAGCGGGGAATAAAGACCCAGATCGCGGAGGAGCTTTCCGATGACGGTGCTCTCCCCGCCGGGGATGACGAGCGCGTCGAAATGCCTCTGCAGGTCCGCGCGCTGCCTGATCTCGAAGACGTCGGCGCCCAGCCTTTTCAGGGAGCGCTCATGCTCGATGAAGGCCCCCTGAAGTGCGAGGACGGCGGCCGTCGGCGTTCTCACTGCCCCCTTTCTGCCATTATGGTCTTGATCTCTTCGGCGTTTATCCCGACCATGGCCTCGCCGAGGTCGGTGGAGACCTCAGCAGGATCTTCGGGTCGTCGTAGTTGGTGACTGCCTGGACGATGGCCTTGGCGCGCTTGGCGGGGTTCCCGGACCTGAAGATGCCCGAACCCACGAACACTCCCTCTGCGCCGAGCTGCATCATGAGCGCGGCATCGGCGGGGGTGGCGACGCCTCCGGCGGCGAAGTTGACGACCGGGAGCTTGCCGTGCCTGTGGACGTACTGCACCAGGCTGACTGGAACCTGGAGCTCCTTGGCCTTCTCATAGACCTCGTCGGCCCTGAGCGCCTTCACCCTGGCGATCTCGGAGTTGACCGCCCTGAGGTGGTGGACGGCCTGCACGACATCGCCGGTTCCGGGCTCTCCCTTGGTGCGGATCATGCTGGCCCCCTCGGAGATCCTCCTGAGGGCCTCGCCGAGGTCCCTGGCACCGCAGACGAACGGAACTTTGAACTTGGTCTTGTCGATGTGGTAGATGTCATCGGCGGGGGTGAGGACCTCGCTCTCATCGATGTAGTCGATCTCCAGGGCTTCGAGGATCTGCGCCTCGACGAAGTGCCCGATGCGGCATTTGGCCATCACTGGGATGGAGACGGCGTCCTGGATGCCCTTGATCATCTTGGGGTCACTCATGCGGGAAACCCCGCCGGCGGCGCGTATGTCCGCAGGGATCCTCTCGAGGGCCATAACGGCGGCGGCCCCTGCCTCTTCGGCGATCTTCGCCTGCTCCGGGGTAGTGACATCCATGATGACGCCGCCCTTCAGCATCTGAGCCAGTTCCTTGTTCAGTTCATATCTGCTCTTGGCCATTTCTATCGTCGCTTGCCATGCAGACATGCTATTTAACAATATCCAAAAAGTACATTAATGTATTATTATGTACATTAACAATAGATTACAAAGTAATGTCCTTCATGCTGGATATATTTTTCCTAAGAAATGGAAAAAGATGCCTGCATTGAGGCATTTATTAAAGCATCTCAGGACCCAACAATCTGTGCGGTATGCCAGATCCGTTTCATTCCCCGTATTCCGCTTCGATAATATTTGGCAATTCGATCCAGGCCCGCGGATGCAGATGCGCTGTCTGGCACTTAGAACGGGAGGCGGGGCGCAGGCGAAATCGGGAGGGAAAAGCTCCCGATTCCGAGCCGATCATGTTCGGCGATCGATCCGGAAGAGGAGAGGACGGCGCCTTTCAGGCCGCCGTCCCCAGCACCTCGGCCTCGACGTTCTCATGGGAGGGCCAGTGCTTCTTGATGTAGCCGTTCATGACCGCGAACCAGATGCTCTCCATCATCAGCGACAGGACGCAGGGCAGGGCGGATTCGCTGGCGTCCAGGAGCACGAGGCACATGGTGGTCGCCAGGCCGGAGTTCTTCCAGACGGCGAACCCCATGTAGACGACGCCGTTGTCCCTGTCGGTCCCGTGCCTCTTCATGAACCAGACCATGGTCAGGCTGACACCGAACGTCCTGACCAGGCAGGCGGCGATGATGTAGAGGACCAGGTCGAGGTTGTCGATGATAAAGTCCCTGTTGTTCCCGATGGAGAAGACCATCAGCAAGAACATCATGATGTTGATGAAGATGACCTTCCCGTTCTGGTTGAGTTTCACCTTCTTGAGCGGTATGTTGACCAGGAGGGGGACGGCGATGAACAGGAGCACGTACTTGAAGATGTCAAGCGGGCTGACCGCATCCCCGATGAACACAGTGGTGAGCAGGGGGGTGAGGGCCAGGGCGATGAGGTAGATCACGGTCAGGGCAAGAACGGACATCACCCTGTTCCCCTTCATCATCAGCGAGAGGGTGATGACCGAGACCCCGGCGGGTACCGAGGCGAGCATGACCCAGCCGTACCAGAGGTCCTTGTAGGACGGGATGAAGAGGGCGCCCACGGCTAGCGTCAGCGCGGTGCAGATCCCGAAGCAGCAGACGAAGGACCAGAATATCGGCTTGGCATCCTTCTTGAAGTCATCCTTCCTGAACGACAGCCCTGCCATCGCCGCGATCATCTGCAGCATGAGGACAGCTATCACCATGTTGGGGACCTGATCGCCCAGGCTGCCCACGGCGAACGCCACGAAGATCGATGCTGCGACCCAGTACTTTATGTCCGTGAGGACGGACATCATTGCCATGACAGCACCCACCTAAAAGCCTGATATAAGCATTTTGCGTGCTTACGGAGCAGCCTGTCGTGACCGCCGCGTAAGAGGCAGGAGTCGGAGAAGTGTGCGGGGCGGGCGGCGCAAGGCCATGTCGCCCGGCCCGTCCGGTTTTAATTTTGAGCTACGCGGGTCTCTGAGACAGCGTTTTTGCAATGGATCGGGAGCTTATGGGCTTCCGCGCCCCGCACGGAACCGGGATGCCGCGTCCGGTATATTATCCCTGCCGGTCCGATCCATCTGCTCAGCGTTCATTCGGAGAAGAACCTGGCCGCGTCACCGACCGGATCGTCCGTGGGCACGGCCCCCAGCTGCCTCGCGTTCCTCGCGGCCCTGCTGTCGATGATGACCGCCATCCCGCGGTCGGTCTCGGTCCTGATCAGGCGGCCGATCGCCTGGCGGATTTTCCTGACCGCAGGCACTTCCGAGCAGTAGACCCATCCCATCCCGGCGCGTAGCGGGAGTCGAACATGGTCTTCATCGCGTCGGATTCCAGCGACGGCGGGGGGTACGGCATGCCGACGATCACGGCGAAGCACAGCTCGTCGCCCGGGAAGTCCATGCCCTCGGCCACCGACCCGCCCATGACGCAGACGAACACGCCGTCCCTGCCCCTGCGGAAGGCGTCGAGCGAGCGCATGGTGTTCCTCTGCCTCCCCTTCTCCTCCCAGTAGAGAGGCTTGTCGACGGCCTCCTCCAGGTACGGGCGTATCTTGCCCATCATGCTGTACGACGGCATGAAGACCAGGGTGTTCTTCCTGACGGAGTTGCAGAGCTTCGCGACCGTCCGCTGGATCTCGGGCCACATCGACGGGTTGGACTTCAGCTCGTCGTACTTCGTGGACAGGCCGCGGGTGTAGACCACGAGCCTGTTCTCCTTAGGGAACGGGGACGGGTAGGTCCTGGGTATCGAGTCGCCCGGCAGCCCCATCACCCTCGCATATTGAGCCAGGGGCTGCAGCGTTCCGGACATGTGGACCGCGCCCGGCAGGGAGCGCATGAACGTCACGATGTCCGCCGGATCTATGCAGGACGCAGTGAGGAACTCCCCGTCCGCATCGGCGCGGACGGCGCGGACGTACCTGCTGTCCGGGCTCTTGATCCACGCCTCCAGCAGGTGCCCCAGCTCCAGGACCGGCGAGGAGGGCGCGTCGGTGTCGGCAATGGCCTCCTCCCTCTTCTCCCCCAGCTCGATCAGCCTGTTCACGGCCGCCCCGAGCTGCGCATCGTCGATGCCCAGGATGGCGCAGAGGCTCCCCTCGAGAGCTTTGGGGGGCAGGGCGGTCTCCTTCCTATTGAAGCCGATGTACTTGGTTCCGAGGTCCTTCATGGCCCTCCCCACGGCGCGGACGAACTCGGTCATGGTGACGCCCTGGCACAGCTGCGGGGACCGACGCTGGGACGCCGCCGGCGTTGAAGCGTCGGAGGCATCGGTGAACAGCATGGCCTCGTCGTGGGCGGACGCCACGAGCCTGGCCGTGATGGTGAAGCTCTCCTGCTGCCTCACGGCGTCGATCAGGTTGTGGGCCTCGTCCACGATGAGCACGATGCCCTTCTCGTCCACGCCCATGTTTGTCAGCAGGTTCTTCCTGATCTCCGGGTCGATTATGTGCACATAGGGCGCGACGACGACATCGAAATCCTTCAGCAGGAGCTTCTTGGCCTCGTAGGGGCAGGCGCCGAGGTTCCTGCAGAACGCGTCCAGCTCCTCCGAGCGCGGGAAGCTCCTCCTGGCGTACATGGAGATGCTGTTCAGCCTCGGCTCCACCTGCTCGAAGAACTGGCACCCTCCGGGGCGGTTCTGCAGGCTCTTCTGCTTCCGGTCGGAGCAGAGGGTGGAGAGCGCGCTCGGGCTGAGGTCGGCGAAGTCCGGGCGCGACTGGAGCAGGGGGCAGGACTTGCTACGGCCGGTGAGCGTTATCCCGGAGACCGGCTTGAGGGAGGAGATCGCCTTGAGCTCCTTCATCACCTGGTCCGACTGGGATATGGTGCGGGTGGTGTAGATGATCTTCTTGCCGGTCTTCCTCGCGTGCTGCAGGGCCCCCGCCAGGGACACGATGGTCTTCCCGGTGCCGGTGCCCGATTCGATGACGATGTGCCGGTGCCGATCGAGGGCATCGACTATGTCGCTGATGATCTGCAGCTGGAACTCCCTGGGCTCGTAGGGCAGGAAGGGGGCCTTCATCTCGGAGGCGTCGGAGACCGTGGCAGGGCCCTGACGGTGTTCCGGGACGGGCTCCTGCATCTGAGGCCCGTCGGCTCCGAGCACGGTCCCGCAAGAAGGGCATGTGCCGACGCCCGGGAGGACCATCGCCCCGCACTGGGGGCAGAAGAATGTGCGCATCGCTCCGCCTAATCCCTCCGCCGTATATCAATGGGCGGAATCCCCGGACCGCGGGGGCTCGGCGCCGATGCTGAGCTTTACCTGCTTCATCAGGTACTTCTCGGCCTCCTTCATCTTGTGCAGACCCATGTACGCCTGGGCGATCTCCCCGCACAGCTGCGACAGCAGGTCCCTGTCCTCCAGGGCATGGCGGGCCTCGAGGTCCTCGAGGATCCTCTCGGCCTTCTCCGCATACCCGATGAACTCCTCCCCCTTGCAGAGCTCCGCGCGGCCGACGTAGGCGTCGACCAGCATGATGTCGTCCTCCAGCTCCCCGGAGGCCTGAGGGACTCCCCGGTGCGCACGGCCTCGTCGAAGTACTCCCCGGCCTTCTCCGGGTCCTCCGAGCCGGACAGGGCGTCCGCCTCCATGCTGCATGCCTCCATGTACCTGTTGCGGCTCCAGGCATCGTCCTTCCCGACGGTCTGGGACATGGATTTCTCCGTGAACGGCAGGGCGTCCGCGCCCATGTCCTCGTCGATGAGCGTCTGGGCGCAGTCGAGGCAGAAGTCGGCGATGGCCCTGCCGTCCGGGAAGTGCCTGGCGCCCGGCTTCAGCTGCCCGAGCCTCGTGGCGGCCAGCCTGAACTCCTCCGCGGCCTCGTGCACCGATTTCTCGACGATCGTCATCCCCTTCATGGCATGCGTCTTGACGTACAGCCCCGGGTCCACCGACCCTCCGGAGTCCTCGATCTCCGCGATGATGTCGGACGCATCATCGAAATCGCCGTAGGCGGAGACGTAGGAGTCCATCATAAACAGGACGCAGCCGCGGTTCACGAGGGCCTCGAGGAGCTTTTCCCTGGGCCCGCTGTCCTCGAGGGCGGAGACCTTATCGTTGTACTCCGCCAGGGCCCTCTCGAGATGCTCGTCCGAATTCAGCATGCGCCTCTATTCCTGCTATCGTTTCTTAAAAGTATCGGGGAGAGCAGGCGGGACCTCGGGAAATGGCCGAGACCCCCCTGTCATTCTGTGTTTCCCTGTGCTTCCGCCGCAGGCGCATTCCCTGTTCGCGGTTGTTTAATACGCGGTGGCCCATCAATCGGGCATATGCAGCAGAAACGCGTTCTCGCCGTCCACGACATCTCGTGCGTCGCAAATGCTCCCTGACCGTCGCCCTGCCGATCATCTCGGCCGCCGGCGTCGAGTGCTCCGCCCTCCCCACCGCCGTGCTCTCCACCCACACTGGCGGGTTCAAGGGCTACACTTTTCGCGACCTCACCGACGACATCGAGCCCATACTGGCACATTGGAAATCCCTGAATGTGAGATTCGACGGCGTGTACACCGGCTACCTCGGGTCCGCCCGGCAGGTGGCGCTCGTCGAGGAGATCTTCGCGTACGCCAAGGGGAACGGGGCGCAGATCTTCGTCGACCCGGTGATGGCCGACGACGGCAAGATGTACCCTGGGTTCGACATGTCCTTCGCGAAAGGCATGAGGGACCTCTGCACCCGCGCGGACGCATTATGCCGAACATCACCGAGGCGGTGTTCATGCTCGGCGAGGAGTACAGGCCGGGCCCGTACACGGAAGAGTACATCGAAGGGCTGCTCAGGCGCCTCTCCGCGCTCGGCCCGAAGAAGGTCATCCTCACCGGCGTGCACTTCGACAGCGTGAAGCTGGGCGCCGCCTGCTACGATGCCGGCACCGGGAAGACGGAGTACTTCTTCCGCGACCGCATCCCCGGATACTACCACGCACGGGCGATATCTTCGGGTCAGTTATCGTCGCCTCCGTAATGAACGGCCTCACCCTGGCCAGGGCGACGGAGCTGGCCGTGGACTTCACCTGGAGGAGCATCGTCAGGACCCACGACGCCGGCACCGACGTCAGGTTCGGCGTGAACTTCGAGGCCGGCTTCCCCCGGCTCCTCGATGACATGGGGCTCAGGAAGGACTGAGGCAGGGGCCCTGCCCCTCGGGAACGGGCTCTTCCCGAGGGCATCAGAGCCGGATTTAAATGAGGCAGAGGTCGGATTATGGGCGACAACAAGTACACAGTCCTGCAGCTTCCGGTTCAGGGCATATTGGAAGATGTCAGGAACGGGAGGATCGCGATACCGGAGATCCAGAGGCCGTTCGTCTGGAAAAGGACGCAGGTGCGTGACTTCATCGATTCTCTGTATAATGGCTATCCGACCGGATATCTGATAACTTGGCTGAACCCATCAGTGAAACTCAAAGACGGCACATCATCCGGCAGCAAGAGGATATTGATCGACGGACAGCAGCGCGTAACTGCCCTCATGGCCTCGCTTCTTGGAATCAAAGTGCTGGATGATGACTATGAATTGAAGCGCATCACGATTGCCTTCAATCCTTTTCCCGAGTCTGATGAAGAACGCTTCGAGGTCCAGAATTCATCACACCTGAAGAGCAGGAAGTGGATTCCGGATATCTCAGTTATATTCAAAGCAGGATTCGACTCGTTCACATTCGTAGAAGAGTATCGGAAGGCCAACCCCGACATCAACCCGTCCGACTTCAACCGTGAGTTCAACAAACTGAAACGGATCGAGCAGCTTCAGCTCGGAGTCATCGAACTGGCCCCCGAACTGGATATCGAAACGGTCACGGAGATCTTCGTGAGGATCAATTCAAAAGGCACTGTGCTGGACCAGTCCGACTTCGTCATGTCCAGGATAGCCACGGATACGGAGAACAACGGAGGCCGGCTGAGAAAGACAATAGATTACTTCTGCCACGTAGTCAAGCGGAACGGGTTCATCGACATTATGGAGAAGAACGACCCGGAATTCTACAATGACAAAGGCAAAAGCATGGAATGGGCGTCCAAACAGAAATTGCTGTTCGAACCGTCATACGGCGATGTTCTGAGGACCACGTTCATATATGCTTTCGGAAAAAGCAAGATGGCGGATCTAGCCAGTCTGCTTTCCGGACGCAATTTCGAAACAAAACCTACGATGATGAGATCATCAAGGATACTTTCTCTGCCATGACGGCCGCGGTGGACGAATACATCAATCCGTACAACTACCGCAGTTTCATATCATGCCTGGAATCGGTCGGATTCGAGAATCCTGCTCAGCTGAGATCGAAGATGACGGTTGATTTCGTCTATGCTCTTTATCTCATGCTGCAGCATGATTCGCACATTCCCAATACCAAAGTGAAACCGCTGGTGGGGCGGTGGTATGTCATGTCTGTGCTGACGGGACGCTATGCTTCCTCTCCCGAAAGCTCCATGGGCCGCGACCTCCGGCTGATCCGTGAAAAAGGATTCATCAACTGCCTGGAGGAGATCGAGCGGTCCGATCTGCCGGAGTCATTCTGGGAGTACAAATTGGTTCAGGGCCTCGAAACACCGCTGTTCGCATCGCCCGCATTCCTCACATATGTGGCCGCTCAGGTATTCCTCAACGACAGTTCGCTGCTTACAGTCAACACGAAAGTGTCCACATTGATCAAGCTCGGCGTCGGGGATGTGCACCATATCTTCCCCAAAGCTATCTGAAGAGCAAAGGATTCGCCAAATTACAGTACGACCAGGTAGCCAACTATGCTTATCTGGACAAGAGCATCAACATAGCCATCTCCGATTCGGCGCCCTGCGACTACTTCAGCAGGATCAGAGATCAATGCAGAACGAATACCACGGACAAGAGCAACATATCTGACATAGACGGACTCATGGCCAATCTGTCCGCAAACTGCATCCCTGAAGATGTATTCGATATGGATTTCACCAGATATGACGAATTCCTTCAGAAGAGAAGGGTGTTGATGGCCAGGAAAATCCGGGATTATTATATGAAGGTCAAAGCCTGCTGCGGATCCAACGAATCCTGTCCTGATAACTATCCTGCAAAAGAATGACATATTTGGATCGGCAACACGAAAACTGGATTACGGCCTGTATGTCTGTTGTTCGGTAAACAAAACGCAAACAGATTCCAAGCCTTATCTTTTACATTACGACATAAAGATACAGGTTCCCGATTCGTGCGTTTGGTACCTTTTGGCATATAAATCATTCAGGAAAAACTGCCTTTGGCAGTTTTGTGTTTGGCAATTGAAACATTCCGAAAGGCTGCTTTTTATTGCTGGCGGTCCAAAGAATGAATGACAGTCCCAGCATCGATCACTCTCCAACTGCAAACCTGAGTTGAAAATAATCTGTATTGAAGCAGTTGAAAATCCATCCCAAGAAAAATTTCCTTAAAGAACATCGGCTGAATAATGGTATTATAATACAATTTTCGTCGAAAAATCGCCCAAGAATTGTATTATAATACAATTTTTCCAGACGCAAA
>NZ_LOPS01000028.1 GCF_001481295.1 Candidatus Methanomethylophilus sp. 1R26
GGAAGCGCCGCCGAGGCCGCCGCGGGCGGCCTTCCGCGCCTTCTCGGTTTCGTCAAAGAATTTTTTCATTCTGTCATCTGGAATGAGCCCTCCGCGATACATCATATCGAAGGGTATGCCGCGCCACGGGACGGGCCTGCGGTCGTCGACGAAACCGTTGCGCTCATAGAACCTGATCCTCCTCGAGCGGATGTCCTCCGTGTCGGAACGGTCCGGGGGAGTCTCCGCGCTCAGGGCCATGATGCGCCCCGGATACATCTCCGCCAGGGTACCGATGATGCGGGACCCGCACCCTCTGCCCCTGAGGGCAGGCTCGACGGCCAGATAGTAGATGTAAAGGATTCCTTCCTGCCAGAGCAGTAGGTGAAGCCGATGAACTCCCCGTCTTCCAGGGCGGCGAAGAGCCCTCCGCAGCCTGCCTTCTCGGCCAGGAGCATGTCGTCGTAGGATGTCCTCTCAGGTTCAGGGAACGCTTCGGCATTGAGGGCCTCGATCCTCTCCCTGTAAGGCGAATCGGCGCCTGCCGGGACGATCCAGATCATTCAGATCGCCTTCCTGCGGCGTCTCAGGCGGCGGAGGCACCTTTCCGCATCATCCTTCCCCGCTTCCTTATCGGACACTATCTGATAATCCCTGCCGAGGAGGCTGTACCTCTCCATCCTGTCCTCGAACCCGAGCGCCGACAGGCGCTTCAGGAGCCTGTACCTCGTGCTCTGGAGCCTCTCATCGACCCCCGGGGCCTCGGGAAGGAGGATCACGGTCTCATCCGGGTGCTCCGAGCGCAGGAGCCTCAGGGACTCTGAGAAGACCCCGCGGCCGCGGAAACGCTCTTCCACGGCCATGTAGGGGACGAGGAGGAACCCGTCGGCCGATACCGAGGCGCAGTAGCCTGCAGGCTCTCCCGATACCTCTATGAGCATGACGGTCCCGTTCGAAAGGAACGCCTCGAAGGGGATCTTCCTCATCCCGCCGTACGATGCGGAGTACATCTTCTCCGCGGCATCGGCGGCGGAGGTGCCAGGGGAGACCGCCGACAGCGTCACGCCGGTGCCGCCGGCGTTCTTCTGTGCGGCCTCATAATCGGAAACGGTGCTCTCCATGTCCGCCTGGGCCACCGGGGCGCCCAGCCATACGGCATCGAACAGGTATCCGTCCGACTTCAGTGTCATCCCCGGCACCGTGCAGCCGTTCCTCTCGTAGAACCTCCTCCTCCCCTCGCAGAGGGCGGCGGACGTGAATCCGGATTCCGGCTTCTCCATGACGGTGAACGTATCCTTCCCGAACCTCTTCCTGATGTCCGCGAGGGCCTCGGACCCGTAGCCCTTCCCGCGGTCCCCGGGATTGAACGCCAGGTAGACCAGGAAGGATCTTGGCCCGTCCGTGTACGTGAACGAGAAACCTTTGAACGCGCCGTCCGAAAGGTAAGTGATGAGATTCCCGCCCCTGCCGACGGTGGCGGCGAGGACTCCGAATGGGATCCTTTCCTGTTCGGGGAAGGCCGAGAGGTAGAGCTCCCTTATATTGCCGTAATCCTCGGACAGCGAGACTCTGGAGAAGAACATCAATGGCCCATGCTGGCCTCGGAATTAAATGTATCCCGTCCCGGGTCCGGGACGGGAAAAGGGGCTGGGGCCCCCAAGATGTTTCAGTCCTTCCTGGCGAACGGGCCGATGTGCAGGAAGTACAGCGCTATGAACAGCACTGCGATCGCTGCAGCGATGCCTATCCCGACGAAGAGCAGGGTGCTGCTCCCGCTGTCATCCGACGGTTCGGAATGCATGACGGCGTAGTCGGAGAAGTGGTCGGTGGCGAAGGTGACGTACCCGTCGCTCCACGTTCCGCTCATGCTCTCCAGCTTGTTCGTTTCGGGGTTCACGAAAGCGACATAGATCCTGCCGGCATCCTCTCCATCTCTCAGCGCATACGGCAGAGTGACGCTCACCGTGCCGGCGAAATTCTTGTTATCGCCGAAGGCGATCGAGAACACAGGCCGGTCTGCGATAATGCATGAAAAATGAATCCGATCCTGAAGGGAACGTATAGAAAGATTGCCCCCGCCCGAGATTGGAATCGGGCGGGGACGGACGGAGGTAAGCTCCCCGGACGGTCTGTCAGCGCCCGGGGATCGAACCGCAGGCGAATCGCGAACCCGCGGCTCAGGAAGACAGGAAGCAGTCAGGTCCCGTAGTCACACGCTTAGCCCCTGCACAGGCATCTGCTTGTCCGGGCAACTTCCTATCTTCATCTTAAGGGATACCTTAATTTATATTTATAATTAAGGATGCCTAAACGTAATCGAACGATCTTGCGCAGCTCTTATGAACGCTTCTTACTGAACTATATGATTAATAATAATGATATTTAAGATATCTGCTTTACTAATATCAATACCGCATAAGTTACGGTCAAAATAAAAATACACTCACCATGTTTATACCGGTATGACTGATGCCATCGTGATCGGTTCGGGTCCGGCAGGAGCCTCCTGTGCCCGCTTTCTCCGGATGAGGGGTATCGACGTGACGCTCATTGAGCGGATGACGTCGAATTTCAATACCTATCACCGTATCTGCGGTTCCGCCGTCAGCCGCAAGGGCGTCAGGCACCTTAGACTTAAGGATAATGAGATCCAGAACCGCATCGGGCTGCTGCGCCTGAGATGGCCCGGAGGCATCACCACAGACATCAGGGTGCGCGGATACATCATCGACAGGCCCGTGCTGATCGCGAGGCTGAGAGAGGAAGTATCCGATTCGGGCGGCGAGATCGTCACGGGCAGCGTGACTGAGGTATCCCAGGACGAGAACGGATGCACCGCCGTGCTTTCCGACGGCAGGGAGTTCCATGCGGATTATCTGATAGGTGCCGACGGCGCCTTCTCTGTTGTCAGGAAGAAGATCTTCGGGACAGAGCCGGGGAGCATCATCAAGGTGGCGGAGTCTTACATCGATTCTCCGCCGGACGGAAACCTGATCTTCAAGATCGGGGAGAAGTACCGCGGCCTCTACTCATGGTCGTTCCCCTGCGGCAGCGGCAGGACCGTCGGCACATCGGCCGATCTCAAATCGGAGGTCGCCGGCAGTCCGTTATGCCGCTGCACCCCTACAGGCGCAGTGGATGAGCTCATCAACGGAAGGGCGATACTCATCGGCGATGCAGGAGGGCTTGCCAATCCTGTTTCCTACGGAGGCCTCCGCACAGCGTTCGAATCGGCGTTCGAGGCTGCCTCGGCCATCGACAAGGGAGACCTCAATCAATACCAGAACTGGTGGAGCAACAGCGTGAAGTCAAGCATGGGATTCGGGGACCTGCATGACCTGGTCGTTTCCATGACGGATTACGATTACTCCGAGTTCTCGAGCAGGATGAACCATCGGAGCCTGTACCTCAACGGCCTCGACTCGGTGATCCATAATCCGAAGTACTTCAGGTACTACATAGGATGCCTGCAGGCGCTGCGCTTCGGATGGTGAGCGTCTCTTCGAAACCCGCCTGAACGATTCTTCGTAATGTAAGACGGTTCCGGGCTGAGAGCGAAAAATGTCCTTCAGAAACGGCCCTAGAATCGAAGAAAAGGCTTTTGCCCTTGTCCGCGTACGTTATTCAGATTTCAATCGATTCTGATGCCGTTTTCGAATGAAAAAATCTCTCCGGCCTTGTTTTTCGTTGACTCTCCGGTGCACAGTGTCCAGCAGGATGTTTTATCAACGGCAAGAAGAAATTTGCCCTGTATTCTTCTGTTCTTCCCTTGATTCTGCGGCCCTTATTCATAATGCAAAATAATATTGCAAGTTAAGCAATATGGTTTACAATTTGTTGCACGTCACGCAAACGTTTGTTTTCAAAAAGAATGCGCCTCATTTTGGTGTTTTTGCTGTACAGCGGAAGGGATCTATCTGAAAATCATCGGGAAAAATCCTCGAAAAAATATAACACGAAAAATGCCTGTTTTCAATGCGAAATCATATCGATATTCGGGGTACCGTTGTTGTCAGAGAAACATGCAACTTTTGGAAAAGAATGCATTTTCCTCCCGATTCTGAGCAAAAACGCCTATTTTTGTCATTTGCACGCTGTTTTTCCTATGTTTCTTCGATATACGATATAAGTAAAGCAGATATCTAAACTTACAATAAAATTACGGACGATGGATTTTGCACTTGGTTTCATCATGAAAAATGACATAAATCTGCATTTTTGAAAATCAATGAAAAAACGAAGATTTTGCCCTTCATGCTCAATAAAAATTGAGTTAACTAATTAGTAAAACATTTTACTTTATTCAAACAAATAATATCGAACCTATTCAGACGATAGGTTTGTAACACGAAACTGAGATGCAAATGGCTCGTGCGCGCGATCCTGCGGATGCTGCGCTTCAGCAGAAAGGGCATGCTCCGGAGGCAGCGCGATGCCGGTCCGCACCGCCTCCTGAAAGCATTTTTCCAGTTCTTCGAATACCATTAAAATAAATCAATCTAGTAAAGCAAATGACTTTATTATTATCATTCGTTGATGGTATAGTTCGATCCGTCCTTCGTGGTGCACTCAGTCCGGAAGCTGACGTGCTTATCGCGCATGATGTCTTGCAGGACCTTCCCGTGGACTCCGATGCCGACGTCATGAACTGATTCTCGACCACTTCCTTCCCGTTGAAATTGCTGACAGGGTGGAATCCGAGGGGCATGTGGTTGGTGCGGACCTGCATCGCGTAGATCCTGCCCTCGGTATCGAATATCGGTCCTCCGGACTGTCCCTTGAGCCCGGGGGTCGAGGTCTCGACGTACATGACCTGATACCCTCCGTCCTTGGAGCTCTGCGAGGTTATGATGTTCCGGGTGTGGATCCCGTCGTTGGGGAAGAAGGCGATGGGGAGCACCCCGGGCCTGATCCTGAACGCGTTGCATTTCTCGTCGAAATCGGCGGCCACGTTGGTGAACGGGAACCCGGTCCTGCAGATGCTGGTGCCGGGGAGCATCGTTTCCGGATCGCGGAAGACCGGATACTCGGACACCATGTCGGGCTTGAACCCTTCCAGCCTGCCCAGGCAGACGTCGATCTCCCTGTTCACATAGACGTCTGCGAGCCTGACGCCGTCCCATCCCCACCAGAAGGAGTGGTTAGTGAGCCATTTCGGGTCCAGCTTGACCTTTTCGGTGCCCGCAGGCGCCTTGGCGTTGATCTCCTCCACGCCCTTGATCTTGGTCTGGTCCTGGCGGAACTGCATGTAGGAATCGAAGAGGTGGCCGGCGGTCAGCACCCACCCCTCCGGATTGACCACGAAGAACGTTCCGAGAGAGGAGCTCACGGTCCCGTCCACGGAACGGGTGTTGACGATGAGCGGCCTCGTGAACCTGTATGCCTTCTGGCATGCCTTCGCGAACATGTGCACAGGATGAAGATGTGCCTATATGACGTTTCACCAAACGGAAACGCCTCATCATAACATAGAAAGAAGAAGATACGACGCCGGAAGTGCGATCATGATCATAGAAGCAATCGCCGAGGCGATCATCTGCCTGGCGATCGCGGTCATGTTCGTCGGTATCTCGTACAGCTTCTTCTACTGCCGGGCGCACCCTGAGGAGAGCGCGCCCGTCGACGTGTCCGGATATAACAAGATCGGGTGCATCGTCATCGCAGCTTTCATCGCGTTCATCGCGCTGAGCGTGTACGGGACCGCCTGAAACCTGCGATACGGTCACCGGGCCCGGAAGTCTTCCAAACCCTTTCAGATTTTTCTGTTTTTGTATTAAAAACGGGGAGCAGGGCTCCCCAAGGTTTCGGTTTTACTCTGATGTGCCGATGGCGCTCATGATCTCGGCGTCCTGCGAGACGACCGCGCCGATGGCGGCGAGGATGTCGTCCGAGGACATCATGAGGTTCAGCGCGAGGTCGTTGGAGAGCGCGGCCTTGCCGATCTTGACGAGGCGGCTCTGCACAAGGTCCTTCGCGTACTCGACCTTCAGGGACATCGCGGCCTTCTCATCCTCGAGGTCGTCGGGGCTGAGCTCAGGGAGGTAGAGGTCGTTGTAGACGCCTACCGCCTCTGCCGGGAGGGATGCGATGTCGTAGATGTTCCCGGTGTGGTCGTTCGATCCGTCCTTGAGGTCGTCGATGATCGTCTTGTAGCCGGCGACGTCGTTCTTGAGGAACTCGGCGAGCGCGAGGCATTTGCCGGCCTCCTCGCCGGTGAGCTCCGCGGCCTTGTCGTTCAGCTCGTCGATCTCCATAATCTTGCGGCCCATTACCGACCTCATCAGCCGGACCTGGTCCCTGATCTCCATATTCCCATCCATTCTCAATACCTTCGGCGGGATGCGTTCCCGCCGGAAGTGCATTGATTTCTGATGATTTAAAGTTGATTTCCCTGAAGAAATATCAGTATTCCTTGTTCCGGGGGACGCGGAAAACGGGTTTTCCGCAGAACGGGCACTTGTCCAGGATGGTCTCGGAGCCGTCCTTGTCCTCGGTCATCAGCTGCGGTCCCTTGTAGGTGTCATCCACCCAGATCTCCTTGGCGATGACCGCGTTGTACATCTTGATGCAGCAGCAAGCCTCGACATCGGCATCGGAGATCTCGAGGTTCAGGATGGGGCGGGAATCGAGCTTCGCCTTCCTCATCGCGTCGATCTTGTCCTCGATCCTGTCGGCCTCGACGGCCGCGGCCGAGAAGCCCATGCCGGCGGCGTACCCCATGAGCCTGAGGGCCTCGTAGATATCCTTCTCCACGTATGCCCCGTTCTCGTACATGAGGGCGAGATGGTACATAGCGTTCGGGTCCAGCTGGTCCGAGGCCTTCTTGAGGTATCCGTACGCCTTCTCCGCATCCGGTGGGACGCCCTGCCCGTTCAGATATGCGACGCCGAGGTCGCGGACGGCCGGAAGAAAGCCTGCATCGGCGGCCTGTCTGAGGTATTCTATGCCTTTCTTCTGGTCCAGAGGGCGGCCCTGGCCGGTCATGTACCCCATGCCGACGGTGTAGACGTCCTCCATGTCCTGCTTCACCATGAGTGATGGATTGCAGTTCAGGACTTAATTTGTACTGTTCCCCTTCCCGAGGCTGGCCAGTATCTCCTCGGCGCCGGCCGCTCCGGCTTCCTTCGCGAGGTTCAGCCATTTGACGGCCTCCTCCCTGCTCTGCTCGGTGCCGTAGCCCGTCAGATAGTCGGTGGCGGCCTGCACCATGGCATCCGGGAACCCTCCGGCCGCGGCCTTCACGGTCCATTCGAACGATCCGGCGGGGTCCTTCCCGATGCCGTCCCCTCCTTCCGAGAGGATGATCCCCAGCCGGTAGGCCGATTCCGCATCTCCCTTCTCGGCGGCCCTGCGGTACCACGCTGCGGCCTTTTTGAGATCGGCCTCGGTCCCTTCCCCGAACTCGAGGCAGACCCCGGCATGGAACATGCGTCCTTGTTGCCCCCTTCCGCGGCTATCCTGTAGAGGCGGAACGCCTTGGCGGGGTCTGCAGGGGTCCCGAGGCCGTTCATGAACATGTAGCCGAGGCTGCAGCGGGCATCCTGGAGGCCCTGGGAGGCGGCCGCGCGGAACCAGCGCATGGCCTCTTTGTAGTCCTGCTTCACGCAGATGCCGTCGAGGAAAGCGGTCCCGTAGAACAGCTGTCCCTCCGCGATCCCCGCCTTGGCGGAATCTTCCGCATATTTGACGGCGGTTTCCTCATCGATCCCCGTGTACACGCCGTTCATGTACTGCACCAGGAGGAGCGCTTCCGCGTCCGGGAACTCCTGGCCGGCGGACGCCTCGAGGAGCTCGAACGCCTTCCCCATGTCCTGCGGGATCTTCTCCCCGAAGAGGAACTCGGAGCCCAGCAGGTACTGGGCCTCGGGATCCCCGGAACCCGCCTCGTCGTCGAGCTCGCCGAGGGTCTTGGACATCATGCCGTCGGGCGTGTCGTATGAAACAGCGGTGCTCCTGTGCTCTGCCGGGACCTTCATGTTCCGCTGTCATGCGGATTGATAATAAAGGGATGCCGTCGGACCCGGCCGTTCCTGAGCGCCCTGCCCTTGGAGGGGAGACCCCTCATGTACAGCTCGGATTCGCGGTACATGGGGTAGAGCTTCTCCTGCCGGCGGAACTCGGCATCATGGGGACGGCGGCTGAACGGGCGGTACCTCTGGCGGAGATGGAGGCACTCGTGGTAGACCACGCGGTCCATGACATACTCCGGGACGGACAGGTCGTCCATGACCGAGGATATGGCCACCACGCGGAACATCTGGTTGCAGTAGCCGAGCGCGTGTAGTTCGTTGCCGCCGTCCAGGTGAAATAGGTGTTGTCGAGGTCCGCCGGGAGCAGGAGGCCGCAGTCCAGCAGGCGCTGGACGGAATCGAAGATGTTCCTGTACCAGCCGACATCCCTGCGCGCAGGTTCCTGGACCTCCTGAGGTAAAGCGGGCGCTTCTCCTGCAGGAACCGGTCTGAATTGAAATATGCAACATAGTCCGGGCCCATGGCGAGGTCGCCGGCCCCCTCGCGGTCCCCCCTCTCCGTCAGCGCGCGTAAGCGAGTATATATTGCAGAAGATCGGCGAGAGCGGCGTCCGGGGCCGAATCGCAGTAATCCGAGACCTCGATGACCGATCCGCCGTGCGACCATTTGAAAGAGAATTGCTTGAACGGACGGAACTCTGCGGACACCACTTCCGTGCCTGTTTTCGCCCCTTCGGCGGCGGCCATCTGCAGCAGGCGCTCATCGTCCGTACTTACCATGCCTTCGGCATCTGCAAATCATTTTAATAATAATTCTTAATAATAACACAATGTCAGCAGGAACCCATCCCCATCCGGGCCCGGACAGGTCTGCAAACACATGTTCACGGCGTTAAGAAAATTAACGCCTATTGAAAACGGCCCGGAGAAAGAGAAGGTCCTCGGACGGAGGTTTGAGAATGATATATTCCGATTTCAAAGGGGACAGGATCTCCAAGCTCGCATTCGGCGCGATGCGCCTTCCGGTCGCGGACGGCGACGATTCGAAACCCATTCAGGAGAAGGTCGACGCGCTCGTCGACGAGGCGATGAAAGAGGGGATAAACTACTACGATACCGCATGGGGCTACCACGGCGGCAACTCCGAGACCGTCATGGGCAAGGCGCTCTCCAAATACCCGAGGGACAGCTACTTCCTCGCCGACAAGTTCCCCGGATACGACGTGGCCAACATGGGGCACGCCAAGGAGATCTTCCAGAAGCAGCTCGAGAAGACCGGCGCGGAGTACTTCGACTACTACCTCGTCCACAACGTCTGCGAGACCAACATCGAGCAGTACCTCGACCCCAAGTACGGGGACGTCGCGTTCCTGATCGAGATGAGGAAACAGGGGAAGATCAGGCATCTCGGGTTCTCCTGCCACTCCAATTTCGACAACCTGAAGAGGTTCGTGGAGGCCTACGGCAAGGACATGGAGTTCGTCCAGCTGCAGATCAACTACCTCGACTGGATGTTCCAGGAAGGCAAGAAGAAGGTCGACTATGCGACCGAGCATAATCTTCCCATATGGGTCATGGAGCCTCTGCGCGGAGGCTCCCTGGCGAAGATCGATGACAAATACATGAAGGAGCTCGAGGCCGCCAAGCCCGGGGAGACCCCCGTCGATGGTGCTTCAGATTCCTGCAGTCCATCCCCCAGGTCGTCACCGTGCTCACCGGCATGACCGAGATGCAGCAGATGAAGGACAAGATCGCCCTGTTCGAGAAGAACGAGCCCCTCACCGAGCCCCAGCTGGCCGCCCTCCAGCATGTCGCGGACGAGATGGCCTCCGTGGGCACCGTGCCCTGCACCGCCTGCAAGTACTGCATCACCCACTGCCCCAAGCACATCATGATCCCCGAGGTCCTGAGGCTCTACAACGAGGACAAATTGACGAACGGCGGTTTCATCGCCTTCATGGGCTACGAGGCGCTTGCGGTCAAGCCCACCGAGTGCATCGCCTGCCACAGGTGCGAGAAGGTCTGTCCCCAGGGCATCAAGATCTCTGAGATCATGAAGGACTTCACCGCCAGGCATGCCAAGGGAATGTTCCACTGAACTCCCTCGGGGTCCCTGCACGGGGCCCCGAAAACCACTTATTTTCCGGAAAAACGATCAGTTTCTGCCTGTTTTGCATTAAAATCCTGATTTTCCGAGGTATCTGGTATTTACAGAGAGCGCGGATTTTCCGACCCGCTCCGTTCATGGTATGAATCGAGTACGTAAATACTCGGGCGAGGAATGCATCATTCATGTCGTTCAAGTGCGGCAAGAAGACGAAGGCCCCTAAGACCGACGCCAAGGATGCAAAGAAAGAGTGATTCCCCGTCGGAGAATCATCTCCTTCGGGACCCGAACTCACATCCGAGCCCCACAAACCCGTTTCATCCCTTTTCTCTCACATATCATTATATCCCCGGCAATGCGATTTTATCCGCATGGGAAACACTCATCTCAGGAATGGTCGGAAAAGCGTCAGACCGAATGCCTCTTCGAAAAAGAACCGGGCCCATCCGAGTATGAGTGTAAAAAATCGAGTGCTGAGCATTGCAGGTATCAGCCGCGCACATCCGACGGCCGTTTCGCTTCTCCTGACAAGATGAAAAGATTCAGACAGGCCCATCCGTACTTGTCTTTGATACCGGGAGCGATGAAAGATACCGCGGACGCCGTCGATAAGAAAGCGAGAGAGCAGGTGCTGGAAAGAACGGTGCAATTCCGCTGCGACAGGAAAATGAGGAAAAGGGTCACAGACGTGGTCACCGACAATTTCTCGGCTTTCGAAATCATGACCTTTGATGATAAAGGAAAACCTTCGATCAGGCCCAAAACATTCAAAGGTCAGGGAGAGAAAAAAGGCGATTATGGCCGGAAATCCCTCGATGATAAAAATGAGCTGTTCAAGGCCGAAATAGAGCTAAGGAAGAATGCCAGCGAGTACACCATCATTCATGAATTTGTTCACCATTCAAGGGTAGTGGACTGGCGTCGCAGAGGATATTCGAAGACAGCATATCCTACGGACGAAAAAGGTATATTCCACGACCATGAAGATTCTTCTTTAGACATGAATAAGGTAATGTTGGCTGAAGAGGCTGCAACGGTAGCAGAAACAGCCATGCGCTGCCGTAAAGGGCAGAAGGATTATCCATACACGTATTACGACCATTTGGAAACTCAGACGAAAAAGAGGATTGCTGCTCATCCGGAAAAAAGAGATAAAATACTGTCGGAGTTCGATGTTGATTCTACTGAAGATTTCGGCAGGGAGACGTATCGCAAGGACAGGAAAATGTTAAGAACAAGCGCTCATGCGAAATACGGTGAGCCAGTTGTTGGCATGAAAGCATTCAGAGCCGTTGAAGAAAAATTTCGAAAACACGAAAATATCAAAAATTGAAACAGGCGGAGAGAGTGCGAAAAGCATTTTCGGCAGAATATTGAAATTAAGAAACCTGGGGAAGTATGACCGCGATGATGATTGAATGCGCGATTGATCTCCGCTGAAATGCAGAAGTGCAGCAAACTACAGGTGTTTCCTGCGGCCCCGATGCTATAAATCATCATGACAGTCTTGAATCGAATGCAACTGGGACCTACCTACTGAGAGAATATAATAATGAAATGAACCGAGGCTGAGAAATGGTGCTGAAATGCTCGATGGACCGTCCGGGAGCGACACTGGAACTGACGATGTGCATGCAGAACATATACGCTGCCGATCTGTACATCCTTCAGGACAGATTCGGCTTCACGTTCAAAGAGGCCTGCATGTTCCTCTCGTGGGACAGAAGGGAGAGCGACGATGAAATCGAAAGAAAATACGACATGACCCTGGAACAATACAACAGGCAGCGTCAAAGGCTCATCTACAGGCTTCCGAGAAAACGTTACGGTGTATTCGGGCCGTATAGGGCGCCCCTCGTCGATATTGAACTTGAAGACGAGCACGGCGTTCCCCCCTCCCTATTCTGAACGCGGTCATCATGAATCGTTCCAAAGACGGCAGGCAGGGAGGATCCGGACCGCGGCGCGGAGATCTCTACGATGAGAACTTCTTCAATGACCACCGCATAGGCCGGAACGGCATCACGTCGGTCAGGGAGTTCCGCTTCATCCGCTATGCCGCCCGTGTCTGGCTGCTTCAGGAGAGGGGAGGCCTCAGTTTCGCTGAAGCGCGCATATACACCCATGATGAGAGGCCGGAGACATTCAGCGAGATAGATGAGAAGTTCGGCTTCGAACCGGGGGAATCGGAGCGCAGCTATCCGGAGATCTGCGCCCAGGTCGAGGAGAAGCTGAAGACGACCGACATATTCCGCGGCTTCACGCCGGTGTACGCTGACTCAGTGGTCAAGCCCGGCAGGCTGGAGAGGGAAGCCAGGAAAAAGAAGAAGAGACAGGGGAAATGACCGTATCCGAAATTAACGCCTCTTCATTCTGCCTCTGCGGGCAAAAGGTCCGCTGTCCCTGGGCACGACGGCCTGCTTCATCAAGGAGCAGGCGGACTTCTGCGCGGCGGAGCGCATGATCGCGGGCAGGGAAGGATGTGGAAAACGCCCCAAGGACCTGAGCATGAGATCGACTGGGGACCGCTGGATGCACCAGCGATGCGGCCATAAAAGGCCGCATCCTGATCAGTTCCGGCCCTTTTCTTCATTTTCATGGTCCGTTTCCTCCATCCGGAATACCGGAACAGGACGGCTGGATCCATTTGCTGAGATCTGAGCTCGTTCTCACTTACGGTTCTGATGGAGGAAGGGAGACAGAAAGGCGGAGCTTCACCTGCAGCAACAGCATCCGGACCCGCAGGGATCCGGCACGTCATCGCTGCTGCAGTCGAAACTCCCGTAATGGACGCTCCTGTCGCCTTTAACGGCGAAGGCCGAGCTGTACCTTGAGCCGGAGATCATGGCGGCGGTGTTGCCGCAGACCTTCTTCCATATCCCCCTGCGGAAGCGGTGGTGGTCGTCGAGGTCGAATAAGTCGGGATATCCTGGGATGTTCCCCATATAGGCGGCCATCTGCCCGTAGTCCTCGCAGGCGTCCTCCAGGCCGTCCACCTTGAACGCCCTGACGGTCCTGGAAGTGAACGCGGCGTCTCCGATCGCTGCCTTAATCGCGGGGTCGTCCACGGTCACCGGCGAAGAAGCGGTGTACCTGAAGTCTGCGAAGCCCACCTTGGCCATGAGCCTGCGGAAATCACCGTCGTACATGGCGCCTCCGAGGCATTCGCTGCGGACCACCGGGTCAGCGTACACGGAATCGGGGACGCGCCTGTCGGCGAAGACATCGGAGAAGTACAGCTCCCCGCCCTTCTTCAGCACCCTGTAGATCTCGGAGAATACCTTCTCCTTGTCAGGGGACAGGTTGATCACGCAGTTCGAGATGACGACATCCACCGTGCCGTCGCCGATGCCGAGGGATTTGAGGTCCTCGATGTAGCCCTGCAGGAATCTGACGTTGGACTTCCTGTAGCCGAACCTCGCCATCTGGCCTCGTGCCTCTTCGCCACTTCGAGCTGCTCCGGGGTCATGTCCACCCCGATGACGCTGCCGGATCCGCCCACGAGCTTGGACGCGATGTAGACGTCCTTTCCGGTGCCGCATCCGAGGTCCAGAACTGTCTTTCCCTCCAGAAGCGGAGGTATGGGCGACCCGCATCCGTAGGACCTTTCGATGATCTCATCATCCACGAGGGCCAATGCTTCCTTGACCTCATCGCTCATGTTCCCGGAGCACTTGCATGCTCCGGTCTTCAGGTCGCTGCTTCTTTTCAGTTCCTTTCCGTAATATTCGCGGACGCCTTTCTTGACCGTTTCTCCGCTCGGGCGGCTGCTGTTCTCCATGCACTACACATAGATGACCAACTATATAGATGGTTATCAATCTTTTTCGGAGGACCTGCAGCATTCCCCCTCTCCGCATGTCACGGAATGCCCATCGCCGCGCAGGGAAACGAAATAATCGATGATCTCGGCCAGTTTCTCCTGGCTTAGGGTGTAGTACGACCACCTGCCGGACCTCCTGACGGTGACCAGTCCGCATTCCTGGAGGACCTTCATGTGATGGGACAGCGTGGGCTGAGTTATGCTGAGGGTCTCCAAGATCCTGCAGGCGCAGGTCTCCCCGCCCGTCAGCATCTCGAGTATCTTCAGGCGGTTCCCGTCGGAGAGCGCCTTGAACACTTCAGGGTCCATATCGCAGTCCCCGACGGGTTCTTCCGTACAGATACCTTTGCAAAAGCAGAGGATTTTCTCAGGGGCGAAGTCAGCGCCTGCCCGGCCTGTTCCTGCCGTTCTTCGCGTCCCCGTGCCTCTCCGAAGGAGGCACGACGGTCTGCTTCTGCTTCTGCTTCAGGCCCGGGACGTGCTCCGACCATACCCTGCGCCCGTCCATGTCCTTCCCGGTGCAGTACATGAGGGTGGAGACCGTGGACGGCGTAGGGGTGAAGACCTGCACCTGCTCCGGGTTGGTCCTCAGTTCCCGGTGCACGAAATCCGCCAGCTCCTCCATGTCCCTCTGCCCGCAGCCCGGATGGGCGGCCATGAAGTAGTAGGTCAGGAACTGGTCCTTCCCCTGGCGGCGGTTGGAAGCATCGAACATGTCCTTGAAGTCCAGCAGGACGTTCGGCCCGGGCTTCCCCATGCGCGACAGCACCTCGGCCGAGATGTGCTCCGGGGCGATCTTCAGCTGCCCGGAGACATGGTCCTTCACGATGCAGTCCACGTATTCCTGCCCGTGATCCTCGTCGGCGACGGCCATGTCGAAGCGTATGCCGGAGGTGACGAACACCTTCTTCACCCCGGGCACGGCCTTGATGCGGTCCAGGAGTTCTATCTGAGCGGAATGGTCTATGCTCAGCGAGGGGCAGGGCCTGGGGTAGAGGCACTTCCTGTCAGGGCAGGCGCCTTTCGAGGCTTTCCGGGGGCATTCGATGCCGTACATGTTGGCCGTAGGCCCGCCGACATCGTAGATGATGCCGTTGAACCCCGGCATCGATGCTATCCTCTCCGCCTCCGCGACGACGGAATCGGCGGTGCGGGAGACCACCCTCCGGCCCTGATGTGCGGCTATGGCGCAGAACGAGCATTCCCCGTAGCATCCGCGGTGGGTGGTGATGGAGTTCTTGATGGTGTCCATCGCCCTGACCTTGCCGTTTTTGGCATAGAGCGGATGTACGGCGTACTCGTAGTCCAGCATGTAGACCCTGTCGAGCTCCTCCGGCGTGAGGCAGCGCTGCGGAGGGTTCTGGACCAGGAAGCGGTCGCCGTGCCTCTGAACGAGGCCTGCGGCGGTGACAGGGTCGCAGTTATGGTAGAAGATGCGGAAGGCGTCCGCGAACCTCGCCCTGTCGGCGGCGCATTCCTCGTAGGACGGCATCTCGATGTACCCGTCGGGGGCCTCCCTGCCGATCCTGCATATGCCCTTCGCATTGCTCCAGTCCCGCCCGTCCCTCATGCATTCCGCGAGCTCCAGGTTCGACAGCTCCGCCATCCCGTAGGTGATCGCGTCAGCCTTGGCGTCGAAGAGGATGCTCCGGCGCAGGGAATCCGACCAGAAATCGTAGTGGACCGTCCTCCTAAGGCTGGCCTCGATGCCGCCCAGGACTATCGGCTTCCCCTTGGCGTACCGGCGGATCAGGTTGGAGTACGCGATGCAGGCACGGTCGGGGCGCCTGTCGTTGGCGCCGCCGGGGGTGAAGTCGTCCTCCTTCCGGAACTTCCCGGACGGGCTGTAGTTGGCCACCATGGAGTCGACGCAGCCCGAGGTCACGGACCAGAACAGCTCGGGCATCCCCAGGCGGGTTATGTCCTCCCCGTCTGAGACCGACGGCTGGCAGATGATCCCGATCCTGAACCCGTTGTCTATCAGCCAGTGGCCGATGATGGCCGCTCCGTTGTACGGCGAATCGATGTAGGTGTCGCCGGAGACGATGATGACATCGAGGGAATCCCATCCCCGCGCCCTGACCTCCTCGGGCACGGTCGGTATGAACATCGGATCTCCCTGGACATGATGTAATCGTCGGTCGAGAACCCGTCGCCCAGGTAGGAGATCTCGCGGTACTGCTTCCGGAACTCGTTCCTCTCGTAGGCGTCTATCGCCCGGAGGTTCCTGGTGTTCACGTGCAGGTAGGCGGAGGTGCAGCCGTGCTCCTTCCCGTATTCCAGCATCTTCCCGATCATCTCGGAGCCCAGGCCCTTCCCGCGCTCGTCCTTCACGAGGTAGCATTTGCTGATGAAGAGCTTCTCCCCCTCGACGCGGGCCGCGAGGTACCCAGCCTTCCTGCCCCCGTCGATGAGGTAGCCGTAGACGAAGCCGTCGTCCATGGCCCGGCGGATGCTGTCCGCCGACTGCCAGGACTCGAAAATGCGCTCGGTCTCGGCCTCGCCGCCGGCGATCATCGGTCCGAACACTTCTGTCCAGATGGGATGGGCGAACTCATGCAGCTCCTCTGCCCTGTCCTTCCCGATGATCTCGATCTCGGCCATGGGCTCTGCTATGCCGATGCAGTACTTGTAATCAGCAGGTCGGGGCCGGATATTCCAGACGATCGATGCGACGATGTGCGTCTGGGGGATCCTCTTTTCTCTTTCAGGCCTCTACTGTCCGGTGCCGTCGGTTCTTCAGGGCCCCTAAGGGAATTACAAGTATGCCGTCATCGCGCCGGTAGGCGTAACGTTCCGTGCCGGTGATGACCGCCATGAACGAAGGCTCCCCCATTTTATCGGTATCTATCCTCCTGAGGACCTTTTTCAGCGTCTCCGCGCCTTCGTTTATCAGCGTCTCGCCGCCCAGTTTCACTTCCAGAAGGGCGTATTTCCCGTTCCTCAGATGGATGACGGCGTCGCATTCGTTGTCCAGATTGTCCCGGTAATGGTAAACATCGCCGTCCAGCGATTCGGCGTAGACCCTGAGGTCCCTCACTGCAAGTGCCTCGAAGAAGAAGCCCATGGTCCTAATGTCGCCGATTAGGTCTTTCGGGCCGATCCTGAGCGAGGCCGCCGCCAGGGACGGGTCGATGAAGTATCTTGTATCTGATGTCCTCACGGCGGTCTTCGAGCGCAGGTTGGGATTCCATGCTTTCATGTCCTCTACCACATACAGTTTCCTGAGCGCCTGCAGGTACTCAGACACAGTTTCCTCGGAAACACCTGCTGTCTCGCTGGAGGAAATATCAGCCGATATGGATGATAGCGATACCTGACTCCCTTGGTTTCTGGCAAATGAGCGCAGCAGGCCCCTGACTTTCTGTGGGTCCCTTCTGATATTATCTACACGCGACATGTCCGATCTGATCACCGCATCGATGTAATCGAACGCCTGGTCCAGTGCCGTATCTTCATCCATATCGACCGATTCCGGCCAGCCGCCTCTGCATATGAGGAACGCGAGTTTGTCAAGATCCAGATCTGAACGTCCGGATGCCTGGGATGTCTCGAATACGGATCTAAGGCTCACTTCTCCTGTGGAATCGCCTGATTCGAAGAGGGTCATCGGGCGCATTACCAGCCATCCGAACCTTCCGGTCCCGGAGTGGACCATCTCGGATGTGTCGGCAGGCACTGACGAACCTGTGAGGATGAACTGCCCTTGGCCTTTATGATGGTCCACATGATGCCTGACAGCATCCCACAGTTTCGGGGCAACCTGCCATTCGTCCAGGAGCCTGGGTTGTTTTCCCTCGAGGAGTTTTTCGGGATCTATCTCGGACAGGGTCCTGTTTGCATCGACGGTGCGAGGATCGTCCACCGAGAGTATGCTGCCGGAGACCTGCTCCGCAGTGGTGGTCTTGCCGCACCATTTGGGACCTTCTATCAGCACCGCCCCTTTGCCCCTGAGCTTCCTTTTCAGAACAGGATCCACTATGCGCGGCCTGTATGTGAATGCCTCCTCGCCCATAAGATTGCAATAGAATCAGAGATATTAATATAATACGTCATTTGAAGATTTTTTAATCCGATATTTGTAGAAATACGATTCCTGCATTTGAAGAAATTCGGTTCTGTATATGCATTAGGAAAGGATCGTTCGGCGGACTGTTTTTGACGAACCTCTCGGATTAGCATTTGAATTGGGAGAGTGAAGATTTTTTTTTTTT
>NZ_LOPS01000029.1 GCF_001481295.1 Candidatus Methanomethylophilus sp. 1R26
TACAAAATCTTTTTGATATTCTATTTAAGTCTTTCTTTTTGCATCACTTCTCCCCATTCATATGCTCTCGATGCGTCCATTTTTCAATGAGACACAGATCTGTCATCATCGCAGTCATCGCCGCGCTTGCTCTCGCGAGCATCGCGGCAGTGGCCGCCGACCACCTCTCCGAGGATTCGGACGCAACCTACGCGCAGGATTACGGGACGATCTACCAAGTGAATCTCGCTCCTGGATTCTCTTACACGTACACGCCCAGCTATCCGTCGGACCTCTCGGTTACCACTACAATTGAAAAATACGAAAGCACGGGCCTGGCCGCGTCCATGTCCGGCAACACTCTCACCGTGACCGTCAAGGACGGTATCACCTCCGGATCCTACGATGTGGTCCTCAAAGCATCAACCTCTACCGGCGGCGTCACGCAGACCGCCTATCAGCACATCAGGATCAATGTCGTCTCCGGGCTCTCTGTATCCGGGTCAATCAACGATATCATCAAAGGTGCCAGCATCAACTTCACGCCCTCCGGAACCTCCAGCATGGGGACCGTCACCTGGGCTGTCAAGTCCGGCACCACTCTGCCTGCAGGGCTCACCCTCTCCAACGGCAAGGTCACCGGGACCCCGACCGCTCTCGGATCGCAGACCGTCTCCCTCACTGCGACCGCCGCAGGCCAGTCCAAGGACCTCATCGTAACGTTCACCGTCTATTCCAAGATCGTCGGCGGCTCCGCCCAGACGATCACCTCGCACGGCAACACTGTGAGCTCCACTGCCATCTCCAACGGATCCGACATCGGGGTCACATGGGCGGTCACCTCCGGCACCATTCCGACCGGATTCTCCCTCAACTCCTCCACTGGGGTGATCTCTGGAAGCTCCACCGCCTACCAGTCGACAACCGTCACCATCACCGGGACCTCTCACAGCGGACCGGCGCAGACCGCCACCAAGCAGATCACCGTCAGGTCCGAGCCCGTTCTGTCCCTGAACGGGCCCTCGTCTCTGATCACCTATCCGGGGGCTCCCGACAAGACCGCGGTCTTCACCGCGACATCTGGGACCTCCGATATCACCTGGTCGGCCAGATTGGTCGTAGGTGCCTCCTTCTCCTCCGGCACCGTCACCGTCACCGATGGCGCATCCGCAGGATCCGTGACCGTCACCGCCAAGACCGCCTACGGCCAGACCGCGACGAAGACGCTCGCGATCACCAAGGAGGCGTCCGCTGCAATCAGCGGCGACGCATCCCTCGGTACGACCGTCGGCACCGCTGCCACGCAGACCTACACCTCCACGTCGGAGGGGCCTGGGCCGTCTCCGGAGCTCCCGCCGGGACCACCGTCAGCATCTCTTCCGCCGGCGTGCTCTCGGTCTCCGGGAGCTCGCCCGCGATATTCAATCTGACCATTACTCACACGACGCCTGGGGGCCAGTCGGTGACCAAGACCGTCAGCTGCAGCATCATCTCGCAGCTCGTCTTCACCTCTCTCCCGTCGTCCGGCGTGATCGCTTACGAGGCCTGATTAAGAAAAAAAATCGACAAGAAAAAGGAATGGAAATGAACAGAACGATCAACATCAAGAGCTTCGCGGCGCTGGCGGCCGTCATCATGGCCGCCGCCGCGATGGCGGCGTTCCTCCCGTCCGATGACGCGGACGCCGATGCCGAGACCTACGACACCGATCTCGGACAGAAATGGAGCATGAGGATCCAGTTCGTCTTCTCCGGCAAGGATGCGCAGAGCATCGAATGGGACTTCGGAGACGGCACCGAGCACAGCACCGAATGGAACCCCCTCCACGAGTACGCGAAGACCGGCACCTACTACGGCAAGCAGACCGTGAAGAACCCCCTCGGCACCGACGAGATGACCTTCAGGATCGAGGTCATGGGATACCCGACGATCGCCTTCGACAGCAACGGCGGGTCCGCCGTCGAGACCATCAAGTGCACCTCCTTCGGGCAGATCGTCTCCGCGCCCGAGGCCCCGACGAAGGAAGGGGCAGAGTTCGCCGGATGGTACGCCGACAAGGCCCTCACCCAGGCCGTCGATTGGAGCCAGGGCGTGAAGAAGGCCGTCACGTACTACGCCAAGTGGACCAGCGGGGAAACCTCCGAGGCCGGGTCCCATACCGTGACGGTCATGGACCGCGACGGGAACGTCCTCAAGACTACACAGTCGCAGACGGGTCCAAGATCTCAGAATCCGAGGTCCTGAAGGACCTGGCCAAGGACGGCAAGGTCCTGTCCGGAGTCTACACGGACAAGGACCTCAAGGACAAATTCGACTTCGGGACCGCAGTCACGGCCGACCTTGCCCTCTACGCGAGCTACACCGACGTCACGCACCCCGAGGATTCCTCCGACTGGGCCGTCATCGGGCTCTTCTTCGCAGGGGTCGTGGCCATCATCGCCTTCGCGTTCGTTCGCCACCCCGCCGTCATCATCGCCGGCATCGCGATGATCGCGCTTGCCGCGCTCATCCACTTCGGGGTGATCGCATGGTGAACGGGAACAGAAACGCCCGCAGCACGTGGACGGCCTTCGCGGCCGTCCTGCTGATGGCCTTCGCGGCCTTCGGCGCCGCGGCCGCGGTAGCCGAGGCCAATGACAGTGATGCATCAGTTATCACAGAATCCAAGGTTTATGCACTGCAAAGGGGAGAGGTCGCAACCGTCATGGGCATATACGACAGCGGAACGCTGGGTGATTACACCTACTCTCTCCCGAAGGGATTCTCAGTCACAGGCACTAATCAGAGCAAGGTGCACATCACTTGCGATCAGACTGTCGCCGATGGCAGTTACACCGTGATGATGAAGAGGACGGTCAACGGCACAGAGTACTCGAGATCACACACAATCTGCGTTAATTCCGACTATACATCATCCGGCGGTGCTGATGCCGATTACTACCGGGGCGCAGTCGGCAAGCCGATGGATATTGCCGTCCGTGCCGGCGACCCAGGCTATCCCATCTATGTCGCGGGCGCAACACTCGATGAGGGCAGACTGGCTCCGGGGATGTCGATGAGCCATGATGACTATGACCTCACCGTCTCCGGAACACCAACGGCGGCCGGACTGTATGTTGCAAAAATCACAGTGAGTGTGACATCCGATGATGGCGACGGGGTCGATCAGCGCGTCATTATCATGGATGTGAAGGCAGCACTCGCCGTCCCTGATCAGTCGGTCGCCGCCGGCGGATCGGTCTCCATCAGCACCGGCGTCCCCGGAATCACCGTCACCGGGCAGGACTGGCTGCATGTATCCTCCGACGGGAGGATCTACGGCACGGCGCCCTCGGCCCCCGGGCCCTACAAGGCGACGGCGCACTATGGGGGCCAGTCCGATGAGTTCACGATCACCGTGGTCTCCGCTCTGACGTTCGTCAGCACGCCGTCCGCGGGCGCTTCGCCTATGAGGGATGATCCGTGCCTTCTGCCTGCCGCGCATCATGCCTGCACAGCGGCGCCCGTATGGGGATCCTCGCCGCCGCGATGCTCCTGGCGGTCATAGGGGCCGCCGCCGCGGCCGACGGCTGGGATGGCAGCGACGCCGATGCAGGCTCCTCGCCAGCGATCTGCACCGTGACGATCAACCCGGGACCCCACGGGACCGGCAACGCCCTTACATGGAAGGTGCTGGCCGGGAACTCGGTGGAGCTCCCGACGTCGGCCTTCGCCGCGGACAGCGGCAAGTACTATCTGGCGGGATACTCCGCATCCAGCGGGGGATCTGCAGCATATTCCGCCGGCCAATCCCTGAAGATAACGGCGGACACCAACCTCTGGGCAGTGTGGTCGGAGCCGGAGGACTACGACTATCTGCAGTCCGATCCCAACGCCCCGGCGTCCGGGACCGCCGACGCCACATGGAACTACGAGCCCATCAGCAAGGGCACGTACTCCGGAGGCAACCCGGGAATGTGGGCCGCCATGGCGGAGGCCCTGAGCTACTCCCACGGCCTCGCCGTGGACAGCATGCCGGACTGGATGACCATGACGCACTCCGAGAGCTGGAACAAGGTCAGCTTCAGAGGCTCCCCGACCGGTCCTGGGGTATGGCTGGTGCAGGTGCATGATGAGCATACCGGCAAATTCTCCATCTGGTGGACGGTCACCGTCAAAGCGTCATCGGACTCGACGCATGCGCTCACCTTCAGCGCCGGTTCCGGATCCGGCAGCTACTCGGTGCCCCGCGGGCCGAGGGGACCTGCACGGTTCTCCCGGCCTCCGGGTTCACCAAGGCCGGGAGCACCCTGGCGGCCTGGAGCACGCAGATCTCCGGGCAGACGGTCTACTATCCCCTATCTGCGGTCTACACCTTCACCGACAGGGATGCGGTCATGACCGCCTACTACGCGCCGGACCAGGGGGTCCTGGTCTTCGACGCCGCAGGGGGCATCTCCGCCTCCGGAGCACAGGCGTATATCGTCCAGTCCGGCGGCGTCGTCACGCTTCCCGCTTCCGGGTACACGATGCCCGGCCACACGCTGATCGGATGGCGCTACTCCAACGAGCCTTCGGGGGCGGTGTACGCCCCCGGCTACCAGCTGCCGGTCGCCGCCGCGACGCCGTCCAACTCCATGTCCGCCGTCTGGGCGCCCGATTCCGCCGGCCTCGTCAAGGTCACGTTCGGCCCCAACGGCGGCACCGCGGGAGGCCCCGGGTCCGTATCCGCTCCCGCAGGGACCAAGATCGCGCTCCCGGCCGTCGGCCTGACCAAGGCCGGTTACACCTTCCGCGGATGGAACACGGAGGCCGACGGGTCCGGGGACGCCTATGACAGGGGGGCGGCCTATACCGTCGGCTCCTCCCCCTCCTCCGTGTATGCCGTCTGGACGGCCGCCGCGGCATCCGACACGCACACCGTGTCATTCCTCCTCAACGGCGGCAGGGGGACCGTTCCTCCGCAGTCCGTCCCGAACGGCTCCCTGGCCTCGAAGCCGGCGGACCCGACGCTCGACGGGTACCTGTTCAAGGGATGGCAGCAGCTCGGCGGTTCCGCCGGCCTCTTCGATTTCAGCACCCCGATAACCTCCGACGTTTTCCTCCGCGCGATATGGCAGAGAGCGATCCAGGTCTCCGTCGAAGGCCTGACCGTGGGCGTCTCCATCGATCAGAGCGCCCCCGGCACAGGGTATGCGCAGATCCTCTGGGGCGACGGGTCCCCCGCGCAGGCGTTCTACCGCCAGACGACAAAGGCCATGGCGGCCGGGTCCTCCGGCACCCTCACTGTCACCCTCAGCACCGGCCAGAAGATCTCCGCCCCGTGGTCCGTGTCATCGTCCGCAGCGGCCGACTTCACAGTGACCGTCATGGACGGCGGCACCGTCTACAAGGCCTACAAGGTGGCCTCCGGCGGGGAGCTGTCCAAGAGCGCGGTCCTGAAGGACCTCGCCAGGGCCGGGAAGACCGTCTCCCTGAGCACCGATAAGGCAGGCGAGAACGAGTACGAATGGGGCGCCGTGACCGGCGACCTGACCCTCTACGCGCACTGGTCGGACAGCTCGGATGCCGACATGACCCTTTGGGCGGCCGCTGCCGCCATATGCGCCGTTCTCGCAGCTGTCGGGTACATCTACACGCGCAGCCCCTCCGTCCTGGGCCTGACGATCGCGCTCGCGGCCGCTGCCGCGCTCATGTGGGTGATATGAAATGGAACACAGGAAATGCAGCGCGGCCGCGATGGCCGCCGTCCTTATGGCCGCGGCGCTCTGCTGCGCCCTCCCGGCGCTCGACGACCGGGAGGCCGATGACAGCGACGCCGATCCGGTCACGATATCGGCTACGGCGATATTCGCAGTAGGATTCGTCCTCGGCGCGTGCGCCAGCGGAGCCGCGACCTATGCGATCATGAAACATCTGGAAGACAAGCAGGACGAGTTCCGCGATGCTCTCCGCACAGGGGAGGCCAACAGGATCTACTCGATCGTCGAAACGGCAACGGCCAGTTACACCAACTCGCTCTCCAACTACTCCCAGATATGGTCCCTGACCTCCGAGCACTGGATCCGCGAGGCCGAACTGGCGGCCTCGGTCCTCTGGGCGGAGGGTGAGGAATACTCGCCACAGAATGTCATGGCCCAGTCCGGGATCTACTCGTCCAGCGCGATGATGCTGGCCAATGCCGTCGCCGAACCGAACGCCATCTACAGCGCGATCGCCGGCAACATCGCGGCATGGGTCGAGGACCCGACCTACAACGAGAAGATCGTCACCTCGTGGGTCTACGGCCCCGATTCCCTCGGCTCCGGATCGTCCTGGTCCGGCACCGAGGTCTGGGCGGCGGCCGTTCCCGCATCGGCATCCGAGGGCCAGGAGGTCTATGTCGGCGCCGGGGGATACCTGGAGTGCTTCGGCGGGAACTCCACCGCGGCAGGCCCGGAAGGGATCGTCACGCTCCCGTCCGGCACGCAGAAGGAGGTCCCCGAGGGCATCTACACCCTGGCGGCGGGGGCCACATACGTATCCGACAGGATGCTCCCCGTGATCGCTCCCGACTCCGCGTCCGTGGTACCGGGCATCATCATGTCGGCGGGCGGGGCGCAGAGGCTCGCCCTGTACGATCCGTCCTCCGGCAAGGTCTCGGTGGGCGGGACATCCTATGACGCATCGGGATCTCCATCAAGGCGGCCGGCGGGGATGCGCTCACCGTCAGCATGACAGGCGAGCTGGAGCGCCGCCACGGCCTGATGTCCGCGGTCGCCTCCACGATGGGCCAGGCCGACGGCTCGGCATGGGCCGTATGGCAGATATTCACGGACGCAGGCTCGGCCAGCGCCTACCTGACAACCCTCTCGGTCCCCAACGAGTACGAGGATATCGGGATGACCGCTTCGCAGAGAGGATCATGGCCGTGCTGTCCCTGCAGGAGCTCGCCGGCTACTGGAACAGCACCGGCGGCTCCCTGCTGAAGGAATACAAGGTGACGGGCGGCAGCAACGCCCTGTTCATCCGCGGGGACATCATGGACGGCCAGGGCAACACCGTGGCCAAGGACGCCGTCTTCACCCCCTACTACCGCGTGAATGACGACAGGATCGAGCTCGGCAGCAACACCCAGCACCAGGCCGCGACCGTCGCCGTATGGGCCAGCGGGTACACCGGGACGCTCAGCGCATGGGGCCGCTCGACCGACAGCCCGTTCCTGATCACCTCCCAGTCCGGCTACGTCTTCGACGCCGCCGAGATCGAGTACGGCGGGGAATCGGTGAGCTCAGCAGACCTCGATGTCAGGCAGATCGATTATATCGATCCGGAGAAGATCTCCGTCTCCCCGACGCCGACGCCGCCCGCCGGCGGAGACGATTGGACCAAGATGATCATCATCGCGTTCATCGTCCTGGCAGTGCTGCTCGCCTTCACCGGCATCACGCACGGCCGCCCCGAGCTCGTCGTCATAGGGATCATCGCGGCCGCCGTAGGCATAGCGGGCGCGGACACGATCAACGGGTGGATCGTCGACGGGTTCAGCATCGGGGGGCTCCTCGGATGAGCGCGATCGGTATCGACATGGTTCTCGAATACGGTCCGACCCTCCTCCGGGTGAGCCTCCTCGCGCTCTGCGCCTGGCATCTCTGGCAGCGCAACGTGGCCAAGAGCATCCTGTCGCTGGGAGCGTGCGTGGCGACCTTCATCCTGGGGTGGTGAAACACGGACGCTTACTCCCTCCTCCTGGCCGCCGGCGTCGCCCTCGCGGGCGTCGTCGTCGGAGCCCGCGTCCAGCGGGCGGCCCGGTTCATCTACCCTCTGGACTTCATGACGCTGGCCATCGCGGCGTTCATCCTCGCGGACCTCTTCCTCGGCATCACCGGAGTGGATGCCATCTGGTACGCCGCCTTCATCCTCGGTTACATCGTCGGCTACCTGATCGTCGGGAGGACCTCCTACATGATGCTCTGGACCACGGACCTGGCCAACAAGGAGCTGAGGATGGTCCCCCTGGTCACCTGGACCGAGGACGGCCGCCAGTACCTCCAGAAGCAGAGCAACAAGGCCCTGTTCCGCCGCCTGGTGCTGGGGGTCCGCCACGACATCGTCGCCAACGTGCCGCTGGAGGACGACTGGTACTCCGTGGTCAAGTACCCCGCGTTCCCGCTTTTCCGGAGATGCGTGGTCGTGGCCGAGGCCGTCGACACCTGGTGGGAGCCGCAGCATCTGTTCTGGAAGTTCAGCGCCAAGCACTACGTCACGAACATCCAGATCGCCTATGCGGGCACCGTCAGCAAGCTCCAGCTCGCGCAGGACGAGGAGTCCCTGGAGGAGATGCAGGACCAGAACAACCGCCTGATCCGCGAGATCCGCAACCTCCGGAACCAGCAGGGCCTCGCCCTGATGGAGATGGAGCTCCGGATGGAGCAGGCGAGGCTG
This sequence comes from Candidatus Methanomethylophilus sp. 1R26, assembly GCF_001481295.1. Classification (GTDB taxonomy): domain Archaea; phylum Thermoplasmatota; class Thermoplasmata; order Methanomassiliicoccales; family Methanomethylophilaceae; genus Methanomethylophilus. The sequence goes on from NZ_LOPS01000029.1 coordinate 8,383, forward strand.
GCCGCCAAGCCGGTCAACAGGATGTTCGAGATGCTCTCCAGGAGGCCGCAGCCTCCGAAGGAGGCCAAGGATAAGGAAAAGGGCACGCCGGAGGAGACGGCGAAGATCAGGAAGGAGGTGGACGATGCCACAGCAGACGACGAAGGCGGGGCTGAAGCTCAATCGTGAGCTCCGCAAGGCCGTGCATAGCGGCGACCAGTACGAGGAGTACAAGACGACCTACCAGTACAACCTTGGCTACATGGCCTGGGTCAGGGAGATCATCTCCAGGATGGAGGCCGAGATCGACGCCTACTACGCCGACGGCGGGACGCTGGAGGTGATCGACGAACACGACTGGCACCTCGTCTTCGGGGAGACCGAGATGGACATCAGGCTGGATGACGACGGCAACGTCCAGGAGTACACCCGGCGGCACGTCCACGGCCACATGCCGGAGGTCCGCAGGATGCAGATGATGTTCTTCGCGGCCAACATGCTGCCGATCTACAAGCAGATCCTCGACACGGTCCAGGAGTGCCAGAAGGACCTCGACGATGCCAACATCGTCAAGGGCCTTTCGGAGATCCGCGAGATCATACGCGGCGACAAGTACCTCACCGTGGCGGCCGTCTCCGGCGTCGGGATCTCCGAGGAGGAGGACATCGACCCGTTCAAGATCTTCACCGACGACGGGGGCGATTCGCTTTGATAGCCGCCTCAGGACGCCTCCATTTCGCCCGCGACGAGCCAAAGGTCCGCCTCACCATGGACGACATGTTCCCGTCATGGACGGCCAGGGATATCACCAGGGACCTGCTCAAGAGGTTCCTGCTCCCGGTCCCCGAGGGGCGGCAGGTGGTCAAGGCCAGCATGTGCGTCGTGGGCGGCCAGGGATGCGGCAAGTCGGTCTTCTTCGAATGGCTTGCCGGGCTGGTCCGGGACAGGTACGGGGAGTCCCGCGTCCACATCATCTACACCGACGACATCCGTGTGGCCATCAGGATGATCGACGACAGCCCGGTCCAGCTGCTGATCATCGACGATGCCATGACCTGGGCGTCCAGCCGCCAGGTCTTCAAGCAGACCGACATCCTGGCCGACTACAACCGCTCCAGGCACGTCTTCGAGGGGCGCCTCCGGGGGAGGCCCGGCGTCATCCTCTACTGCTGGGGATGGCAGCGCTTCGGCGAGCTCGACCCCGCCTTCCGCCAGTCGGATGTGCTCGTCTTCAAGTCGGGCATCTCCGAGAAGACGGAGCGGGCCAAGATCCAGGAGTTCGTCGGCCCGGTCTACATGAGCTACCTCTGGAAGATCTGGGACCGCATCAGCCGCGGGGACAACGCGGCGAAGAACACCTCCGTCGGGGTGATCGCCTCGCTCCCGCAGGCGCGCGGCGTCGGGATCTTCCGCTCGCATTCGCCGAGGGAATCCTCCCGCCGATGGTGAAGCACGAGGACGTGTTCACGGACGACGAGGAGCAGGACGCGGGCCCGGATGTGGGCGGCGGCCCATCCGGGGACGCTCCGGATGGCGCGCAGACGCCCGATCAGGCCGCCCCGGAGACACCGAAGGGGCCCGACACCATCCGCCGCGCCCGCCGCGACCCTGCATGGGCGCGCCGTATTAGAGTTTGGGACTACAGGCAGGCGCACCCCCGGATGACCAACAAGGCCATGGCCAAGAACCTCGGCGAGTCACCGAGCTACGTGGCCAACGCCATCAGGCAGGTCAGGTCGCTCATGGGCGACGGGCCGCCCCCGGAGGATCCTCCGGAAAACGGGCCGTGAAAAACGGCTGGTCGCGCGTGCGCGCGTCACGCGCGTATAATAAAAATCAGGGCCGAAAGCAGACGGAAGCAGAAACAGAAAGGAAAGCGAGAACATGGCAGCAGCAGAGAGCACCAAGAAGAAGAGCGGATGGCTGGCGAGGATCCTCAGCGATGAGGCGGCGGCCGACCGTGCGGACGAGAGAGCGAAGAAGGCATCCGCCAGGGAGCAGAAGAGGAAGGACGCCGAGGCCAAGCGCAGGCTCAAGCTTGAGAAGCAGGCGGCGCAGAACAGGCGGTATGACGCCGTGACGCAGATCCGCAAGGAGCGCGGCGGCGCAGGCCTTATCATCGTCTTCGCGCACAGAGACAGTCCGCCCGAAGGCAGGAGCAGGAAGAAGGCCGTCAGGACGGACTCCCGCAAGGCCGTCGACGCGATGAAGCGCAGCCTTCGGAGCCAGTACTCCGGGAGCACTGAAAGCCGCAACAGGGCCTACGCCGCCGATGTGGACGCCCAGAGGGGCGGCCGCCCGGTGAAGGACCTCCCCCAGTCACAGCAGAGGTCCGCGGTGGAGAAGGCCACCATCGAAGGCGGGCTCGGCGCCGTCTACTACGACGACCAGTACGCCTGGATGTACAAGCACGGCATGGCCAAGACGCCGCCTGGAAAGGTCGATAGAAGCAGCGAGGAGTATCTGGCCACCGTCAGGCGCTATGAGAAGCTCGCCGGGCGCGCCGGGTACGAGATCTACTCCGAGAGCCAGAAGGGGAAGAAGTCCAAGAGGCGACCATGACCGGCAAAGCTCCGAAGGCGCCTCCGACCGCTCATGAGCTCGCCAAACGCGCCCGTGCCCGCGGAGAGCGGGCGGCGGCCGTCGACTACGACAGGCTGGCCTCCAGGACCTTCCCGGAGGACCTCACGCCCGAGCAGGCCGCCAGATGGAGCCGCCATCCCGACCGCTACGATATCGAGGGGATCGATACCCCGGGCCGTCCGAAGCGCAATATCGGAGGCCGCAAAGGGGCCAGGGCGGCCGCCCATCGGAAGATCGCGGTCTACGGCACGAAGGACGAGGAGAGGATCGTCAGGGACACTCTGGACAGGGACTTCACCGCCGACGAGCTGAAGAAGATGGCCGGCAGGGGGATGGACGTCTACGTCCGCCCGATGGCCGGCAGAGAGGACGGCAGGACCTCCGGGAGGACCATGCAGATCGACCGGTACCGCGCCACCGAGAGGACGGTGATCCACGAGGGCATCCATGCCCTCAGGCGGAACGACGGATCGCGCAGGGGGGCTTCCAGGTCGGTGCTCCGGTCCCGGGGGCGCATGGATGCCGATGCCAGGTCCATCGAGGAGAGCCAGACGGTAGCGGAGCAGATCGTCCGCGAGCATGGGTCCGGGACTGCGGACCCCTACTACTGGAGCGTTCCGGTGAAGGACAGGAAGACCGGGCGCTGGCGCAGCCCGACCGATGCGGAGGCCGAGAGGATGTACCGGGAGGATGTGAAGCTCCTCTCGAAGCAGAACGACCCATCCCGGGCGGCCGATGACCTCTGGACGCAGACAAACATCTCCAGGCTCCGCCTGGGAAGGAAGCAGGCCGTGAACGCGGCGGCCGAGAGGGGCATGATCGGGCGCCGGGGCGGATCTCCCCGGAAGGCCGCGGTCAGGAAAACCGCCCCGCCGGTACGCAGATCCCCCAAGATCTCCCGCGAGGAGGAGTACCGGGACGCCATGGCGTACGCCGAGGAGGAGCGCCGCGATGAGCTCGTCAGGCAGATCATGTCCGAATACTCTGCGAAGCAGATCGCCGACAAGCTCAAGCGGTACTCCGGAGGCGACATGGGAGAGACCGCGGCGGTCTACATGAACAAGAAGCACGGCGCGGAGAAGCTCGCCGAGTACCTGGAGTACGCGAACGGGCTGGCCGAGGACCCCTCGATGCGCCGCGGATGGCTGGAGCACAGGGCGAAGGGGCGCAGGAAATGAAGGGAAGGATACGTCCGAAGAAAGAAAGAGTTGCGCCCGATACCAACATCATTGTGTCTGTTTTGAAAAGAGAGCCAACGTCTAAAGTATCGAAAAAAGCGCTCAATAAGATGAAACATCGCGATCATTTCATTCTATTGGGAACCGTGTATGATGAGATTGGGGTAAGCAAATCAAGCAGATTGAACAAAGATGAGAAAAAACGTTTCAGAAATTTTTCAGAAAAGAATCGCAGCAAGGTTATCCGGAAAGATTCAAGCAAAACGGACATTGAAAGATACAAGTCTGTCAAGGGGAACGATCGCAAAGTACTGGATGAAGCAAAGAAATCGAATGTGGACAGGATCGTCACGATGGACAAGAAATTCTCTCGCAATGATGGAAAATACGGAATCAAATTGTCCTCGCCTAGCGAATATCTGAAGAAATTCAAGAGGAAGAAGTAAATAGTGCCGAAAGAGATAATCAATCGCTCCCGCGAGGGTCCTTCGGGATTAACGTGCGAAACAGGCATGGGTGTGCGCGCCCATGTCCGCGGGAGCGCCTTTATTTCATTCTCTCTAGCCCTTTTCCTTCTAAAAAGGTCAAAGATCATTTCTTTTTCTTGTTCGCGTTTGATTGGGAAACAGATCTTCCTTTATCGTGGAGCTGCTTGTTCCGTTCTTCGATCACTTTTTCTGATCTGCCTTTGAGCGGCGTGTACCCCGGCGGCTTTCTTCCCATCCAGGTCAGTCCATCGTCTTTCTTTCTCTTCCTCCATCCGAACAATCAGGTCACCTCCGTGATCGAGAACAGCAACAGTCCCAAGATGAACAACGAGACCTGGAATCTTAAGGCTATTGAAAGGGTGTGTATGATGTGGAGGGAATCGTCGAGCGCTTTGTATTTCTCATTGTAGATCTCCAGCATGATCTCGTAGTAGGATGACCCCTCGTAGTACAGGCTGTTCATCTCCTCCGCTGGAATCCCCGTCGGGATATCCAGTGCATAAAGGACGATGGCAGCTCCAATGATTATGCTGGAACCTATCAGCAATAAGGTCAGGATGCAGGTTGGGGAAGAGTCGTATGAGGAAAGGACCTCGATGAAAATGACTGCGATGAACGCCATCATTATTCCGGACTTCTGCGCCATGAGCCCTATATTGGATACTCCTTCGCTGTTTTGGTTATCCATCTCCGAAATCATGGCTGCAAGGGCGTTCCGATCATCCTCATTATCGTATTCCGCCAGTATTTGATCGGATAACTTTCCCTGGTTTTGAGCCCCGATGTCTCCGGAAATCGGTTCGGTTTCAGGATCGATCGCTGGATCCCCGCTCTCCGCGGTCGAATCGTGATCTGCCTGCATGCAGCTCCGCATGGCCGCTGTCTGCGGTCAGGGCCTCTCCCGGGGCTCGGGCTCGTTCCCGCCGTTCATCTTATCGATGTAGACGAGCGCGACGCTGCAGCTCTTGCAGCCTCCCGAGCAGGCGATCCCCCCATCCATTATCGTGCAGCGCCCCTTCTTCACGTACATGGTGTTAGCGGTGTAGTAAAAGGCGGATAGGATCGTCCCCACGCCGCATGTCATGAGGAACATGCCCAGCATCAGGATGATGAAGGAGCGTATGGCATCGTCGTCGCTCCCGCGCACGTCCATGAACTGCACGCTGTACATTATCACGGCCAGCCCAATCAGCAGCACGACGGCCCCGACCGCCGCCCTGCCCCTGTTGCATTCAGCCTTCGTATCTCCCGGATTCAATTTGAACTTCGCTGACATTCTGTTTCCCCCGAAATTGTCATTTCGCCTCAGCCCCTTGTGCCAAAGATGTATCGTAATCTGTCGGCAGATCACCGCCGCTCTCGAACTGCCGCCAGAGGCGGTAAAAGCGCATCCCGTCTTCAGTTAAGTTGTAGAATTTCACCGTGCGCCCAACTGATTCTGTCCTAACGGAGATCAGGCCCGCCTCAACAAGATCTTCCAGACGACGGAATTTAGTACCCCTGGATGGGGGGCGGACGATAACCGACTGATTGCAGCCAGGGTTATCTCCAATGGTCATCAAGATCTCAATCGAACACGGGCGAGAGATCAGTTCGCGCAAGTCAGTCATTTACCATTTATCGAATTTGGCAATAAAATCACATATTTTCCGTTTGTTGAAATGGAAATTATAAATATATTCAGTTTCCGAAAACGGAAATCAATAAATATGCTCCGTTTCCATAAATGGAAACAACAAGGGACGCCGAAGGAAGACGGTGAAAGCTTAGTGCATCCATCCATCATGGAGGCGCGGGCAA